>NZ_OX352321.1:3658021-4287032 GCF_947090775.1 Pseudarthrobacter sp. MM222
GTCTTCAGCCCGATCACGTCATCGTCCTCGCCGAAGATCCGGCGCCGCTCGGCGTGGCCCACTTCCGCGTAGCGGCCACCGACCTCGGCGATGATTTTGCCGCCGACTTCGCCGGTGAAGGCGCCCTCATCCTTCCAGAAGATGTCCTGGGCGCCGGAGGCTACCCCGGCAGCGCCGAGGACCCGCGCCGCTTCGGCGAGCACCGGGTGGGATGGCAGGGCGAAGAGTTCGATCTCGCCGCTGCGCACTGCGGGGTGGCCCGCAGCGAACCCGGCGACGTCGCGGCACCAGTCGAGTGTGCGATCGTAGCCGAAGTACATCTTGAGGCTGACGCCGATGATGGCCTTCGGCTGAGTTTGGCCCGCGGGGCCCTTAGCAGGAAGTGACACCCTCGTAGTCCTTAATCAAAGTGACTTTCTCGGCCGAGGCTGAGGTCTCGTCGAAGGTGTAGGTGAGCCATTCGCGGGCGAGCCGGCGGGCAAGCTCGAGGCCGACGACACGCTGGCCGAAGGTGAGGACCTGGGCGTTGTTGCTCAGCACGGAGCGTTCCACCGAGAAGCTGTCATGGGCCGTGACGGCACGGATGCCGGGGACCTTGTTGGCAGCGATGGCGACACCAAGTCCGGTGCCACAGACCAGCAGCGCACGGTCCGCCTTGCCGGCGGCGATGAGCTCGGCCGCGGCAATGGCCACGGAGGGGTAGGGGGTGTGGCTGGTGGCGTCCACGCCGACATCCTGGACGGATTCGACGAGGTCGCTCGCCTCAAGGTCGGCCTTCAGGGTTTCCTTGTATTCGAATCCGGCGTCGTCGGATCCGATGACCAGGCGCAGTTTGGCGCTCATGCGTTCTCCTTTGTAAGGGTTTTGGAAATGGCTCGTACGATCAGCGCCATGGAGACGGCGCCGGCATCGGGGGTACCGAGACTCTTCTCGGCGTGGGGACGTGCACGCCCCATGAGCGGCAGCAACTGTGCGGTGCCCTCGGCCGCCTGCTCGGCGACTGTAGCTGCCGCGTCCCAGGCTTCGCGGAGGGTCTGGCCGGCGCTGACGCCGGTGCTGAGCGAGTCGCGGAACGGGACCAGGACATCCACCAGGGTTTTGTCGCCGGGTTTTGCCTTGCCGAATTCCATGATCGCGGCGGCAGCCCGGGCCACGCCGTCGGCGACGGCGCTCGCGTCGGGAGCCTTGGAGTCACCGAGGGCGTCACCGACGGCGCGGAGCGCCATCCCCCACAGCGCTCCCGACGTGCCGCCGGCCTTGTCAGCCCACGCGTCACCGGCGAGATGAAGCGTGGTCGCGGCCCCTGCCCCGCGGGCAACGGCGTCTGCGGCGGCGGCTACAGCCGCCCCGATTCCCCGTTCCATGCCGATGCCGTGGTCGCCGTCGCCGGCGATGGCATCGATCCTGCCGAGTTCATCGGCGTTGGCATCCACCACTGCCTTCGCCGAGCCCAGAACGTCAAGAATGCGGAGGGCTCCGGCGCGGGACTCTTCGGTAGCGTCCGGGATGGCGCTTTCGACGTCGTCAAAGCCGCCGGCGCCATGTCCCCCGCCGGGGACTTCCAGTGCCTCGGCCGTAACGGCGCCGCGGCGGAACGATGGGGTGTCGGCCGGGGCATTCCAGAGGGATTCAAGTTCAGCGTCAAGCCAGAAGAGGGTCAGCGAGGTGCCGGCCATGTCGAAGCTGGTCACCAGCTCGCCCACCTGCGGGTCCACCGCTTCCAGGCCGGCTTCGGCAAGGAGCTGGGCAACGCGGCGGTAGACGACAAAGAGCTCTTCGTATTTGACGCTGCCCAGGCCGTTGAGGATGGGAACCACGCGGTGCGGGCTGTCACCTGTTCCTTCGGGGATCTCGGTGAGGAGCCTGGCGACCAGCAGTTCGGCGAGCTCATCCGCCGTCGGGATGTCCGTTTCGTCGATGCCCGGTTCACCGTGGATGCCCATCCCTACGGCCATGCGGCCTTCGGGGACGGAGAACAGCGGGTGGTCGGCGCCCGGCAGGGTGCAGCCGGAGAAGGCGACTCCGAAGGAGCGTGTGCGGTGGTTGGCGCGTTCGGCGATCTCCGCCACCTGGTCCATCGAATATCCGGCCTCCGCGGCGGCCGCGGCCACCTTGAAGACGGTCAGGTCGCCGGCGATGCCGCGCCGCTTGGTCCGCTCTGCCAGCGGCGCGGAGGAAACGTCGTCGGTCACGGCAATGCTGCGGCAGTCGATGCCTTCCTTGCGCAGGCGATCCTGCGCCTGGTTGAAGTGCAGGACGTCCCCGGCGTAGTTGCCGTAGCCCAGGAGCACACCGCCGCCGTTGTTGGCCGCCTTGGCCACGTTGTACACCTGCTGGGCGGACGGGGAAGCGAACAGGTTGCCCATCGCGGCGCCGTGCGCCAGGCCCTGGCCCACCAGGCCGGCGAAGGCGGGGTAGTGGCCGGAGCCGCCGCCGATCACCAGCGCCACGGTGTCCGGTGTGCTCTTGGTGTTGCGGACAACGCCGCCGGAAACGCGCTTCACCCAGCGTCCGTGGGAGGCGACAAAGCCCTCGATCATTTCGTCAGCGAAGGCTGCGGGTTGGTTGAACAGGCGGGTCATGGGAAAGCTCCTGGGCCTAACTAGGGCGAAGTCGTGATTCTGATGCTGAGGGGGTGAAGGGTTGGCGGCGGTATGCGCCGGGCCGGGCTTGGTACGGGGGCGCCCTCGGATGAGGAGAACGCCCCCGGGTCTGTTACGGCTCGGCGTGGTGTCCGGCTCCCGTGGGGTCCAGGGCTTCAGCCGGAATGCCTTCACTGACCTTGCCTGAGCGGCTGAGCAGCACCATGAGAATGGCGGAAAGGAGCATGAAGCCGCCGACGACGAACATCGGTACGGTGTAGGCGCCGGTCAAGTCCTTGAGCCAGCCGGTGATGTAGCCGGCGCTGAAGCCTGCCAGGTTGCCCACCGTGTTGATCAGGGCAATGCCGGCTGCCGCCGCTGCTCCGGTGAGGAACTGCGTGGGTACGGTCCAGAAGTTGGGCAGTGCGGCGAAGATGGACATGGCCGTGATGGTGATGACGGCGATGGTGGCGGCCGGCGAGCCGGCGAACAGAGCCAGCGGGATGCTGAGGGCGCCGGTGAGAGCCGGAAGCGCGATGTGCCAGGTCTTGACGCCGCGCTTGGTGGCGTCCTTGGACCAGAAGTACAGGGCGAACGCTGCGGGCAGGTAAGGAATGGCGGTGATCAGGCCCTTCTGGAAGACATCGAACTTGGTGCCGTAGATGCCTTCGAAACCGGCGATGATCGTGGGCAGGAAGAACCCGAGAGCGTAGAGGCCATAGATGAAGCCGAAGTAGATGGCGGAAAGCATCCAGACGCGGCCGTTGCCGAAGACGGTGCGGACGCTGACGTGCTTGTTGCTGGCCGCGGTTTCCTTCTTTTCCGTCTCAAGGGCGGCGGTCAGCCAGGTCTTTTCCTCCTGCGTCAGCCACTTGGCCTTGGCGGGGGAATCGGCGAGGTAGAACCAGGCGATGATGCCGATGATGATGGCGGGGATGGCGACGCCGAAGAACATGACCCGCCAGCCAGCGAGTCCGAAGAGTCCGTGCTGCTGGATCAGGAGGCCGGCGAGCGGGGCACCGATGACGGTGGTCAGCGGCTGGGCCAAGTAGAACAGGGCAAGGATCTTGCTGCGGTGCCGGGAGGGGACCCAGAGGCTGAGGAAGAGAATGGCGCCGGGGAAGAACCCGGCCTCGGCCACGCCCAGGATGAACCGCAGGACGTAGAGCTGTTCCACGTTGCCCACCCACGTAAACAGCAGGGAGACAATGCCCCAGCTGACCATGATGCGGGCAAGCCAGCGCCGGGCGCCAAACTTGTGGAGGGCCAGGTTGCTGGGGACCTCCAGTAGGATGTAGCCGATGAAGAAGACGCCGGAGGCGAAACCGAACTGCGCTGCCGAGAGGGCAAGGTCGGTGTTCATGCCATTGGGACCGGCGAACGAGATAGCTGTCCGGTCCAGGTAGTTGATGAAGAACATCAACGCAACGAACGGCACCAGCCGCATCGCCACTTTCCTGATTGCAGATCTTTCGACCACCGATTGTGTGGTGTCCACATTGACTCCTAGATGTTGGTCTCCGGCAGCGTCCTTCGCTGGATGCCGGGAGGGTGTCTCAGGGCCTGTTAACGCGAAGCTTGCCGGCCCGCGAGTAAGCCTGTGATTAACACCATAAGACCGTTTAGGAAATTGGTCAACCGGTTGACATGTACGTTTCTCGAGGTGATTGTGCGGCACTTTTCCGGGGGCCGGGTTGTTAGGCTTTGAGTGTGTCCGTTAACTCCGCCGCATCGTCGGCCAAGATCAGTGCCGCCCTCGGTTCCATGGAACAAGGCTCGGTGGTGTCCGAGGTGGCAGAGCGGCTGCTGGCATATTTCACCAGCGGAGAGATCGCCGTCGGAACGCGGCTGCCGGCGGAACGTCAGTTGGCCGCATCCCTGGGTGTGGGCCGGTCCGCTGTTAGGGAGGCGTTGGCCGCCCTCGAGATCCTGGGGATCGTCATCGTCCGGCCCGGCTCCGGAACATATCTTCGGGACGGTATTTCCGAACTGCTCCCCCGCACCCTCAGCTGGGGGCTCATGCTGGGCGCCCCGCGCACCCGCGAACTCGTGGAACTCCGCGGCGGCCTCGAGGTGCAAGCCGGGCAGCTTGCAGCCCTGCGGATCAGCGATGAGGCGCTGGATCGGATGCGCGGCAACCTCGCCACGATGGAGGGCAGCCTGGACGATCTGGATGTCTTCGTGGAGGCCGACGCCGCCTTTCACCGTGAAATCGCCACCAGCTCGGGCAACCAGGTCCTGCAGGAACTCCTCCAGAGCATCCGCTCGCTGCTGCGCATCTGGGTTGACCGGGCGCTGACCGAGAAGGGCCATGCGGCGGCGGCCCTGGCCGAACACTGGGAGATCTTCCGCGCACTGGAAGCCCGGGACGAGGCTGCCGTCACGGCCGCCATGCACTCGCACATGGACACGGCCGCCCGGCGCCTGCTGGCCGGGTTCGACGCCGACCAGGCTGAGGCCGGCACCTAGCTCCCCTGCCGGCGCCTCCTCCCCCGGCGTGCGAAATCGCTGGAAACCTGCGAACTCGCCGGGACATTCCGGCGAACCGGCAGCTTTCCGGCGACTTCGGCCGGGCGGCGTGGCTGAAGCGGGACTTAGGAAGGGCTCCAAATCCGGCGGCACCAGGGGCGTTTGGGCTCCGGTTCCGGCGGGGCAGGGGCAGCCGCGGCCTCCCGGCGGTCCCGCCAGCGTTCCAGTTCGGCGTCGACGTCGCGGGTCTTTGTGATCACGGGCGGCCCGCCCTGCAGCTGGCGCCGCGCGTCGATGACGCGCCTGTTGAAGTCCTCCAGGATGTCCCGCACCTGCTTTTCGGAAAATTCGGCATCAAGTTTGGCATCCAGCCCGGCGTCCTCGGTGCGGAGCAGAATGGCTTTCGGGCCCAGGCCAGTGACGTTCTCCCGCTGCAGCAGGCCCTTAACCCACCAGTCGGGATCATAGGCCTCCCCCAACCCCGGGATCTGCTTGCCCGCGTACTTCAGGTTGTCGAACTTCCCCTGCGCCATGGCGTCGCGGATGAGGTATTCGGCTTTCGCGGCGTCGTCCACTTTCGCCCGCTTCTGCCGGAGCTCTTCCTCGGCAGCCGTGAGCTCGTCGTTCTCCCGGGCCGTGCTGCCGCTGGCCCGCACCGCCCGAAGCTCGGCTGCCCGTTCCACGCGGCGCCGGAACGCTCCCGTTGAGCCGCTGCTCATGAATCACCGCCGCCTCACATTGGAGTTCACTGACCCTCACTCCAGTATGCCGATCAGCATTACGGGAGCTCAACCGTCCGCCCGCTTCGATGGAGCGGCGGTTGCCGCCGCGAATTCGCATACGATACGAGCAAAAGCCGGCACGACATGGCGGCAGGAACCGGGATCCAGGGGGCGGGGCATGGCGAAATTGAAGGTGACCGCGGCAAAAGGCCGGGTCACGCCGGACCACCGGCCCGAGGAGTTGCACGTTCCCCTTGCCAGCCTGCGCTGGACCCTAACCCGCAGGCTGTTGCTGGCCATTCCCGTCGGATTATTCTTTGCCGGCCTGCTGCTCGATCCGCTGGACGGGTCGGACTTCGGGACGCTCGGGTCAATCCTCGTGGGACAGGCGGCGGCCTTTGCCCTCGTCCTGACCCTCATCTGGCTCGCCGGGCGACGCCGAAGGGCCGCCTTTGCAGTCTCCGGCGGTGACCCGAACGCCGCCGGCATACTGCTGTTCGGCGTACTGCCGCGGCGCACCTGTCACGCGGGCAGGCCAGGATCCGACGGCGGTTTCTACAGCGGCGGCGGACCCGGTTCCGGCTCCGGCGGCGACTGTAGCGGCGGTGGGGGCGGCGGAGGTGACGGCGGTGGGGGCGGCGGCGGCGACTGAGCCTTGGAAGCTGCCCGCCACTTCGCGCATGTGACGGCCCCCGGAGCGCGGCCGCGAACCGTCCGTCTACAATTCAAGTATGTGAACAGGTCAGTCACATCCCTGGAGGCTGTGTCCTCGAGGAGGACCGTACGACCTCTGGAGCAGGCATGAGCGAAGACCGGGGCAACCCGACCGTCAAATCCGCCGACCGCGCACTCACCGTGGTCGAATTCGTCGCGGGCAAGGGCTCGGCCAGCTTTACGGAAATCCTTGAAGGGCTTCACCTGCCCCGTTCGAGCGCACACGGGCTGCTGAACACCCTGTGCGCCGCCGGCTGGCTGGACCACAATACGGCTAACAAACAGTATTCGCTGGGGCTTCGGGCCTGGCAGGTCGGCCAGCTGTACACCGGTCACCAAACGCTGGCCAACGTCGCCAAGCCCGTAATGGACCGGCTCTCCGCGTCGCTCGGGGAGACAGTTCAGCTCGCCCTCCTGGACGGTGTCGAGAACGTGTACATCGCCATCAGCCAGACATCGGGAGGCATGCGGCTGGGTTCCTCCGTCGGCATGCGCCTGCTCGCCCATGCCACGGGGATCGGCAAGGCCCTGCTCAGCATGCTTGACCCCGCCGAGTCGAAGCGCCGTCTCGACTCGGTGGCGCTGCCCCGCCTGACGGACAAGACCGTCACGGATGTCGCGGCGCTCGCCGATCTCGTGGCAGCCGCCAAAGCCCAGGGTTTCGCGGTGGACGATGAGGAATATCTCGATGGGTGCCGCTGTGTCGCCGTTCCACTGACCAGTGCGGCAGGAGGGGGCATGTATGCCGCCCTTTCGGTCACCATGCCAACCGCCCGGACAGACGCGGACTGGCCCGGGAGTATCCTGCGGCCGCTGCTGGCAGCCGCCCAGGAAATCCGCGCCCTCCTCGGCGTCCGGGAACCGGACCTAGTTGTTCCCAGCACGGCACCGGTCCGGCCCCGGGACACGGCCCGCTCCGCGTAACTCCGAATTCGCTTCTTGCCACACCCTGTGACCTGTGCCATACTCGCATTGTTCACATTCGTGAACAAGAATTCATAACGATGAACTCAACGAGGAGTTAGCGTGTCCCATCAAGTGACGGCTCCCACCAGCGAAGCGCTGGCGCCGATTGTCAGCCGCGTTACGCGGCGGCTTATCCCAGTTCTTTTGCTGATGTACATCCTGGCGTTCCTTGACCGTGCCAATCTGGGTTTCGCCAAGGCCGCCTTCCAGGCGGACACTGGCCTCTCGGACGCCGCCTACGCCCTCGGAGCCGGCATCTTCTTCCTCGGCTACGCTGCCCTGGAGGTCCCCAGCAACATCCTCATGCGCAAGCTTGGAGCCAAGATCTGGCTGGCGCGAATCATGATCAGCTGGGGCATCGTCTCGGCGCTGATGATGTTCGCCCAGACCGAATGGGCTTTCTACATCCTCCGCGTGCTGCTGGGCATCACCGAAGCGGGCTTCTTCCCCGGCGTCATTCTTTACCTGACGTACTGGATCCCGACCCAGTTCCGCGGCCGGGTCAACGGCCTGTTCTACTTTGGTGCGCCCCTCGCCTTCATCTTCGGAGGCCCCCTCTCCGGCATGCTCCTTGACCTTGACGGACTGGGCGGGCTGCAGGGCTGGCAGCTGATGTTCGTAGTAACCGGCGCCCTGACCGTCGCCGTCGGAATCTGGGCGTTCTCCTACCTCGACAACGGCCCGGCGGACGCCAAATGGCTGAACGAGAGCGAGCGGACCACGCTCAAGGCGGCGCTCGACGCCGAAGACCACGTCAAGGCCGACCACTCCCCGAAAGGCGCCCTGCGCGCGCTGGCCAATCCGAAGGTCCTCTACTTCTGCCTCATCTACTTCACCATCCAGATGAGCGTCTACGGTGTCACGTTCTACTTGCCCACCCAGATCGCCAAACTGGTGGGCGCGAAAGTGGGCCTTGGCGTTGGTCTGATGACTGCGGTCCCGTGGGGCATCGCCATAATCGCCACCTTCCTGCTCAGCCGCTTGGCAGACAAAACCGGCAAGCGCCGCCTCGTGGCCACCGCCTCACTCGCGGCCGCAGCAGTTGGCATCTTTGCTTCCGCCCTTACTGACAACCCCGCCCTGGGCTTGGCTGCACTCTCCCTCGGTGCCGCAGGGTTCATCTCGGTACAGCCGGTGTTCTGGACGCTGCCCACCGGGATGCTCGTGGGCGCCGCAGCCGCCGGCGGCATCGCTCTCATCAACTCAGTCGGAAGCCTGGGCGGTTTCGTGGCACCCATCGCCAAGACCTGGGCAGAGGCGTCCTTCGGTGCGAACTCGGGCTTGTTCCTGCTTGCCATGACAGCCTTCCTCGGCGCCGTCCTGCTCTTCAACAGCCATCGGGTCAGCAAGATCGCCGACAGCAACCCTCTGGCCCAGCCCATCGCCGAAAAGGTGCACTAATGCGAGTCCTTGAACTGAAAGAATTCCGCCGGCTCGTGCTGGCGGACCGTGACAGGCCCGCCGCCGGGCCAGGGGAAGTCCTGATCGACGTGGTTGCCACCGGCATCTGCGGATCGGATATCCATGGTTACACCGGAGAGAACGGCCGCCGCGTGCCGGGCCAGGTGATGGGCCACGAGACTGTGGGACGCATCGCTGCCCTCGGTTCAGGAACAGACCGCTTCGGCTTCGCGGTCGGCCAGGCCGTCACCTTCAACCCGCTCATCAGCTGCAACGCTTGCGAGGCGTGCACAGCCGGCCAGCAGCAGCACTGCCCGGAGCGGACCGTGATCGGGGTGAACCCGGCAATCGTGTCCGCCTTCGCCGAGCAGGTGGCGGTACCCGCAGACAACGTCGTGGTCCTCTCCGCTAACACACCCATTGTTTACGGGGCCCTGATCGAGCCGCTCGCGGTCGCGTTCCATGCCGTGCGCCGCGCCCGGATCAGCGCCGGCCAGAAGGTCCTGGTGATCGGCGGCGGCCCCATCGGGCAATCCGTCATCCTGGCGGCCCTGCAGGAGGGTGCCTCGCGGGTCCTCGTCTCCGAAATGGATCCCGCCCGGCGCTCCCTGTGCGAACGGCTCGGCGCCACCGCCCTCGACCCAACTGCCGCTCCGCTGGACCAGCAGGTCCGGGCGGCGTTCGGAAAACTCGCCGACACCACTGTGGACGCCGTCGGGATCAAGCCCACCATTGCCAGTGCCCTCGACGCTACGAAGTTCGGTGGCGTCGTATCGCTGGTCGGCATGGGTTCGCCGGAGTTGGCGTTCAGCGCCTACCGTGTTTCCACGGAGGAAAGGGAGATCGTGGGCAGCTTCTGCTACAACAATCAGGACTTCCGCGACGCGGCAGCGTGGGTGGATCGGGGATCCCCGGTCCTGGCAGAACTCATCAGCCGTGAAGTGTCCATGGAGGACGCCGACGCGGCCTTCGCCGGGCTTGCCGCCGCGGACGGCACCGCAGGCAAAGTATTGGTCCGCCTCGATTCAGCAAGGAACAGCGAATGAGCATCGAAAACCGTATCCGCCAGGTCCGCGCCTATACGCTACGCGGCGGCGGCGCCGACTACCACGACCAGGACGCGGGCCACTGGATCGATGACCACATCGCGACCCCGATGTCCGTTTATCCGGAGTACCGCCAGTCCCGCCAGAGCTTCGGCATCAATGTCCTCGGCACGTTGGTGGTGGAGATCGAGGCCGACGACGGCACAGTCGGTTTCGCCGTCACAACGGCGGGCGAGCTCGGCGCATTCATCGTGGAGAAGCATCTGGCCCGCTTCGTCGAAGGCGCCCGCGTCACGGACATCGAGAAGATTTGGGACCAGATGTACCGGTCCACGCTTTTTTACGGCCGCAAGGGCGTTGTCCTCAATGCCATCAGCGCGGTGGACCTCGCACTCTACGATCTCTTGGGCAAGATCCGGCAGGAGCCGGTCTATGCGCTCCTCGGCGGACCGGTCCGCGACGAACTGACCATGTACGCCACCGGCGCCCGGCCCGACGTCGCCAAGGACCTTGGCTTTATCGGCGGCAAGATGCCGCTGCACCACGGCCCGGCCGAGGGCGAGGAAGGCCTGCGGAAGAACCTGGAGATGATCCGGGACATGCGTGAGAAGGTCGGCGACGACTTCTGGCTCATGTTGGACTGCTGGATGTCCCTGGACCTCGACTACGCCACCCGGCTCGCCCACGGCGCCGCGGAGTACGGCCTGAAGTGGATCGAGGAGGCGTTGCCACCGGACGACTACTGGGGCTACGCGAAGCTCAAGAAGCAGGTTCCGCCGAAAATGCTGGTCACCACGGGCGAGCACGAGGCCACCCGGTGGGGCTTCAAGCTGCTCCTGGACATGGAATGCGCGGACATCATCCAGCCCGACGTCGGCTGGTGCGGTGGAATCACCGAGCTGACCAAGATCTCGGCCATGGCCGATGCCGCGGGTGCATTGGTGATTCCGCATGGATCTTCCGTTTACTCGTACCATTTCGTCATCACCCGCACAAACAGCCCGTTCGCCGAGTTCCTCATGATGCACCCCACTGCCGAGGAAATCGTGCCCATGTTCTCCCCCATGCTCCTCGGTGAGCCGATCCCCGTAAACGGCAAGCTCAAGGTCCCGGAAACTCCGGGCTTCGGCGTCGAACTGAACCCGGCACTGGACAAGGTCCGCCCTTACACGCACTGACCGCCTGCCAGCTGGAAATCCTGGAACAAGAAAACAAGAAATTAGGAATGAAACTATGGAACTCATGCGCTTGGGTGAACCCGGCCAGGAAATTCCGGTCGCCACCGAGAATGGAAAGTACTACGACCTGCGGTCGATCACCGCAGACATCGACGGCGGCTTCCTGGGCTCCGACGGCGTCGCCAAAGCCCGCGCCGCCCTCAAAACCGGGTTGCCCGAACTCGAAGGAGCAGCATCCCTCCGGATGGGCGCCCCCGTCGCCAAACCGGGAGCTGTGCTGTGCATCGGCCAGAATTACGCCGCCCACGCCGCGGAATCCGGTGACGCCCCGCCCTCGGTTCCCATCCTGTTCTTCAAGCACCCCAACACCGTTGTGGGGGCTTTCGACCACGTCGTGATCCCGCCCGGAGCCGAAAAGGTGGACTGGGAGGTGGAACTCGCCGTCGTCATCGGCAAGCGCGCCTCGTACCTCGCTTCCCCCGAGGAGGCCCTCGAATATGTAGCCGGCTACGCGATCAGCAATGATGTCTCCGAACGCGCCTTCCAGGTGGAACATTCGGGCGGACAGTGGTCCAAGGGAAAGTGCTGCGCCACGTTCAATCCTCTCGGCCCTTCCCTGGTTCCCGTCGAGGAGGTTGGCGACCCGCAGCGGCTCCGCCTGCGCTCCGCCGTCAACGGCGAGACGAGGCAGGACTCCAGCACCTCGGACATGATCTTTTCGGTGGCCCACATCATCTGGAACCTTTCCCAGTACCTGGTGCTGGACCCGGGCGACATCATCAACACCGGTACGCCTCAGGGTGTCGCGCTTTCGGGCAAATTCCCGTACTTGCGCGAAGGGGACAGCATGGAAATCTCGATCGAAAAGCTGGGCCGGCAGGAGCAGAAGCTGGTCGCCTTCCGGAACTGAGGTAACGATCGGGCGGCGGGCGCTGACGCCCCTTGATGGCGTCAGCGCCCGCTTTCAGCCGTCGGCGTTTCCTGCGGGAGCAGATCGATGATGGGCAAGTGGCCGTCGGTGCGGATGGCGTCTCCCCCGCCGTTGCGGTGGTGGTAGCCGGAGAAGAAATGCGCGATGACGTGCACCGACTCCACCGCACGTGCCTTTTGCAGCGTCTCGATGATGAAGTCGCGTTCCTCATCGGTGCCGTCGGCGATTTTGTGTGTGATCTGGAACGTGAAGAGCGAGAGGCCCACCCGTTTGTCGTACGTGCCCGCGCCCACCCAGTCAACGGCGAAGCCGCCGGGAAGCTTCCAGCCCTCCGGGCATTTCCAGAAGCGCACATGGTGGCGTTTGCGCGGGTTTCCGTCGATCTCCCGCTGGAAGGCCATGTCCTGCCTCTTGCCGAAAACGTACAGCGAGCTGACGGGCGCTTCCGGATAGCTCCGGCGCAGCAGCGTGGAAGTCAGGGTGCGCCACGCGGTGGCGGGGGTGATCGGATCGGCCTCGGTCCAGCCTGCCGCGGTCATGGCCTCCCGCAGTTCGCGCTCGGGCCCGATCACGGCCAGGTTCACAGGATCACCCAGCACGCCGTCGCCGGTGCGGGCCCGGCCGATGAAGTAATCCGGAATGTAGAGGCTGCTGAGGATTTTGTGGATGCGGGGCAGGAGCGCATACGCGGCGATCAGCCACACGGGGAGAAACACCCATATCTGCTCCGGCCCCTGGGCGAGGCGGGCCAGCAGGAAATAGTAGACGGCCCAGCCGACGGCGACCGTGATCAGCACGTACAGCAGACGCTGCACGACGGCGACGACGGTAACCCATCGGCTGCGCCAGCGTGCCCGGGCGCTGGGCTGCCTCGAATGATCCGGTTCCTGCGCTGGCACTCCGGCCGGGGGGCGCGCAGCCGCTGTGGGCCCGCTCGGACCGTCCTCTTCGGCGGCTGGCGCGTCCGTCATTCCATCTCCTCCCGGTGCTCGTGGATGGCATCGCTGCGGGCACGGTCCGCCGACTGCATCGACGTCAGGATATGGCGGCCCGGGGTCCGATCCTAAGCAAAAAGGTGCGGCTCCTGCGAGCCGCACCTTTGTCTGATGCCTGTCAGTCCCGGGCGTCAGTCCTTCTTGAAGGCGTCCTTGACTTTCTCGCCGGCCTGCTTGAGGTCTGCCTTTGCTTGGTCGCCTTTGCCCTCGGCCTTCAGGCTCTCATCGCCACTCGCTTCTCCGGCGGCTTCCTTGCCTTTGCCGCCCAGCTTCTCGGCCGCGTTGTCGATCTTGTCATCCAAACCCATGGCATTTCTCCTTGTGGTCCGCTGCCCGCCGGCGCACTGCCGGCGGCTGACGACTCCATCCTAATCGTGCCGGGCGCCGCGTCCAATGGCCCAGGGACCACAGCGGGCCCCCGGAGGATTCGGCGCAGTCCCGCCGTCGACATCCTCCGGGCGACGCTTAAAGGGCGGACCAGCCGCCGTCGGAGGCGAGGATGGCACCGTTGATGTTCGTGCCGTCCTCGCTAAGCAGGAAGGTGATGGAGGCGGCCAGCTGCGCGGCAGTGGCGGGCGCGGGGACGGTGGCCTGCATCAGCGGGCCGAGGCGTTCGGCCGCGAGCTGGGAGCCCCAGTTGGCAACGATTCCGGTGATGGTGGGGCCGGGTGCCACGGCGTTGAAAGCCATGGACGTGCTCCGCCTGCCCCAGGGCTGACTGGCACTTCCGGTCCGCCGCAGGTCCTCGGACAGCTTAAGGTTGGTCAGTGCCAGCAAATCCTCAAGAGAGCGCCCCGGGCGTCCCGAGCCCCGGCCCTGCGCCGTGGGCGCGGCAAATCGCCGCCCTGCTCGGGTTCCTCGCGGTGTCCTGGGTTGTGGCGACGCTGGGCTCTGTTCCGATCATCCTCAACAGCAACGGCTGGTACGCGCTCGCCGAGAAGGCGCCATGGACACCACCGGGATGGCTGTTCCGCTCGGCGTGGACGGCGCTGTACGCGGCGATGGCGGTGGCGGCCTGGCTGGTCTGGCGGCAGCGGGCCTTCCCCCGCCGGGATGCGCTGAAGGTTTACGCGGTCCTGATCGTGCTAAATCTGGCGTGGCCGATGACGTTCTTCGGCATGTACCCCATGATGGGGACCGCCGCCCTGTGGCTGGCTCTTCTCATCATCACCGCCCACGCAGCGACGGCGACCGTCACTGTCCTCCGCTTCGGACCCATAAGCACGAGCGCCGGATTGCTGATGCTGCCCTATGTCTCGTGGCTGGTGTTCTCGGCAAGCCTGAACGTTTACGCGGCCCTGAACAACTGAGGAGGCCAGGCCCCAGTCTGCGGGGTCCCCGGCTCATCGACTGCTCCACAACTGCCCTAATGCGGGCTCAAAAGGGCCGTTGCGCAGCAATCGATGGCCTGGGAAGGGCGTTAGACGGTGGTAATCCTCAGCAGCAGCGCGTGCTCCGGGTTGAGGATGGGCATGGGCACGCCCACCTCGGCCAGGAAACGCCCATTGGCTACCGCCCCTGATGCGAGCCACGCCGGCGGCTGGACCTGGGTGTACAGGTGCGCGTAGTCTGCGTCGCCCGGGGCCGGGAACACGGCCTCGACCCGGAAATCCGATGCGGCGGGGAGGCCCGGGATGGCGATCCGACCGGGCTGTTCGGAGAACGTGGTCCGCGTACTGACCAGCGCAAACAGCGCCGCCGTCGACCCTGATGCGGCAGCGACAGCGGCCGCACCTGAAGCCGGGTCTGCCACGACGCCGTGCAGCATCAGCGCGTCATCGGGCAGGTCCGCGCGGACCATCCGGCCGCTGTGGATCAGCCCGCGGTGTTCCTTGTAGAGGGCGATGAAGCGCTTGAGTTCCTCGCGCTCGGCGCCCTGCACCTGCCGGACATCCCATTCCATCCCGAAATGGCCGAACAGGGCCGTGATGGCGCGGAAGGACAGGTCGTGGGTGCGGGCTGTCGTGTGCGATGTGGTGGGGCCGATGTGGCCGCCCACGAGCTCCGGCGGCACCACCAGTCCGGTCCAGCGCTGGATGGTCTGCCGTTCCAGGGCGTCGTTGCAGTCTGAGCCCCAGATCCGGTCGGTGCGCTCCAGGATCCCCAGGTCCACCCGGGCGCCGCCGGACGAGCAGCTTTCAATCTCGACGCCGGGGTGGGCCTTGCGGAGCTCATCGAAGAGTCGGTAGGCGGCGAGGGTCTGGGCGTGCACGGAGGCGCGGCCGGCGTGGCCGTGCTCCAGGAGGTCCCGGTTCTGGTCCCACTTGAGGTAGCTGATGTTGTTCTCCCGCAGAAGCGCATCCACGCGGTCGTAAATGTACTGCCAGGCATCGGGATTGACGAGGTCGATGATGTGCTGGTGGCGCCACTCCAGCGGCAGGTGGCCGCCGTCCTTGTAGCTCTGGACCGAGGGCCCCGCAATCCACTCCGGGTGGGCCCGGACAACATCGGAGTCGAGGTTGACCATTTCCGGTTCCACCCAGAGGCCGAATTCCATGCCGCGGGACGTGACAGCCTCGATCAGCGGCGTGAGCCCGTCCGGCCAAAGGTCCTCGTCGACGTACCAGTCACCGAGGCCGGCGTGGTCGTCGCGGCGTCCGCGGAACCAGCCGTCATCGAGCACGAAGCGCTCGACGCCCAGCTCGGCTGCGGAGTCCGCGAGCTCGATCAGGGTTGCAAGGTTGTGGTCGAAGTAGACGGCTTCCCAGGTGTTGAGCACCACCGGGCGCGGCTTTCCGGCCGCGGCACCCTTTGCTCCGGCAGTGCCCGCGGCCGGCAGCACGTGGTGCGGGCGGTTCCGGAACCAGGCATAGAAGGCCTCGCTGACGCCGTCGAGCCCGCGGGCCGAGTACGCCGCGAACAGTGCGGGGGTGGTGTAGCTGCCGCCGGGCTGGAGGATGACCTCGGCCGCGCCGAGCACTTCCGATCCGCCGATCATGGTCCGGCCGTCCGCGACACGGTCCGCGAACTGCTCGTGGTTGCCACTCCACGCCAGGTGCGTCGCCCAGACCTTACCGTGCCGGTTGCCGAAGCCGGCGGTGCCGGCGGCGAAAAGCAGCGAGGAGTCGTGTCCGGTACGGCCGTGCCGGCCGGTCCGGACCCAGGTGCCCTGCTGGATGGGGCGGCGCTGGGGGTGGCGTTCCCGGCACCAGCGCCCGGTCAGGTCCAGGAGTTCGACGGCGTCCCGCGCCACCGGGAGCATGGTGGCCAGTTCGTCCAGCTGGAAGGGCGAGCTTCCGGTGTTGGTGACGGTGTGGCTCAGTTCCAGCAGGCCGCCGTCGTGCAGTGTCAGGGTGGACGCCACGCTGATGCCGGCGTCGGCGTCCGTCTGGACAATCACCGCGGAATTGGGCGCGGCTGAATTCCTGCCACCGTCGACGGTCACGTCCGCGACGCGGAGGCGGAGTGAGAAGTCGTGGCCGGGGACGCCGTCGACGATCCGGTGGCCGCGGAGCCCGGGACGGCCCTGCCAGCTCGAGGACGCCTGCGGGAGCAGTGCGGCGGGGACGGTTGCGTCCACGGCTGAGTGCGGGACCGGCTCACCGAGGATGGCCAGGTCCGGAAGGGAGGCGCCGAGGTCGGCGCCCCAGTGGATCACCTCGGCCTCTCCGCTGTCGAAGCTGATCACCAGGCTGGTGCTGGCGGAGCGGAGGTGCAGGGGATCCATGGCGGGTCTCTTTCGGTGGTTCGGCGCGCGTCCAGGGACGCAGGAGTCTGAGTGCAGGAGTCTGGGGAGTGCAGGGTGGTGCGGCAGATGATGCCGGGTGCCGCCGCCGCGAGGAGGTAGCGGCGACACCCGGGGTGTGTGGCTGCGGGCGGTGCCGCAGCGGGGGCTACTTGAAGAGGGCGTTGACCTGGTCGTTGGCCTGGGTGAGGGAGCTGGCGGGCTTCTTGCCGGAGAGGACGGCGTCCATGGCCGGCTTCATGATGCCGTCCACCTTGGCTGCCTTATCCGCGATCGGGAACAGGAAGGTGGTGCTGTCCTTGACGTGCGTGGTGAAGGCGGAAACGTCGGTGCCCTTGGCCTTGAATGCTTCGGCTGCCTTCTCGGCGGAGCTGGTGATGGCCGGGAAAACCACAGCCTTGGAGGCCACAACGTCCTGGCAGGCGGCGGACCCGAGGTATTCGACCCATTTGACCGAGGCGGCAGGGTTCTTGGTGCCCGCCCAGACGGAGTCGGCGAGGCCGTTGAACATGCTGGCACGTTTGCCGTCCGGGCCCTTCGGGGTCGGGGCGAACGCGGTTTCCACGCCCTTGTAGCTCTGGTACTGGCCGATCAGCCAGTCGCCGGTGGTGTTGATGGCGGCCTTGCCGGCGCCGAAGTTATCCGCCAGGCTGGCGCCGACGGTGGTTTCCAGTTTGGGCATGTAGCCCTTCTCGGTCAGGCCGGCCCACCAGGCGATGGTGTCCTGGAACTTGGGGTCGTCGTAGTTGAACTCGGTGCCCCAGGGGTTCTTGTCGGTATGGGTCCAGCCGGTGGTTCCGGTCAGGAAGCTCCACTCGGTCTGGCCCTGGCCGGAGCCGCCGCCGGCCAGCCCGAGGCCGTAGACCGCGACGTTGTTCTTGTCGAACCCGGCCTCATCGCCACGGACGCCGTTCTTGTCCACGGTCAGGTGCGCGATTGCCTGCTCGTAGCTGCCGCCGTCCTTCGGGTTCCAGTCCAGGTCCGCCATCTGCCCGGCAGTGAGGCCGGCGGCGTCGGTCATGGCCTTGTTGTAGAAGAGGCCTACGGTGTCCCAGTCCTTGGGCAGGCCGTAGCGCTTCCCGTCCTGGCCGACCCAGAGCTCCGCCAGGCCCTTGGTGTAGCTCTCCAGCTTGATGCCGTCTTTCGCGACGGCGTCATCCAGGGAGAGCAGCTGCTTCTTCGCGGCGTACTCGGGGTACTTGGAGAGGTGGTTGGTGAAGACGTCCGGGGCCGTGCCGGCGACGAAGCCGTTGGTCAGGGTGGTCCAGTAGTCGTCCCAGCCGCGCTGGGTGATCTTGACCTTGATGTCCGGGTTGGCTTTGGTGAAATCGTCCGCGCACTGCTGGTAGGCCGGGAGCTGGTTTGCGTCCCAGAGCCAGTAGTTGATCTCGCCCTTGGCTTCGGCGGTTGGGGCGCCGGAACCGCCGCAGGCGGAAAGGGAGAGGGCGATGGCTGCGGCGGCAGCGACGGCGCCGAGGGTCTTCTTCATGGTGGACCTTTCAGGGATGTACAACGTGGTTGTGCAAAGGTGCGTGGAACAGAACGTGTGGGTGCTATTTGATGCCGGAGAAGCCGATGGAGTTGACCACCCGTTTGCCGAAGGCGATGAAGAGCAGGAGGACGGGCACGGCGGCGATCAGGGTGGCGGCCATCAGACCGGACCAGTCGGGCGCTCCCTGCGGGGACTGGGACTTGAAGACACCCAGGCCGACGGTGAGGACCCGGACGCTTTCGTCCTGGCCCACGAGCAGCGGCCAGAAGTATTCGTTCCACTGGCCGATGAAGGTCAGCAGGGCCAGGGTGGCCAGCGGTGCGGCGGCGTTCGGGAGCACGATCTGGAAGAAGATCCGGACGTGCCTGGCGCCGTCGAGCATCGCGGCCTCCTCCACTTCGCGGGACATGGAGAGGAAGAACTGGCGCAGGAAGAAGATGGCGAACGGGGTCATGAACAGGAAGGGCAGGGCCAGGCCGGCGAAGCTGTTCAGCAGGCCGAGGTTCTTGATCATCAGGAAGTTGGGCAGCGCGGTGAAGATCGGCGGAACCATCATCGTGGCGAGGAACAGACCGAACACCGCGTTCCGGCCGGGCCAGCGGAGCCGGGCGAAGGCGTACGCGGCCAACGCGCTGAAGAACACCTGCCCGGCGGTGGTCACGGTGGCGAAGATGATCGAGTTACGCAGGTACAGCCAGAAGTTGATCGCGGCGCCGGAACCGCCCTCGGCGATGGCTTCCTCGGCACTCTGCAGGCCGAGGACCCGTTTGAAGGCACCCAGGCTGAAGTCTGCCGGCAGCAGGTTGCCGGCATTGGAGGCGAGCGAAGCGTTGCTGGAGAGCGCGGTGCGGAGCATCCAGAGGAACGGTGCCACCGTCACGATGACGGCGACGACGACGAGCGTCCAGGCGCCGACGCGGCGCCAGTTGACCGGCGTCGTGGGAGCGGGCTTCTTGCGGGAGAGTGCGGAGGTTGTCATGGCTGGGGTTCCTTAGTCCAGATCCGATTCGTTGCCCTTGAGGAACTTCATTTGGATGAAGGCCACGAGGGCGAGAATGACGAAGAGAATGACGGACAGGGCCGAGGCGTAGCCGAAGTCGGATTCACCGAAGGCCTTCTGGTAGATGTACATCTGGATGACGCGGGAGGCGTTGATGGGTCCGCCGCCGGTGGTCACGGCCACGGTGTCGAAGACCTGGAAGGACCCGATCACTGTGACCACCAGGACCAGCACCAGCACGGGGCGCAGGAGCGGCATCGTGATGCTCCAGAAGGTCCGGGTGGGGGACGCGCCGTCGAGCGAGGCGACCTCGTAGACGTGGTTGGGGATGGACTGCAGGCCGGCGAAGATCAGCAGCGCCGTGTAGCCCATGTGGCGCCAGACGTTGACTCCGGCGATGGTGGGAATGGCCCACTGCTCGCTGCCGAAGAAGGCGATGCGGGGCAGTCCCAGCCAGCTGATCACCTCATTGACGATGCCCATCTGGTAGTCGAGCATCCAGAACCACAGCAGCGCCACGATGACGTTGGCGACGAGGAACGGCAGAAGCAGGGCGCCGCGGATAAACGTGGACTTCGCGACCCGGTGCATCAGCAGGGCCAGCCCGAGTGCAATGACGGTCTGGAAGCCGATGTTCAGGCCGACGTACTGCACGGTGACGCCCATGGCATTCCAGAACAGCTCGTCGGCGAAGATGGCGGTGTAGTTCCTGGCGCCGATCCAGGCGGGCTCCCCCAGGATGCTGTACTCGGTGAAGCTCAGGTAGATGCCGCGGATGGTGGGCACCAGGTAGAAGGCGACGAAGCCGATCAGGGCCGGGGCGATGAACAGGAGGGCGATCCGCAGATCTCCGAGGCGTCGTCCCCGGTTGGAGCGGGGAGCGTCCCCGGTGTGCGAGGGCTTGGATCCTCCAGCCACGGGATCCGGAAGTTTGGTGATGGTAGTCATCGTTGACTCTTCCTGGTGGTGTGATGTGGGTAACAGCTGAGAAGAATCTACACGAGTAGATCCGGGGTGGCAAGTCTTTTTCCGCGGATTTGCCGCCTGGACTTCGTACTCCCCGGTAACGATTGACTCGTGTAGATTACCGTGCGACACTGTCCGAAAACGTGCAGGATGAGAGGGCGCGGGAACTAGCATGGATGCCATGACAACGCCGGCAATCCCCGCCCACCGCAGCCAGGTCACCCGCAAGGACGTGGCCCGTTACGCGGGCGTCAGCACCGCCGTCGTGAGCTACGTGGTGAACGGCGGACCGAAGAAGGTGGCGCCGGGCACCGAAGCCAAGGTCCAGGATGCCATCAGGATCCTGGGGTACCGGCCGAACGCTGCCGCGCGGGCGCTGAAGCTGGGCTCCAGTGAGACGATCGGCCTCGTCATCCCGGACAACTCCAACCCGTTCTTTTCCCTGCTGGCACATGCGGTCGAAGACGCGGCGGCAGAGCGCGGCTTTGCGCTGCTGCTGACGAATTCCGACGGGAACCTCGCCAAGGAACGCCGGCACGTGCGTAACCTGGCCGCGCGCCAGGTGGACGGGGTGGTGCTGGCCAGTGTCTTGTTCGAACCCGACCTGGCCGAGCTCGAAGCGGCGGAGATCCCCTCGGTGCTCCTGAACCACGGCACCGAGTCCCCGGGGTTCAACAGCGTCGGCGTGGACCTCGCTGCCGGGGCCCGGATCGCCGTCGAGCACCTGATCGGCCACGGCCACACCAACATCGCCCTCGCCATGGGAACGAACACAGCCAACGACTTCGACCGGCGCGAGGCGGGATGGCTGCAGGCCCTCGAAGATGCGGGACTGCCCGAAGGCCAGATCGTCCGCGGACCGTTCACCCGCGAGGGCGGCTACACGGCCGGCCGCAGGCTGCTCGCCTCCGCCAACCGGCCCACGGCCGTCTTTGCCAGTTCGGATATGCAGGCTATCGGCATCCTGCGCGCCGTCCACGAGGCCGGGCTCACCGTGCCGGGCGATATTGCCCTGTCATCCTTCGACGGCTCGGCCGAAGCCGAGTTCAGCTGGCCCCCGCTCACCACGGTGGAACAACCCGTGCGGGACATGGCGGAGGCCGCCGTCGCCGCCCTCGTCGGCGCCCGCCGCGGCGAGCAGCCGGAGCACCGCACCTTCCCCACCGCACTCCGGGTGCGGCAGTCCTGCGGCTGCGCCCCGGCGGCCTAACGCCCATCGACTGCTCCGTAACCGCCGTTTTGAGGGGTTCAAAAGGGCGGTGGGGGGCCCACGCCGGCAGGGTTCCCTGGCCGAGCTTGTGAGGCGAGGGGGCCGGTGGGGGGCCCACGCCGGCAGGGTTCCCTGCCCGAGCTTGCGAGGCGAGGGGGCCGGTGGGGGGCCCACGCCGGCAGGGTTCCCTGCCCGAGCTTGCGAGGCGAGGGGGCCGGTGGGGGGCCCACGCCGGCAGGGTTCCCTGCCCGAGCTTGCGAGGCGAGGGGGCCGGTGGGGGGCCCACGCCGGCAGGGTTCCCTGCCCGAGCTTGCGAGGCGAGGGGGCCGGTGGGGGGCCCACGCCGGCAGGGTTCCCTGCCCGAGCTTGCGAGGCGAGGGGGCCGGTGGGGGGCCCACGCCGGCAGGGTTCCCTGGCCGAGCTTGCGAGGCGAGGGGGCCGGTGGGGGGCCCACGCCGGCAGGGTTCCCTGGCCGAGCTTGCGAGGCGAGGGGGCCGGTGGGGGGCCCACGCCGGCAGGGTTCCCTGGCCGAGCTTGCGAGGCGAGGGGGCCGGTGGGGGGCCCACGCCGGCAGGGTTCCCTGGCCGAGCTTGCGAGGCGAGGGGGCCGGCGGGGAGCAACCGACGTCAGGAAATGCGCCCGGCGCCCGCCGCCGGTGTGACGGTGAAGATATCGGGCGCGGTGAATCCTGCGTCCGCGAATGCCCGGACGACGGCGTCCCGTACCTGCTGCTCGTGCCGCGCCGGGGTCAGGGCGATGGCCGAGCCGCCGAAGCCGCCGCCGGTCATGCGGGCGCCGATGGCGCCGGCGGCGCGGGCCGTGGCCACGGCGAGATCGAGCTCGGGGCAGGAGATCTCGAAGTCGTCCCGCATGGAGACGTGGCTGGCATCCAGGAACTGGCCGATGTGGGCCGGTCCCTGGCTCCGGAGAGCGTCCACGGTCAGCAGCACGCGGTGGTTCTCGGTGACAATGTGGCGGACGCGTCGGAACGTCACAGGATCAAGCAGCGCGCGGGCCTCGTCAAGGTCGGCGACGGTGACGTCGCGCAATGCCTTGACGCCGAGGACGTCGGCGCCGAGCTCGCAGGAGGCACGGCGGGAGGCATAGCCGCCGTCGGCGTGCGAGTGCGAGACCTTCGTGTCGATGACGAGCAGCACGAGCCCCGACTCCTGGGCCTCGAACGGGACGAGTTGCACGGCCTGGTCCCTGCAGTCGAGGAAGACGGCCTGCCCGGCGGCCCCGCGCAGGGACGCCGACTGATCCATGATTCCGGTCGGAGCGCCGACGAACGCGTTTTCCGCGTGCTGGGTCAGCCGGACCATGTCCTCGGCGGACAGCCCTGCCCCGGTGAGTTCGTTCAGGGCCGTGATGACCGCACATTCAATCGCGTGCGAGGAGGACAATCCAGCGCCAAGGGGCACGTCGGAGTCCAGCAGAAGGTCGAATCCGGGAACGTCGAGGCCGTGCCGCTGAAGCGCCCAGGCCACGCCGAGGGGGTATTTGGCCCATCCCTTCACGGCACCGGGCACAAGGTCCGCGGCGTCGGCCTGGACCGGGCCTTGGTCGCCAAAGGTGGACAGCAGCCTGATCGTGGAGTCCCCGCGGAGGCGGAGCGCCGTCCGGGCCCGCTTGTCAATGGCGAAGGGCAGCACAAAGCCCTCGTTGTAGTCGGTGTGCTCGCCGATCAGGTTGACCCGGCCGGGGGCGGCCCAGACGCCGTCCGGGGCGGCCCCGAAGGTCTCCTCGAAGCGGGCCGCCAGGTCGCGGGCCTGGGCGTCAGCGCGTGCGGTGGTGTTCATGCGGGGGGCGCCTTCCGGGGTCAGGGCCGCGTGGGTCCGGACAACATCGGCCGGCACGACGGCGGCTTCGCGCAGCCGGGCGGCGACGGATTCGGGCGTGGTGTCGTTGATGAAGGCGCCCATGGCAGCCTCGGAGCCCGCGAGGTATTTGAGCTTGTCGGCCGCACGCCGCGGTGAGGTCAGCTGCAGATGCAGTTGCCCAGCCCGGCGCATGTGCGGCTCGAGCGGAGCCTGGTGCCAGGCCGCGATGTAGGGGGTCGGCGTCGGGTAGAGGGCGTCGAAACGCTTGAGCAGTTCGGGGTAGAGGTCCGCCAGTTCGTCGCGTTCAGCCCCGTTCAGCCCTGCCAGGTCCTGGACCTGGCGGTGCGGGACGAGATGGACTTCCAGCGGCCAGCGTGCGGCAAAGGGGACGTAGGCGCTGAAATGTTCGCCCTCGAGGACCATGCGGCTGCCGTCGCTGCGCTCGGACTGGAGGAGGGACGAGGTGAGGGTCGCGGTGCCGTCCGAGTTGTCGAAGTACTCGCCTGCCGCGGCGGCCAGGACGGCGGCGCGGGGCGTGACATAGGGGTAGGCGTAGATCTGCCCGTGCGGGTGGTGGAGGGTGACGCCGATTTCCGGGCCCCGGTTTTCGAACGGGAAGACCTGCTGGATGCCGGGCAACGCGCTGAGGGCCGCAGTCCGGTGGGCCCAGGCATCGATTACCGTCCGGGTTCGCTGCCAGCCCAGTTCGGCAAAGGATCCGGTGTGCTCCGGAGTGAAGGCAACCACTTCACAGCGGCCCACCGCGGGTGCCGTGGTCCCCCAGACCGGCACGGCATGGATCTCGTTCGTGTCCGGACCGAGCGAGGGGAAGCGGTTCTCAAAGACTGCCACGTCGTAGTCGGGGGCAGGAATCTCGGTCTGGTTGGCCGGCGTCGTGGGGCAGATCGGGCACTGGTCCGCCGGCGGCAGGTGCGTTCGCGACTGCCGGTGCGCAGCGACGGCCACCCATTCCCGACTCAGCGCATCAAAGCGCAGTTGGCCGGGTTCCGGGCGGGCGGGAAGATCGCGGTGGTCCACCAGCGACGCCGGAGGGCGCTCCGGGGACGCGGCGTCATCGAAGTAGAGGATCTCCCGGCCGTCTGCCAGCCTGGTCATGGTGGTTCGTGTCATGGTCTAATTTGTACACGATAAAACATTTTCGAACAATAGAGAACACCAAAGCTTGGGGCGAGGCGTCCGCCTGCTCCTGGCCAAGATTAGGATGGGCAGGAGGAAGCTCGCCCAGCCGCCACTCCCCCAAGCCTCTTGTCAGCACGTTCGAAGGACGCAGCATGCTAGCCCCAGCCCGCCACGCCGCCATCATCGCGGAGGTCCAGCGCGAACGGATCGTTCGCGTCGCGGACCTCGCGCAGATGCTGGGCGTGTCCCTGATGACCGTCCGGCGCGACATCGATGCGCTGGACGCGGCCGGCGCCGTGGAGAAAATCCACGGCGGGGCAAAGCTGCCCGGCGGCGCGAGCACGCACGAGCCGGGTTTCGAGCTGAAGGTGACGCAGCTGCAGGAGGAGAAGGCCGCGATCGCGCAGGAGGCGGCCGCCCAGGTGCGCGAGGGGATGGCGGTGGGCCTGAGCGCGGGCACCACCACCTGGGCGCTCGCCCGGCTGCTGTGCGCCGGTCCCCGGATCACGGTGGTTACGAACTCGGTGCGGATCGCCGACGTCTTCCATCAGGGCTCCTCGCCGTCGGCGGTGATCCTCACCGGCGGCGAACGCACACCCTCGGATGCCTTGGTGGGCCCGCTGGCCACGTCCGCACTGAAGCAGCTGCATCTTGACGTCCTCTTTCTGGGCGTCCACGGCGTGGATACCGACGCCGGCTTCACCACGCCGAATGTGCTGGAAGCCGAAACGGACCGCGCCTTCATGGCCGCCGCCCGGCGCGTGGTGGTGCTGGCCGATCACACCAAGTGGGGAACCTTTGGCATCAGCACCATCGCCGGCCTGGAGGAAGCCGACGAGCTCATCAGCGACGAGGGGCTGCCCGGTGAAGCCCGGCGCATCCTCAGCGACCGGGTGGGCCGGCTTCGGCTGGCGCCCGCGGGTTCCGCCGCCGCCGCGGTGGAGGCCGGGTAGGGGTTCCGGTGGCGGTACCTGCCGCGCCTGCTGGGCGCTCCTAGCCGATGATCGGCCGTTCTTCGGGAAGCCGGTACAGGCGGGGGCGGGACGAAAGGGCGAGCGCGGATGCAACGGCCACTGTCCCGATGCGGCCGGTGAACATCAGCGCCATCAGCACCCATTGCGCGGCCGGCGGCAGGTTGAAGGTGATCCCGGTGCTCATCCCCACCGTGGCGAACGCGGAAATGGACTCGAACAGGGCCTTCTCGAGGCCGTAGTCGGTGAGCAGAAGCAACAGCAGCGTTCCGCCAACCACGGCGGCGACGCCCAACAGCGCGACGGACAGCGCCTGGCGCTGCGTTGAGGCGCTGATGGAGCGGTGCGCAACCGTGACCTCGTCGCGGCCCCGGACCTCGTTCCAGATGGCGAAGCCCAACACCAGGAAAGTCGTGATCTTGATGCCGCCCGCGGTGCCGGCACTGCCGCCGCCAATGAACATCAGGATGTTGGTGACCATGAGCGTTTCGGGTGCTGCCGCCCCGTAGTCGATGCTGTTGAATCCTGCGGTGCGGGGGAAGACGCTTCCGGCGAGCGAGCCCAGGAGCTTGCCGGTCAACGTCAGCGGCCCCAGCGTCTCGCTCCGGTTCCACTCGAACGCGCCGAAAAGCGCGAAGCCGGCCAGCAGGAGGAACAGGCTGCCGTAAATCGTGAGGCGAAGGTGGACCCTCCAGTCCCGCACTCTCATACCTCCGCGGAAAAGTTGGATAATCACCGGGAAGCCCAACCCTCCGGCGACGATCGCGACGCATATCGGGATGATGATCCAGGGGTCCTCGGCGAGGCCGATGAGGTTGTCGCTGTACAGGGAAAACCCGGCATTGTTGAAGGCCGACACCGCATGGAACGTTCCGTGCCAGAGAGCTGTGGCGGGGTTCCGGTCGTAGGCGATCCAGAACCGCGCCGTGAGTACCGCAGCCGTGGCGGCTTCGAAGAAGACCATTATTTTGGCAACGCGGAACAGCACGGCCCGCACGTCGCCGAGGTTCAGGGTGTGCGTCTCGGACTGCACGACGAGCTGGCCGCGGAGCCCGATGCTCTTGCGGACCAGCAGCGCGAGGAGGGTCGCGAGGGTCATGATCCCGAACCCGCCCGCCTGGATGAGGAGCAGGATGATGCCCTGCCCAAATGGCGTCCAGAACGTTGCCGTGTCCACGGTGGTCAGACCGGTGACACACACGGCTGAAACCGAGGTGAAGAGCGCGGGCATCAGGACATCCGTGCCATCGCCGGCGCGGGCGATGGGAAGCATCAGAAGCCCGGCCCCGACGAGGATCACGGCGAGGAAGGCCAGCGGCACGGAACGGACGGGATGCGAGAGAGCGCGTCGGAGGGCGCTCTCCGGCCGGGCGGCGTGGGCTTTGCCGTTCCGCGGCAACCCCCTTACCGCCATGCCGGCACCCCCCGCCCTGCCGGGGCGGCTAACGCCATTCCGGGACGGCAACATGCTCCTTCCGCGCCTTAGCCGACATGGATGCCAGGCCTACGCTCCGGGTCGGGCTCGTTCTCCCGGATGATTTCGCGAACCACGGGGGCGGTGTCCCCCCGGCCGAGCAGCAGGTAGCGCATCAGGTGCGCCAGCGGGTTGCCTTCGGACCATTCAAAGTAGGCGTGCGGGCGCACTCCCGTGGCGTTCCGGAGTGCGAGGAGGATCGCGGCTATGGCGTTAGGGGCCGCGGGGCTCTCGGCGCGGAGGACGCGGTGACCGCCCACTTCAACCCCCTTGACCTCCAGGATGTCGCTGAAGCCGGAGGGGTCCGTGACATCGATTTCTAGGAACATCACGTCGGCGGTGCCGGGCACCGGGTTCATTTCCCGCTGCGTGATCTCCTTACCGGCGTATTCCGCGACGTCCCGGCTCTCCGGCCGGTTCGCGATCAGGTTCAGCCTGCCGTCGAACTCGAGGGAATCGGTGATGAAGCGCCGGGCGGCGTCATCGAATTCGATCTTGTCCACACGCAGCTCGGTGGTTCTGCTGACCCTCGAGACCAGGGAGATAGCGACGATTCCAAGGATGAAGAAACCGGAAATTGCGATTCCGTCCGGCTTAGCAATCACGTTCGCGGCCAGGGCATAGAGCAGCACCATGGTCAGCACGGCGAACCCGACGGCGGCCTGGCGCTTTTTCCGGCGGGCGGCCGAGATGGTGACCGCGATGGAACCGGAGACCATCATGGCCAGGATCCCCGTGGCGTAGGCGCCGGCCTGGGCGTTGACGTCGGCGTTGAAGCCGATCGTGATGAGGATGCTGATCGCGGTGTAGACGAGGACCACGGGGCGGACCGCCCGTGACCAGTCCGGTGCCATACCGTAGGACGGCAGGTACCGGGGAACGATGTTGATCAGGCCTGCCATCGCCGAGGCCCCCGCGAACCAGAGAATCAAGATGCTGCTCACGTCGTACACCGAGCCGAAGCCGTTGCCCAGCCGTTCGTGGGCCAAGTAGGCCAAGGCCCGTCCGTTGGCCTCCCCGCCCTCCTGGAACGCTTCGGCAGGAATCAGCACCGTGGTGACGAAGCTGCTGCCGATCAGGTAGACGCTCATGATCAGGGCCGCCGCCGTGAGGAGCGTGCGGGTGTTCCTGATTCGTGATTCCAGCCGCTCCTCGGGGGTGGCACCCTTGGCTGCGACGAGGGGCATCATGCTGACCCCGGTTTCGAAGCCGGACAGGCCAAGCACCAGCAAGGGGAACGCCATCAGCGCCGGCCCGAGGATGCCGCCGAACCCGCCTCCGGCGGAGCCCAGGGCCTCAATCCAAGTGGAGAGTGCCCCCGGCGTGCTGAATATGTCAACGATCCCTACGCCGATGATGACGGCATTGAGCAGGAGGAAGACAGCTACCAACGGGATGGCGACGGCCACGGCCTCGGAAAAGCCGAGCAGGAACACGCCGCCAAGGATCAGGAGCAGCACCACCGTGATTGCCACGGCCTGGCCTTCGAGGAACGGGGGCAGGTAAGGGTTTTCCAGCAGATGGACGGTGGCGTCCGCCGCGGACAGGGTGATGGTGATGATCCAGGACGTGGCGACGAAGCCGAGCAGGATCAGGACAAAGATCTTTCCCCGCCAGAACGGCAGGAGGTTTTCCAGCATCGCGACTGATCCCTGTCCGTGCGGGCTTTCCTTCGCGACCCTGCGGTACATCGGCAGCATCCCCAGCAGGGTCAGGGCCACTATCAGCAGGGTGGCGAGCGGGGAGAGTGCTCCGGCGGCGAGCGCTGCGATGCCGGGCAGGTAGGACAGCGTGGAGAAGTAGTCCACCCCTGTCAGGCACATGACCTTCCACCAGCTCTGCTGGTGCGCGGTGTCTTCGGCCGCTTCGGGACCGACGGGTGGGTGCACCCGATGTTCCAGAAGCCACCTGACCAGCGTATTGCCGGGTTCAGCCGGGCGTTCCGGGTTTGGAACGCTGGCTGGGATCGAGAATTGGGCAGATGCTGTCAACGACGTGTCTTTCTGTACTGCAAGGAGCGGGCCAGCCTAATCCCGGCTCCCGGTGCGAGCCCTCAGCCGTCGCGATTACGCGGGGCTTGGGCACCGGATGCTCGGGAATCCAACCACCGGAGCGTAGCCCGGGGCGCGCGTCGTGACAGCAGAATCCGGGGGATCTTAACGCTTTCTTAACGCCGCCGGCCCGGGCGGCCGGGACGCCCATGCCAACGGCCGAGCTGTTATTCCTGGAACCGGTAGCCCACCCCGGTTTCGGTCAGCAGGTGGCGGGGATTTGCTGGGTCCGGCTCGAGCTTCCTCCTGAGCTGGGCGAGGTAGACGCGCAGATAGGCTGTTTCGCCGGCGTAAGCCGGGCCCCAGACGTGGGTGAGCAGCTGCTCGTGGGTGACCAGTGCACCGCTGTTCCGCGCCAGCATTTCCAGGATGTTCCATTCCGTGGGCGTAAGGCGCACTGCGGCGCCGCGCTGGGTAACGCGCCTCGCGGCCAGGTCCACCACGAAGTCAGCGGTTTCCACCACCGGGACATCTGCTGAGGTACTCCGGCGCAGCGCGGCACGAAGCCTCGCCAGCAGTTCATCCATGCCGAACGGCTTGGTGATGTAGTCGTCGGCGCCGGCGTCCAGGGCCTGGATTTTGTCCTCGGAGCCGTGCCGGGCCGAGAGCACGATGACGGGGACGCCGCTCCAGCGGCGCAGCCGGCGGAGAACCTCAACCCCGTCCAGATCCGGCAGCCCCAAATCCAGAATGACGACGTCGACCGGATGGCGGGCAGCCTGATCCAGCGCCTCCTGCCCGGTAAAGGCCGTGACAGTGGAGTACCCCCGGGCATTCAGGTTGATCTGCAGTGCACGGAGGATCTGGACTTCGTCATCGACTATCAGCACTGCCGGCATGGTGTCCTCTCGGGCTGATGGCGGGCGGCGCTGCGCCGGTGGAAAGCGGCAACCGGATCACCATGGTCAGGCCGCCGCCGGGGGTAGGGTCGGCCAACAGCATCCCTCCCATCGCTTCGGTGAAACCTTTGGCGACCGCCAGTCCCAGTCCGATGCCGGTCCCTGCCGTGGTGTCATCCGCCCGCTGGAACGGACGGAACATGGCAAGCACTTCCTCGGCCGGGATGCCGCGGCCGTGATCGACCACACTCAACTCGCTGGCCGGGGCACCGCCGATTGTCGCGTTACCGGAGCCGCCCACCGCTCCGGCGATCACGACGTCGGAGTCCGGCGCGTATTTGAGGGCGTTCTCCACAAGGTTGGCGATCACCCGTTCCAGCATGCCGGGGTCCGCGTCAACCGGCGGCATGTTGTCAGGCAGAAGCACCCGGACGCGTTCTGAGGCTGTTCCCCGGAGGGCTTCGGAGATCACATCCGCCCAGTAGACCGGGGCGATGAGGGGCGCGACGGAGTCTGCCGTGATCCGGGACATGTCCAGGAGGTTGCTGACCAGCCGGTCCAGCCGGTCAGCCCCGGACTCTATGGTGGCAAGAAGTTCCTGCTGTTCCCCTGGGGTGAATGATACATTCCGGTCCCGGAGACTGCTGGACGCCAGTTTGATGCCCGCCAGCGGCGTCCGCAGGTCGTGGGACACGGCCCGCAGGATGGAGGTGCGCATCTTGTTGCCTTCCGCCAGCCGCAGGTTCTCCCGTTGGCTGGCCGTCAGTTCCTCGCGCTGCAGCATGGCCAGCAGATGCGACCCGAACGCACTGAGCAGGCGCCTGTCGTCCTGGCCGAGTTCCCGGCCGGTCAGTGAGAGGATCCGGGTCTCGTCCAACTGTTCGATGATGTCCTCGTCCGGCATCTCCGCCGGACGGGATGCACCCGAGTATTCCGCGAGCTGCCAGCGTGCGGTTCCGGGAGCCGTGGCACCGCGGACCCACAGGCCGGCACCGGCCGCCTGAAAATGTTCCCGGACCTGCTCCAGGACTGCCGGGACGCTGCTGCCCTCTGCCACCGCCCTACGGCTCAGCTCTCCCAGGATGGAGGCTTCCGCGCCGGCCCGCCGGGCTTCCTTGCTGCGCCTCGCGGACCTGTCCACCACCAGGGATACTGACACGGCCACGAGGAGGAATATCAGCAGCGCCAGCACGTTTTCCGGATCGATCACTGACAGCGAGCCTATCGGCCGGACGCTGAAATAGTTGACGGTCAGCCCTGCCAACACGGCGGCCAACACGGCGGGCCAGAGCCCCCCGACCAGGGCGACTGCCACGATGCCGGTCAGTTGAACCAGCATGTCGGTGGAAAGTTGCCGGTGCGGGAGCAGATCCAGGGCAAGCTCCAGCAGCAGGGGCAGGCCCGCTGCGAGGGCGAAGCCTGTCATCTCCCGGCGGCGGCCGAGGCGCGATGGCGCGCGGCCGGTCCCGGCCGCCTCCGCGGACGCCTCCCGCGTCACAAGGTGTACGTCGAGGGCGCCCGCGTTTCGCAGGACGGCAGCCGTCGTCCCGCGGCGGAAGCGGGCCCTCGCCCGGCGCCGGGAGCTTCCCAGGACAATCTGGCTGGCGTGGAGGTTTTGCGCAACCTCCAGCAGGGTGGCAGCAACGTCCTCGCCGCCGACAGCGTGGAAGACGCCTCCGGCGTCAACGGTGAGCTTGCGTTGCAGCTCGAGCTCCTTGCCGGAACTCAGCTCGCTCCCTGCGGCGCTGGTGCGGACATGGACCGCGTGGAGCTCCCCGCCCGCAGCGTTCGAAAGCATTCTCAGCGCCCGGCGAATCAGCGTCCGCCCTTCAGGCAGCCCGCTCAACCCGACAACGATCCGTTCACGGGTGGGCCAGCCGTCCCGTTTGTTGTTCCCTGCCCGGTAGCCGGACAGTCCGGCATCGATGCGCTCGGCCAGCCACAGCAGGGCGAGCTCCCGCAATGCGGTGAGCGGTCCGATCCGGAAGTCACCGGCCAGGGCGGCATCTGCGTCCTGCTGCCGGGGGTAGATCTTCCCTTCCCCAAGGCGCTGGCGCAACAATTCGGGGGACGCGTCCACCAGTTCGATCTGGTCGGCTCCCCGCACGGCGGCATCGGGAACCTTCTCCGCCTCGCTGTCGCCGGTGATGCTTTCGATGACGTCGGAGAGGGACTCCAGGCAGCGGATGTCCAGGGTGGAGATCACGTCGATGCCCGCCTCCAGCAGGACGGCCACGTCCTGCCAGCGGGCAGTGTTACCCGTGCCGGAACACCGGCTGCTGGCGTAGTCGTCGACCAGGACCACCTCGGGGGAACGTTCCAGCACGGCCGCAACGTCCAGCCCGGCCTCGTCTCCTGATCCGGCCGGGCACAGCTCCAGATCTGCCAGGAGCACGGCGGTTTCAGCCCTGCCACGGACGGACACCGCCCCGACGACAACGTCCGTTCCCTGCAACTGGAGCCGGCGGCCCTCCTCCAGCATGGCAAAGGTCTTCCCGGCCCCGGGTGCAGCTCCCAGGAAAATGCGCAGATTGCCTCGTGCCATGGCTCTATTGTTCACGCTCGCAGGCAATGCCGCTGCGCCCCGGCGGAATCGGGTCCCCTCTTCAGGCCTGAGCCCCGCCGGTGGAGAATTTCCTCAGGCACCAGCAGGCGAAGGCAGTACCCTCATGACCGAGTTCCTCGACGGTCTCCTGGACGTCCCGCCGTCGCCCGCTGGGCGCCGTTTCATGGCTGCTCCCCCTTGCTCTCGGCGTTCCGCACGGCCTCAACGGCATCGAGGGCCTGGCGGACGTCCGCCATCCCGTTGTACAGGTGCGGGGAGATCCGAACCCGCTTGTCGCCGGTCCACGCAAGAACCTCGCGGGCTTCCAGTCCGCGCCTCCAGTGGGCCTCATCCTCGACCGCAAATGCGACTATTCCCAGGCGCCGATGCGCGTCAGAGGGTGTGAGCATCCTCATGCCGAGGGCATGGAGTTCAGCCCACAGCACGTCGGTGAGGGCCCGGACGTGACGCTCTACGCTGTCGATTCCCGCAGCCCGCAGGTAGTCGACGCCGGTGCCGAGAATCTGCACGCACAATGCCGCGGGATTGCCGAGTTCGAAGCGCCGGCCGTCCCGGACCGGCGTCACCGAAGTGTCCCGGACGTCGGCGTCCACCCATTCGGCCGAAGTCCAGCCGGATTCCTTCGGCTGCCAGTTGGGCTGCCGAGCCGCATTGCAGTACGCAATCCCGGCGCCGTGCGTGCCCAGCGCCCATTTGTATCCGCATGCGAAGGCGAAGTCGGTCAGCGATATATCGAAGTTAGCCACGCCGAGGGCCTGGGAAACATCCACGATCAGGAGCGCCCCGCAGGAATCAGCGATTTCCCGGTACTCGGCGAGGTCGATCAGCTCGCCGGTGTAGTAGGAGACGAGGCTAACGGCGAGCGCCCGGGTGCGGGGGTCCACCGTGTCACGGAACCGGCGGGCATCCATCAGGTGGTCAGGGCTCACTACGAGGCGGACCTCCAGGTTTGTTCCGGTAACCCAGGGATACAGAACGGAGGGGTATTCCCATTGCGGCAGCACCACGTTTCCGTCCGGAAGATCGATAGTGCGCGCGACCATGTTCATGGCCTGCGCCACGTTCTGCGGGAATCCGAGGTCCACCGCCTGGCACCCAAGAAGAGCTGCCAGTGAATCGGCCGTCCGGGACACCTTGGCGTAGATGCGTTCCCGGCCTGCCATGCCCATGGCTTTGTCGTACATGAAGTCGCTGAACACGGCTGCCTGGGAGGCGAGCATCGGCGTCTCCCCTGCTGCCGCCAGGTGGCATAGCCCGGGCAGCCCCGTGAAATCGCCAGGGCTGACGAGGGGCTTGAGTCCGGCCTCGCGGGCAGTTTCGTTCCGGGACATGCTGCCGCACCTCCTGTGGAGCGCCGGCGCCACCCAACCTCCCAGGAGCCTTGCCGACGCTTCCATGGTGGCGCGCGCCCCGGCAGGGTACAAGGGGGCCGTGGTCTCGCGCTGCGGACGGACGACGACGGCGGGAGGTCCCGCCGTCGTCGTTACGCATTCCTGCCCGCAAACCGTTACGGACCCACTGGGTCAAGCGCGGGAGTGCTCGGCGAGGAGGGCGTCGATCTGGCCGGCGGCCTCCTTCATGCCCTCTTCCATGCCCATCTCGACCATCTTGTTCAGCTGATCTTCAGACTCGAATGTGGACAGAATGGTCATCCGGGTGCGGTCACCGATTTCCTCGAGCGTGACGGTGGCATGGGTGGTGCCCATGGCCTCAACGGGAGCACCGTCGTCGTCGGCGAAACCGTCGTCAAACTCGAGATGCGTCGGGGGCTGGACGTCGGTGATGCGCCACCAGCCGCGGGCCTTCTCACCGTCGGGTCCCGTCATGTAGTAACTGGCCTCCCCGCCGGGGGTGAATTCGTGCTTTTCGAAGGTGGCCGGCCACGTGGGCGGCCCCCACCAGCGCTCAAGCTGCCGCGGGTCTTCCCAGATCTGCCAGACGCGCTCGACGCCGGCGTCGAACTCGGCGATGAGGGTGAAGCTCAACGCCTCCGGATTCTTGGTGGAACTGATAACCGTCATTTTCTCGCTACCCTTCCTATTCTTCGGTGAGGACGTAACGCTTTTCAGCGAGGATGTCTGCGATCCGCCCGGCACGCTGCCGCCAGATCGCTTCGTACTCATCGAGCAACCGCCGGGCTCGTTCTAGACCTTCGTGGCTGCCCCGCACGATCTGCTCCCTTCCGCGTTTCTCCTTGGTGACCAGGGATGCGCGTTCCAACACCGCCACATGCTTTTGAACGGCGGCAAAGCTCATGGCATAGAGGGCGGCCAGGCCGGACACCGAATACTCCCCCACCGTCACCCGGCGAACTATGTCGCGGCGGGTGGCATCTGCGAGCGCCTGGAACAGGCGGTCAATGTCGGCCTCACTTCTCTGATCTACAACCATTTGGTTGTAGGCTATGCCCGGTTGCCGCCGGGCGTCAATAGGACGGGCAGCCTACCGGTACTGCATTCCCGAACATCGGACTACACTCCTCGTTCAAGAGGTGATCTATCTCGAGAACCGGGAGGGGGCTCAGTGCTCGTATCCGAGGACGGCCGGCCGGTGGTGCTGGTGTTGCGGGCGCTGAAGCTCGGCGATCTGCTCGTCGCTGTCCCGGCCCTGCATGCCCTGCGCCGGGCTTATCCTGCGCACCGGCTCCTCTATGCTGCCCAGGACTGGCTTGAGGACGCATTAGCCCTGGTCGGGGGTTACGAACTGCTCCCAACGCATGGCCTCGACGTCCCGCTGGCCCTGCCGCCGGGACGGGTGGACGTCGCGGTTAATCTGCATGGAAGGGGCCCGGAGAGCGATTCCCGCATCGATGCACTTCGGCCGCGGCGGGTCATATCGCATGCCTCCGATGGCCGGCCGGGCCCAGTCTGGGAAGACGACATGCACGAGCGTCAACGGTGGGCCCGGTTGCTGCAATGGCACGGCATCGAGGCGGATTCCGGGGACTTCGGGTTGAATCTGCCCCCGGTGCGGACGGACCGGCCGGGCGCGACTGTGCTTCACCCCGGGGCCGCGTACGGAAGCCGCCTCTGGCCCGAGGACCGCTTTGCCGAGGTCGCCGCCGAACTGGCGCAGGCCGGTCACGACGTGGTCTTCACGGGCAGCGCCGCGGAACGGCCACGCGCTGCCCGGATTGCCGCCCTCGCGGGCCTCCGCGAAGGCGTTGTTTTGGCTGGGCAGCAGTCCCTCAACGCGTTCGCGGCGCTCATCGCGGAGTCCAGGCTTGTGGTCTCCGCCGATACCGGCGCGGCGCACCTCGCAACGGCGTACCGGCGTCCTTCCGTGGTGCTCTTTGGCCCGGCCTCCCCCGACCATTGGGGTCCACCCCCGGACCCCATACTGTCCTGACCAAGGCTGAGTTGCGGCGGGGGGACACCTTCGCGGCGGACCCTGATCCGGCACTTCTCGGCGTGGAGGTCCACGAGGTGCTGGCAGCGGTCCGCGGCCTCGGACCGCTGTGGCCGCAGCAAGCGACGGGAGCCGGATAGTGGACGAGACCACCGCGGAGTTCGGCGGCGCCAAAGAAGTGGGCTGGGGCGTCGGACCGGTCCTGGAGAAGTTCCCCGACGTCGAAAAGATCGCCGTGCTCCGGGGCGGCGGACTCGGGGACCTCATGTTTGCCCTCCCCGCTGTGGCCGCCCTCAGGGCGGCCTACCCCCGGGCCGCACTGACCCTGCTGGGCACGCCGGCGCATCGTGAACTGCTCCGGAGCACCCATCCCCCGCTCCGGGACGTGCGGATTTTGCCGTTCGCTGAGGGGGTCCGCCCGGGCCCGGAGGACGCCGTCGAGGTTGAACGTTTTTTCTCCGAGATGGCCTCGGAGAAGTTCGATCTGGCCGTCCAACTGCACGGCGGCGGCCGCTTCTCCAACCCTTTCCTGCTTCGTCTGGGAGCCCGGTTCTCCGCGGGGCTCCGGACGGCGGATGCCGCGGAGCTGGACCGGTCCGTTCCCTACATCTACTACCAGCACGAACCCCTCCGCGCGCTTGAGGTTGTGGGGCTGGTGGGCGCGCCCCCGGTCGAGCTGGAGGCCAGGCTGCAGCCGCTTCCGGAGTATGTGGACCAGGCCGAGTTGCTCATCGGTGAGGTGGCGGCGCCGCTTGTTGCCATCCACCCCGGCGCAACCGATCCTCGCCGCAGATGGCCGGCAGAGCTGTTCGGCGAGGTAGCTGCAGCCTGCGCGGCGGACGGGTGCAGGGTGCTCGTGGTCGGAGCCAGTGAGGACAAGGACCTGGCGGCCCAGGTGGTTGATGCCGCCCGTTCCCCGCAGGTCACCTCCCTGGCCGGGCAGTTGGATCTGGGCACCCTGGCGGCCCTGCTCACCCGGTGCAGCGTGATGCTGGGCAACGACAGCGGGCCCCGGCATCTTGCCCAGGCCATGGGCACTCCGACGGTCGGTCTCTACTGGGTTGGCAACCTCATAAACGCCGGGCCGCTGGGTCGAAGCCTGCACCGGGCCCACCTGTCCTGGGTGACGCACTGCCGGGACTGCGGAAGAGACGTGACCCAAGTGGGATACACGTCTGTTCGTTGCCCCCACGACCCATCCCTGCTCGCCCCGATCCGGCCCGAGGACGTCTTGGTGGACATGCGGTTGTTCACGGCCACCGGAAGCTGAGTGCCGCTGCGGTCAGGTCTTTTTGTCTGTTGCTCCGGTGTCCTCTCCGGCGTCCCGGGCCGGAACGTCTTCTTCCGGCTCAAAATTGGATCCGCCCGGCGTCGAGGTGACCCAGACGCCGTCCTTGGATTTCGGTATGGTGCTTCCGCTGCCCGGAGAATTGGTCTTATCCGGGTCCTGCTCCGCCGAAGCCGCTGGGTTCTGGTCCATGGACGTTCCTTCTCTCAGTCGATGGCAGTGATTTTACGCCCACCCCACGCATCCTGCCGCTCCCCTTGGCGCCTTCCCATCATTTACATGCCTCCGGCCCCGGGGCTACATTTAGGGTCCCGGTTGAGAGACTCGCCGGCCGGCCGGACAGAGCTATTCAAACATTCAGCAGACAGCGACGAGGCTGCGCGGCGGGTGCAGCCGGCAAGGATATGACCATGAGTCCTACACCCAAGCAGCCAATCACCGACGACAGCATCAAGGTGCGCCAGCTCAGCCATTATCAGTTCAGCTGGGTTGCCGGGGACGCGGGTGGCCCTGGCACGTGGACGCTGCAGCTCGTGCTGGATGAGGGGGCCTGGGAGGAAGTCCTCACCATCGACGCCGATGACGCGGACAACCTGCAGGATCTCCTGTCCACCGCGGATACAGTCTTCTACGACGTGAGCCGGCAAACCCTGATGTTCGGGACCACCCGCGTCGGCCACTGACCGACGCGGGACTGCCGTCCTGCGCGGCCACGTTGACGCCTTCCCGCTCCCCCGGCGTTGGGGCGTCAGGCCGTCTTCTCGGGTGCGGGGCGCCTCCGGCTGCGCGTCCGCGGCTTGGTCGACCCCGCAGCCTGGAGGTTGGATCCCTCCCGCGGGTCCAGGATGGCCTGGTCGGAGTCCCACATGGCTACCGGGACCACCTGGACCTGATCTTTGGGCTGCGGAAGGTTGCCGGCGGCGCGGCGCAGATACTCCAGGGACTCCTCCACACTGAAACCGTATTCCAGCACGAGCGCCCGTAGCGCCAGCGGGGCCAGGGCCCGGCACAACTGGGCCGAGGAGAGCTCCTCACTGCGCTGGTCCCGCCGTCCCGCTTGCTGTGCCAGGCGCAGGGTCCAGGAGGCATGACGGACGAACGTGACCGCTGCTGTGATGTCGGCACTTGTGAAGACATGGGCCTGTGGAGCATATAAGTTGAATGCCGCGCGGAACATATCTGCAGGGACGAGGGGGACGGCCAAGCCGGACCGGATCTCCAGGCCGAGAGCCATACTGGCGTACCCGGGCCAACGGCGCTCCCTGCCCATATCCGGAATGAGGACGAACTCCCCAGTGCGGACCGCGGCGCGGGAGGGACCGTCGTCGAACGCGGACTGCAACCGATCGACGGCTTCCGAGGCAGCACTGCCGGCGGCCAGCGTGATGCTCCCTTCTGCCCGAAGGAGCGTAATCGCCCAACTGATGCTCCTGCCCGGGGGGCCGAGATCGTCGACGAACTCACTGATTGCCTCGTGAAGGAACGTATCGATGTCCGGACTGTCGAAACGTATCTCCCAGACGGCGGCGTCAGCCATCTGTCCGTTGTCGGATGAGATTTCCTGGGTCACGTTTCACGCTCGAGATACGAAACACGACGGCTCAATGCTGGACCGCTACGGACAGCATACGGCCGACGGTCGGGTCAGCACTACGCCCAAGGCAAATGGCGCCGCACCAGCGCCCCGGCAGGGAGGATTGCGGTGGGGTTGCCCTTCCGGATCCGGGACGGACTGGTCGGTGAGGTGGGCCCGGATGGCAGTGATCGCCGGTGACGAGCCCCCGGTCAGGCCCCGACGTAGGCGGCGAGGTGCTCGCCGGTGAGGGTGGACCGGGCGGAAACCAGCTCGGCCGGCGTGCCCTCGAAAACGATCCGGCCGCCGTCGTGGCCGGCGCCCGGACCGAGGTCGATGATCCAGTCCGCGTGCGCCATGACAGCCTGGTGATGCTCGATCACAATGACCGACTTGCCGGAGTCCACGAGCCGGTCGAGCAGGCCCAACAGGTTCTCGACGTCGGCGAGGTGGAGGCCCGTGGTCGGTTCGTCGAGGACGTAGACGTCACCCTTCTCAGCCATCTGGGTGGCCAGCTTGACGCGCTGCCGCTCGCCGCCGGACAGCGTGGTGAGCGGCTGGCCGAGGGTGAGGTAACCAAGTCCGACGTCGACGAGCCGGTCGAGGATCTTGTGGGCCGCGGGCGTGCGGGCCTCCCCTTCGCTGAAGAAGCCTTCGGCCTCCGTCATCGACATTGCCAGCACCTCGGAGATGTTGCGGCCGCCCAGCGTGTACTCCAGCACCGAGGCCTGGAAGCGCCGGCCCTCGCAGTCCTCGCAGGTGGACTCGACGGTGGCCATGACGCCCAGTTCGGTGAAGATAACCCCAGCGCCGTTGCAGGTGGGGCAGGCGCCCTCGGAGTTGGAGCTGAAAAGCGCCGGCTTGACGCCGTTGGCTTTCGCAAACGCCTTGCGGATCGGCTCGAGCAGGCCGGTGTACGTCGCCGGGTTGCTCCGGCGCGAGCCCTTGATGGCACCCTGGTCGATCACCACCACGCCGTCGCGGGTGGCAACCGAGCCCTGGATCAGTGAGCTCTTCCCGGAGCCGGCAACGCCGGTGACCACGCAGAGCACCCCGAGCGGAACGTCGACGTCGACGTCCTGAAGGTTGTGCGTCGAGGCACCTCGGACCTCGAGCGCGCCCGACGGCGTCCTTACCGAGTTTTTGACCGTGGCCCGGTCGTCGAGGTGGCGTCCGGTGATGGTATCGCTGCCCCGCAGCTCTTCCACGCTTCCCTCGAAGCAGACGCTGCCGCCCTTGGTTCCGGCGCCGGGACCGAGATCGACGACGTGGTCGGCGATGGTGATGGTCTCCGGTTTGTGCTCCACGACGAGCACGGTGTTGCCCTTGTCCCGCAGCTGCAGCAGCAGCGTGTTCATCCGCTCGATGTCGTGGGGGTGCAGTCCGATCGTGGGCTCGTCAAAGACATACGTGACGTCGGTGAGGGATGACCCGAGGTGGCGGATCATCTTGGTGCGCTGGGCCTCTCCGCCGGACAGTGTGCCCGCCGGCCGGTCCAGCGAGAGGTAACCCAGCCCGATTTCCGCGAACGATTCGAGCAGGTGCCGCAAGCCTTTCAGGAGCGGCGCGACCGACGGCTCGTCGAGCGCGCGGATCCACCCGGCCAGGTCGCTGATCTGCATCTCGCACAGGTCGGCGATGTTCTTGCCCTGGATCTTCGAGGACCTGGCTTCCGGGCTGAGCCGCGTGCCGTTGCACTCCGGGCAGGACTGGAACGTGATGGCGCGCTCCACGAACGCCCGGATGTGGGGCTGCATCGCGTCGACATCCTTGGAGAGCATCGATTTTTGGATCTTCGGGATCAGGCCCTCATACGTGAGGTTGATGCCCTCGACCTTGATTTTGGTCGGTTCCTTGTAGAGGAGGTCGTGCATCTCCTTCTTGGTGTACTTAGCGATCGGCTTGTCCATGTTGAAGCCCGCGCCGCTGAAGATGCGGCCGTACCAGCCGTCCATGCTGTAGCCGGGGATCGTCAGGGCACCCTCGCCCAGTGACTTCGTGTCGTCGTACAGCGCAGTGAGGTCGAAGTCGGAGACCGCGCCCATGCCCTCGCAGCGCGGACACATGCCGCCCAAGTAGACGGCGTTTTGGACAACGCTTTTCTCCACCCTGCCGCTCTTCTCCGTGCTCATCACCCCGCTCGCTTTCCGGGTCGGGATGTTGAAGGAGAAGGCCGTGGGTGGGCCGACGTACGGCTTTCCCAGCCGGCTGAAAAGGATCCGGAGCATCGCGTTGGCGTCGGTGGCAGTGCCGACCGTGGAGCGCGGGTTCGCGCCCATCCGCTCCTGGTCGACGATGATCGCCGTCGTCAGTCCCTCCAGGTGGTCGACGTCGGGCCGCGCCAGGTTAGGCATGAAGCCCTGCACAAAGGCGCTGTAGGTCTCGTTGATCATCCGCTGCGATTCGGCGGCGATGGTGGCGAACACCAGCGAGCTCTTGCCTGAGCCGGACACTCCCGTGAACACCGTCAGGCGGCGCTTCGGAATCTCGATGCTGATGTCCTTGAGGTTGTTCTCTCGCGCGCCCTGCACACGGATCAGATCGTGGCTGTCGGCAACATGCGTCGCGGGCGACTGCGTGTCGTCCGTCGTCGTGGTCGTAGTCATCGTGTCTCCATCTGTTGCGCGGGGCCGCCGTCGCAGCCGCCGTTGGCGTCGCTGGGCTCTATCTAATCAGCTTGCGGGGGCAGGTCTGATTGTCCTGTGTCCGTGCGGCCGGAGGCAACGGTCCGCTGCCTGCTAAGCGCACGTGCCAGTACGTCACCGGTGAGGTCATCCCCTGCGGCCCGCCGCCCGGAACCAGTGCTCCGCTATTCGCCGGCAGGCGTTCATTACCTCTTGATGCGGACAGTGAAGCGGTGTGTCGCTCGGCGTCGGCGCGTTTCGGCCGGGGTTGGGATCCTGCCCACGGGGTGATTGATTGAGTGCACAAGCTACGGAAGGACTCGCCATGACGGAACCATTTGATCTCAGCCCCACGAAACTTCGCTCCATCCTGGGACATTTCGCTACCGGCTTGACGGTGATAACGGCGACGACGGCGGACGGGCCGGCCGGGTTCACCTGCCAGTCCTTCTCGTCCCTGTCACTGGAGCCCGCCCTCGTCACGTTCAGCCCGGCACGGACCTCCAGCACCTGGCCGCTGCTGCGTGCGGCCGGCCGGTTCACGGTGAACATCCTGCCCGAGGAACACCAGCACCTGGCTGCCCAGTTCGCCCGCTCAGGTACCGACAAGTTCGCCGGCGTCGAGCATTCTCCGTCGCCCCTCGGCAACCCCGTCCTGGACCAGGCGCTCGCGTGGGTGGACTGCGAACTGCATCAGGAGTACGACGGCGGCGACCACACCATTGTTGTTGCGGCGGTCCGCGCCCTCAGCGCCCGGGCCGGCGCCGAACCGCTGCTTTTCTTCAAGGGTGAATACGTCGGCGTCCGGTCCCGGGCCGGTGCCCTGCAGGGCGTGGCATGACGGGCCGGACGATACAAAGGGGACGGCTTAGTCGTGGTTGCGCATCTGCTTTTCGCGCAGCTCCGGCCGAAAAAATCCCGACACCGCCGCCGCTGCCGCTCCGTTAGGCTGGCCACGGAGATCAACCACCCGGCAGGCCAACCGAAGAAAGGCCTGCCCCGGACCGACGGAGCTGTTGGAGACCTATGACCCGGAAGATCAGCGTCAGCCTGCCGGACCCCGCCCTTCGCGGGTACCTGAAACCGCACCCGGACGTCACGGTGCTTGACTGGGACTTCGAAGGTGGGGCGCCACAGCCGAAGATCGATATTGTCGTCCCGCCCTACATGGGCGGCACGCAGGTATTGCGCAGGCTCGAGGACGTCGAGACGGCGCTGGTGCAGAGCCAGTCGATCGGGTACGACGGCGTGGCGGAGTCCTTGCCGGCCGGACGGGTGTTCGCCAATGCCGCCGGCGTGCACGAGACCTCCACGGCGGAGCTCGTCCTGGCCCTGGTTCTCGCCAGCCAGCGGGAGTTCCCGCGCATCTTCCGCAATCAGCAGGAGGGCGTCTGGGAAACCCGGTCGACCGCGAGCCTGGCGGACTGCCGCGTCCTGATGGTGGGGTACGGCGGAGTGGGCAAGGCGATTGAACGGCGGCTCATCCCATTCGAAACCAGCGTCACGCGGGTGGCAAGCCGGGCGCGGACGGATGAGGGCGGTGCCGTGCACGGCATTGCCGAGCTGCCCGGGCTTCTGCCAAACCACGACATTGTGGTGGTGGCCGTTCCGTTCAGCGACTCCACCCGGCACCTGATCGATGACGCGTTCCTTGCGGCGATGCCCGATGGCGCACTGCTGGTGAACGTGGCCCGTGGCCCGGTGGCCGATACCGAGGCCTTGGTCCGCCATGCAGCTGCAGGTCGGATCCGGGCCGCGCTGGACGTCACGGACCCGGAACCGCTGCCGCGCGACCACCCGCTCTGGAAGGCGCCCGGCGTGATCATCACCCCGCACGTGGGCGGGGCGAGCTCGGCGATGCGCCCGCGCATGGGCCGGCTCCTGCAGCGACAGATCGAGCTCATGCTGGCCGGGGAACCGCCGGCGAACGTGGTCCTCGGCGGCTGAGCCGCCGCCTGCCGGGGTCTCCCCGCCCTCAGTGCCGCCGATCGAGGGCTTCGAGGAGTCGCCGGACCGATCCGCCGAGGTTCCACTCGGTGCCGAGCCGTTCCAGTTCGGCACGCGCATCGCCGGTGACGGGGTGCAGCTGGGCACCGGCCTCCTCGAGCGTCGGCAGCTCCAAGTCCCGCACGATTTTTACGACGGTTGGCGCGGCGGCGAGGTAATCGGCGGCCGCGGCGAGCTTCGACCGCACGGACGCGGACAGCCCGCCTCCCGCATCCGCCGCCGCTTCGAGCAGACCGTCGAGGGTGCCGTACTCCCCGAGCAACGACGCGGCGGTCTTCTCACCGATGCCGGCCACGCCCGGCAGGCCGTCCGAGGTGTCGCCGCGGAGCGTCGCGTAATCGGCGTACTGCTCGGGCAACACGCGGTACTTCCCGACGATTACGACGTCGGTCACCACTTCGAGGTTCTTCATGCCGCGGGCGGTGTAGATCACCCGCACCTGACGGGCGTCGTCGATAACCTGGAACAGATCGCGGTCGCCGGTGACCACATCGACCGGAAGCTCCGCGTGGCTGGCGTAGGTGCCAATGACGTCGTCGGCCTCATGGTCGGCGGCCCCCACGACGGCGATGCCGGCGAGGTCGAGCACCCGGCGGATCATCGGCAGCTGCGCCTCGAGCGCGTCCGGCACGACCTCCACGTCGGGGGCGCCCGCCACCACCTCCGCGACCCGATGCGACTTATAGGTCGGGAGGAGGTCTACCCGCCACTGCGGGCGCCAGTCGTCGTCCCAGCACGCCACGAGATGCGTCGCCTCGTAATCGGTCGTGAGCCGGGCGATCATGTCGAGCAGGCCGCGGACAGCGTTCACCGGCGTGCCGTCCGGGCGACGGATCGTGTCGGGCAAGCCGTAGAAAGCGCGGAAGTAAAGCGAGGCGGTGTCGAGCAGCATTAGTCGGTCGGCCATGACTGATCCTCACACGGATGCGGCCGCCCGCGCCGGACCGTGCCGGTTTCGTGTCTATGTGCGGCGGCGCGCGGCCCGATAGAAACTCGCACGTGCCCAGTGACCCGCCCCGGCAGCTGGGCGAGATCACATATATGTGCGCCTTTTGACGATCCCGCGGATGCTGGACGAGACCCTCCAATAGGGCCATAATGCACAGCACCACAAAGCAACGATCAACATCCCTCCGCGGGAGTCTATCGCCCGGGGGTGTCCGGATTCGCTACGCGACGGGGTTGCGTCGGGCGTCTGTTGCAAGAAGAAGTCGTGGAGGGAGAGTCTCATGACCGCACAGGAAACCGGGCGAAAGAGTGTCGAGGGCGCAGTATCGGTCCGGCCGCTGCGCGAGGCGGACCTCGATCGCGCAGACGAGATAGTCAGGCTGGCGTTCGGGACGTTTCTCGGCGTCCCCGATCCGTTCGGAACGGCCGATTATGTCCGTACTCGCTTCGCCGCCGATCCGCACGCCGCCTTCGCCGCAACAGTCGATGGCGAGCTCGTAGGATCAAACTTTGCCGCAAATTGGGGCAGCGTCGGGTTCTTCGGACCGTTGACCGTGCGCCCGGACTTGTGGGACCACGGCGTCGGCAAGAGCCTGATGGAGCCGATCATGGAGTGCTTCGAGAGCTGGGGGAACAGCCACCTCGGCCTGTTCACCTTCTCGCACAGTCCTAAACACCTTGAGCTCTACCGCCGGTACGGCTTCTGGCCCCGATTCCTGACCGCCGTCATGCGTAAGCAGGTGGCGGCCCGTGACGCGGTGCCCGCAAAGGTGACGTTTGGAGGGCTGTCCGACGCCGAGCGGCCCGACTATCTCAGTGCCTGTCGTGCCCTCACTGACGCCGTGTACGCGGGTCTGGACCTAAAACGCGAGATCCTCGCCGCGCACGTGCAGGGACTCGGTGACACTGTGCTGTTGCCGGGCGAGTCGGGGCTCGACGGGCTGGCCGTGTGTCATTGCGGACCGGGCTCGGAGGCCGGGACAGATGTGTGCTTCATCAAGTTCGGCGCCGTACGCCCCGGCCAGCAGGCGGGTGACAGATTCGAACGACTACTCGACGCCTGCGAGCAACTGGCCGCCGAGCGCGGACTGGGTCAGCTCGAAGCCGGGATGAACCTGGGCCGCCCGGACGCCTATCAGCGCATGGTCGCCCGCGGTTTCCGTACCGGGTTGCAGGGTGTGACCATGCACCGGCCCAATGATCCCGGATACAGCCACCCCAACGCCTACGTGATCGATGACTGGCGCTGAGACACGACTCTCACTCCCGTAGATGTGCCTTAGTGGCGCCGGCGTGTCCGCCGTGGCCGTACAGCGGCGACGGCGCACACACCTGCGGGACCGGGCGGGCCGCTCCTGCTACATCCCGGGGATTTGCTGGGCCTCGTGAACCTCGATCTCGCAGCCGCCCGGCATGTTCAGGTGCGGGTGCTGCTTGGCGAGTTCCACGGCGGCCTCGAGATTTTCGACCTCGATGATGCTGTAGCCGGCGACCTCACGCTGGCTCGCGGCGGTGGCTCCGCCGGAAGAAACGCGGACACCGTTGGCCAGCGGGCTGCCGAAATCGATCAGGCCGCTGCCGACCTTCCCGGCCCAGGCGTTCCACTGCTCCATGACAGCTGCCATGTCCTCCGGCGCGGGCGGCGCCGCCTCGGCGGGGGTCATCGGGGCGTGGTAGATGAAGACGAACTTGGACATGGGGTTCCTACTTTCATGGTTGGTTTGACGCGGTTTCTGGGGGAAAAGTTCTAGGCGGCGACGCTTCGGCCGGTGAACGCGATCAGGCGCTCAAGGCTGCCGGCCGTTTCGGCGACCGTGAACTCAGGGGCGAAGCTGCCGCTTGCACGGACCTGCTCGGAGATGGTCAGCCGGGCAAGGGCCGCAACGTGGTCGGTGACGACGTCGGAAACGACGAGTTCCTGGCCGGTGGCCTTCGCAAAGTCCCAGGCGTGCACGAGCAGCTCCAGGTTAATGATGCCGGCGACGACCGTGGCCGGCAGTTCCGCGAAGCCCATGTCGATGGTGCCTTCGACGCCGCGGCGGGTGAACGCCTCCAGGGTGGCCTGCGCGAGACCCGCGATGCGAACTTCCGGGCCTGCCCCGGCGTCGTCTGTCACGTCCGCGCCCAGTGCACCACCGATCTGCTTCAGCGAACCAGCCAGGTGTTCCAGCAACTCGTGCGCCGTGAAGTCTTCGCAAGGAGTGGCCTTCTCCCGGTCTGCCGGAGTGAGCTTTCGAAGCACGCCCAGAAGCACGGCGAGTGATGCCTCTGCAGAGCTGAGGTGATCGATCGAGTCCGGCGCCGCTGACCACTCGTCGGGGCCGGCGCCGGCCGGGGAGGACGTTTCCGCGACGAGGCGGCCCAGGTAGTGGTTCCAGCCCTCGGCGTGTGCTGCGGCCTGTTCGGCGGTGAGGCCATCGTGGACCAGGTGGAGCGTGGTGCCTCCGGCGTCGGGCTCCAGCGTGATGGTCACGGTGGAGGCGCCGGGCGCCAGGTCCATTCCCGATTCCCAGCCCCAAGTGAAGACGATGCGCTTGCCCGGCTCGATCTCCTGGAACGTGCCGGCCGCGTGATGGCCCGGGGTGACGGTCCAGCGGTATTCGCCGCCGATGCGGAGGTCCACGCGTGCGGCCACCGTCTGCCAGCGGCGAAGACGCTCCGGCTCTGTGATGAGTGCAAAGGCCTCGTCGGCGCCGACGGGCAGGTGAATGGTCTTATCGAACGTCATGAGAGTGGTCCTTTGTCTTGGGGCGGGGCATCTGAATTGGTCTTGTGATGTTGCGGAGGTCCGGAGCGCCGCGCGGCAAGTGCAGCGGCATCCGAGGCCAGCAGGTCCAGCTCGTAGGTCCAGAATTGTTCGACCAGTTCCCGGAGCCGGCCCATGCCCGCCGGATCGAGCCGGTAGTACCTGTTGCGGCCCTCTTTGCGGGCCGACACCAAGCCGGCCTGCTCCAGCAACAGCAAGTGCTGGGACACCGCGGAGCGGCTCACCGTAAAGTGCGCGGCCAGCTCCCCGACGGCCTGTTCATGGCTGGCCAGCAGATGCAGGAGCCGTCGCCGGTTCGGCTCCGCAGCAATCTCCAAGGCATCCAGCACAAAGAATACGTTAGCCACTACTAACGCATTTCGCAAGGGTGCGGCCATACAGGGTTTCAGGGGCGGTGCTGCGGTTAGGCGGTGACCACCGGGATTCTTCGGGAGAAAAGGACTCCTTCGGTGATCCAGTCGAGCAGGTCCACGGTAAGCCAATACGTTCCGCGGGCTGGCGGGTGCAGGAGCATGTCGTAGCGTTCGGCCGCACCGAAGTTGATGCTGGCCGTCCGGAGGGGGCCGGTGGCGGAAATCGGCCGGGCCGGTCCGGTTGGGCTTGAGGTGTCCCGGAACGGCCGTCCGTCGTGCGATATAAGTTCGGCCATGGCGACAGGCTTGCCGCCGGAGTCGGTGAAGCGCGCGTTCGCGGGGAAGTAGTTGGCGTTGAGCAGGCGGAGCAGCGTGGGCTTGAAGGTGCCCCCGGCCATCCGGGCGCGGATTCTGGTGAGGAAAATCGGGCCCTCATTGGCCGGTGCCGGGGCAAGTTCGCCGCCCAGCAGGTAGAAGTGTCTGGGCTCAAATTTGTCCAGGCCGGCGTCGTCGCCGGAGAGCCCGGCGGCGTGGTTGAGCTGGTGCCAGCGCGGGTCCAACGAGTAGGGGACGAGGATCGTTTCGGTATCTATGTCGTACTCCGGCCCGTCCACAAACGCCCTCCGTGCCCCGCGGGTCACCGGGAAATCCGGGTGTGGCACCGGGTCAATGATGAGCGGGCCGAACATTCCCATCTGGACGTGCAGCGGGGTGTTGACGTGGCAGTGGTAGAAGTACGTTCCGGCCGCCCCCACGTTCGGATTCCCGGGAGATCCGCGCTCGGGGCGCCACTGGTACGTGTAGGAGCCGGAGACTTCGAACGAGGTGTGGCCCACGCCGTCGTTGCGCGGGTCCGGTTCGATGCCGTGCCAGTGGACCGTATGGACCCTCTTGCCGGGTTTTATGGTGCCCTGGAAGAGCTGGCCCTCGACGAGGCGGACCAGGGGCGCCGGGAAGATTCGCCCGGAGTTCTCGGATTCGAACGTCCACATCTCAAATTCGCCGCCGTCGTCGAATTTCATTTTGCGGTTGAAAAACTTGAATTCATGCGCCACGTCCGGCTTCTGGCGGAACTCTGTTGCGGGGCTTCCCTCGTGCATCTGCTGGGAACTGAAGTCGACCTGGCTGCGGAACAGCTCGTGACCACCCGTGTCCGGTCCGGGGGCTGCGACTGTCCAGTGCCCCACCAGGCCGCCCGGATACATTCCGCCGCGTGCCACCTGCGATGGTTCAGCGTGGCAGTGCATCGGGTAGTCCCAGTCCTCCGTCCGGGCGTTCCACACCTCTTCAATCGCTTCCGGGGGGCGCTTCAGCGGGAGAACGGAATCCTTCCGGTCCAGTGGGTGCATTTCAATAACGTCTTCCCATTGCTGGAGCACCACATGGCCATCGGGATCGACGTTGCCGCCGGAGCGGGGGAACATGTCCCCGTTCCGGTTGACCGTCCAGAGGTGGTTTCCGTGGAAGTGCAGCTGGTGGTGGACCACGCCGGCATTGAGGAAGCGCATGAGCTGGCCGGCCCTGACGGTGCCGGGGGTCGCACCCTGACTGAAATTGCGGACGTCGACGCGCCGGGCGGAGCCTGACATCAGGGTGTCCTCGTCGCGGACACGGTTGAGGGCCTCATCGGTGGACGCGGCCAGCGACTGGAAGCCGCTGCGGCCGTTCAGCGTGAAATAGCGCGGGTATGCGGGTGTCCGGCCTGGGTCTACGGTTCCATTGCGGGAGGCGATACCTGCCCAGACGGGGTCGACGTTGTGCAGCATCCACAGCCACTGCCGCTCGAACTCGGGCCCGCCCGGCATGGGCACCCACGGCGAGTCCGGATTGACTACCAGCAGGGCGCCGAAGAGGCCAAGGACCCGCTGGACGGGGTCCGCGGTCGGATCGGCCGGATCAGCGCCCGGGTCACAGTAGAGGTAGGTGCCCTCCTTCGGGGCCCTGAATTCCAGCGTCCTGGCTTGACCCGGCCTGATCGCGCCTGTACCGACATGGCCGTTGTTCGGACCGGCATTCAGGAACTGCAGGGAATGTTCCTGGGCCAGGTGGTTGGTCACGCGGACGCTGATGGTGCTGCCGGTCTCCGCGATAAGGGTCCGGTCCGGAAAGAAGCTGGCCCAGTGCGCGCGGCGGATCAGGAATTCCCCGGGGCTGGCCGGGTCCTTCGCCGCGGGCGCGGGGCGGCCCAGTGGCGGGACGGCCGCATTCAGCGGGTAGGTCCGGCTCGCCGCCACCGTTCCGTTCCGCAGGAACACCCGCGGACTCACTGCGAGGCTGGGCGCGGGGTCGCGGAGAAGGGTCTGCCGGTCGCCGAACCCACGGTGGTAGACGCGGGAACCATCCACCATTGGCAGGTAGCCGTCGTTGATGTGGAGGTCCAGCGGGCTCATGGCGTCACCTGGCTGACCGTCAGGGCGGGCAGGCCCACGCTCATAGTCCCCTCCAATTCCGGATCCGAATACTCGATCTCCATCTCAAGGGAATCGTGGGGGGCCAGGTAGCTGATCCAGAGCTGCTCCGTGGCGCCGGGCGCGATAATGCCGGGGCCGTGGTTGAAGTCCTGCGGGGTGACCGTCACGCCGGACGGAAGCAGCTTCAGCCTCAACTGGCCCGGGGCAAACAGGACAGGATCTGACAGGGTGTTTCGTAGCGCCACTTCGAGGAGAACAACATCGCCCCAGGTGAGGTTGGCGGGCTGCGGCCAGTCGGAATCCGGTACGGCCCCGTCGTCGTGCCCGTGGGTGGCTGGCGTTGCCGGCTCATGGTGGGCCGCCCGCTCCAGGCGTGGCGCGCCGTCGAACGCTGCCGCCGTGCCCGCGCCGGTGGTGATCTGCGCTACCGCGGCGGCCAGTGACTTGGTGGCAGGTCTTCCCTGCGCGTCCAGCCGGGCAAGGCGGCCTGCATTGACCACGGAAAGGGTGCCGAAGGCCGTGCCCAGGATCGGTGTGTCGTCGGCAGCGCCCAGTGCTATGGCAACGTAGGTTCCTCCACCGAACAGCAGGAGGGCACCGCCGCCCATCAGGAGTCCGAATTGGCGGCGGTTGAGAACCGGGGCCGGAATTTTGCGAGTGTGCGGATCCATGATTGGACCTCCAAATTGGCTTCGCGATAGGCCTCCATGCTGCTTACAGACCCTATGGAAAGCTTGGGCCGGGCTCGAATCCCGTCCTGACCTGCGGCGTCACCCGCGGCGGCCGTTCCAGACCCCCCGGGGACGCTATGGCCTCTTGCCTGCAGGAGTGCCAATATGTTGGGAATCAGGCCCTATGGAGCGGCCAAGCTCCGAAGCAGGAAGGACGCGCGGTCATGACCTACATCGTCAACTTTGGTGATGTGGGACAGAGCGACGTCGACGTGGCCGGCGGCAAGGGCGTGGGACTGGGCGGCCTCGTTCGGGCCGGGCTGCCAGTCCCCCCGGGCTTCGTGCTGAACACCGCTGCCTACGCGGATTTTGTGGAGGCCAATCACCTCCAGGCCGGCATCCGCGAGCTGGCGGAACTGGCGCCGCAGGCGTCGCCCGAGGACTACGAAAATGCTTCCGAGCGGATCCGCGCCCTGTTTACCGGTGCCACCATGCCGGCAGTGATCGCAGCCGAACTCGGCGCCGCCTACGGGCTGCTCGGCAACGGGGATACGGCCGTGGCGGTGCGGTCCTCCGCCACGGCGGAGGACCTCGCCTCGGCCAGTTTCGCGGGGCAACAGGAAACCTACCTCAACATTGTCGGGACGGAGGCCCTGTCCGCCGCCGTCACCGAATGCTGGGCTTCCCTGTGGACGGCCCGTGCCATGGCCTACCGCGCCCGTGAAGGCATCGGACCGGACGCGGTGCGCCTCGCTGTAGTGGTCCAACGGATGGTCGAAGCCGAAGCAGCCGGTGTTCTGTTCACCGCCAATCCGGCCAACGGGCGCCGCGACCAGATCGTGATCAGTGCCGCGTGGGGCCTCGGCGAGTCTGTGGTCAGCGGAACGGTCAGCACGGACGACGTCGTGGTCGAGGCGGGGTCGGGCCGCGTGCTGTCGCGGCGGACCGCTGACAAGGACGTCTTGACGGTCTACGCGGACCACGGCACCCGGGAGCAGCCGGTGCCGTCGGCCCGCCGTCGCCGGCCAGTACTGGACGACCACGCGGCCGCCGCGCTGGCAAGCTATGGAACACGGATTAGGGATCAATTCGGGTCACCGCAGGACATCGAGTGGGCGCGGGCCGGGAACGAGTTCTTCATCCTGCAATCCCGGCCCATCACCGCACTTCCTGAACCGGCGGCTGACACCCCGGACACCTGGGCGGTGCCCTATCCGAAGGGGCTCTATTTCCGTGCGAGCATCGTGGAACAGCTGCCCAACCCGCTCTCGCCGTTGTTCGCCGACCTGATTGACGGTTCCGTGTCCCGGTCGCTGAGAGCCTTGCTGGCCGAAGCCGTCGGCAAGAACATCATCCGCGAGGACGACGTCGGACTGCCCACCATCAACGGCTACGCCTACTACTACTACCGCACTTCAGGAATGTGGCGGCTGATGGGCAAGTCTCTGACTGCGGTACGCGCGCTGCTCCGCGGCAAGGCGCATATGGGAATAACCGGCTGGCGGGAATATTCGCACCCTCGTTACGAGCAGGTGATCAAGGACTGGTCGGCGAGGCCCGCCGTCGAATTCTCCGGCGAAGAACTGCTAGAGGGTGTGCAGGCGTTGCTGGACGCCGGCACCGTGTACTACACGGCAGTGCAGTCAATAATTCCGCTCGCCGCGACGAGCGAAATTTCGTTCGGGGCGTATTACGACAAGTTCGTTCGGCGCGACGGGGATCCCCCCGCCCAGACGTTCCTCCTCGGCTATGACAGCGAACCCATCCGGGCGGAAAAATCGCTGTACGACCTCGCGGTGTGGGCCCTCGGCGTGCCGGGGCTGGCCCCGGCGATCCTCAATGAACCGACGGCGGCGCTCGCCGGGTCGCAGCCAGACGGGTCCCCGCCGGCCGGTTTCGACCCTGCACTGTGGCAGCAGTGGCATCCTCGCTTCCAGAACCACCTCGACCGGTTCGGTCATGCGGTCTACAACCTGGACTTCGCCAGCCCGGTGCCGGCGGACGATCCCTCGGCGCCGCTGGAGACGGTCAAGTACTACCTGCGGGGCCAAGGCACCGACCCGCACGAGCGCCAGCGGCACTCGGCCACACGCAGGGAGGAGCAAACCAGCCGAATGGCCAGCCGGCTCGGGCCGGCCCGCCGGGCAGCCTTCATCCGGCTCCTCCGGTGGGCGCAGAACGCCGCCCCGATCCGCGAGGATGCCCTGGCCGACGTCGGCCTGGCCTGGCCGCTGCTGCGGCGCCTGCTGCTCGAACTCGGACAGCGGTTGGTTGGCTCTGGTGTCATCGCCCAGCCAGACGATGTGTTCTGGCTGCGCCGCCAGGAGTTGCAAAGCGCCATCGAGTTCGGTCTGGCCGCGGTAGCGCCCGGCGCACCGGCGGCGGTGGCCATTACCGGAGCAGACCGGCCCGTCCGCTCCGCCGTCGTCGAGGAGCGCAAGATGCTGTGGCGCGGCCAGGCAAAGGCCGCTGCACCGCAGCTGCTGCCGGAGAGCCGGTGGATGGAGCGGGCCTTTGGGTCGATGATGCCGGCGGGCCCGCAGGACCAGCCCGGTGACATCATCAAAGGCATCGGTGCCAGCCCGGGCCGGGTCACTGCTCCCGCCCGTGTCCTGAGGGGCCACAGGATTTCGCGCGGATGGAGCCCGGAGACGTCCTGGTGGCCCGCATCACCACTCCCGTCTGGACCTCGCTGTTCGCGATGGCCTCCGCCGTGGTCACCGACGTCGGCGGCCCATTGAGCCACAGCTCGATCGTGGCCCGCGAATACGGCATCCCGGCCGTGCTCGGCACCGGCGTGGCCTCCCAGCGGGTTGCCAGCGGCCAGCGGATCCGCGTCGACGGTGACGCCGGCACCGTGGCAATCGAGCATCCGGCCGGCACGCAGGAGCCGTGACCCCCAGCCTCCCCCCTCCAGACCGGTCCGCAGTACCTGTGGCTCCGAATCTGTTTCAGAGACCACGACCGGAAAGTGACCATGAGTATCCAGCAGGAAACCGCGTCCACGGTAGCGGCCGCGCTGCGGCGGCAGATCCTTCCCACGGAACTCGGTCCCTGCACGGTGCGTGTCATGCAGGGTAGCGGAGGCCCCGGTCCCGTGTCGCTCACACCGGTTGTCTACCTTCACGGCGCCGCCGGAACCTGGACCACCTTCGGGGCGCTGCTGGGCGGAACGCCGGCCCATGATCGGGTGCTGCTTGATCTGCCGGGCTGGGGTGAATCAACGAAAGGTGCCCGGGTGGAACATTTCACTATCGAGGCGATGGCCCGCGCCGTCACCGGGGTACTGAACGCGCTCGGCTACCGGCGGTGGAACCTGGTGGGCCACTCCATGGGCGGCTTTCTGGCATTGCACATTGCAGCGGTGTGGCCGGAGCGGACGGCCAGCGTGGCCGCTATTTCGGCCACCACATTCGGCGTGTCCGAGGCAGCCAAGGAGCCGCTGCGCAGCCTGAGAACGTTCCCCGCGTTTGTCGGAATGCAGCTGCTCATGCGCTCGATGGCGGCCCTCGGGCCGGCAGGGCAGGCACTGGTCCGTGCAGCCGGGACCACGCCCTTAATTGGACCGCTGGCGTCCCCGTTCTTCGCGGATCCCGCGGTCATTTCCAAAATCGAGATCCGCCGGCTAGGCGAGGACGCCCGGCCCGCCTCCTTCACTGCTGCCGCCCGGGCCGCATCACACTACGACTTTGACTGGTGGCGCGGCATTCGCTGCCCGGTGCTGGCCACCCGCGGGGACAGCGATGTGTTCACGCCGCCCTCGGACCTGGCCCGCTTGGCAGCTCTCGTCCCGCACGTCCACATGGTGACGATCCCGCGTTGCGGCCACTTCGCCAATCTCGAGCGGCCGGAGCAGGTGCAACGGCTGCTCAAAGGGGTGTGGCGTCCGTGAGGCGTCCGCTTGCGTGGGGGGGTTCGCAGTTTCAAGCTAGGGTTCTTGTCCGAGGGACGCTGGCGGCTCTACCGTGGAGCGAGCGGGGTCGCAGGAACCAGAGCCCTAATGGCCGCTGGTGCAGCCCCCGAAACCGCCCGAGGAGGCAGCGTTGACGCTATATCAGCCTGAACCAGTGGAGATCTCCACCCGGATGCGCCCCGGTGAATGGACGGAGGAAAGTCTTTCCCAGCTTGTGGCGGCCTACCGGGAGGAGCTCCTAGGCATGGGCGCGGCGCCGGGCGAGATCGATGTCGTGACCGACCGCGATGAGGGCGGCGGCGTCAGCGTTGTGGCCACCTGGACGAAGGCCGACGTCGCCGACGGCCAGGTCCCTGGCGACGCGCCGGGCTGAGCTGTTGGCCGGACGACGTGCTGATCGTCATGGATGCCCGTCGTCCTCCCGGACGTCATTCTCGGGAGGACGGGCGCGGAGAAGTGCTGCACCCGAGCGGCCGCTCCGTGATCCCATGCGGCGGGCGGCAACCAGGGACCACGCGCCGAAGAGCACGCCCACGGCCACGGCGAAAACCCCGGCAGTGAACCAGCCGCCCTGCCCAAAAATCATCAACAGGATACCTACCAGGCACAGGCCCTTGGCCGCGATGTCCAGATACAGCGGACCTCTCAGGTAGTCCATACCTCCACGGTAACCCCGCAGAGAACCGATGGGCGCGCAGGATCCACCAGCGCCTCCCAGCAGCCGGGGCGCGTCAATGATCGGCGTGCAGGCCTTCTTTGAGCCACAGCGTGTCGCCCTCGACCCGGTCAAGCTCATCCGAGGCCAGGAACGTGTGGCCTGCAAACAGGCCGGACCTGTCGACCTTCACGTAGCCGATCCGCAGTAGCCGCTCTGCGGTGTGGCGCGGCAGCCTGGAGCTCTTCGCAAAATCATCGATCACGCTGCCGACAAGGCCTCCTGTTATCGGATCGGTCTGGCCGTCCGAGGTCACAGCCTCGGGATCACCCATCTTCAGGTCGCCGACCTTGCCGACCTTCTTCCCATCCGGCGCTACGACGTGCATTCCTTCGTACACCTGCTCAATAACGTCCATGACTTTCTCCCTAGACGCAACCGCTGAATGCAAGACCAGTGTAGGCCTGACCGGCAGCCAGTAATAGGGATTCGGGGTTCGTTGGCACGAGGCCGACCTGCCGGCTAACAAGTTGTGCCCGGCGGCCACCGGTCGGGGCCCCTTGCCATACCTAGAGCTACTATGTTTAATACCCTTTAGATCTAGGTATGGGAGACGTAGTGCGCATTGACAAGGACCTGGTGGCCGCCTCAGCCACCCCGCTGGTGCTCGGCATTCTGGCGGACGGCGATCTGTATGGCTACGCAATCCTCAAGCGGGTGGGTGAGCTGTCGGGCGGTGGCATGCAATGGACGGACGGGATGCTCTACCCGCTGCTGCACCGTCTCGAGCGGCTCGGCTACGTCTCCTCCTCGTGGGGTACCTCCGATGCCGGCCGTCGTCGCAAGCACTACACAATCACGCCATCAGGCCGGGACGCCCTCGCCGAGCGGCAGGAGCAGTGGACCGTCGTCGCGGACGCGTTGCGGCAAGTGTGGCAGACTACGCAGCGGCCCTCTGCCGCGGTTGAGGGGTGGGCGTAGTGACGTCACACGCTGAGCTGGAGGCCCAGATCGACCGGTGGCGCGGCTACGTTCAGCGGCGCCAGGCCATCTCCCCGGCCGACGTCGATGAGCTGGAGGACCATCTGCGCGAGCAGATTGCCGACCGGCAAGCGACCGGCCTGGATGACGATGAGGCCTTCCTCGTCGCCATCAAACGCCTGGGCAACCTCGACGCCGTCTCCCACGAGTTTGCGCGCGAACACTCCGAACGGCTGTGGAAGCAGCTTGTTCTGGTGCCGGAGGGTTCCGCCGACGCCGGCACGCCGCCGTGGCGCGAGCTGGCCGTCGTCCTCGCCCTCGCGGTCGGGGCGGGTATCGCGGTCAAGGCTGGCTTTGCCTGGATCGACGACGGCGGATCGCTGACACGCAACCTGGGACTGCTCGTCTTCCCGTCCCTGGCCGCGTACTTCGCATGGAGGCGCCGCTTCACGGGCGCGGTGGCAGCCGCAATGCTACTCCCGGCTGCTGCTCTGGCAGTTGCGCTCAACATCTACCCGTTCGCCCCGGGCGGCTCGACCGGAATGCTCGCCGCCCTGCACGCCCCCGTCATCCTGTGGCTGCTGGCCGGAGTGGGCTACCTCGGCGGGAGGTGGCGGTCGGACAAGCGACGCATGGACTTCGTCCGGTTCACCGGCGAGCTCGGTATCTACTTCACGCTGCTTGCGCTCGGCGGTGCAGTCCTGATCGCGCTCACACTCGCGACCCTCCGGATCATAGGCTTCGACTTCGAACCCGTTCTGGCAGGCTGGATCCTCCCGTTCGCGGTACCCGGAGCGCTCCTGGTCGCCGTCTGGCTCGTCGAAGCCAAGCAGCACGTAGTCGAAAACATCGCCCCCGTCCTCACCCGCGTCTTCACCCCCCTGACCGTTGCCATGCTCCTGGTTCTCCTGACCGTGCTTGCTACGGCGGGCGGCTTCGTCGAGATCGACCGCAACCTGCTGATCCTCCTGGACGCCATCCTCGTGCTGGTCCTGTGCCTGCTGCTCTACTCGATCTCCGCCCGTGACCCGCTCTCGCCTCCAGGACTGTTCGATGCAATGCAGTCGGTACTCGTTCTCGCGGCCCTCGCAGTGGACGGCGTGATGCTGGCGGCGATGCTTGCCCGCATCGCCGAGTTCGGGTACAGCCCAAACAAGATCGCCGCCCTTGGCCTGAACCTTCTGCTGCTGGTGCACCTGCTCCGGGCGGCCTGGCTCGGCGTCGGATTCCTTCGTGGCCTCCGCACTTTTGCCGCGGTGGAGCGCTGGCAAACCAGGTATCTGCCGGTCTACGGCGTCTGGGCTACCGTCGTGGTCGTAGTTTTCCCGCCCGTATTCGGCTTCGCCTAGTAAACACGCCCCACAAGCGCCTATGCACCGGCGGTGTTGGGCGCCAGCAGAACTGCTAGGCGATCGGGCGGATGTTCTGGTTGGATCGGAAGAGGTTGGTCGGGTCATACACGGCCTTGATGGCGGCCAGCCGATCGTAGTTCGCCCCATAGGCGGCCCTCACCCGGTCCCCCTCCTCTTCACCCAAGTCGTTGACATAGACACCGCGCGCGGCGAAGGGCTGCATCGCTTCGAAGAAGTCCCGGGCCCACGCCACGTTGCGCTCGGTTTCAGCGGGGTCAGCCCACGCGGCCAGGATGAGGAGTTCGCTTTGGGAACGGCGGTGTGGGAACGCTGTGGCTGCGGGAGCAACCCGGGCGGCCGAGCCGTGCAACTGCTGCATGCCGATGCCACTCGCCGCTGAGGGCTTCTCGGCCGAAAAATGAAGCAGGACATCGACGGCGTCGTCGGTGAAGTCTGTGACGAAGCTCGATTTCCAATAGTGGTGCTGGCCCAACGGAAAGCCCTCATCGTGAGCGCTCTGCCAGGCGCAATATTCGGTTGGTACCACTTCGTCCAGCGTCGGACCGAGATCGCGCAGTGGTCGGAGCGCCGACTCCAGCTCATCTTGTTCACCGCTCCAGCAGAGGGCGACGCCGAAAACAGGGCGCCCCGCGTCATCGTTGCCCAGACTGGCCGACATGGACAGCTCGTCGGGACAGGAGACAGCGAATTCGAGGTAGAACCGCAGGACCTCCTTTGTCCGCTCGGCAGGGTACAAGAGTCCTCCGGCGAGGACCCGCCCGACGGGATGCAGGCGATAGGTGAAGGAGGTAACCACGCCGAAGTTGCCGCCGCCTCCCCGGATCGCCCAGTAAAGGTCGGTGTGCTCGTCGGGGCTCACGGTCAAGAGCCGGCCGTCCGCCGTTACAATCTCGGCGGCGATCACGTTGTCGCAGGCAAGACCGTGCTTGCCGTTCAGCCAGCCGATGCCGCCTCCGAGGGTCAAGCCGGCGATGCCGGTGACCGAGACCACTCCGAGCGGCGTGGCGAGGCCGTGCGCCTGAGTGGCTTGGTCGAGGTCCGCCAGAAGCGCCCCGGCCCCAGCCACCGCGATACGGCGTCCCGAATCGACCTGAACGTCTTTCATGCCGGAGCAATCCAACATGAGCCCGCCGGCGCTGACGGCACTCCCTGCCACGTTGTGGCCTCCGCCCTTGACGGAGACCGGGAGGCGGTTTTCCCGGGCGAATACCACCGCACGGCGTATGTCTTCCGAACCGGCGGGGCGGATGATCACGGCCGGACGGCGGTCAATCATGGCGTTGAAGATCTTCCTGGCGTCGTTGTAGCCGGCATCTTCGGGACGGAGCAGCGCCCCGACAAGGGCCTTGCTCAGGCCGTCCAGGACTGCCGGGTCCAGCGCCGGCGGAGGAGTCTCAATAGCCATTCGAAGGCACCATTCTCGATCCGGACGTCACCGCGCCGATTGGGCATGCTGCGTGACCGTGCGTTCCTAAGGTGCAACGAGCGTACGCCCTCCCCGCGCGTGTCAGGAAGGGACGAGCGGCGGCTGAACTGAAGCGCCCCAACAGAGGTCTGGTCTTCGCCGGAGGGCGGGGCTACTGTGGCGTATAAAAACCGGGCTCCACCGAGGCTGACCGAGTGAGGGATTTATGGCCGGATCGCTGAGCAACCGGGGCAGGGCCGGTTTGGCGGCCGCTCTGCTGAGCTTGACCATGATGGTGGCTGCGTGTGATCCGGGGCCACCGGAACCGGCGCCTTCCCCGACGCAACCCGCGCCGTCCTCAACGCAACCCGCGCCGGAGCCAACTTTCATCCCGCCACCGCCATCGGCTGAATCCGAAACCGTGCACTTTACCGCCCAGGGGGACATCGGCCTCGGCGCAGGGGCCAAAAAGGTGCTGGACGTCATCGCGGGTCTCGATCCCCAGCTGAATCTTGCCCTCGGGGACTTCAGCTACAGGGCAGGAGGCGAACAGCAATTCTGCGACATGGTCACCGGCAAACTGGGCACCGACCTCCCCTACCAGCTGATCACCGGAAACCACGAGAGCAACGGGGAGGAAGGTGACATCGACAAATTCGTCCGCTGCCTGCCGAATAAATTGCCCGGTTTGCAGGGCCAGTACGGCATCCAGTGGCGCGTGGACGTGCCGGAGCAGAATCCGGTGGTGCGATTCATTCTGGTGAGCCCCGGAATTGATTTCAAGAACGGAAACCCCCTCGATTATTCGAAGGGAAGTGAACGCTGGCGCTGGACCGCCGAAGCCATCGACCAGGCAAGATCGCAGGGAATCCCCTGGACCGTCGTCGGAATGCATGTCCCGTGTTTCAGCCTGGGTGAGAAAAGCTGCCAGGCCGGAAAGGACTTCACGAACATGTTGATCGACAAAAAAGTCGACCTCGTCTTGTCCGGGCATGACCACGTCTACCAGCGGTCGCATCAGGTGGGGCTCGGCGGCAACTGCTCGGAGCTCGTCCCGGCCAACTTTTCCGCCACGTGCCTGACCGACAAGGACGGCAGCATGGAGCAGGGCGCGGGAACGGTTTTCGTCACCGTCGGCGTCGGCGGTGTCGAACTCTACAACGTGAAAAACAACGATCCGGAGGTCGGGTACTTCTCCACCTGGTCCGGCAAGAATCGGAATCCAGCCCTGGGTACGCTAGATGTCACCGTGTCGGCTGACCAGCTCGCCGCACGGTTCGTTCCTGCTGCGGGGTACAGCTTCACGGACTCCTTCGCCCTCCATCGACGGTAGCCCCGGACCGCCAGTCAAAACGGGACGGCATTAAATAGGGTCTTGACCCGATGTCCACGCCGCGGGATTCTCAGTGCAGGCCCTCCCGTGGCGCAGCCAGCGAGGCCCTGTAATTGTGGCACTCCAGCCTTGAACCCAAAACTTCAGGAGAGTTCATGAGCCCCTCAAGATTCAACGAACTGCTGGCCCGTCAGGTTGGAAACGAATTCTCCGCCTCGCACCAGTACGTTGCCGTCGCCGCATGGTTCGACGGGCAGGATCTTCCCCAGCTGGCCAAGCATTTCTACCGCCAGTCACTGGAAGAACGAAATCACGCAATGATGATGGTCCGGTACATTTTGGACCGCGGACTCAAGATCGCCATTCCCGGCATTGAGCCCGTCCGCAACGACTTCTCCAAGGTCGAGGAACCCCTGGCCCTGGCCCTCACGCAGGAACAGGAAGTCACCGAGAACATCAAGGAACTCTTCGCCGCAGCCAGGGCGGAAAACGACGCCTTGGGCGAGCAGTTCATGCTTTGGTTCCTCAAGGAACAGGTCGAAGAGGTCGCCTCGATGACCACGCTCCTGAACATCGCGCGCCGCGCGGACAACCTCTTTGACATCGAAAACTTCCTCGCCCGTGAGCGCGTCGGCGACCAAGGACGCCCGGGCGGCGGTCGTGGCGGTCATCAGGGACACCGCGGCGGCGAAACACATGATTCCGGCACTCCGGAGGCGGCGGGCGGCTCGCTCTGAACCAGGTAGCCAGCCCCCACTCGGTCCGCGGGATTTCGTTCATGAGGTTTCTTTCATGAACCCTTAATCGGTGCCTCATTCTTGACCGCCATGCTTGGAATACGATCCGGCGTGCGCCGGTAGAGCTTGCCGGGTTGAGGACCGCGGTGACCATGGATGGACTGAGCTTGGCTGCGTGCCGGGCACCGAAGGAACGGGACACTGAGATCCCGGCACTCCGTTGCGCGGCGCCACTCGCTGAAACATCCGCAGGGTCTTGAGCTGATCGCATGGACTGGCCCTCCCCCGTCCCGCTCTCCGCCGACGACGAAGCCGGCACAACCTGGCAGGTCCGCCGGGCGTGGCCGGTACCGACGCCTGGAGACTACGCCCTGGAGGTCCTGACGCCGGGAGAACCCGGGGTCCGGGGAGCCCGCCTGCGCCAGGGGCGCTTCAACCTCATCCCGCCGGACGCTCCGAAACTGCCCGCCCTGCGGGCGGAAGCGCAAAAGGGTGAAGTCATTTCGTATCGGCCCTACCGCCAGGCTGTGGTCCGCGCGACGGACCGTTACATCAAGGTCTTCCAACCCCTTCGTGCCGTCGTCCCCGCAGAACGGTGCGCCCAAGTGGATATCCTGCTGGATCCCGGCACCTTCACCACCCCCAGAATCCTTTCTCGCAGCTCCGACGTCATCGTTTTCAGCTCCATCCCCGGACTGACCCTGTCGGAGCTGGGCCGGAACGGAGCCGGAGTCAGCGACGAAATGTTTGCCGGTGAGTGGGAGAAATGGTCGCGCGCCTGGATCGCGCAACAGCATGGCCGGTATGGCCGCGTCGGGCAAAGCGTCGTGGAGAGTCTTCCGCTCCGTTCACCGGAGGTGGAGTCAGCGAACGTATGGCGACGGGTCAACGGTTGGCTGCTTCACAATGAAAACGTCCCGGAATTGGCGCCCCAGGGCAACGCCTTGCGCGCCGCAGCGGAGCACGTGTCCATAAACCTGCTTCGGACGGCGCCGGATCCGCTGGTCTGGGCCCACGGAGACCTTCACGCCAAGCAGATCATCGCCACTGACGGGCCGTCCCCCGGGTTATTGGACTTCGACAGTACGGCCAGGGCCGAGGCTGCCCGCGATCTGGCCGGCCTCGACGTGCACCTGGAGTTGGACCTTCGTCAGGGCCAGATGACACCCGCCCGATACCTGACCGCTCACACGCAGGTGCTGGCCGTTGCCGAAGAACTGCAGGTAACTCCCGGCCGGTTCCACGCCTACGCTGACGCCCTCTGGCTCCGGGTGGCATCTTCTCCCTTACCCGGGCGCTTCTCCCTGGCCATGGCCGCACTCGAGGACAGCCTGCTGCGCTCCTCCGGGCCCGCTGTGATGAGTCTCACTAGCCATAATCGCCATCTGGCTTGAGCCCTGAACACCGCACTGTGCACTATGGAAAGGCACGGCGGGAAGCACTGAATCCCTGCTGGCAGCCCTGAATACCACTCCGAACGCGCAACGCACGAAGTGGTCAGAGGCAAAGTTATACCCATCCTGGTGGACGCAATGAGGCCAAACCGGTGAGCTCGCAGAGCTGCCCAAATGACTCAGGCGTCCCTGGTTTGGCTTACGGCGGCTCCGCATCGGTGCGGCAGCCTGACATCCGGATCGAAGAATGGAAGCACTGAACAATGACGTTTGACACTGCCAACTCTGTAACCCACAAGCTGTGGGACCGCTCCAACATGCACAACGAACTGGATGCCCTGGTCCACGACCTCTCGGTCCGGCACAACACCCCCAAGAGCAGCATCGCGGTCCACGCCAGCGGGCCGAACACCTTCACGCTCAGCGTGAACCACGGCGAAGCCAACCTTGAGACCGTCAACCTGTAGCAGCACAAGACGAACGACGGCGGGAGTCACCTCCTCCCGCCGTCGCCGTTGCGTATGATGCGCGAACATGAACACAACGCCGAGCACCACTGGAACTATCCGGGCTGTCTTCCTTGACGTGGACGGGACGTACGCAGACTACGGCGTCGTCCCCGACGGCCATGTGCGCGCTGTACGGGCGGCACGGGAAGCGGGCCACCGGGTCCTGCTCTGCACCGGGCGTCCCGTGTCGATGCTGCCCGACAGTATCCTCGCAGCGGGCTTCGACGGCCTTGTAGCCAGTGCCGGCGCCTACGTGGAGGTGGCCGGGACCGTGCTCGTGGACCGACGCTTCCCCGCAGAGCTAGCGGCGAGAACGGTCGCGGCGCTCGACGCGCACGACGCCGTGTATGTCCTGGAAGCACAGGAGGCGCTGCACGTTCCGCCGGCGGCGCTGGAGCGTCTACGCGCCATCCTCGACGCGCATTTCAGGCAGGCGCCAGAATGCCCGGTCGGTTCTTCGGCCATCCTCGACGCCGTGCACCCCACCGCGAAGCGCGCGGCCGTGCCCTTCGCCAAGGTCTCCGTGTTCGACTCCCCAGTAGCCATGGAGTGCCTGGTCCGGGACATCGGCGGGGGCATCGCCGTCGTCGCTAATTCGGTTGCCGACGAGGGCCGGCATGCGGGGGAACTGTACCAGCGCGGGATCAGCAAGGCGGACGGCGTCGCGGCGGTCATCGCCCACTTGGGCATCGCCCGCGAGAACACCGTTGCCGTGGGCGACGGCGCCAACGACCTTGAGATGATCGCCTACGCAGGCGTCGGCATCGCCATCGAGGGCTCCTCCCCCGAGGTCTTGGCGGTAGCGGACCGCACCGCTGCCCGTCCACGCCAGGAGGGGCTCGTTGCCGCCTTCGCCGAACTCGGCCTCTACTAATCCGGACCCTGACTTTTTAGGCTCCAAGCCGTCCTCTAGCGAGCTCGTCGATCTTTCGTTCCAGCGCCGCACGTTCGGCCGCGTTGGTGCACAGCGCGACAGCCTGCTGCAGGGCGGCCTGCGCCTCCCCGCGCCTGCCGAGCCTGGTCAGCATCTCGCCCCTGACCGCTGGCAGAAGGTGCGAGCCGTTGAGCTCGCCGCGGGACGCGATCGCGTCTACGATTCCCAGCCCGGCGGCCGGGCCCGATGCCATGGCCACCGCCACGGCGCGGTTCAGCTCGACGATCGACGACGGCGCCAGCCTCCCCAGGGCCTCGTAGAGGAGCACGATCCGCTGCCAGTCCGTTTCCGCCACGGAGCGGGCAACCGCGTGGCATTCGGCGATGGAGGCCTGCAGCCCGTAAGCGCCGAGGCCCCGGCCGGCAGCCACTGCCCTCGCCAGCGCAGCGCGACCGCGCCGGATGGCCGACCGGTCCCATAGCCGCCGGTCCTGGTCCGCGAGGAGGACCGGCCACCCGGTGGAATCGAGCCTCGCCGGGAAGCGCGCCGCGGTCAGCTCCATCAGGGCCAGCAAACTGAACACCTCGGGTTCGGGCGCCAGCCGCGTGAGCATTCGGGCCAAGCGGCGCGCTTCGCCGGCCAGGTCCGTGCGCATCCAGGAGTTCCCGCCGGACGCGAAGGATCCCTCCGTGAAGATCAGGTACACGACTTGAAGCACGGAGCCCAGCCGTTCAGGCACTTCCCGCGTTTCCGGCACGGCGAACGGAACGTGGGCGGCGGCCAAGGTCTTCTTGGCCCGGGTGATGCGGGCCTGGATGGTAGGCACCGGAACCAGGAACGCCTTTGCGATCTCGTCGGTGCCCATGCCGCCCACCACGCGCAGCGTCAACGCGATCCGCGATTCCTTGGACAACACCGGATGACAGGAGATGAACATCAGGGCCAGGACGTCATCGTCGATCGCTTCTGGGTCGAACAGGGAATCCGCGCCCGGCTCCTCCCCCGAGAGGTCCCGGGCCAGCAGGGCGTATTTTCCGTCCCGGGCGGCCCGCCGCCGGAAGGTGTCCACCGCGCGGCGCCGGCCGGTGGTCAGCAGCCAGCCCACCGGTTCGGCGGGGATGCCATTCACCGACCAGGACACGAGAGCCTCCGCCAGCGCCTCCTGTGCCAGGTCTTCGGCCAGGGGAAAGTCGCCCGTATAGCGGGCAAGGGCGCCGACGATACGGGCGGCCTCTATGCGCCACACCGCTTCGACGGCGGCCCTTGCGTCCGTGCTGCTCACTGCTGTTTCCGGGCCGGCCGGTTCAGAGCTGCCCGGTCTCCTCGCGCCAGGCTCGTTCCTTCTGGATCCATTCGTTGTCCTGTGGGAACTCGTCGATGGAGGGTACGCGGCGGATCTCGGTCTTGGTGCCCGCCGTCATGGGAGCCCGCTTGGCCCACTCGATGGCTTCCTGCTTGGATGCGACATCGAGGATGTAGTAGCCGGCGAATAGTTCCTTGGTCTCTCCATAGGGACCGTCGGTGACCACCGGGGTTTCGCCGGTAAAGTCCACCACAACGCCCTCCTTCGGATCATCCAGGCCCTCTGCCGCCAGCAGGACACCGGCGCGGATCAATTCGTCATTGAATTTGCCCATGGTTTCGAGGATTTCGTTGAAGTCGGCCTTCTCAAGGTTGGCGTACGACTCGTCGGTTCCGCGCATGATCAACATGTACTTTGCCATTTCAATCTCCTAGTTTTGGAAGGTCGCCCTTCGACCTTCTCACCCCTAGGTCGAACAGCGCGAGGGTAAATCGACACGGCCGGGTAAAAAGTCGATGGCGTCTTTCTTTAGCGAGTAGGCGGCGATGCTGGCACACTGGGCCAATGAATGAGGCGCTCCCACCCTCCCGAAGGCCCGGCATCCGCGCCGCCATGTTTGTTGACTTCGACAATGTATTCACGGGCCTGCAGGCTCTGGATCCACTGGCGGCGAAGAGGTTTGCCGAAGACCCCAAGCATTGGGCCGACGCGTTGTCAGCCGGCAGTTCCGGAGAGGACGCCCGCCGCTTCCTGATCCGAAACTGCTACCTGAACCCGGTGGTGTACTCGAAGTACCGGACCTATTGGACCCGGGCCGGGTTCCGCGTGATCGATTGCCCGTCGCTGACGCAACGGGGAAAGAGCAGCACGGACATCAACCTGGTGCTGGATGCAATGGACGCACTCTCCGGCGGCGGTGGCATCGACGAGTTCTTCATCGCCTCGGCCGACGCCGACTTCACGTCCCTGATACAGCGGTTCCGGGCCGCTGACCGGATGACCACTGTCATCGCCGCCGGTGCCGTGGCCTTCGCGTACCGGGAGATGGCGGATCATGTGGTGGAGTCCCACGACTTCGTCGCGATCCTCAACGGCACAACGGTGGAACCCATCCATGCTGTGGCGCCCCGGAAGCAGCAGCTCGTTCCAGCCGCAGCGAAGTCGACCAGCACAGCAGCCTCGCCCGCGGTCCCTGAAGTCTTGGACTTCGTCCGGAACGCTCCGGGACCGGTTGTGGGCGCGATGGTGGCCCACCGGGCCCTGACGGCCGACCCGTCCCTAAAGACAGACTGGGGTGGCTGCGGAAAGTTTGGGACCTGGGTGGCCCAGGTTGGCCAGGGCATCGAATATTCCCCAGGACAGGGCGGCTGGGTCTGGGACGCGAGGAGGTTCTCGAGCGAGGATCTTCCTGCGCCGGCTGACCGGCAGCCCGGCATCGAGGAGCAAGTCACCCGAGTGACGGATGTGCCAGCACTCTCCGCAGCCCAGTTCCGGCAGATGTTCCTGGCCATGGCGGCCAGGCTTCGTGAGCCGCTCAACCGCACCGAACTGTCCCGGCTGGTAAGGGACGACTGCGTCAGCGCAAACCAGCCGGTCTCCCGCAACGCCGTGAACTTTGTCCTTCAAGGCCTCGCCTACGTCAATTTTCAGCTCAACGACGAGGCGACCGCAGCCACTCTGGCAGCAGCCTGGACCGCGAACGTAGAAGAACTATGCCGCGTGGCACTGCTGGAGTTCGACGCCGCCGAGAAGCTCGCGGTGCGGCGCTGGGCCAGCGGCGGACTGCTGGAGACCTGACAACAGGGAAACGGACGGCGGCGGGAACTCCGCCGACGTCCGCTTGCGTTTTCACTACCCGAAGGGCACCGCCTGAGAGACGGTGACTGTCATCAGAATAAAAAACGCGACGGTGACCGCCCATGTTTCCAGGCGCAACCGCAGGTGGGCCTGTTTCCGGTTCAGATCGCGCCTGCGCCTTTGCCCGCTACGCAATGATCTCCACCTGCACATAGTCCTCCCTGTGGAACATCCGCCGTTCCCGCCACCCGTCCAGGACAACCCAGACGATTGCACCGTCGGGTGTGGTGCCGTCCACGACGCCGGAGCCGATGGGACGCCCATCCTGCGAGAGTCGCACCGGCTGCCCGGCGGGCAAGGCGTTCCATGGCACTCGGCGCCAAGGTGATCCCTTTGTCGATTTCATGAGCGCTATCGCAGGATGACGGTGCGGTTGCCGAGCAGCAGGATCCTGCCCTCACAATGCCAGCGGACGGCGTTGCGGAGGGCCGCGCATTCGGCGTCCCGGCCCACGGCCACGAGGTCATCGGCGGTGTACGTGTGGTCCACCTCGATAACCTGTTGCGCAATGATCGGGCCCTCATCGAGTTCGGCGTTGACGTAGTGCGCCGTGGCGCCCACCGTTTTGACGCCGCGGTCATAGGCCTGGTGGTAGGGCTTCGCACCCTTGAAGCTGGGCAGGAAGGAGTGGTGGATGTTGATGGTCCGCCCTGCAAGCTTGGCCGACAGTTCGTCACTGAGCACTTGCATATAGCGGGCCAGGACCACGAGTTCCACATCCAGTGCGTCCACAATCTCCAGGAGCCTGGCCTCGGCCTCCGGCTTGGTGTCCTTCGAGACCGGCAGGTGGAAGAACGGGATGCCGTGCCACTGGACCAGGCCCTCCTGTTCGCGGTGGTTGGACACCACCGCGACGATCTGCACCGGGATGTCGCCGGTGCGTGCCCGGAACAGCAGGTCGTTGAGGCAGTGGCCCATCTTGGACACCATCACCAGGACGCGGCGCTTGCGGCCATGCGGCTCCAACTGCCAGCTCATCTGCCACTTTTCCGCCACAGGCGTGAAGTCCCGGCGCAGGCCTTCGGTGCTGGACTTCTGCACCGAGGAGAAGTGGACGCGCATAAAGAAGTGCCCGTGCCCCTTGTCCCCGTACTGCTTGATGTCCAGGATGTCGCAGCCGTGGTCGAACAGGAATCCTGAGATATCCCGGACGATGCCAGGTGACTCGGCACAGTCGACGGTCAGAACATGCTCAACCACGTCTGCAGCGTCCTGCGGCGTGGTGTCAGGGCTCTTCAGGGTCTGTGCTTCGCTCATTTCTGCACCTTTTCGAACTCTTGAGCGGTGGAAGATTCCTCTTCCTGGGCGAGATCGGCCTGGAACGCCGCGTAACGGGCCAGGTGTGCAGGGCGTCGGCGCAGCACCAGCCAGGCGGCGCCGAGCAGGATGAACCAGGCCGGTGTGACCAGGAGCGCCGCCAGAGTGTCCGGCTGTGTGGTCAGCGCCCACAGGACGAAGGCGAAGAACGCGAAGACCAGCCAGACCATGGGCTTGCCACCGGGCATCCGGTATTTGGAGGTCTCGTGCAGGTGCGGGCGGCGCCTGCGGAAGGCCAGGTAGCTGGCAAGGATGATGGACCACACGAACACGAAGCAGACGGCGGACACGGTGGTCACCATGTCGAACGCCTTGCCGATGTCCTGGCCCGCGTACATCAGCACCACGCCGGAGAGCAGGAGGACGCAGGACAGGAACAGGGCGTTTTGCGGAACCTTGCGTCGTGACAGGGCGCCGAAGACGGTCGGCGCGTCGCCCTCCTGGGCCAGCCCGTACACCATGCGTGACGTGGAGTAGATGCCGGAGTTGGCCGATGACATGGCCGAGCTGAGTACCACCAGGTTCACCACGGTGGCTGCGGCGCCCAGGCCCGCCAGGGAGAACATTGCGATGAACGGGCTGTGGCCGGCCTGGAACTGGGTCCAGGGGGTGACGGACATGAGGATAATGAGGGCGCCCACGTAGAAGAGCAGCACGCGGATGGGGATGGAGTTGATGGCCTTGGGCAGGTTTTTCTCCGGGTCCTTGGCCTCGGCGGCCGTGGTGCCAACCAGTTCAATGCCCACGAAGGCGAACACGGCGATCTGGAAGCCCGCCACAAATCCCATGAACTCGTTCGGGAAGAAGCCGCCGTGGCTCCAGAGGTTCGTGAAGGTGGCAGGGCCGGCGTCGGACTGGAACCCGGTGAAGATCATGAACATGCCCACCACGATCAGTGCCGCAATGGCGATGATCTTGATCAGCGCGAACCAGAACTCCGTCTCACCGAAGGCCTTCACGGTGGTGAGGTTCAGGAGCAGGAGGATGGCCACGGTGGCCAGCCCTGGGATCCATAGCGGGAGCCCGGGCCAGAGTTCCTTGGAGTAGCCGGCGATGGCGATGACGTCCGCGATTCCCGTGATCACCCAACAGAACCAGTAGGTCCAGCCGGTGAAGAAGCCAGCCCAGGGACCCAGGAGATCCGCGGCGAAGTCGCTGAACGATTTGTAGTTCAGGTTGCTCAGCAGCAATTCGCCCATGGCCCGCATCACGAAGAACAGCATGAAGCCAATGATCATGTAGACGAAGATGACGGAGGGCCCGGCCGCGGAGATGGTTTTGCCCGACCCCATGAACAGGCCCGTTCCGATCGCGCCGCCAATGGCGATCAGCTGGATGTGCCGGTTGCTGAGCTGCCGCTCAAGCTGCGGCTCCTGGTGGGAAGTTAGGGATTTAGTTGTCACGTGCTGCTCCTCGAATCAATGCGGGCTGGAGTGCTGCGGAGGTGGACGCCTGTTCTGTCCCGGCGGGAAGGGAATTGCCGGGAACCGAATCGAAGCTGTTGAAGCTGTAGAGATGGATGCCCGCGATGTGCCCTGGCTGGCTTTCCAGCCCGGACACCAGGCTCTGGGGCGAGTAGCGGTCCCCGCTGAGGAGTTTGCGGGCCAGCGGCCCCTTCCGGCTCAGGAATTTCAGGGAACTTCCGACGCCGATCTGCGTGGCCAGTGAGACTAGCCGGTTCCGCGGGACAGGTCCCGCCACCCCGGCCCAGACGGGCAGAAGGACGCCTTCGCGGTGCAGGAGCGCCGCATAATCGAGGATTTTCGATGCGGAGAAGCACATCTGCGTGACCACCTGCGTAGCCAGGTGCTGCTTGGCCAGCAGGGCGTCCAGCATTTCCACGGGGTTCACGGAGGGGTGCCCCTCCGGGTAGCCCGCGACGCCTGCCCGCATGGCGCCACCGGAGTATTGTGCGATGTCTTCCAGGAGCGGAAGGGCGTATTCGTAGGGACCGGCTGGCTGCTTCCGGTCTCCGCCGATCACGAACACTTCACCGATGCCCGCAACATCGCAGTCGCGGAGGATCCCGGTGAGATCGGCACGGCTGTGCAGGCTCCGCGCCGCGAGATGCGGGGCCACCGTGTATCCGAGCAAGCTCAGTTGCACGGCGGTGCGCATGGTCCGCTCGATGCCGTGTTGCGGCAGGCACGTCACGCTGAGCGTTGTGGTCTTCGGCACCAGCGCCACCACCTGCTCAACGATTCCCTCGGAAGGGATGATTTCAATTCTGATGGGGAACATCATTGGTCCTCTCTAGCATCAGGGTTTGGGTCTGGTCAGGCAGTGGCGGCGAGCAGTGAGCTGGCTTCCTGGCGGGTGCTGCCGGAGCTTTCGATGTGCGCGAGCTCGGCGGGGATTTCCCAGCCCTTCTTGCGCATCGCGGTGGCCCACAGCCGGCCGGCGCGGTAGGAAGACCGCACCAGCGGACCGCTCATGACGCCGAGGAAGCCGATCTCGTCGGCTTCGTGCTGCAGGTCAACGAACTCCTGCGGCTTGACCCAGCGGTCCACCGGCAGGTGCCGCTCGCTCGGGCGCAGGTACTGCGTAATCGTGATCAGGTCGCAGCCGGCCTCATGCAGGTCCCGCAGCGCCTCGGAGATTTCCTCCCGCGTTTCGCCCATGCCCAGGATCAGGTTGGACTTGGTCACCATGCCCAGCTTGCGGCCCTGCGTGATCACGTCCAGGGAGCGGTCGTAGCGGAACGCCGGCCGGATGCGCTTGAAGATCCGCGGGACGGTCTCGACGTTGTGGGCGAACACCTCGGGCTTGGAGTCGCAGATCGCCGCGATGTGCTCCGGCTTGCCGGAGAAGTCCGGGATCAGGAGTTCGACGCCGGTGCCCGGGTTGAGCTCATGGATCTTGCGGACCGTTTCGGCGTAGAGCCAGACGCCCTCGTCGGCGAGGTCGTCGCGGGCCACTCCGGTGACCGTGGCGTAGCGCAGCTGCATCGCCTGGACGGAGCGGGCCACCTTGGTGGGTTCGAACATGTCCACCGGGGAGGGCTTGCCCGTATCGATCTGGCAGAAGTCGCAGCGGCGGGTGCATTCGGACCCGCCGATCAGGAAGGTCGCTTCCTTGTCTTCCCAGCACTCGAAGATGTTGGGGCAGCCGGCCTCTTCACAGACAGTGTGGAGGCCCTCCTTCTTGACCAGGTTCTTGAGCTGCACGAACTCCGGGCCCATCTGGACCTTGGCCTTGATCCATTCCGGCTTACGTTCCACCGGTGTGGCCGCATTTCGCTGCTCGATACGCAGCATCTTCCGGCCTTCTGGTGCCAGTGTCATTTGTTCTCTTTCCTTCAGCATTCGACGACGTTGACGGCGAGGCCGCCCATGGCCGTTTCCTTGTATTTGGAGCTCATGTCCTTGCCGGTCTCGCGCATGGTCACGATGACCTCGTCCAGGGACACCCGGTGGGTTCCGTCGCCCCAGAGCGCCATCTTGGCGGCGTTGATCGCCTTCGCTGCGGCGATCGCGTTGCGTTCGATGCAGGGGATCTGCACGAGCCCGCCGATCGGGTCGCAGGTCAGTCCCAGGTTGTGCTCCATCGCAATTTCCGCGGCGTTCTCCACCTGCTGCGGGGTGCCGCCCAGAACTTCGGCCAGGCCGGCGGCGGCCATCGACGACGCCGAGCCCACCTCGCCCTGGCAGCCGACCTCGGCTCCGGAGATCGAGGCCTGTTCCTTGTAGAGCACCCCGACGGCGGCCGCGGTCAGCAGGAACTTAACCACGACGTCGTCGCGGTCCGCCTGGGTGGCCTTGTCCATCCCGGGGGCGAAGTGCAGGGCGTAATACAGCACGGCGGGAATGATGCCGGCGGCGCCGTTGGTGGGCGCGGTGACCACCCGGCCGCCGGAGGCGTTCTCCTCGTTCACGGCCAGGGCAATCAGGTTCACCCATTCCTGCCAGTACTTCGGGTCCCGGTCCTTGTCCTCCTTCATCAGGCGCTCGTGCCAGTCGGGGGCCCGGCGCCGGACCTTCAGCCCGCCCGGGAGCAGGCCTTCGCGCTTGAGGCTGACCTGGACGCAGCCCTCCATGACGGAGTAGATGTGCAGCAGGCCTTCCCGGATCTCCTCCTCGGTGTAGCTGTCTTCTTCATTGATCCGCATCACCTCGCTAACGCTCAGCGAGGTTTTCTGACAGTGTTCCAGCAGCTCGGCGGCGGTGCGGAAGGGGAACGGAAGCTCCTGCTTGGACTCGTCGAGTTCCTTGAGCGCGGCGTCCTCCTCGCCCTCGCGGACGATGAAGCCACCGCCTACGGAGAAGAACGTGGCACTGCGCAGGACTTCGCCGTCGGCGGCGAAGACGGTGAATGTCATGCCGTTGGTGTGCCGGGGCAGGATGGTGAGCGGGCGCAGCACCATGTCCTTCACGCCGTACGGCAGGGGGACGGCGCCGGCCAGCTGCAGCGTTCCGGTTTCGGCGATCGCGGCGAGCCGTGCCTCCACTTCCTCGGGCAGGATCAGCTCAGGGTGGAAGCCCTCCAGGCCAAGCAGGATCGCGGTCATGGTGCCGTGGCCGTGCCCGGTGGCGGCGAGGGAGCCGTAGAGGTCCACGCGCAGCGACGCCACCCGGTCAAGGATTCCGGAGGCCTTGAGCTCTTCGGCGAAGACTGCGGCGGCCCGCATGGGGCCCACGGTGTGCGAACTGGATGGTCCTATTCCGATGGAAAAAAGGTCAAAGACTCCAACAGCCATGGTGGGTGCCTTCCGCTGAAAAAGTGAGAATGATGGTCAATGGCTAAAGGCGGGGCCTACCGCACCGGTCCCGGCCCCCAATAAACCGGGACCGGTGCGGTAAGCCCAAACAGCGTCAGGCGAGGTTCGCGACTGAGGGGTAGAGCGGGTGGGCGGCCGCGAGGGCCTCCACCCGGGAGCGCAGGCCGGAGAGGTCCGCGCCGGCGTCGGCGGTCAGGGCCTCCGCGATGATCTCCGCGACTTCGGCAAACGCTGCCTCGCCGAAACCTCGGGTCGCCAGTGCCGGGGTGCCGATCCGCAGCCCCGAGGTGACCATCGGCGGGCGCGGATCGAACGGCACGGCGTTGCGGTTGACGGTGATGTCGATTTCCGCGAGCCGGTCCTCGGCCTGCTGGCCGTTGAGTTCGCACTCACGCAGGTCCACCAGGACCAGGTGCACGTCGGTGCCGCCGGAGATCACGTTGATCCCCTTCGCGGTCACGTCCGGCTGGATGAGCCGCTCGGCGAGGATCCGGGCCCCGGCGAGGACGCGTTCCTGCCGTTCCCTGAACTCCGGGGACGCGGCGATTTTGAACGCCACGGCCTTGCCCGCGATGACGTGCTCCAGCGGGCCGCCCTGCTGGCCGGGGAACACGGCCGAGTTGATCTTCTTGGCGATGTCCGCGTCGTTGCTCAGGATGATCCCGCCGCGCGGACCGGCGAGGGTCTTGTGCGTCGTGGACGTGGTCACGTGCGCGTGCGGCACCGGGGAGGGGTGCAGCCCGGCCGCGACCAGGCCGGCGAAGTGGGCCATGTCCACCATCAGGTAGGCGCCCACGGAGTCGGCGATCCGGCGGAACTCGGCGAAGTCCAGCTGCCGGGCGTACGCGGACCAGCCGGCCACGATCAGCCGGGGCTGGTGTTCCCGGGCCAGGCGCTCCACCTCGGCCATGTCGATCCGGTGGTCATCCTCCCGGACCTGGTACGGGATCACGTTGTAGAGCCGGCCGGAGAAGTTAATCTTCATGCCGTGGGTGAGGTGCCCGCCGTGGGCCAGGTTCAGGCCCATGATCGTGTCCCCGGGCTTGATCAGGGCGTGCATCACCGAGGCGTTGGCCTGCGCGCCGGAGTGCGGCTGCACGTTCGCGTACCCGGCGCCGAACAGGGCCTTGACCCGGTCGATCGCGAGCTGCTCGACGACGTCGACGTGCTCGCAGCCGCCGTAGTAGCGCTTGCCCGGGTAGCCCTCGGCGTACTTGTTCGTCAGCACGGAACCCTGCGCCTGCATCACGGCCCTGGCCGTGTGGTTCTCCGAGGCGATCATCTCCAGGCCCTCGCGCTGGCGGGTCAGCTCATCATCGATCTTCGCCGCGATCTCCGGATCCAGCGCCGACAGGTCCGCATCCAGGCTCGGCGAAATGACCTGCTCGAACGTTGCCGTTGCGACTGTTGTGCTGCCTGCGGCGGCGTTCACAGTTCGCCACCGTTGGCTGCTGCGTACTCTTCAGCGGACATCAGCGGGCCTTCTTCGGTCACAGCGACCTTGAACAGCCAGCCGGCACCATAGGGGTCGCTGTTGATCAGGGCGGGATCCGAAACAACTTCATCATTGATCTCCACGACCTCGCCGGTGACCGGGGCATACAGGTCCGAGACCGACTTGGTCGACTCCACCTCCCCGCACGTCTCCCCCGCGGTCACCACCGAGCCCACCTCGGGCAGGTCCACGTACACAATGTCGCCCAGGGCGTCGGCAGCCACAGCGGAGATCCCGACGCCGGTAGGCCCCGATCCGTCAACAGCAACCCACTCGTGCTCGGCGGAGTACTTCAGTTCAGCAACAACTTTTGCCATGTGTATTTCCTTCAATCTGGTGTGTGAAAAGTGATAGAGCGTCGGCTCAAACCCTGCGGAAGGTGAGAGAGCGTCGGCCCAAACCCTGCGGAAGGTGAGAGAACGACGGCCCAAACGCGCGGAAGGTGAGAGAACGACGGCCCAAACGCGCGGAAGGTGAGAGAGCGTCGGCTCAAACCCTGCGGAAGGTGAGAGAGCGTCCAGAGGGGCCGGCCCCGACGGGGCCGTTAGCAACGGCTACTTTTCGCGCTTGTAGAACGGCAGTGCGACGACTTCGAACGGCTCTGCCTTGCCGCGCAGGTCGATGTCCAGGGCGGTGCCGGGAGTTGCGTGCTCGACGTCGACGTAGGCCATCGCGATGGGGTAACCCAGGGTGGGGCTCGGCTGGCCGGATGTGACCTCGCCAACCGCGTTGCCGTCCTTGAGCACCGGGTAGTGGCCGCGGCCGGCCCGGCGCCCGAGGCCCTTGAGGCCAACGAGCTTGCGCCCGGTGGTGGCGCCGGCGCCCGCTGCCTTAAGTTCGCTCAGGGCTGCCTTGCCGATGAAGTCTGACTCCTTAGCGAGCGAGACAACCGGGCCCAAGCCTGCTGCGTAGGGGTTCCCTTCGCGGGAGAGCTCATTGCCATAAAGCGGCATACCGGCTTCGAGGCGCAGCGAGTCGCGGCAGGCCAAACCGGCGGGGATGAGGCCGTGGCCGGCACCGGTTTCCAGCAATGCCTCCCACAGGCCGGCTGCGTCCTCGTTGGGAAGGTAGATCTCGAAGCCGTCCTCGCCGGTGTAGCCGGTGCGGGCCAGCAGCAGGTCTTGTCCGTTGATCTGAACCTCAACCGCGGCGTAGTACTTGAGCTCGGTGACCAGCTCGTGCTGCTCGGCCGGGACCAGCGTCAGCAGGATGACCGCTGCGTTCGGCCCCTGGACGGCGATCAGCGAAGTCGCGTCGGAAACGTCCTCCACCGTGACATCGAATCCTCCCTCTTTGCCGGACCCGGCCCGTTCCGCCAGTGCTGCGGCGACCACCGCGGCGTTGCCGGCGTTGGGGACCACCAGGTACTTCTGCTCCTCGCGGCGGTAGGAGATCAGGTCATCGATGATGCCGCCGTCTTCCTGGCAGAATAGCGAGTACTTGGCCTTGCCCACGGCCACGGCCGACAGCTTGCCGGCGAGGGCGTAGTCCAGGAACGCGGCGGCGTCCGGGCCGGTGACCCAGACTTCGCCCATGTGGGAGAGGTCGAACAGGCCTGCGGCGTTGCGCACGGCGTGGTGTTCGGACAGCTCGGAGTTGTACTTCAGGGGCATCTGCCAGCCGCCGAAGTCGGTGAAGGAGGCGCCGGCCTTCTTGTGCTCTTCGTAGAGGGCCGTGTAGTTCTCAGTCATCAGGGGATCCTTAGTTTTCAAACTCGGAGAGGGGCGGGCAGGAGCAGACCAGGTTCCGGTCCCCTGCCGCGCCGTCGATGCGGCCGACGGGCGGGAAGTACTTGTCCTGCCGGAGCGTGTGGACGGGAAACGCGGCCTGCTCGCGCGGGTACGCCCGGTCCCAGTCAGAGGAGACGACGGCGGCAGCCGTGTGTGGTGCGTTGCGCAGCGGGCTTTGCTCGACGGTGAAGTCACCGTGGGCCACCTGCTCGATTTCGGCTCGGATGGTGATCATCGCCTCGATGAAGCGGTCGATCTCGGCGAGGTCCTCGGACTCGGTGGGTTCCACCATCAGGGTGCCGGCCACCGGGAAGGACAGCGTGGGGGCATGGAAGCCGAAGTCGATCAGGCGCTTGGCCACGTCCTCGGCGGTCACGCCGGTCCTGGCGGTCAGTTCGCGCAGGTCCAGAATGCATTCGTGCGCCACAAGTCCGCTCTCGCCGGTGTAAAGCACCGGGAAGTGCTCATCCAGGCGCGAGGCGACATAGTTCGCGGCCAGCAGCGCGGACCTCGTGGCCTCGGTCAGGCCTTGGCCGCCCATGAGCTTCACATAGGCCCAGGAGATCGGCAGCACGCCGGCCGAACCGTAGCGGGAGGCGGAGATCGGGGTGCCGTCGGCGCCGTTCGCGGGGTCCGCGTTGTTGGCATCGCCCGGCATGAAGGGTGCCAGGTGGGCCTTGGCCGCGACCGGACCGACGCCCGGTCCGCCGCCGCCGTGCGGGATGCAGAAGGTCTTGTGCAGGTTCAGGTGCGAGACGTCGCCGCCGAACTGTCCCGGCTGGGCCAGCCCGACGAGGGCGTTGAGGTTGGCGCCGTCGACGTAGACCTGGCCGCCGGCGGCGTGGATCGCGTCGCAGACCTCGCGGACGTCGGCGTCGTAGACACCGTGGGTGGACGGGTAGGTGATCATGATGCAGGACAGGGCGTCCCTGTGCAGTTCGATCTTGGCGGTGAGGTCCGCGTGGTCGATGGTGCCGTCGGAGGCGGTGGCCACGACGACCACCTTCATACCAGCCAGAACGGCGGAGGCGGCGTTGGTTCCGTGGGCGGAGGCCGGGATCAGGCAGACGTTGCGCTGCTGGTCACCGCGGGAATGATGGTAGCCGCGGATCGCCAGCAGCCCGGCGAGCTCGCCCTGCGAGCCTGCGTTGGGCTGGATGGACACCTGGTCGTAGCCGGTGATCTCGGCAAGGTCAGCTTCGAGGCCGCTGATCAGTTCGCGCCAGCCGGCGGTCTGGGATTCCGGGGCGAAGGGGTGGATGGAGGCGAACTCCGGCCAGGAGATGGCCTCCATCTCGGCGGTGGCGTTCAGCTTCATGGTGCAGGAGCCGAGCGGGATCATGGTGCGGTCCAGGGCCAGGTCCCGGTCCGAGAGCTTCCGGATGTAGCGGAGCAGCTGGGTCTCGGAGCGGTGGGAGTTGAAGACCGGGTGCTGCAGGAATTCGGAAGTACGCAGCACCGATTCGGGCAGCTCGAAACCCTTGGCCTCCACAACCGGACCGGCACCAAAGGCGACGACTACCGCGGAGATGACCTCCGCCGTCGTAGTCTCATCGACTGACACGCCAACTGTGTCCGCATCGATGAGGCGCAGGTTGATGCCCCGGGCCTCCGCGGCGGTGATGACCTTGGAGGCTTTGCCGGGAACGCGGACCGTGACTGTATCGAAGAAGGAGTCGCTCACCAGTTCCCGGCCCGCGATCTTCAGCGTGGCGGCGAGTCCGCGGGCGCGGTTGTGGACGGTCTCGGCGATGGCTTTCAGTCCGTCGGGGCCGTGGTAGACGGCGTAGAACGAGGAGACGATGGCCAGCAGCGCCTGCGCGGTGCAGATGTTGGACGTGGCCTTCTCCCGGCGGATGTGCTGCTCGCGGGTCTGCAGCGCCAGCCGGTAGGCCGGGACGCCGGCATTGTCCTTGGAGACACCGACGATACGGCCGGGGAGCGTGCGTTCCATGCCGTTCCGGACCGCCATGTAGGCCGCGTGCGGGCCGCCGAAGAACAGCGGCACGCCCAGTCGCTGCGTGGATCCGACGGCGATGTCAGCACCCTGCTCGCCCGGAGGGGTAATCAGCGTGAGCGCAAGGAGGTCTGCGGCGACGGTGACGAGGGCGCCGCGTTCCTTGGCATCGGCGATCACGGCGGTGTGGTCGAACACGCGGCCGGAGACGCCGGGCTGCTGCAGGACGACGCCGTTGATGACGCCGTCGGGCAGTCCCTTCGAGAGGTCCGCGACCTCCACCTCGAAGCCGAGGGCTTCGGCGCGGCCCCGAACGATGGCGATGGTCTGCGGGAGGCAGTCGGCGTCGAGGACGGTCTTTCCGTGCTGGGCCGCTGCGTTCTGTCCTGCGGACTTATTGGCCCTGCGCATCAGGAGCACGGCCTCGGCGACGGCGGTGGCTTCGTCGAGCAGGGACGCGTTGGCTACCGGGAGCGCGGTGAGGTCCTGGACCATGGTCTGGAAGTTCAGCAGCGCCTCGAGCCGGCCCTGGGAGATTTCGGGCTGGTAGGGCGTGTAGGCGGTGTACCAAGCGGGGGCTTCGAGGATGTTGCGGCGGATCACCGGCGGGGTGACCGTGTCGTAATAGCCCTGGCCGATCATCTGGACCGCGGTCTTGTTCTTCGCGGCCAGCGTGCGCAGTTCGGCCAGGACCTCGACCTCGCTCAGTGCGCTGTCCAGGTTGAGCGGCTTTTCCTGGCGGATCGAAGCGGGCACGGCGTTGTCGACGAGGCCGTCAAGGCTGTCGTAGCCGATGACCTTGAGCATGGCGTCGATGTCGGTTTGGCGGCGCGCGCCGATGTGGCGGTCTGCGAACGTGGACGGGGACGATTGAACCGTCATTGAGGAACTCCATAATTCAGGTGGCGCCAAAGTGCCACGATGATTCGGGTTCCTCCCCGCTCTGTATTGGACCTGAGAGTTTCCGTTTTGCCTGCTGTTAGCAGCGCGCCACTTGCACCGTCGGTGAGCCCGGTTTCCCGGACTGCTTTCCAGAGTTGCCTTGCCGCGGCGGTACGTGGGCCTGAGAGATTCCTGGGGAGGATTTGCTCCTACGGCGCCTGCTGAACGTACCGGCAGGACTCTCCCGCCGCAGATCATAAGCCGTGCCACTGGTGGGTGACACGGCTCACACGCTACCTCTTGGGCGGACGGGATGCAAGGAGCCGGTTCACATGTGTCGTTGTTTACCCCCAGACGATAGCTTTGAAGTATGACGGCTAGCTACAGGTACGACGTTGAGGTCCTGCATCTGCTCGTGTCGCCGGCGCACGCTTACTTCGGCCGCGCGCGCGAGGGTGCAGCCGATGTCCCCACCACCGACGCCGGGCAGGCAGAGCTGGTGGCCGGCAAGGGCGTCGTCGGTGACCGGTTCTTCGGCAAGGCCGCGCACATGGATGCAGCAGTCACCTTGATCGCGGCCGAGGCCCTCGAAGCGATGGCCTTAGAGCTGGGCGTCGAGCCGTTCGACCCGCTCCTGACCCGGCGCAACGTGGTCCTCCGGGGAGCCCAGCTGGCTCCGCTGCTCGGACACGCTTTCGCGCTGGAATCCCGCGGCGACCTGGTGCGGCTCAAGGCCGGGCGGCCTGCTCACCCTTGTGCCTGGATGGACGAGATGCTCGCCCCGGGTGCCCACAAGGCCATGCGGGGGCGGGGCGGAATGCGCTGCCAGGTGTTGTCCGACGGCGTCCTGCACCGCGGACCCGCCGTCCTGATCAGTCCCGTGCAGCTGGACCCAGAGCGCGCAGGCGACGCGACCTTGCTGCGCCCGTCCCGGTTGCCCTAGCCCGGTCCGGTCCGCAGATCAGACGTGCTGATCGACGAGCACCGGGTTGCCGTCCGGATCCAGGACGATGAAGCTCGCCGGCCCCGTCGTTCCCTCGTCAGCCTCGGACAGGAACTCCATGCCCTTGGCTTTGAGTTCCCGCTGGAGTTCGCGTATATCGGTGAACGCGTCCACCGCCTCCGCGTTCTGGTTCCAGCCCGGGTTGAACGTGAGCATGTTCTTCTCAAACATTCCCTGGAAGAGGCCGATGACGGTCTCGCCGTTCTTCAGGATCAACCAGTTCTGGTTCGGGTCGCCCCCGAAACTGCTGAAGCCAAGGTTCTCGTAGAACGCGGCAGAAGCCGCGATGTCCTTCACCGCGAGGCTGATCGAAAAAGCGCCGAGCTGCATGGGTTACTCCACTCTCTTGAGGGACGGATGTTACCGATGATACGCGCGGCTACGTCGAGGGAAGGCGCTGCTGGTTGACCCTCAGCCGCGCCACGAGCGTGGCGGCGAGCAGCGCCGTCGTTATTTCCAGAGCTACTACGGCCAGCAGATCGGTGGTGGCCGAGGGGTCGCCGGTGCCTGCGACGCCGGCCTGGTGGCCGTGGCCGGACGCGCCGCTCCCCAGCAGCAGGAAGCCATGGACCGCCACCATCAACAGCGCAGAAGCCATGACCTGTCGAAGGGCCGTGATCCTGCTGTGCCGCCAGATGTGCACGGTGCAGGGAACACACACGGCGGCCAGCGCCAACATCACCGCGTTCAGCCAGGCGCCGTGGTGATTTTCGACTGCGAGCCACAGGTGTGTGAGGCACGATGCGGCCGTAAGAACGGCACAGAGGCGGGGGTGCAGGACGGGCCCCTGACGGACCCGTCCCGCGGCCAGTGTCATGCCAAGTGCCTAGCCGTGGCAGTGGCCGGCGGCCTGATGCGACGAGCCGCCCTGCCCGCAGCTGGCATCCCGACCCGGCGGAACATCCAGGACCGGGCTCCGGTCGAAGAAGCCTTCAGGCCGCAGTTTGAAGCCCACGGAGTCCACGGGCATTATGGGCCAGTCCTCCATACGCGGGAAGTGCGTCAGCCCGAAGGTGTGCCACACCACGATGTCCTGCCCGTCGATGTCGCGGTCCTGGGCTACGTAGGCCGGCAGGCCGGCTCCGCCTGGATGCTGGTTTACGAAGTCGCCCGTCGGGTAGCGCTCGTCGTCGGCGTAGCGGGTGACCCAGAGGTCCTTGGTGGCGAAGGCGGCGCGTGCGGCGATGGAGGATCCCGGGTCCGCGAGCAGCGTGGGCTGGTTTTCCGCGTGGAGCTTGTAGCCCACGGGTTCACCCAGACGGTTCAGGGATTCGGGGTTGGAGATGATCCAGACCCTGCCTGAGCGGGCATCAGCTTCCCGGACGCCTTCGGACTCACGGGCGAGCACGGTGCGCTTGCGGGAGAATGCGTTGCCGCGTTCATTGCCCTTGCCCATGGCCTGACGGACGACGTCCACTTCTTCCACCCGGTTGGTGAATCCGTCAACCGCCATGTCCAGCCGTGCGCTGAAGAGGTGCTGGTGGAAGGGAGCGCCGAGGCCGGGGGCGAGCTGAGAGATGTTGTCCGAGCCGCCGTCGGGGAAGGCGCTGGTGAAGACTACGCCGGTCGCCTTGGCCTCGAATTCGATGGTGCCGTCGAGGTAGAGGTACCAGTAGAAGCCGTAGTCGTAGTTGCCGATGGTGGTGAAGAACGAGATGACGAGGCGGCGGTTCCGGCGGGTGTAGCCGATGCCGGACCAGAGGTCGCTGTGCTTCGCCAGGATGCCCGAGTCCTCCTCGTGCATGCAGATGCCGTTGCGGATTTCGCGCGGATTGCCGAGCGCGTCACTGATGACGGGGCTGAGGTAGGTGATGTCGCCGAGGCAGTCGCATCCCAGCTCGAGGGAGTTGGCGTACTGGCCGACCAGGTATTCGCCGGTGTCGAAGTAGTTCTGCCAGGACCGGATGGGCGACGGGTCGCCGTAGGGAACCACCATTTCGGCGATGGATGCCCGGTTGATGATGGGGCGGAGCCTGTCGCCGTCGCGGAATGCGAGGTTGTGCAGCACAACTCCTTCGCGGACGTCGAACCCGACGTCGACGCTCCACTTCTCCCATTCCACGTGGTTGCCGCCGGTGACGGTGAAGCTGGGGCCCTCGGGCTGGGTGATGCTGATAGGCTTCTGCGTTGTCCGCAACGGCCCGGTGAGTTCCGGATCGGTGTAATTGCCGTGCTCGGCCGGGACAGCCACGGCTCCGAGGTCCAGGACCTGCGTCACTTTCTTGCCGACCACATCCACGTAGGCAACGAGGCCGTCCACCGGGTGCGCCCAGGCGCTGTCCTCCGGAAATTCCTGCACGAACGCCAGGCCGCGAAGGATGCGGCGGCCTTTTTCTTCCGGGTACTCGAAGACGCCGGCTGAGAGGGGTGCCACTCGTACTTTGCTGACGTCGAGGTCCCGTACCGCCAGGGCGGCCAGCCAGCGCTCATCAGTGGCCAGCAAGGTTTCCACAACTTCGAACTCCTCCTCGAGGACAGGGAGCTCACCGCTCACGGCGGTATCGAGCTCGACGACGGATTCCACCTCCCGCCGCGTGGTTGAGACGATCACGTCCCGGGGAGCGCCGCCGGCGACGTCATGGATGAACACCCGGAAGCGCCTGTCGGCCGCTGCCCCGCCGGCTTTCCCGGCTGCCCGCGCTTCCCCGTCTGCCCGCGCCGGGTCGAGGAGGCCCAGGTAGGCGATGCGGTGCTGGGGCCCGAAGTGCCCGCGGGCGTCCAGGATGGCGCGGACCTCGGCGATCTCGGAGCCTGTTGCCAGGGCGAATGCCGTTGCTGTGTCTGCTGGTGCAAGCGTCATGAAGAAACCTTTGATCGGACCATTTTTCGGTCACCGGGTTTTATTTTCTATAGTTGTAGATAATAAGTGTCCGTAAGATGGCTCACAAGAGTCTGAGCGAAATATTTCCTGGGAGTAGCCGCGGTGCCGAAGATAGTTGACCATGACGAGCGGCGCCTGGAACTGGTCGATGCCGCCTGGCGCATCATCGCCCGTCACGGCCTCGAAGGCGCCACCATGCGGGAGATCGCCACCGAGGCGGGCTTTGCCAACGGGGCCCTCAAACCATATTTCCCCACCAAAGACACACTTTTGGAATTCGCTTTTGGACACGTGTTCAACCGGACCAACAAGCGGATAGCGGAGGTGACGGCGAACAAGTACGGGCTTGCCGCACTGCGGGCCTTCTGCCTGGAGGTGCTTCCCCTGGATGAGGAGCGGGTTAACGAAGCGCGGATCGTCATCCCGTTCTGGCAGAAGGCGGTCAACGATCCGCAGAAAGCGCAGATCCACCAGCAGTCCATGGAGGAGTGGCTTGCCACCATCCGGCGTTACCTCGCCGAGGCGCGGAACGCCGGTGACATCGGTACCGCCGTCGCCGACGCAGTCCTTGCCAGCCAGCTGCTGAACATGCTGCTGGGCGCCCAAATAGCGGCAGCCCTGGCACGGGACGGCAAGACCGATCCCGCCTTGGCCGACCAGCTCGAGGGATTCCTGGCCCTACTGGCCGGGTAGCCGCGTTTGCAAATGCCCAGCCAACCCGGACAGCAAGGCCGGGACGCCACCCAGGAGACCGCTGCAATGACCATTCCCCGCGAAGTCGACACCCCGGACATTCTGATCGACCTCGACATCCTCGAGCGGAACATCACGCGGATGGCGGCTGCCGTCCGGGAGAAGGGCCTCGCGCTGCGGCCCCATGCCAAGACGCACAAGATCGCGGAGATTGCCGCCCGCCAGATGGCAGCCGGCGCAGCAGGACTGACCGTGGCAACCATCGGCGAAGCCGAGGTGTTCGCGGCCGCGGGAGTGGATGACCTCTTCATCGCTTACCCACTGTGGAGTTCGCCGCAGAAAGCAGAGCGGCTCCGGCGCCTGGCGGCAACCGTGAAAATCGCAGTGGGAGTGGACTCCGCAGCGGGAGCATCGATGCTTGGAAACGGCCTGGGGAGTGCGGCTGCGAACGTCAGCGTCCTGGTCGAGATTGACAGCGGCCACCATCGAAGCGGGGTCAGCCCGGAGGCCGCGTCCGTGGTGGCCGCGGCGGCCTCCCGGGCGGGGCTGCACGTGGCGGGGGTCTTCACTTTTCCGGGCCACAGCTATGCCCCCGGCATGCCGGCGTCGGCCGCAGCGCAGGAGCAGCAGGCGCTGCGACAGGCCGCGGAATCCCTGGCGGCCGCCGGGTTCGAAGCCGTGCGCCGCAGCGGAGGGTCCACACCGACGGCGCTCCTGACCGACGGGTCAGCAGCCACTGAAGTCCGCCCGGGCGTTTATGTCTTCGGCGACGCCCAGCAGCTCGAGCTGGGCCGTTGCGCCGTGGAGGACATTGCGCTCACGGTCGCGGCCACCGTGGTCAGCCACCATGTCACTGCGCCCGGTACCCCGGCACGCTTTATCATCGACGCCGGCAGTAAGATCCTGGGCAGTGACCGGCCCGCGTGGGCAAGTGGGTTCGGGCGGCTGATGGACCACCCGACCGCCCGGATCACCGCCCTGTCGGAACACCATGCCACAGTCGAGTGGCAGGACAGCGGCGCCCTGCCCGGCCTCGGAGACCGCCTTCGCGTCATCCCGAACCACGTGTGCCTGGCCATCAACCTGGTCGACGATGTCGCCGTGATCCGCCGCGGCGCACTCGTGGACCGCTGGGCCGTGGCCGCCCGCGGCAAGAACAAGTAGGGCTCCGGACGTCTTTTTTCGCCACCTGTTGAAAAAAGCTGGCCTCGGCGATATCCTGATGGGACTGTGTTCCAGGACACAGTCCACCCGGGGAACCAACGTCACGTGGCCATCCGTCGTCAGGAACATCCATGCCAGCAGCTCCAGCCCAGCCCGCCAGCCAGAACCTCACCTCCAGCGTTGCGCCGACGTTCGACCACTGGAAGCACCTGGTGGCGGAGTCGTTCGTGCCGCTTGCGGCCCGGACAGCAGACGTGGACGGCTTCCGGGGGCAGATGCGGCGGCGCGTGCTCGACCGCATGTCCATCGTGGAAGTCACTGCCACGTCCCACGAGGTCCACCGCACGCCGGACCTGATTGCCAACTCCGGCGAACGCTACTTCAAGCTCAATCTCCAGCTGGAGGGCACGGGGATCCTGATCCAGGACAACCGCGAGGCCCTTCTGCGGCCTGGTGACCTGGCGATTTATGACACCAACCGGCCGTACACCCTGGCTTTCGAGGAACAGGCCCGGATGATGGTGCTGATGTTCCCCTGCGACACCCTCACACTGCCCACTGATTACGTGGGCCAGCTTGCCGCGGTGACCCTGGCCGGCAGCACCGGCCTCAGCGGTATTGTGGGACAGTTCATCCGCCAGCTGTCTGAGAACCTTGAGGTCCTGAGCGGTCCCAGCGGTTCGCGGCTGGCCGCAAACGCCCTGGACCTGGTGTCCACGATGCTGCACGCTGAAATGGACATCGCTCCGGACCAGATGAAGCCCCAGGCGCTCCTGGCCGTCGCAGTACGCGAATATATCGAGGCCAACCTGTCTGATCCCCTGTTGTCACCGGCGAGCATTGCAGCGGCGCACTTCATCTCCACAAGGCATCTGCACAACGTCTTCCATGAGTCAGGGGCCACCGTGGCCAACTGGATCAGGGGCCAGCGGCTTGACGGCGCCCGCCGCGACCTTCGGGATCCGCTGCATGCCGGAAAATCCGTGGGCGCCGTAGCTGCCCGCTGGGGATTCCTGGACGCGGCGCACTTCAGCCGGACCTTCCGCGAAGCCTTCGGCCTGTCCCCCAGCACCTGGCGCCGGGGCGCCTGAGCGCCGGCCGGCGTCCGCAGCGCCCTCTTTCATCCGCAGCGCCCTCTTTTAAACAGCGACGGCAGATGGCCCGGCGCGGAAGCCCTGCTCCGCGCCGGGCCATCCCGGTCTCTTCTACCGCCCACCCGAAGGCTGCGGGCTAGACGATGTGCCCCAGATTGTTGGCCCTTTGACGGCGTTCGATCCGCGATTCCACCAGCACGCCCGCGGCGAACATCACCGGGACTGCCGAAAGCAGCGCGATGGCCGTCTCGATGCTGCCTCCGATCAGGGCGGTGAAGTTGCTGGTGACCAGAGACAGGACCCACGCCAGCAGCAGGGCGGCAAGCGCCGGCGCAAGAAGGGTCTGCCAGAGCTGGCCCGCCACGCGGTCCCTGCGGAAGAAGCCGACGACGGCCGCCGAGCAGAGGATGTACAGCACTAGCAGTGCTGCAACGGCAAGCCCGCTGAACCAGGAGAACAGAGTCAGGACGGGATCGAGCGCCAGCAGCGCGAAGGGGGCCACCAGTACGACGGCGGTGAGCGTCTGGATCCAGGCCGCAACAGCGGGCGCGCGGTGCCGGTTGGTCCGGGCCACGATGGCGGGCAGGGAGCCGCGGAGCGCCAGCGAGTGCAGGTACCGGTTGATGCCGTTATGGAATGCGATGATGCCGGCCAGCAGGGAGGTCACCAGCAGGATGCCGGTGGTGATCCCCGCCCACGGGCCGAAGAGCTCCACCATGGGTGCCAGCACGAAGGTAGTTGCGTCCCCTGACTCGAGGGCCGCGCCGGCCGCGCCCATCACCTGGGCGGGTCCGTAGTAGCTGACCAGCATCCAGGAGATGAAGGAGAAGAAGACGGCGATGACGCCCACGGACAAGTACGTTGCCCGCGCCACCGTGCGATGGGCGTCCTTGGCCTCGGCCGAATAGATTGCGGTGGATTCGAAGCCGAACATGGAGGCCACGGCGAACATGATGGCCACGCCCGGGGCGCCGCTGGCAATAGCCTCCGGCGAGAAGGAAGCTGCGATGCTGAGGCCTTCAGGCCCGCCGCCGCGAAACAGGACCGTGAAGCCGAACAGGAGCAGGACCGCTACTTCGAGGCCCACCAGGAGGGCCAGGACCCGGGCGCCGAGCTCAATGTTGAGCGAACCCAGCACCTGCACTCCGGCCATAGTGACCAGGGCCAGCAGCCACCACGGGATACTTAGGCCAATGGAGGCCAGCAGGCCGGAGAACGCGGCGCCGTACAGTCCATACATGGCAGCCTGCACCGTGCTGTAGGCGAGCAGGGCCAGCCAGGCCGCACCGGCGCCGGCTTTCCTGCCAAAGGCTGCGGTCACGTAGGCGTAGAAGGCACCATTGGCCTGGATCTTCCGGCTCATCGCGACGAAGCCGACGGCAAAAATGACAATGACGACGCCGACAATCAGATAGGCGCCCGGGGCGCCGGCGCCGTTGCCGAGCGCCGCAGCCAACGGGGAAGCGCCGGCGATTCCGGTCAGCGGCGCCTGGGCGGAAAGGACAAAGAACAGGATGCCCATGACGCCGATGCTGCCGGTGCGAAGGGCGGTGGAGTGCTCCTTGGCGGGCGGCGCTGCCTCAGTCGTCCGGAACTCAGAATTCGAAATACTCATTGGATCCTTCTAACGGTCATGAGTTTGGGGGAAGGTGCGGTCTTCAAGTCGCGCACTGTGAAATCCAGCATGTCAGGGGGCGCCCGAAGCGCTTTGTCCTGCAGCGATCAGTTGTTGTGCCTAAGCGCATGGCAGATCAATTGCCGGCTCGGGATCAGCGTCCCGGCGCCATCAGCGACCCAGTTGGGTGGCTGGGCACGCGGCGTGAAACCATACGGAACATGGCCCAGAAAATTGCGTACCAGGGTGAGCCCGGCGCCAACTCCAATATTGCGTGCATGCAGATGTTCCCCCAGCTGGAGAGCGTTCCGTGTGCCAGCTTCGAGGACGCCTTCGAACTGGTAGCCAGCGGCGAGGCCGACCTGGCCATGATTCCGATCGAGAACTCGATCGCCGGCCGGGTGGCGGACATCCACATTCTGCTCCCCCAGTCCCGCCTGCAGATCGTGGGAGAGTTCTTCCTGCCCATCCACTTCGACCTACTGGGCATCCCCGGCAGCACTATTGAGGACGCCGCTGAGGTCCACAGCCACATCCATGCCCTCGGCCAGTGCCGGCGCCTGATCCGGGAGGCGGGGCTGCGCCCCGTCATCGCGGGGGACACCGCCGGATCTGCCCGTGAGGTGAGCGAATGGAACGATCCCCGCAAGCTGTCCCTCGCTCCCCCGCTGGCCGCCCAGATCTACGGCCTGGAAGTGCTGGCGTCGAGGGTTGAGGACGACCCCTCCAACACCACCCGGTTTGTGGTTCTGGCGCGCGAAAAGGAACTGCCGGCCCGGGATGAGTTGCCCGGACCGGCAGTGACCAGCTTTGTGTTCCGCGTCCGGAACGTCCCCTCCGCGCTCTACAAGGCATTGGGCGGGTTCGCCACCAACGGTGTGAACATGACCCGTCTGGAGAGCTACATGGTAGGCAACGAGTTCGCCGCCACCATGTTCATGGCCGATGTGGAAGGGCACCCGGAAGACCTGCCGCTACGCCTCGCCCTGGAGGAGTTGGCGTTCTTCACCACCGAGGTGCGCGTCCTGGGCGTTTATGCAGCCGCTGACTACAGGACGGCCCAGTCAGTCATCGGCTGACCGCCGCATCCCTCCTCGCAGGCAGGATATGCGCGAAGAACGCCCCGAGCTCCGCCGTGGCAGTCAGCGGCAGGACGTTGGCGACGTACTGGTCCGGGCGCACCACCACCACGACGCCGTCGCGGCTGAGCCCGCGCAGCTCGAAGATGTCGGCGGCCGGATCGGCGGCGTAGACGTTCTCCAGGTAGGTGAGGCGGAACGGGCCCACCTGCGGCTTGAACACAGCGGGCACGGCGCCGATGTCGATGCTCGTGTGATCCTGCTGGTAGATCACCTTCACGTCGAACCAGGCGTCGCGGTCGGCGCCCGGCGGCGTTGCGGCGAGAGGAGAGTCCGGCGAGTTCGCGATCCACTCGGCGAAGTCCGCGACGGGTGACGCCGCTCCGGGCACCGCTGCTCCCTTCTGTCCGGTGTTCTGCTGTCCCATGCTCTGCTGTCCCTTTCGGGGCGTTGCCGCGTCGGCAAAGACGTAGATCCGCCACCGGCCGTCCGCCTTGGCTTGGTGCCCGAGGTGCAGCGGGTTTGTATCGCAAACCCGCACGACTGGCGCGGACTTGAATCGCTTGCCAATGGTGAACCCGGTGGCCAAGTCCTGATGCACCGGCTCACCCACGAGCATGGATGGTGCGTACTGGGTCATGAAGCCTGCCGGAAATTCCGCGGTGCTTACATAAAAGTCTTCCAGCTCGGAAGGGTTCTCAAATTCCTCCGGCTTCTTCGCCATGAGGGAGGACCACTCCTTGTCGAAGTCAATGAGGTTCTTCGCGATGACCTGGCGCTCGGCTGAGTAGGTGGACAGCAGGCTCTCCGGGCTTCGGCCTTCAAGCACGTGCCCGAGCTTCCACCCCAGGTTGAAGCCATCCTGCATAGAGACGTTCATGCCCTGGCCGGCCTTGGCGCTGTGCGTGTGGCAGGCGTCGCCGGTGATGAAGACGCGCGGCGTCCGGGTGCCGAGCTCCTGCGGGAGGACGTCGTCGAACCGGTCCGTGAGCCGGTGGCCCACCTCGTACACGCTGTGCCACGCGACGTTCCGGACGTCGAGTGTGTAGGGATGCAGAATGTCGTTCGCCCTGGCGATGATCTGCTCGATGGTGGTGCCTCGCACGGCGCCTTTATCGTTCGGATTCACCTCACCCAAGTCAACGTACATGCGGAAGAGGTGGCCGCCTTCACGCGGGATCAGCAGAATACTTCCGCCCTCACCGGACTGGATGGCGCACTTCGTTCGGATGTCGGGGAAGTCCGTGACGGCGAGGACGTCCATCACGCCCCAGGCATGGTTGGCCTGATCTCCGGCCAGCGTGCAGCCGATCGACTCGCGCACCTTGCTGCGCGCTCCGTCGGCGCCGACGACGTACTTTGCCCGGACAATGCGTTCCTGGCCCACGTTGGGGCCGGCCGTGGAAAGAAGCCGCACGTCGACGGGGAACTCTCCCTCGCCGGTGACATCGAGGCTGACGAACTCAAAGCCGTAATCGGGCACCATCCGCGTGGGTGAGTTGGCCATGAACTCGGCGAAGTAGTCCAGCACGCGCGCCTGGTTGACGATGAGGTGCGGGAATTCGCTGATGCCGGCCGGATCGTCGGCTGCGCGGGCGGTGCGGATGATCCGCGAGGGGTCTGTGGGGTCCGGCTTCCAGAATGCCATCTCGGTGATCCTGTAAGCCTCGGCGATGATCCGCTCGGCGAACCCGAAGGCCTGGAAGGTTTCGACGCTCCTGGCCTGGATGCCGTCGGCCTGTCCGATCGCGAGCCTTCCGGGCCGGCGCTCCACGATCCGGGTGGTGATTCCCGGGAACTGGGAGAGCTGCGCGGCGGTGAGCATGCCGGCCGGCCCCGTCCCGACGATGAGGACGTCGACTTCCTCTGGTAGTTCTGCGGGCCGATCGATACCGACGCCGGCAACCGACTGGACCCGCGGGTCTCCGGATACGTAGCCGTGGTGGTGGAACTGCACGGGCTTCCCTCACTTCGTTGTGTGGCTGCTATCGAGGCGGGGTGTTCTATATAAGAACTCAACGTTCGATAATTGAATTTGAATCGCGGCTTCAACTGTAGGGCAGATGTGACGCGGACGACAAGTGGCAAGTTGGCGACTTCTCCGGCGGGCAAAAAAAGGGTTGACGGATGGCGGCAGGTAGTGGAGGGTGATCGTATACGATTTCGTACCTGATGAGGAGACGGCTTTGGAGCAGGTCAACGAGGACACCCTGGCGGCAGCACGCAAGGTGATTGCGGTGCACATCAACTACCCGAGCCGGGCCGCCCAGCGCGGCCGGACACCGGCGCAGCCCTCCTACTTCCTCAAACCCTCGAGCTCACTGGCGCTGACCGGCAACGCCGTGGAACGCCCGGCAGGCTGCGAACTGCTCGGCTACGAAGGCGAGATCGCCCTCATCATCGGAAAGGCCGCCCGGAGCGTAGGGATCGATGACGCCTGGAGCCACGTCGCCGCGGTGACCGCCAGCAACGACCTCGGCGTCTATGACCTCCGCTACGCGGACAAGGGCTCCAACCTCCGCTCCAAGGGCGGCGACGGCTTCACCCCGGTAGGGCCCGGCCTTCTCCCGGCGGACGCCGTCGACCCCGCCAACCTGCGCATCCGCACCTGGCACAACGGCGAACTGGTCCAGGACGACACCACCGGGGACCTGCTCTTCCCGTTCGCCCGGCTCGTTGCCGACCTGTCCCAGCTGCTCACCCTCGAAGAAGGCGACATAATCCTCACCGGCACCCCGGCCGGCGCCTCGGTGGCCAAGCCGGGCGACGTCGTCGAGGTCGAAGTCAGCACCGCTGATGCCGGCCTCTCCTCGGGCCGCCTGCTCACCCGGGTGGAGGAAGGCTCGACGCCGTTCGCCGACTTTGGCGCCCAGCCCAGGACCGATGACCTCCAGCGGGAGGAAGCCTACGGTTCTCGGAAAGCGGCCGGGATCGCCCCCGCCGAATCGGCCCTTTCCCCCGCGCTGAAGGCGAAGCTTGAAAGCGTCTGCACCGCCACCCTCTCATCCCAACTGCGCAAGCGCGGGCTGAACAACGTGAGCATCGACGGACTCACCTCCACCCGCCCGGAAAAGCGGGTGGTGGGCCTCGCCCGGACGCTCCGCTACGTGCCCAACCGGGAGGACCTCTTCAAGACCCACGGCGGCGGGTACAACGCCCAGAAGCGGGCCATCGACTCCGTCAATGCAGGCGAAATCCTGGTGATGGAGGCGCGCGGCGAGAAGGGCACCGGCACCATCGGCGACATTCTGGCCCTGCGCGCCCAGGTCCGCGGCGCGGCAGCCATCATCACAGACGGCGGCGTCCGCGATTTCTCCGCCGTGGCCGCACTGGAACTGCCCACCTACTACGCCAACCCGCACCCCGCAGTCCTGGGCCGCCGCCACATCCCTTGGGACACCGACATCACCATCGCCTGCGGCGGCACCACCGTGCAGCCCGGTGACATCATCGTGGCCGACTCGGACGGCATCCTGGTGATCCCGCCGGCGCTGGCCGAAGAGGTGGCTGACGACTCCATCATGCAGGAGCGTGAGGAAACGTTCATCGCCGAAATGGTGGAGCAGGGCCACAGTGTGGACGGCCTCTACCCTTTGAACGCAACCTGGCGCGCCAAGTATGAGGAATGGGAAGCAGGGCGGTCCCATGACTGAGAATGTGATGACCGGCAGCAAGTCGGAGCAGGCCTACGCGGCCGTGAAGGCCAAGATAGTGGAAGGCACCTTCACCCCCGGCTACCGGCTGGTGCTGGGTACCATCGCCAAGGACCTTGGATTCAGCGTGGTCCCGGTACGGGAAGCCATCCGCAGGCTGGAAGCCGAAGGCCTGGTGACGTTCGAACGGAACGTCGGCGCCACCGTCTCCGGGATCGACCCCACCGAGTACCTGTACACCATGCAGACCCTAAGCATCGTTGAGGGCGCGGCCACAGCCTTGTCCGCTCCGCTGATCTCCGGGGCGGATATCGCCCGGGCACGTGCCGTGAACGAGGAGATGCGTGAGTGCCTGAAGCACTTCAATCCCGTCCGGTTCACGCAACTGAATCAGGACTTCCACAGCGTGCTCTTCGAACACTGCCCCAACCCGCACATTCTTGACCTCGTCCACCGCGGCTGGAATCGGCTGGCTGCCCTGCGGTCGTCCACGTTCCGCTTTGTCCCGGGGCGTGCCCACGAATCGGTGGACGAGCACGAGGCCCTCCTGAAGCTCATCGAAGCGGGAGCGGACCCGGACCAGATCGAAAAGGCCGCCCGGCTGCACCGCTCCGCCACCCTTGACGCCTACCTCAGCCAGGCCAAGAACATCTGAATCACTCCCACAGCAAGCCGACAGATCCAGCAGTAAGGAAACAACAATGACGTTCACTTCCGCAGAAACCAGCACCCACTACGTGCCACAGGACCTGCCCACCCACATCCAGCACTACATCAACGGCCAGTTCGTTGATTCGGTGGGCGGCAAGACTTTCGATGTCCTGGACCCGGTCTCGAACCAGAACTACGCCACCGCCGCGGCAGGACAGAAAGAGGACATCGACCTCGCCGTCGCAGCCGCCCGCGAAGCGTTCGTCAATGGCCCGTGGCCGAAGATGAAGCCCCGCGAACGGGCCCGCATCCTGAACAGGATCGCCGACGCAGTCGAAGCGCAGGAAAGCCGCCTCGCCGAGCTGGAAACCTTCGACACCGGACTGCCGATCACCCAGGCCAAGGGCCAGGCGCTGCGCGCGGCGGAGAACTTCCGCTTCTTCGCGGATCTCATCGTGGCCCAGTTTGACGACGCCATGAAGGTCCCCGGAGCCCAGATCAACTATGTGAACCGCAAGCCGATCGGCGTTGCCGGCCTCATCACGCCGTGGAACACCCCGTTCATGCTGGAATCTTGGAAGCTGGCCCCGGCCCTGGCCACCGGCAACACCGTGGTCCTCAAACCGGCCGAGTTCACCCCGCTCTCCGCCTCTCTGTGGGCGCAGATCTTCAAGGACGCCGGCCTGCCCGACGGCGTGTTCAACCTGGTCAACGGCCTCGGCGAGGAGGCCGGTGACGCCCTGGTAAAGCACCCGGACGTCCCGCTGATCTCCTTCACCGGCGAAACCACCACAGGTCAGACCATCTTCCGCAACGCCGCCGCCAATCTTAAAGGCCTCTCCATGGAGCTCGGAGGCAAGTCCCCCTGCGTCGTCTTCGCCGACGCCGACCTGGACGCCGCGATCGATTCTGCCCTCTTCGGCGTCTTTTCCCTCAACGGCGAGCGCTGCACTGCAGGCTCCCGGATCCTGGTGGAACGCGCCATCTACGAGGAGTTCTGCGAGAAATACGCCGCCCGCGCGAAGAACATTGTCGTCGGCGACCCGCATGACCCGAAGACCGAGGTCGGCGCCCTGGTGCATCCGGAGCACTACGAAAAGGTCGCGAAGTACGTGGAGATCGGCAAAACCGAAGGAAAGCTGCTGGCCGGCGGCGGCCGGCCGGAGGGCCTCCCGGACGGAAACTACATCGCCCCCACCGTTTTTGCCGACGTCGCCCCTGACGCGCGCATCTTCCAGGAGGAGATCTTCGGTCCGGTCGTCGCCATCACCCCGTTCGAAAACGACGACGAGGCCCTCGCCCTGGCGAACAACACCCGCTACGGGCTCGCGGCCTACATCTGGACTCAGAACCTGACCCGGGCGCACAACTTCTCCCAGAATGTGGAGGCAGGCATGGTGTGGCTCAACAGCCACAACGTCCGCGACCTCCGCACTCCGTTCGGTGGCGTCAAGGCCTCCGGCCTGGGCCATGAGGGCGGCTACCGCTCCATCGATTTCTACACCGACCAGCAGGCCGTGCACATCACGCTTGGTTCCGTCCACACACCCAAATTCGGTGCCTGAGCCTTTCCGCAACGCCCGCCGAACCCCCTTTCAAAGAAGAGAGAACACCATGACGAACTTCGTTCCCACCCCCACCGTCCCGGCTCCGGACATTGTCCGCTGCGCATACATGGAGATTGTGGTCACCGACCTCGCCAAGTCCCGCGAGTTCTACGTCGACGTCCTCGGCCTGCACGTCACCGAGGAAGATGAAAACAACATCTACCTGCGCCCCCTGGAGGAGTTCATCCACCACAACCTGGTGCTGCGCAAGGGACCCATCGCCGCCGTCGCCGCCTTCGCCTACCGGGTCAAGTCCCCCGCAGAGGTGGACGCCGCCGAGGCCTACTACAAGGAACTGGGCTGCCGCACCGAGCGCCGCAAGGACGGCTTCACCCAGGGCATCGGCGACTCCGTCCGGGTGGAGGACCCGCTGGGCTTCCCCTACGAGTTCTTCTACGAGGTGGAGCACGTGGAGCGCCTCACCCAGCGCTATGACCTCTACTCCGCCGGCGAACTGGTACGCCTGGACCACTTCAACCAGGTCACCCCGGACGTACCGCGTGGCCGCAAGTACCTTGAGGACCTCGGCTTCCGCGTCTCCGAGGACATCAAGGACTCCGACGGAGTGACCTACGCCGCGTGGATGCACCGCAAGCAAACGGTCCACGACACCGCCCTGACCGGCGGCAACGGCCCGCGCATGCACCACGTCGCGTTCGCTACCCACGAGAAGCACAACATCATCCAGATCTGCGACAAGATGGGCGCCCTGCGCATCAGCGACCGGATCGAACGCGGGCCCGGCCGCCACGGCGTCTCCAACGCCTTCTACCTCTACATCCTGGATCCGGACGGCCACCGGATCGAGATCTACACCCAGGACTACTACACCGGCGACCCGGACAACCCCACCATCACCTGGGACGTCCACGACAACCAGCGCCGCGACTGGTGGGGCAACCCCGTGGTCCCGTCCTGGTACACCGAGGCCTCCCTGGTCCTTGACCTGGACGGCAACCCGCAGCCCGTCATTGTCCGCGAGGAGAAGAGCGAAATGGCCGTCACCGTGGGCGCAGACGGGTTCTCCTACACCCGCAAGCCCGACGGCGACGGCGCGGACGCCGGCGAAAAGACCGGCTTCAAGCTGGGAGCGCAGCTGTAGCCATGATGGATGCCACGACGATTGAGGCCATCGCGGACGAACTGCTGGAAGCCGGCCGAAGCCGCACCCCCATCCCCCGCCTGACGGCCCGCTACCCGGACATGACGGTAGAGGACTCCTACGCGGTGCAGCAGCTCTGGCGGCGCCGCAACGAGGACGCCGGCCGGACCTTGGTGGGGCGAAAGATCGGCCTCACGTCCAAGGCCATGCAGGCCGCCACCGGCATCACGGAACCGGACTACGGCGCCATCTTCGATGACATGGTGCTGGAAACGGGCTGCTCGGTGGAGTGGGACAAGTACACCCACCCGCGGGTGGAGGTGGAGCTGGCGTTTGTCCTCAAGGACGGGCTCAAGGGCCCCGGCTGCACCATCTTCGATGTCCTCAACGCCACCGATTACGTGGTTCCGGCCCTGGAAATCCTCGATTCCCGGATCGAGATGGAGGGCCGGACCATCGTGGACACCATCGCGGACAATGCCGCCATGGGTGCCATGGTGGTGGGCGGCAGGCCGGTGAAGCCGGACGCCGTCGACCTCCGCTGGGTCGCCGCCATCCTGTACAAGAACCAGACCGTGGAGGAGACCGGGGTAGCAGCGGGGGTCCTGGACCACCCGGCCGCCGGGGTGCACTGGCTGGCCAACAAGATCGCCGCCCACGGGGACAGCCTGAAGGCCGGCGACATCATCCTGGCCGGCTCCTTCACCCGCCCGCTCTGGGTCTTCAAAGGCGACACCGTCCACGCCGACTACGGACCGCTGGGGAGTGTCACATGCCGCTTCGAATAGGAGACACCTTCCGCGACGCCCTGGCCGCCGGGAGCCGGCCCCTCGCCGGAATGTGGCTGTGCTCCGGCAGCCCGCTGGTGGCGGAAGTTTGCGCCGGGTCCGGACTGGACTGGCTCCTGGTGGATGCCGAACACAGCCCCAACGGGCTCGAATCCATCCTCGCGCAGCTCCAGGCAATCCACGGCTACCCGGTTCACACCCTGGTGCGGCCGCCCGTAAACGACACCGTGGTCATCAAGCAGTACCTGGACCTGGGCGTGCAGAACCTGCTGGTTCCCATGGTCCACTCCGTGGCGGAGGCCGAAGCCGCGGTGGCCGCCACCCGCTACCCGCCCCAGGGCGTTCGAGGCGTGGGCTCGGCATTGGCGCGGGCCGCCCGCTGGAACCGCATCCCGGATTACCTGGCCCGGGCCGGGGACACGATCAGTGTCACCGTGCAGATTGAATCCACGGCGGCCGTGGAGGCCGTGGAAGACATCCTGAAGGTGGACGGCGTGGACGCCATTTTCCTGGGTCCCTCCGACCTCGCCGCCTCGATGGGGCTGCTGGGGCAGCAGGAGCACCCCGAGGTGCGGGCCGCCGTCGTGCACTGCCTGGCGGCAGCCAAGGCCGCCGGAAAACCGGCCGGGGTGAACGCCTTCAACCCCGACACCGCCCGCCACTATCTGGGCAACGGCGCCGATTTCATCCTGGTGGGCGCCGACGTCGCCCTGCTGGCCCGCGGCTCCGAGGCACTCGCCGCCCGGTACATCCAGCCAGCCGACGGCGACGCGCCCGCCAGCTACTGACTCTTCCTAAGGACGGCATCGCATACCCCTACGCTGGCTGACACCGCCCACTCCCGAGCGTCCGGCCCTCCGGTCGTTCTCCCCACGACAAGGGTCCTGCGCGAATAGACAAGATACCCGGCCGGGCGTCAACCAGACTGGGAGAAACCCGTTAGGCCACCCGGCCATGGGCACTGCCTACTCGATGTGGAGTAAACCATGGAAACTTACGATGCGCTTCTGGCGTCCATTTCTCCGGTCTCCGGCCCGACCCGGACCATCCTTGACCCCGCCACCGGAGCGGCGGTGGGCGAAGCCCCCGTTCACACTCTCGGTTACCTCGAGGAAGTTGTCGCTGCCGCCCAGGCTGCCCAGCCGGCCTGGGCGGCCCTGGGCCACGAGGCCCGGTCCGCCGCGCTCCTCAAGGCAGCCGACGCCGTCGAACGCTCCGCTGAAGAACTCGCCCGGCTGCTCTCCCGCGAACAGGGCAAACCCCTCAACGGCCCCAACGCACGCTTCGAGGTGGGCGCCTGCGTCGCGTGGCTCCGCGCCACCGCCACCCTGGCCCTGGAACCTGAAACCATCGTCGACGATGGCGCAACGTACGCCGAACTGCACTACAAGCCCATCGGCGTCGTCGGCGCGATCGGGCCCTGGAACTGGCCCATGATGATCGCCATCTGGCAGCTGGCCCCGGCGCTGCGGATGGGCAACGCCGTGGTGGTCAAGCCCTCCGGGAACACCCCGCTGAGCGTCCTCGCCCTGGTCAAGGTACTGAACGAAGAGCTGCCCGAAGGCATCCTCGCCGCGGTGTCCTGCGGCCGGGAGGTCGGCTCCCGGCTGACCGAGCACCCCGCCATCGGCAAGATCATGTTCACCGGCTCCACTGCCGCTGGCAGGGCCATCATCAAATCCTCGGCGGACACCGTCAAACGGCTGACCCTGGAATTGGGCGGCAACGACGCAGGTATCGTCCTGCCCGACGCCGACCCCAAAGCCATCGCCGAAGACCTCTTCTGGGGTGCCTTCCTGAACACCGGCCAGACCTGCGCAGCCCTGAAACGCCTCTACGTCCACGAGGATATCTACGACGCCGTCTGCACCGAGCTCACCGCCGTCGCCGCCGCCATGCCGATGGGCAATGGACTCGACGAAAATAACGTCCTGGGCCCGCTGCAGAACAAGCAGCAATACGACGTCGTGGCCAACCTCGTGGACGCCGCCCGCCGCAGCGGCGCCCGGATCCTGCTCGGCGGAAACCCGGACACTGACCAGCCCGGCTACTTCTACCCCACCACGCTCGTTGCGGACATCGACAACGACAACCCCCTCGTCGCCGAGGAGCAGTTCGGCCCGGCCCTGCCGATCATCCGCTACAGCAGCGTGGACGACGCCATCGCCAAGGCCAACGCCCTCGAGGTCGGGCTCGGCGCCTCCGTCTGGTCCTCGGATCTTCCGGCAGCCCGCGCAGTCGCGGCCAGGATCGAGGCCGGCACCGTCTGGATCAACAAGCACGGCGCAGTGGATCCCCGCATCCCCTTCGGCGGCGCCAAGCAGTCCGGCTACGGCCTCGAATTCGGCGTCGAAGGCCTCAAAGCCCTCGGCGTGCCCCAGGTGATCAACGGGTAAGGAACGGCTAACGCCCTGCGCCGGGTCGGCTACCCGTCGAGGAACCGCAGCAGGAACGGGAGGGTGACATGCAGCGTCCGCAGGTCCCCGCCGCTGGCCGCCTGCTCGCCGAGGTAGTCGCCGTGGCCGCCGGGAACGACCAGCAACCGGGCGCCCGGGATGGCGCGGGCCAGCCGCGCAGCATATTCGGCGCTGACAACGTCACGGTCGGCGCTCACCACCAGCGTGGGGGCCGTGATGGTGCCCAGCTCCTCGTCGGGCCATCCGGCGAAATCCAGGATGCGCCGGCGGTCCAGCTCGAAGAGCCGCTCCAGGTGGCCCGGTTCCGGGTTGAGCCGTCGGTCGGCGTCCTTGTAGATGTCAGGCATGTCATCGAGGGTGGCCTTTGCCATGCCGTCCCAGAACTCGTCCGGTACCGCATCGCGGCTCGCAAAGGTGGACGCGACGATGAGGCGCCGGACCCTGGCGGGATGCCCGAGTGCCAGCGCGATCGCGGTGTGACCGCCGGCGCTGAAGCCCAGCACGTCCACGGTCTCGGCGTGGATCTGGTCCAGGACAGCGAGGATGTCGCCGGCGGAGTTCTCGGCGGTCAGGGGGCGGCTGGTCGGCCGGGTGCGGCCGTGGCCCTCCTCCTCAACAGCAATCACCTGGCGCTGTTCAGCCAGCAGCGGGCTGAGCTCCCCGAAGTTGGTGCCGATGGTGGAACCGCCGCCAGGGATGAGAAGCAGCGGCGGCTTCCCTGGCACCGCATCGCCGTGGACCTCGAAATACATGCGAAGGCCGTGGTTGTCCGCGTAGCCGTGGGCGAAGGTCACACGGCAGTTTAGCCCCGGGCCCAGGCGACGGACAGGCACTTCTGAAAGTCTCCGGAGACCGGGTATGGCTCGAGCGCGATGGCGCCAAGTACTTTCAAGCATTTTCATAAGGTCCTCCGGCGACACTGGGCAGGGCCGGCGGCGGCGAGAGCCCTCTGAGACCGGGGTTCCTCCCCCCCAACCGCCGTCGGCCCCGCGGGCTTCATCGCGGCCACAGGGGACGGCTGGGCCATCGGGGCGTCCGTGGGTCAAACCCGGAATCGCGTCTGCCCTGCCGTTGGTAGTGTCTAAACGACCATCGCCATTCCCCCCAGATCACTCTTTGAGGTGTGAACCATGACCGCTACGACCCCCACCCCGGGCACCGTCCTTCTTGCTGGTGCCACCGGCGATCTCGGCGGGCGGATTCTGCGGAACCTGGTCGCCCTGGGTGCCACCGTCCGGGTCTTGACACGCCAAAAGACCGGCATAACTCAGATTGCGCAGCTACGCGCCCAGGGTGCCGAGGTGATCCAGGCTGATTACGACGACGCGGACGGTCTTCGAAGGGCGTGCACCGGTGTTGATTGCGTGGTCTCCGCGATCAACGGCGTCGGCAGCGCAATCATCGGTGCTCAGTCGCGCTTGTTGGCGGCGGCAGCCGCGGTGGGCGTTCCCCGTTTCATCCCGTCCGATTTTTCCGTCGATTACCGAGGTATCCGGCCTCGGAGCAACCGGAACTTGCAGCTCCGGAGAGACTTCGCACAGGAACTGGACGCAACCGAAATCCGGGCCACGTCGATCCTTAACGGCGCCTTCACCGACATGCTCTCCGGGCAGGCGCCAATGATCCTGTTCTCCCGGCGCCGTGTGCTCTACTGGTCCGACCCCGACCAGGTGCTCGACTTCACCACCAAAGACGACACGGCCACCTACACCGCCGCCGCCGCCCTCGACGAGCGGGCGCCACGTGTCCTCCAGATCGCCGGGGACCAGGTCACGGCAAGGACCCTGGCAGCCACCATGACCGAACTGACCGGCACACAATTCCGGCTCCTCTATGCGGGCAGCGTTGGTTCCCTGACTACTATGAGTCGGGCCGTCAGGGCCCTCGCGCCGGCCTCTAACGAGCCGTTCCCGCCGTGGCAGGGCATGCAGTACTTCGCGAGCATGTTCAGCGGAGACGCGAATCTGCGTTACACAAACAACGACCGGTACGGCAGCCGGGAATGGATGACCGCCCGGGACGTCCTGGCGGAGCACCGCCAGCTAAGCTGACCGTGCAAACCGTCCGCGGCCGCCGGATCGGTAGGCGCAGCCACACGCGCACGTGGAAGTATTGACGAATGACTACCGATAACGATGCTGCCAACAACCTTCCGGCGAACGCACCCGGCACGGAGCCCGCCGCCGAGCTCAGCCGCGAGTGGGGCCATATCGGGGCCATCATTGTCGACGCGACGTTGCAGCGCCGGCAAAATTACCACGCAACCGTCCGGCCGCGCATTGTCGCCCTGCTAGAGGCATGGCCGGATGCCGACATCACCAGCGGATTCCGGCGGCGCCTCGATACCGGGGAACTCTCTGAAGTTATCAGCTGGCCGTCGCCTGGCCGCCTTGCCCAGGTAGAGGACATCACGCGTGTTTTCGAAAGCCAGGGCATCGAAACAGTGGGTGACCTCCGCGACCAACTTGGCGATCAGGCCCAGCGGGCCGTTCTCCGGGAGGCCCTGGCGGCCGTGCGCCACGTCAGTCCCAAGACGCTGGATTACTTTGACACCCTGAGCGGAATCACAACGGGCGCGGCCGTCAAGGAACGGGAAATCGGAGAGTAACCCAGGACGCTGGCGACGTGGACTTGTCCTATGGGCTATCGGAGACAACGGTCGTTGCGACTCCCACAACTTGGGGAGAGCCGCCACGCGGACTCGGCTGCACCCCAGCTCGCCGCGGCCACGGCCTAAGCGCTACAGCACACGGTTTTTGCGGACGACGGCGGGAAGTCCCCGCCGTCGTCCTGTTGTTGGCACCGGTGATGTCGGTACCGTAGTTCCTTCGCGAGGCAGCTGGAGCCGCGGGCATCAAACCACCGCCGTGGCATTGGCCGGTGACCCGGTTCCTCCGGTGATGTTGAGCGGCTTGATGCTGAGGAATGCGTCCCAATTGCCGGTGGTTTGCATGTGCCGGCTGAGGGGTCCAAGCCGCCACAGTTCGCCCAGGGGCATGCCGAGTTTCGCGAGGAGTTGCTGGTGCATCATGCCGCGGTCGTTCGGGGCAGAGTGAAGGAACGGACTGTCGGGCACAGGGGGCAGGCATTCGAAGGCGAAATTGTCGGCTGCGACGAGTGCGAGTTGGTGGTCCCAGGCCCAGGCGACGAATTCCTGTGACTGGGCAACGCCAGAGGCCCGCCGGCCATCTCTGGCCCGCTGTTTTTTCTCCAACGATAGGGCCAGGAACCACTCGCACCAGCCGGTGTGGAGCATGAGGACATCCCCCGGGCGGATGCTGAGGGACTGTGCCTCCATGGCTTCCTGGATCAGGGCGAGGCTGAGCGGTTCCCCGTTTGCGTGGTCTACGGGATTGCCCTGGCCGGCGCGGTACCCGTGGAGGTCCACCAGCACTCCCCTGCTGACGATGGGCTTTTCTGCCCATTCCTGGATGCCCAGGTCCGGTGTGCCTTCCGTGATCCGGGCATCGGGGGTGCCGTTGTAGAAGCCGACGTCGTCCGCCCGGCGGTGCCTGAGCCCGTCGATCTGGGTGGAGCCCTGGAGGTAGTATCCGTCCACGTAATCATCCCGGTGGGCCGGGTGTGAGGAGTAGATGGTGTGGCGTGGGGCCGTGCGTCTGATCGACATTCCGGGATCGAAGGCATCGGCCGGGTAGTCCAAACCAAAGACGGCGCCGCTCCTGATGCAGTTTTTGGCCCTCAGGATGGCGTCCTGGGCGATGAAGGAAGGTGTTCCGCGGTCGGGTTCCGGAAACAGGCCCCAGGAGGTCCCGGCGAGCCCGCCCTCCCGTTCCAGAAGCCGCTCGAAGGTGGGGTAGGTCGCTGTGTCCGTGCTTTCTGTCATCGCGTGGTCGCTTCCTGGGCGGCCTGGCCCTGTTTCTGGGGATGCTTGTAGCTCAGGAGGAATCCGGCGATCGCGCACACCGACGCGGCAAAGCACATCGGGGTCTTGACCGATTGGTCAAAGAAATTCAGCCATTCGCCTTGGCCTGCGATCAGGGCGATGGCCTGGCCGGTCACGAACATCACCCCGCCCAGGAGGAGGGCTGCGAGGGTCAGGACGAAAATGACCTCGATGGCTCGTTTGATCTGCTGCATGGGTTGGTTCCTTTAGATGGGCAGGACGCCGACGATGATCAGCACGCCGATGCCCAGCAGCGGCAGGGCGTAATGGGTGAGCAGGCGGGCGAAGGTTTTGATGGGGTCCACGTCCGCGATGCCGCAGGCGACATAGAGCGGTGCGCCTCCGGGCGGGACGGCGGCTTCGCAGGAGGAGAAGACCAGCACGGCGACGGCGGCGGTGGTCGCTGGGACGCCGGCGGCAACGAGCGTGGCGACGCCGACGGTTCCGACGGCGGCCATCGTGGCCGTCGCTGAGAGCGGCGCAGCGACGGCGATGACGATCAGCCCGATCAGGATGGCCAACAGCCAGAGGGGAAGGTTCATCTGGTTGAGCAACTCTGTCATCTGTTTCGGGAGGCCGGTGGCGGCGAGTGAGTTGGCCCCCGCGAAGGCAAATACCACGGTGACGCCGACGACGCCGAACCTCGGAGCGGATTCCTGCAGCAGCCCCCACCAGGCACGCCCGCTGTCCGGGAGCCGTTTCCTGCCCAGGAGGGCCCCCGTGATGATGAGGACCACCGGGATCCAGACGATGACGCTGACGGACTTGGTGATGTCCCCGCCGGTCCAGTCCGACAGTGCCGTGGCTACGGCACCGGAAGTGATGATCAGCGGGATGGCCACCACGACGAACAGCAGCAATGTCGCCCAGCCGCGGCCGAACGCCGCCCGGACGGGCAGCCGGTGCGCGGCATCCAGGGGCGCCATCCCGCTCTTGCGGATCAGCAGCCAGGTGACGATCAGCCGGTGCAAAAAGCACCACAGTCCCCCGATGAGCAGCGGCAGGAAGAGCTCGTTGACCTCTAACAGCGGCCCCACCGTGGCGGAACCGACGAGGACGAACATCGAGGCGCTGAACGGAAACGTGATGCCCATTCCAGCGTTTCCCGCCACGAGCGTCGCCGCCGAGGGCTTGTCGAGCCGGGATTTCTCCATCCACGGGATGGTTACGGAGCCCACGGTCGCGGCGATGGCGGCCTGGTTGTGGACAACCCCGCCGAGGCCGGCGGACGCCAGGGTCGAGACCCAGGCGGGTCCGCCCCTGACGCCACCGATCAGGGAATTCAGCAGGTCGATGAGCCTGTCCAGCACCCCGGTTTTGTCCAGCAGGTATCCCATGAAGACGAAGGCCATGGTGGCGTACACGATTTCGTCCGTTACTGCGGAATACAGCGCGGCCCATCCGGTCTGTACAGCGGCGGCACCGGTGAACGGAAGCACCATAAGGAAGCCAAGGATCATGGCCTCCCCGACGCTGCGCTTGATCAGTGTTGTCCAGAGCAGAATGGTGGCGAGGTAGGCTCCAAGGGCCCAGATGCCGATCATGCTGCCGCTCCTGACGGGGATTTCGTTGCCGGTGGAAGGTTCACCGTTATTACCTGTTCCTGATTCTGCCTGATGCCGGGATCAGCGCAAGGCCGGTGCCGTCTGGTCGGCTTCCGCGGCGATGCGCGTAAGGGCTGCGGCTGAGGCAGTGGTCATTTCCGCGGGGACTCCCAGGTCCGCCGACAGGTAGCTGGCGGTATCCTGCATCTCCTTGGAGCGGCGCAGGGCGTGCTTGGCCGTCCCGGTGAGGAACCTGTCGATGACGGCCTGGCCGTCGCCGGCGAGCTGACGGGCTATCTGGGCCCGGATCCAGTCCTCCAGTCCGGCGGCGCGTCCGGCCGTGACGGCTTCGACTACCACGGAGGCCATGCCTTTCATCAGGACGCTGCGGAGGAGTTTGTGGGCCATGGCTGCCCCGGGTTCCCCGTCGGCGATTTCTACCTCGGCGCCCAGCGGGGACAGCAGGCAGGCGATGGCCTGGGCGCCCGGGCCGCTGACCATCAGCGGGGTCTTCGCTCCCTGGGTGGGGACGGGTCCAAGAATTGCGACGTCGGCGAAGAGCGCTGAGCCGGACAGCCGTCCCAGTTCCTGCATGACGTGCGGTGAGGAGGAGGTGAAGTCGGCGTAGCAGCTGCCTGGCGGCAGTACCGGCAGGCATTCCCGGGCGACGCCCCGCGCGGCGGCCGCTCCGGTGAGGACCAGAACCACATCCGCGCCGAGGCAGGCTTCGGCCGCGGTTGCCGCCCGGTTGACGCCTGCCGGGGTGGAGGGGGCGACGGGATCAAATCCTGTGACGCTGTGGCCTGCGGCGACGAGGGCCGCCGCGTAGGTGGCCCCTGCTTCGCCGAGGCCGATGACGGTGCACGCTGTCATGGTTTGTGTCTTTCTGATTAGGGACGGTCAGCGATGATGGCTGCACGGCGGTCGGTTTCGTCGGCATAGACCGCTTCGGCGGCTTCGGCCACGTTCGCGGCCTGCTCCCGGGGGATGACGACGACGCCGTCAGAGTCACCGATGATGACGTCACCGGGCAGGACTGGGACGCCGCCGAAGGAGATGGGCGTTCCCAGACGGGAGGGCCCGTTCTTGTAGGGTCCCGCGGGGGTGATGGCGCGGGCGAAGACGGGCATGCCAATCTCGCCGAGGGCTTCGGCGTCGCGGGCTGCCCCGTCCAGTGCGAACCCGGCCAGGCCCAGATTGATGGCCCGCTCCCCGATGAGTTCACCCAGCAGTGCACGGGATTCGTCCCCGCCGCCGCAGACCACAATGATGTCTCCCGGGCGCGCGAGCTGCAGTGCGCGGTGGATGCCCTGGTTGTCTCCGGGACGGGTCCAGACGGTGAAGGCGGGCCCGGCGAGCCGGGCGCCGGGCCAGATCGCCTGGATGGCTGAGTCGGCGACTCCGAGCCGGTCCATGGCGTCGCCGATGTTGGCGGCGGGCAGTTTGGCGAGGCGTTCGATCACATCCCGGTCAGGGCGGGGGAAGTCTGCGTCAATGTCCTCAAGGACGGGAGTTGTCATGGTGGATTCTTCCGTAGTGTCTGGCGGGAGGAGGGTCAGTCTTTTTTCTGGACCAGTGGGAGGACCTTTTTGAAGTCCTCTTCCTGCCCGGCCCAGAACTGTTCGTAGTCTTTGCCGGAGAGGTAGCTGGTCTGCAGGCCGAGGTCCTTCATTTTTTGGACGACGGCCGGGTCCTCGACGGCCTTCTGGAGGGCCGCTTCGAGCTTCTTGGCGACGGCTTCGGGGAGACCGGCCGGTGCGGAGTAGCCGCGGGCGGTTCCGGCTTCCACCTCGTAGCCTGATTCCTTAAAGGTGGGAACGTCCGGAAGTGCCGGCGAACGTTCCGCAGTCATGATTCCTAGGACGCGGGCCTTGCCCTGTTTCGTCAGGTCGTTCACGTCGCTGACGTTGGCGACGAGGATGTCGACGTGCTTTCCGAGAAATGCTGTGGTGGCTTGGGAAGCGCCCTCGGAGAAGTGCACCGGCGCGAACTCGGCGCCGGTAGTTTCCTGGATCTGGGCCAATGCGAAGTGTTCTCCGGTCTGCAGCCCGGTGGTGCTGGCGGTCATGGACTTCGGAGCGGCCTTGGCGGCGTCGAGGAGGTCTTTGAGTGTCTTGTACGGGCTGTCGGGCTGCACGGCGATCACGGCAGGGTCGATGACCTGCCGGCCGAGGGGCTGGAAGCTGCTGCGGGTGTATTTGGCGCCGCGGCTGGGATCCAGCGGCGAAACGACCACTGACGGCGAGCCGGTGGCGCCGATGGTGTAGCCGTCGGGCTTGGCGCTGGTCAGCTGCGTGTAGCCGATCTGTCCGCCGGCGCCGGGCTTGTTGATGACCTCGACGTTGGTGCCGAGTTCTTTCTCCAGGATCGGCTGGACCAGCCGCGCTGCGGTGTCCACGGCCCCGCCGGAGGAGAAAGCTACGACAATGTCGATGGACTTGCCTTTTTTCGGGAAGTCGTCCCCGGCTGTGTTGGCGGTGCCGGCGTTGGCGCCGCAACCGGTGAGGGCGATGAGGGTTGCTGCGGCGAAGGCTGCGGCGATGCGTGTGCGGGTCAAGGTTCTTCTCCTTTGAAGGGTGAAACTGTTGGTCGGTCGGGGATAGGTGGTTGGTTTAGGTTTCGGGGTCTTCCATGAGTGCTCTGGGCTTGCGGAGCTTGAGCAGTGGACTGCAGATGATCAGGACACCCAGACCGATCAGAACCATGGAAATGGGGCGGTTGACGAAGATGCCGAAGTCGCCTTGGGAGATTTCCAGGGATTCACGCAGCGAGCGTTCCATCAACGGTCCGAGCACGAGAGTGAGCACCATCGGGGCGAGCGGGATATCCAGGTGCCGCAGGGCGAGGCCTAGGAGCCCGAAGCCGATCATCACGAAAACGTCGAAGACGCTGAAATTGATCGTGTAGGCGCCGATAACCATAAAGAGCAGGATCAGTGCGGTCAGAATCGATGACGGTACGCGGAGGATGGACGTCCAGAGACCGACCAGCGGAACGTTCAGGAGCAGCAACAACAGGTTGCCGATGAACAGGCTTGCGATGATTGCCCAGGCGATGTCGGAGTGGTCGGTAAAGAGGGCCGGTCCGGGGGTCAGCCCCTGCTGGAGGAAGGCTCCCATCAGCACGGCGATGGTCGGGGAGGCGGGGATGCCCAAGGTGAACAACGGGATCAGTGCGGCGTTGGCGTGAGCGTTGTTGGCTGTTTCGGGGCCGGCGACACCTTCAACGGCACCCTTGCCGAGTTCGTGGCGGTGGCGGGAGAACTTCTTTTCCGCACCGTAGGAGAGCAGGGAGGCGACGGAGCCGGTCATTCCCGGGATCAGGCCCAGGCCGAAGCCGATGCCGGTGCCGCGGGCCATGGCGGGGGCGCTGCGGCGCAAGTCCATCCGCGACGGAAGGAGGGACCGGAGACCCGGTGCGTGCACAACGGGGGTGTGCGAGTCTTTGCGGTAGGAAAGGATTTCCGAAAGCCCGAAGACGCCGACGATGACGGCCACGAAACTGACGCCGTCCAGGAGTCGGTCCATTCCGAAGGTGAAGCGCGGGGCTCCGGCGACCGGGTCGATGCCAACCATGGAGATCAGCAGCCCGAGGGCCCCGGAGATCAGGGCTTTGACCATTGACTTGCCGGCGAGGGCCACAAGCAGGGAGATGCCGACGACCATCAGGGCGAAGAATTCTGGAGGTCCGATAAGCAGGCCCAGTTCGCCAAGTGGTTTGGCGGCCGCAACCAGTCCGAGGGTCGCAATGGTTCCGCCAACGAAGGATCCGACGGCGGCAATGGTCAGCGCGGCCCCGGCCTTGCCCATCTTGGTCATGGCGTAGCCGTCGATGGTGGTGATGGCCGAGGCCGCTTCCCCCGGCGTGTTGAGCAGGACGCTCGTGATCGTGCCGCCGTATTGGGTGCCGTAAAAGATGGCACAGAGCATGATGATGGAGCCCGTGGCATCGAGGTTGAGCGTAAGTGGGATGAGCAGAGCCACGCCTGCGACAGGTCCAATGCCTGGCAGTACGCCGATGATTGTTCCCAGCAGGCAGCCGCAAAAGGCAAAGATCAGGTTTTGCCACGTCATGGCGGCGGCAAAGCCGCCCAGCAGTTCGTTGAGTGTGTCCACGTCTAGAGTCCGATCAGGTTCAGCGGAGGGAGAGCCGAGACGGGCAGCGCCACGTTCAGGCCGTAGTTGAAGGCGTAGAAGGCGCCGATGCTTCCGGCGAGCGCGGTGATCAGCGAGGAAATCCAGGTCCTTCGGCCGCGCACTTTCAGGTGGTACATGAGGAACAGGAACATGCTCAGCTGAAAGCCGAGGAGGTCCATGACCGCGGCGAGAATGGCGAGGCTGACGACCACGGCGAGGACCAGACCGCGGTCGGCGCCTTCGGTGGTCTCGCTGGGGTGCCGCATTTCCTGGAGCAGCCAGACGATGGACATCGAGGCGAGCACGCAGCCCATGGCGAAGGGAAAAAGTCCGGGCCCGGGGCCCAGCGACGTCCATAGTCCAAGTCCGGTCGAACTCACAAGGACGTAAACGCCCACCGCAACGAACGCGCCAATGCCCACCAGTACAGACGGAGCGACGCGGGCAGCGCGCTCGGGTTTAGTCAGTAGTGACTCCGTTGTCATCGTTTCCTTCTTACGTTCCGTGGATGTTCATTTCATAGAATGAAAGAACATTGCGTCTGAAGAAATAGTGACAGGAGACACAAAGCCTGTCAAGCGCAAGGAACTTACATAGAATGGAAAAATGACGGTGACTTCCACGCACTCAGCCAGCTCTGCCGAGGATGGCCCAAAGACCGGGAACATGCGCTCGTTGTCCAGGGCAATGGAGGTCTTTGCCGAACTGCAGCGCGCGGACCGGCCTCAGCGCCTCAGTGATCTGGCCAGGACGTGTGGCATGAGCCTGCCGACCACACTCCGGATCTTGCGGGTCCTTCAGGATTTCGGCATGGTCAGCCAGACGGACAAGTCCTACCGGATCGGGCCCGCGGTCCTGCCGGCAGCGCGGAGCTACTTGGAGAACGATCCCCTCGTCGTTGCCGCGCGCCCCATCCTGCAACAGGTGGCTTCCCAGACGGGACTCACCGCGTCCCTGTACACACGGCTTGGCTTTGAAAGAATCCTGGTGGCGCGCGTCGACGGCGAATCGCCCCTCCGCTACGACCTGCCTCTGGGAAAGCGCCTTCCCCTCACAGTCGGGGCGGCCGGGAAAATCCTGCTGGCAACGGTTTCGGAGGCAGAACTCCAGCAGGTAGCGGCGGCAGCGGTTGCGGCCGGGCACGAAGAAGGTACGTTTACGGCCGACGGGCTGCGCGCGCGCCTGCCCGAGCCGGGAGTCGACTACGCCTATTCAGCAGATGAGCGGGCCACTGGGGTCCTCTCGGTCGCCGTCGCCGTGCCGAACAGGGTCGGCCGTCCCAGCGAATCCCTTGCCCTGACCAGTCCCGTCGAGACGGCCACCGAGGCCGGCCTGAAAGCCGGAGTTCCCGAACTCCGGCGGGCCGCCGCCCGGCTCTCGGAACTGCTGGAGGGGTCTGTTTACTAGAAGGGCCCGCGCCCCGCCGCCTGGCGGTGTTGGTGGGCCCCGTTACTGGCCGGGCGCCCGGTAGGAAGGTGCCTTGCCCACCGCGGCGTCGATATCTTCCGGCGTCATGAGCGGTGTGAGGCGCAGATCTACGGCGCCGCTGGAATTGATCATCAGGGAAAGGGCGACAGCGCTGGGCTGATCGGGGATGTCAAAGACTCCCAGGACGTCCGTCTCGCCGAACGCGTAGTAGATGCATTCCAGTGATCCCCCGACGGACTCCAAGGCCTTGACGACTGCGTCCCGGCGCTTGGACCCACCCTCCTGCAGGAGGCCCTTCATCCCCTCGCCCACATAGTTCGCCTGGAAAAAATACTTGGTCATGGCTGGCTCCTGCTCTGCTCTGGCCCAGAACGCGAACCTATCCGCACGCCCAGTACATCGGATGAGTGAAGGGTTCCGGAGATTTCCCCGAGAGGGGTTGTGGGCTGAGTGTAGGCCTCTCCCCGGAAACTGACAACGGTCGGCGAAACTGACAATGGTCGGCGGTCCCGGTTTCGGGTCGCCCTCCGGCAGAGTTGGCGGGGAGTGGCTCATGAGGCGTGCAAACAATCGAGCGTCCTAGATGTTCTCCAGTGTCAGCGCCGGCGGCGAGCTTCCGTCTATGTCCAGTACACCGAATTCCTTCGCGACCGCGGCTGCGACAAGCACCTGTCCGGTCCGCGCCATCAGGTCCAGATCGTGGAACAGCGCGTTGATCACGCGGCCGATGAACTCGGGGCTTTCGCTGGTCGAGAGAGTGCCGCGGGGTCATCATCCGCGAGTCTCTCGGGTCAGGGAGTCCCGTGGATGGCACTCTCGGCGTCCAGGTCGTCTGCCCCGCTTCGGGACGGGTGCTCATCCAGGACGGGGAGGTGGGTGTTGAGTCCGACCGGCTGCGGCGCCGGCCGGCCCAGCAGATAGCCCTGTCCGGCCAGTACGGGCTGCCGTGCGGTGCCGCTGTGTCCGGGCTGCAGCAGGGTTGAGAGCATCTGGTGTTCCTCGATGCCTTCGGCGACAACCCACCCCCCGCTCTGCCCGACAAAGGTCATGGCCGCAGCCACGGTGGCCGCCGATGAGGGGGTCTTTGCCGAGCCGGGCGATGACCTCCCCGTCGATCTTGATGATGTCGAACCGGACAAGGGTCAGCGCGCGCAGCCCGGCGTTGCTCCTGCCCATGTCGTCAAGGGCCAGCCGGAAGCCCCGCTCGTGTGCCCGGGTGAGAGTGCGGATCGGTTCGGCGTGGTCCAGGCCAGCCTGTTCGGTCACCTCCAGAACGACGTCTTCGGGTTCCAGACCGGCGGCGGCCAGCTCGGCGGTGAGAGCGTCGATGTCAAGGTGGGTCAGAGCGTCCGGATGGATGTTCATGAATAGCAGACCGTCCCACCGCCGGGCCTTCACTGCTGTGAGGACCTCCCGCCGTGCCCGGGCGTCCAGCGCTGCTGCCAGACCGAGGCGTTCGGCGAGCTCGAAAGCCTCTTGGGGTCCCGAGATTGGGGAATCTGTCGGCAACCGCAGCAGCGCCTCGTGGGCCAGCACGACACCGCGGCGCAGGTCCCAGATCGGCTGGAACGCCACCGTGATGGGGCTGTTGTCGGCAACAAGCGCCGTCAGGGCCTCGATCTTCTCGGCACTGACGGTGTGTCCCGCCGCCATGGACCCGAAGGTGACGCTTTGGCGGCGTCCCCGCCGCTTGGCCTCATAGAGGGCAGCGTCGGCGCGCTCCCAGAGTTCCTGCAGCGCCGCAGGATCCGCCACGGTGCTCGAAGCGATGCCAGCGCTGAAGGTCACGCCGGTGAACCTGCCGAGCAAGGCGGTCCGGACCCGCTCCAGGGCCTCGGCTGCCCCGTACTCATCGAGACCGGGCAGTATGACGGCGAACTCATCCCCGCCCAGCCGGAACGCAGTGTCCGAGGCGCGCAGTTCCGCAAAGGAGTCCGCGAAACCAGTGAGGACGCGGTCGCCGTAACTGTGGCCGAGACGGTCGTTGATCCGCTTGAAGTTGTCCAGATCGAGCAGAGCCAGCGTCACGGGCGTGGCTGCCCCGCGCGTCAGGGCCGATTCCAAAGCCGGCCGGAAAGGGCGCCGGCTGGCCAGCCCGGTCAGCGCGTCCTCGTCAGCCTCCCGCTGCGCCCGCAGCTGACGGAGATGCAGCGTCCGGCCACCCAGCATGTAGGACAGCGGGATGGCACAGAGTACCGCAACGAGCAGTCCCAGCAGGCCACGCTGCCGCTGGTCGGCGACCAGCTCCGAGATGATGTCAGGGTGCTGGTCGATGTTCAGGATCAGCGTCGCGCCCGGTGCCGACACCGGAATGAAGAACTCGTATGCATCGACGGATGCGTCGTGGTCCGCGAGTTCTTCGGTCTCGACAGCCGCCGTGCCGGTGGACGCCACCTCGGCGAGCCGCTCCGGATCGGCCCTGGTCCGGCCGGGTTCCTTCCCCGCCTCCGCAAACAGTCGACCGTCCGCGGCGAACAAACCCGCATACACAGTGCCGTAACCGTGTTTGATGTGGTCCAGTTCGGCAGCAATCGCCGCATCCCGAATCGCCGGGTCAGAATTCGCCGCCAGGGCTTCTTCGAGTTGCTCCGACAGGGCCCCATAGTTCCGCAAGGAGTCCTGGAGCCCGCGATCAACGATCTGCTGCTGCGCCACGCCGAACTCCACGAGGCCGGCGAGCAGTACCGCCGAGGACACCGCGAGTACCCACCGGACCAGGAACGGCAAACCCACCGACCGGAAACTCCGCCTCCTCGCTGCACGTGCCCCGCCCGTGGCCAGCCCACCTGCATCACCCGTATGCGTGCCCGCAAAAATCCGGTGATAATCCATAGCGCCCCCAATAGCCCCCAGCCAGCCCGCCAGCTCCGGCGACGGATACCCCCAAACATAGCCGCACAGGGCCCGGCCGGGGCTTTCATGCGGAAAACATGCCGAAACCTTGCGTCCCTGCGACCCTCGGAAGAGCAAAAATGAGTCCGCACCCTGTGTTGATGGTGCGGACTCACTTTTATTGCGTAACGGCCGAGCTGCTAGGAAACGCGGAAGCTCTGGCCCGGGGTGCAGGAGTGAAGGTAGGGATGGGAGGCCACCCAGGATTTCGATGTCCCGCTGTCATGCCAAATGATCTGGCCGGGGCGGGCGCAGTACGCAACCCCTCCTGCGACGCCGTGATATTCAGTCACGATAAAGCGGTTTGACCCCCAGGAGTTCCGCAACCCCGCAAACTGACGGTTCGACGGGAAGCTCGGCATGCTGTTCTGATACACAGGCGTCGACTGACCGGCAAAGGTGGTGTAGTACACGTACGAGGGGCCGCTACCCCTTCCCACGCTGTAGTAGGGGTCAGCGACCACAGCCGACGCCGGCGCCGCGGACACTGCAATGACGGTGTCCGCGCCCGTTGGTTGTCAGTACACTGGGACGCATGACCGAGCAGGAACCGGCCCCACCCGGAGCCGCTTTGGCTCCCGACGGCGGTGCGGGCCTCCCCGAGGACGTGTCCGTTGCTTTCGCGCCGGTCAAGGACAGCGACGCCCCGCACCTGGCCGATCCCGGCGCCGTCGACACGTCCTTGCGCAGTCCGGCACAGCGGTCCCGCACCTTCGCCGGAATCCTGGTGAACACCGCCCTCGCCAACATCACCACCAGCTACCTGTGGTTCGCCCTGACGTTCTGGGTGTACCTGGGGACGCGCAACGTGATCGCCACCGGGGTAGTCGGCGGCGCCTACATGCTGTTGATCGCCCTTTCCAGCATCAGCTTCGGCACTTTCGTGGACCGCTACCGCAAGCTGGCGGTGATGCGCTTCGCCGCCGGCTTCACCCTGGTGATGTTCGTGCTGTCCGGGGTCATGTTCCTGCTGACACCCGCCGCCTCGCTGCTGGACCTGACACAGCCGTGGTTCTGGGTCTTCACCTTGATCATCCTGATCGGCGCCGTAGTGGAGAACATGCGCAACATCGCCCTCTCCACCACAGTCACCATCCTCATTGAGCCGGATCGGCGGGCCAACGCCAACGGGCTGGTGGGCATGGTGCAGGGTCTGATGTTCATCGTCACCTCGGTGCTCTCCGGGCTGTCAGTCGGGCTGCTGGGCATGGGCTGGACGATCGTCGTCGCATTGGTGCTCACGGCACTGGCATTCGCGCACCTGCTCACGCTGCGCATGCCCGAGGAGGTGCGCGCAGCCGCCACCGACGCGCACGGCGGATTCGACCTGCGCGGCTCCCTAGCCGCCGTACTGGCCATTTCCGGACTCTTCGCGCTGATCCTGTTCTCTACATTCAACAACTTCATCGGTGGCGTCTACATGGCGCTGATGGATCCCTACGGCCTGGAGATGTTCCCCGTGGAGCTGTGGGGGACCTACTTCGCACTCGGCGCCACCGGGTTCGTCGTGGGCGGTGCGCTGATTGGCAAGTTCGGACTCGGGTCCAACCCGCTGCGCACAATGCTCCTTGCGGTGATCGTGATGGGGGTCCTCGGGGCAGTGTTCACGCTGCGGGAATGGGCCTGGCTGTACATCGCCGGCATCTGGCTCTACCTGGTCCTAGTGCCTTTCGTGGAGGCCGCCGAGCAGACGGTCATCCAACAGGTGGTGCCGCTGCATCGGCAGGGCCGGGTGTTCGGCTTCGCCATGGCGTTCGAGTCCGCGGCAGCGCCGATTACCGCGTTCCTCATCTCGCCTGTTGCCCAGTTCTGGATCATCCCCTACGCGCGGTCCCCCGAGGGCTCCGCGCAACTGGCGCCGCTGCTGGGCGAGGGGACCTCCCGCGGCATCGCCCTGGTGTTCCTGATCGCGGGGGTCATCATGATCGCGGCCGCACTGCTGGCCTTCCTGACCCCGGTCTATCGGCGGGTCTCGGCGTCGTACGCGCAGACGGCTGCACAGGAGGCGGGCTCGGCGAACACCGCCTCCTCGTCCTGACGGCTCAACGTATCGGCAGTGGCTCCTCGCTGGTCAGGACGAGGCTGTGGATTTGCCGGATGTCGGGGCAGGCTTCCAGCGTCATGATCTTGTGAGCAAGGAGTTCGGCCCTGTCTGTGCCCAGCCGGGTACCTGCGAGTTCGGAGAACTTGGCCAGGGTTTCGCCGTCGGAGAGCCGGTTGGTCACCGCACCCCGCGCCGCCACTGCTTGGCGGCGGTAAATCTTGCCGTTGGCGAGGATTTCCAGGTGCGGCTCTGCAGAGCCTCCGTGCTGCGAAGCGTCAACCTCTATATGGATGCGCTCCATCAGCGACAATATGGCCGGTTCCGTCCTGCCCTGGAGCGCGACGTCCTTGAGGCCTACGCCGTTCCGCAGCATGGCCGTGGCCAGGGCAAAAGGCATGCTTAGCTGTGCGGCCACCAGCGATGAGGTGTCGCGGCCGCCACACATGTCCAGAATGAGGGAGCTCGTGTGGACCGTGATGCGCTCTGTGCTCCCGGGGTCGAGCCCCTGCTCCTGCTTGAGGTGAAGCACTGCGTCGATGGCCGAATGTGTGCTCCGGCAGGATGCGTAGGGCTTGATGGAAGCGCGCTCCACCAGCCAGGTGTCACCCAGTCCTGCAAACAGCGCTGCCTCGTCGGCCACATTTCCGCCATAGAGGGACAGGAAACTGCCCCAGGGTGCGGAAAAGATGTCGCTTGGACCGGTAAAGCCCGCGCGGGCCAGCACGGCCGAGTTAAGTCCGGCCTCGGCTGCACGGCCGACGTGCAGGCGCTTGGACATCGACCCGTCGCTCATGAAGGCCCAGGTTCCGCCCGTGAACGATCCGGCCAGGCCGATCGCGGAGGTAAGTTGCTGCTGGTCCAGTTCCAGGATGGTTCCTGCGGCCATCGCCGCAGCAAAAGTTCCGCAGACGCCGGTGGAGTGCCAGCCGGCGTTGTTGACGCGGTCATACCCGCCGAGGGCGGTCTGCACCCGGCGTCCCAGCTCGTAGCCTGCGATGACCGCGAGCATGAGGCGTTCGCCGGACACGGGCGCCGTTGCAAGGGCGCAGGCGGCCAGAGCGGCTGGCAGGGCTACCGCACCGGAGTGATCGCAACCGCCTGAATCGTCGAGCTCGAAGGCGTGGGCCGCGACGCCGTTGACGAAGGCGGCCTGCAAGGGCGGGACGGATTTCGGCGTCCCCCACAGCGGTGCACCACCGCCCGCGGGTGCTTCACCATGGGCGGGGCCGAGCGCTGCCCTGCTGACGTCCGCCTCGATTGAGGCTGATCCGGCGATGCCCGCTCCCAGGGTGTCGAGGATGTGGAGCTTGACGCGGTGTTGGGCGGCCGCGGAGACATCGGTCAGGGTGAGCTTGGCGAAGAAGCTGGCGAACGATTGCGAGGCTGTCGCCTGGATGGTTTCCATAGGTGCCTATCTTGCTTTCGGTGTTTTTCAGGACGGGGCGGTCAGCCGGTGGAAAACTTCGGCGGGGTGATCCGGGTGGTTCGGCGTGTTCCGCCTGCTCCACCATTCCGCCACTTCCCCACCGGTGGCCTGCCAAACGTCCTCTTGGCCAGAGACATGGTCCATGAATGCCCGCAGGAGACCTATGCGGCCAGGCGTGGCGATGATTTCCGGGTGGACGGTGAGGACGAAACAGAGGCCCTCTTCCCGGTACGCCTCGAACTCCAGGATCCAGTTCCGCAGCACCTCCCGGGTGGAGGCGATCCGCGGGCTGCCCTTGGGGATGGGGGGATCCAGATTGAAGACGAAGTATGGGTAGTCGTCCAGTTCGTGATGGCGGCTCAGCTCTACGAGCCGGCATCCTTGTCCTGCGTGGAAGTGCGGGAGGTCGTCTCCGTGCCATGAGGATGACCAGGTGAACCCGGCGTCCGCCAGGCCGGCGGGCAGTCCACGGGCGTACGAACCCCGGCCTGCCCGGAACCCGGTGGGCGTCACGCCCAGCATGGCTTCGAACGCGTCCTGCGATTTCCCGACTGTTTCCAGCTGTTGATCCAGGCTCAGGACGGACAGGTTTTCCAGGGCCCACCCCATGTTGGCGAGCTCATGGCCCTGCGCGGCAACCGCTTCCATCTGCCTCGGGTACCGGGCAAGGTTGCTGGCCGGAACGAACCAGCTGGCACGGGTACCCGTGCGGCCCAGTTCGGCGAGCAGCCTGTCCACTCCCCTCGTGCCGCCGTACTGACCCACCGAAAGACTCTTGGCGCGGTCGCCGGCGTCGGGTGCTTCGGCCAGGATGGCCAGTTCCGCCTCAAATCCGACGGTCAGCACGAAGGCGCATTGCTTTCCGTGGGGCCAGCGGGGGGCTCCATTGTCGCGGCTCACTGCTCTTCTTTCCTGTTGTTGGTCCGCCACCACGTGCTGACCTCCTGGCACGTTGCGAACCAGACGGCGCCATCTTCCTGCATGTGGTCGATCCAACGGTCCAGAAGGACCGCACGGCCCGGTTTTCCTATCACCTTGGGATGGAAGATGGTGGTCAGGCACAGCCCTTCGCGGTGGTAGCCGTCAAATTCGCGCACCCAGTTGTCCAGCGTCAGCTCGTAGCTGGCGATCCGGTCACCGCCGGAGGGCCAGTCCGGATTGGTGGTGTAGGCCAGCGAGGCGTAGTCGTCCATGTCGGAGCGCGCAGGGATTTCCACGAGCCTTCCGCCGGGGTGGAAGTAGGGGCGGTCATCCCCGCGCATGGAGCTGGAGTATTCGAAGCCCCGTTCGGCCAGCAACGCCGGGGTTTCCGGCCGCCAGTCCCCGGACGGTGTACGGAAGCCCACGGCGGCGGCCCCCAGCGTGTTGCGGAAAATACGTTGGCTCGTGTCGATGACGTCCCCTTGCTGGTCTGCGGAGAGATCCCAGTACTTCTCGTGCTTGTAGCCGTGGTGGCCCACCTCGTGGCCGCGGTCGACGATGGTCCGGCACTTGTCGGGCCAGGTCTCCACCACCCAGGCGGGCGTGAAGAAGGTGGCGCGGACCTGGCGGCGGTCCAGCAGCGCCAGGATCCGGTCCAAGGCCCGCCATGGTCCGTACGCGCCTTGGGCAAAGTACTCAGGACGGTCCCAGATGGATCCTGTGAGCATCGCATCGCCGGTGGGACCGTCAAGGTCAAAAGCCAGGGCGACGGCGCTTTGCTTACCTTCCGGCCACGCCGTCGCCCTGGCTTCCGTCATTGATTCAGTGGTCAAGACTTGACGCCGTTGATCTCCGGCTTGGTGCTGCCGTAGCCCAGTCCGTGGCCGTCGAGGATTTTCTGGTAGTCACCGCTGGCAATGATTTTGTCGAAGGCGTCCTTGACGGCGTTCGCGAGCTGGGTGTCGCCCTTCTTCATCAGGACACCAAAAGGCTTGGCCGGAAGGGCGTCAAGGACGGGCTGGTACTTTCCGGGTTCCGTTTTCGCGAAGTAGGCGAGGTTTTCCGCGCCCTGGGCCGCCAGGTCTGCCCGGCCCTGGTCGATCTGCAGGCGCGCGGCGGCTCCCGAGTCGGTGGCCAGGATGCTGATCTCGGGCAGGCCTTGATCGGTGCAGACCGTCTTGCTGAGCGCCTTGACCTGCTCGAAGTAGTCTGTCTTGCCGCTCACTGCCAGGCTCTTTCCGCAGGCATCAGACTGCTTGGTGAACTCGCCGGCCCTGGCCCCGGATGTGTAAAGCCGGCCCTGGGACTTGAAGTAGTCCACAAAATCAACCGTCTTCTGCCGCTCCAGGGTGTCCGAGATGCCGGACATGACCAGGTCTACGCGGCCGGTCTGCACTGAGTTGATCAGCTGGTCGAAGGGCGATTCGACCACTTCGATTTTCACCCCCAGCACCTCGCCCAGCTTCTGCTGCAGTTCAATGTCCAGGCCGGCGAGTTTGTCGCCGTCGCGGTATTCCATGGGCGGAAAGTCGGGAGACAGCCCGATCCGGATGGATCCGGCGTCCTTGATGGCCTGGGGCAGGCCCGCGGTGTCCGTACTTGAGGAGGGCGTCGCGGTGCCGGTTCCGCCGACGCAGCCGGTGAGGCCAAGCGTGACGACGGCGGCGATTGCGCCGATGCGCGCGGTGGTGTTGAGGTGCTTCATGGGATGCTCCAGGATTCGTTGAGAGGGGTGAGGGGAGGGATGGCCGGGCTTGGGGACTAGAACTAGAAGACGCGGGAGAGGAAGGCCTGGGTCCGCTCGTGGCGGGGATTCCCAAGGACGTCCTGGGGCGTGCCGATTTCGACGATCTCGCCGTCGTGCATGAACGCCACACGGTCCGCGACTTCCTTGGCGAACCCGATTTCATGGGTGACAACGATCATGGTGAGGCCAGACCGGGCCAAGTCCTTCATGACATCGAGGACTTCGCCGACGAGCTCGGGGTCAAGGGCGGAGGTGGGCTCGTCGAAGAGGATGAGTTCCGGCTGCATGGCGAGAGCCCTGGCAATGGCCACGCGCTGTTGCTGGCCGCCGGAGAGCTGGCGGGGATAGGAGTCCTCGCGTCCTTCCAGACCCACGCGGGCAAGCATTTCGGAGGCTAGCCGCTTGGCTTCGGCGGGTTTCTCCTTTTTCACGAGCACGGGACCTTCAATGATGTTCTCAAGGACGGTCATGTGGGGAAACAGATTGAACCGCTGGAACACCATGCCGATGGAACGCCGCTGCCGGGCCGCTTCCTTGTCGGACAGCTCAAACAGACGGTTGCCGTCCTGCCGGTACCCTACGACTTTGTCACCGACCCAGATTCGTCCGTTGGACAGGGTTTCCAGGTGGTTGATGCAGCGCAGGAAGGTGCTTTTCCCGGAGCCGGACGCGCCGAGCAGGCAAACGACCTCGCCCCTGTTGACCTCAAGGTTGATCCCCTTCAGGACCTCATTCAGCCCAAAGCTTTTGTGGACATTCTCGGCACGGACCAATGCTGTAGCGTTCACGGGGTTGCCTTTCTGTAAGTGCCGAAAATCCGCGAGATGCGCTGGATCGGCGTCAGCGGGAGCTGCCGGCTCGAGGAGCCCTTGGCGAAGGACCGTTCCAGGTAGTACTGGCCGATGCTAAGGATCGACACCGCCCCGAGATACCAGATCGCACAGACGATGAGCAGCTCCATGATGCGGTTGTTGACGTAGTAGATGTGCTGGGCTTCGGAGAGGATCTCGCTGACTCCGATGGCCGAAGCGAGGGACGTTGTTTTCAGCATGCCAATTACTTCGTTCCCCACCGGAGGGATGATCACCCGCATCGCTTGCGGCAGCACGATCCGCCGCATGGCCTGCAGCCGGGTCATCCCCACCGCCTGCGCCGCCTCCGTCTGCCCTTCGTCCACGGACAGGATTCCGCCGCGGACCACCTCAGAGGTGTAGGCGCCCTGGTTCAGGCCAAGGCCGATGGAGGCCGCGACGAACGGCGAGAGGATGTCGATCATGCGGCCTTGGAAGACACCGGGAATCCCTACGACCGGAAAGATCAGCGCCAGGTTGAACCACATCAGCAGCTGCAGGTACACCGGGGTTCCGCGGAACACCCATATGTAGAGCCACGCCACCCCGGAGGTCACCGGATTCTTGGATAGCCGCATGACCGCTGTAACCACACCAAGGACCAGCCCGATCACCATGGCCACGACCGTCAGGACAATGGCGACGCCGATGCCTTGGATGAGGACGGGTACAGTCAGGTACTCGGTGACGGTAGGCCAATCGAGCTGGGCGCGGGAGAAGGACACTCCCAGCCAGACCAGGAAGACCACCACAAGTCCGGCGCTGATCCAGCGCGCAACGTGCCGGCGCGGCACGATCTTGAGGTCCAGCGTTGACGCGTCCTGCATTTTGCCTGACTCAGTTTGAGTATTCATTGGGTTTCCTGATCTGGGAGATATTGGTGCGGCCGGACCCAGCCGCTCAATGTCACGGCCGGCTCCTAGGAGGCCGCGGCGGCTTGCACCCGCAGGCCCTGGTAGTGCCCGGACCAGCTCAGCACCTGGTCCAGCCGGACGCGGAGACGCGTCAACTGCTCTTCGACGCGCGCCGGCGCCGTCCCGCCAAACCCGCTGTGGGCCTCCAGCGCCGCCTCGATAGTCAGGACTTCGCGGACAGCGGGAGTCAGGCGCGAATCCACTGAGGCCAGCTGGTCGTCCGTGAGGTCTCCGTAGTCCAGACCATGCGATTCGCAGTACTGCACCAGCGCGCCGGAAATGTCGTGCGCCTCACTGAAGGGAATGCCCTGCCGGGCAAGCCAGTCAGCCACTTCGGTGGCCAGGGTGAAACCTGCGGTGGACTGCCGGGTGACTTCCGCGACGTTGACTGTGAACGTGCGCACCAGCCCGCTGAGCGCGGGTAGTGCTACCTCCAGCGTTTCGACGGCGTCGATGACAGCGTTCTTGTCTTCGGCCAGGTCCCGGTTGTAGGCGAGCGGCAGGGACTTTACCGCTGCCATGAGACCCACGAGGTCCCCCAGGACGCGGCCTGCCTTGCCACGGGCTAGCTCCGCGATGTCCGGATTTTTCTTCTGCGGCATGATGGAGCTTCCGGTGCAGTATGCATCATCCATTCGGATCCACCGGAACTGCTGGGACGCCCAGGAGATGATCTCTTCACACAGGCGTGAAATGTCGATCAGGGTCAGGGAGCAGACAAATAGAAACTCAATGGCGGCGTCGCGGCTGCCAACGGCGTCGATAGAATTTTCGGCGCTGGTTTCGTAGCCTTGGTCCCGCGCTGCCACCTCCGGGTTCAGAGCAAACGTTGAGCCCGCAAGCGCCGCAGCGCCGAGCGGTGAAACGGCGGCCCTCTTATCCCAGTCCTGGAACCGGTGGAGGTCCCGCAACAGGGGCTGGGCGTGAGCCAGGAGCTGGTGGCCGAAAACCACTGGCTGGGCGGACTGCAGATGGGTGAAACCCGGCACCGGCGTGTGCAGGTGTTGCTCCGCCTGTCCCGCGAGGGCCTGGGCCAGTTCCACCACCAAGGCACTGAGAGTGCGGACCTTGTCCCTCATGTAGAGGCGGAGATCGTTGGCGGCCTGGTCGTTCCGGGACCGTCCTGCGCGGATTTTGCCACCGTCCGGGCCCATGCGTTCAATGAGAACGCGCTCCAGGAACGTGTGGACATCCTCGTCCTGCTCCTTGGGTTCAATCCCCCCTGCCGCGAAGTCGCGGCTGAGGTCGTCCAGGACGTTGATGAACTCCGTGAGTTCCGCGTCCGAGATCAGACCGGACCTGTTCAGCTCCCGGACGTGGGCGCGGGAACCGTGAAGGTCGTAGGGTGCCATCGCAAAGTACCGGGGGTCCGACCGGGAGAATCGGGAAAGCTCCGGGCTGGATGCGCCGGCAAACCGGCCGCCCCACAGTTTGGTTTGCGCTGTCATGGTTTGCTCCTCAAGGTGTGAAAGAAGTGACCGGAGTCACCTGCATGTAACCAAAGTATTCCCTGAGTAAACGTGAGTCAATGATTACGATGTAAATTGTTTGTTTCCGGGAGACTGGTATCAGTTCATTTATAAAGCGAAAGAGATACCGGTATCTGACTGGCGACGACGTTACGTCAGAGTGGGATGTGCGTCAACGACTTGCCCGCGCCTCACCTGAAAATGACGCGTCGACGGGCGCCATGTGGGCCAGCGCGTTGGAGGCCACCAATCGGCGGGACCGTGGGCTATTAGGCCGAATCTGCCAGCGGTTGGGCCGGTCGGAGGTCCGCCACTGAGGATCGTTCGATGAACTCGGTCGGCAGCAGGTGGTCCGTGCCTTCGGGCCCGGTGCCGGCGATGCGGTCCAACAGGACACCCGCCGCCCTCGCTCCCAAGTCGTAAGCGGGGATGGCGACTACCGACACACCCGGCGTGCTGACAGTCATCCAGTCGGCGTCGTCAAGGCAAACCAGCGATACATCTTCAGGGATCCTCAGTCCGGCCTCCCGGATGGCCTGGAACGCAGGCAGGGCCAGCCTGCTGTAGGACATGATGAGGACACTGGGCCGGTCTGGACGCTTCACCAGCTCCGACACCACGTCCCGCGTCTGCTGCGGGGACATGGCCCCGGTTATGAACTCGTACTCGACCCCAGTTTCGGCGGAGGCATCGCGGATGGCCCGAACCCGGTCTGCAATAGTGGAAATTGGCAGCGGATAGCCACGTTCCAGCTCCAGTGGCGTCTTTGTGGTGGCCGAGATGAAGGCGAGCTTCCGATGTCCACGGCTGGCAACGTATTCCACTACGCTCTTTGCGTCCGCGTAGCAGTCCGTGCCCACCCAGTCCGTCTGGATGTTGTCAGGTCTCCGGTCAAAAAGCACCAAAGGCCTCTTCATCTTCACAACATCCAGCAGATGGGAAGAATCGCTTCGGGACGTCGAGGCTACAACCAGCCCGTCAACGCGCTTGGCCAGGAAGACCTCCACTGCATCTCGCTCGGCCTCCAGATTCTCGTCGGTGTTAGCCAGGATCACGTCAAAGCCAGACTTCTTGGCCGCATCCGTAATCCCCCGGACGGCACGCGCGAAGTGTGGATTCTCAATGTCGCTAATGACCACACCAATGGTGTGGGACCGCCCGGAACTCACACTGCGGGCCAACGCATTGCCACGGTAACCCAACGTCTCCGCTGCCGCCTCCACCATCGCCGCAAGGTCCTGGCGGACGGAGCCATATCCCCCCAGGGCGCGGGCAGCTGTGGCCCGCGAGACACCCGCGAGCCTCGCCACATCGGCCAGGCGGGGATTTGTATAATTTGGCTCCATAAGCAAAACCTACAACATTTGGCAATACTCCATAACCAATGAGTCCACCCGAGACACCGGTTTCCCGAATTCCGCGCGGCCGGCTTAGGGCGCGGAGTCCACCACCGACGTCCGCACGGACGTCCACGACACCACAGTTCCGGCAGGGGCATCCGGGTAATCCCGCTGCAGGACCGCCCGTTCCCCAATCACCAGCCCCGACGTGGGATCAATGATGATCTCCTGCCGGGATCCTCCATCCGGCGACGGGATGCCGATGGCGATGCCCGTCCGTTCGTCGACTGTTGCCTGCTTGTCCACAACTGTGACGCCGGTGATGAGAGCGGCGGCCTTGTACAGGGCAGCACGCATATCGGCCGTGATGACACCGCTCCGCAGGCCATCCGCGATCGTCACGAATGCTTCAATTTCGGGGGACTTCCCGGAATCCTTCGTCCGCTCGTAGATGATGTCCAGCAGAGCCCGCGGATCTCCTGGCAGACTGCTGGCTTCCTTGAGGGGCGTGCCCCTAATGACTGTTTGCTCGTTCCCGTAGAAAGCGCCCCTTGGGGCGCGCAGAATGCCCACCAGCGGGGGCTGGCCTTCCGGCGGTCGTGATGCTGCCTGCAGTTTCCGTATCTGGGCGGCGGCGGCCTTGGCGGCTTCACTGGAGGACTCAAGGGGGACGCGGTCTTCGCGGTTCCAGACCCACTCCCCTTCCCTGTCCGCGGGCACGTAGACCTGGCCACCGGTTTTCTCCAGCCAGGACAACTGGCTTCCATCGGCGCCTACTGCGCTTGAGCCGTAGACGGACGCCGTGTCGATCTTCAGATACTGGTCGGGCCCCACCACCGGGTCGGAGGTCCGGATGGCTGCCCCGGCTGCTTTGTTCAGGACCTCTGCGGCTTCGGCAGTTGCTCCCGGACGGTCGGGCAGGATGACATCGGCCGCCACGATGACGCCCACGAGGAACGCTGCAGCCGCCGAGGCCATCACGATCCTGCGCCGTATGCGGATGGGGCTGGTCCTGAATGAGGTGCCCGGCCGGGTGATTGCGCTGAGATGGGAAACGGAACCGATCCCGGACTCAGCGTCTGAATTAAGGAATGAAAGCGATCTGGCCCGGCTCCTGGCCAATTCAGATTCACTGACGGAGTGCCCGGGATCGGCAGATGCAAGCTGGTATTCGATGCTACCTGGCACGTTACTTTTGGTCATCGTTCTGCTCCCTCTGGCTGTGCATCTGTACGTAGGAGACGGCTAAGTGCTTTGCGTGCCCGGTGCAGCCGCATCCTGACTGCCGTGGCGCTCGTGTTGAGCAGGTCCGAAACCTCATTGGAGCTAAAGCCGTCCCAGTAGGTCAGGAGCAGTACTTCGCGGTCCTCGGGGCCGAGTTGACTCAATGCATCTCGGATCGGGGATTCATCGTCGGAGCTATCGTGGTTACGCTCGAGGCGAAGAGCACCCAGGAGACTGGCGGACCGGACAGCTGACCGGTCATGGTTCCGGAGCACGTTCTTCGCTATCCCGAAGAGAACCATGACCGAAAGGCTCTCGTTGTGCGCTGTCTTCTCCCACGTGATCCTGAAGACTTCGGCACACAGATCTTCAGCGGTAGCGGCGTTTTCCGTTCGACGGCGGAAATAGCGGTAGATGCGGTCGTGGCCGGCGGCATGGGTGGCCAAGAAGCGTTTCTCCCTGTCCAAGTCCCCTCGTTCCGTCCCGACGGTTTGTAAGCTCATGCCCTGTTAATGTCCGGCAGCCCACAAAGTGTAACCAAGCGCCTCAAATTGGATCTGGTGCCAACTGATCGTTCGCTTCCAACACGCCGACAAAAAATCCCCCGGGGCTTTCCCGGGGAATTCTTCGGACCACATTTGACGATGACGTCGCAGCGGGGCTAACGGCCGCCGCCGATCACCCCCTGTTCGACGGCCTTCGTGACGCCGTCGGCCTCGGCCTGAGTCAGAGTTGCATCTGCCACAGCCGGGTCCAGCTTGGTCTTCAGGGTGGCCGCGCGCTCCGCCTGTCCTTCGGCGCGGATCTCTGTGAGAGCGGCAGTGACCTTGGATTCCTCCACACCCAGGGCGGCAGCCAGGGAGGTGGCCAGAGCAGCGTCCCTGGCGGCGCGGTCCGACTCGCCATCAGCGGCTTCCGTGGTGGGCTTGTTGGCATCCCGGAAGGTCTGGAGTGGTGCGGTCACCTTTGCTTCGTCAACGCCGAGCTTCGCTGCCAAATCGGCAGCGAGCTGGCCACGATCCCCGCCGCGCCCGTGCTTGCCGGTGGCGTCAACAGATGTGTCGCTGGCAGCAGAGGAACTGGCGCTGGGCGTGGGGGTTGGCGTGGTGGTCGCCGAAGCCATCCCCGTGACTCCCAGGCCAAGTCCGAGTGCCAGTGCCGCAGCCGAGACGCCGAGCGTGATTTTCTTCTTGCGTGACAATGTATGGTCTCCCTAATCCGGCCGTAGCAAACGGCCCCGTGTAGTGCCGGCTACCTTTCCCCGGCTTCACTCACCACGATGCCCGGGAAATATTAGGAATGGCCTTTCGGAAACTGTCGGGAGGCTGTGAGATCCCGCGGCGGGTGGGGCTACGGCTCAGACCCGTTCCTCTGCCGCCCACCGGTCTGTTCACCGCGAGGCTTTTTGCTTATCGCTTTCGGGAAGGTACTCGAGGGTGCTCGCATCGGTGTTGGCCCCGCAAACGATCACTGCTATGCGTTCCCCTTCGCGGGGCACGTACGCGCCGGAGGTGAGCGCGGATAGGGCAGCGGCCGCACCGTATTCGGCGGGGATGCGATATTCGCTCCACAGCTGTGACCGGGCGGAGGCGATTGCGGAGTCATCTACCAGCACGGAAGTGGGCGGAACCCGCGACGCCATGTTGAACGCGATTTCGCCGACGCGTCGGGCGCCCAGGGAATCGGCTGCGATTCCGGAAACGGGCACATCGACAGGGTGTCCGGCGGCCAGGGCTGCGTTCAGGGTGGGGATGTTGAAGGGTTCGACCGCGACGACGCGGGCCCGGTCCTCCGCCGCCGCGACGACGCGGGCCCGGCCCTCCGCCGCCGCGGCGACGCCAGCGTAGAGTCCGCCGCCGCCGACGGCGACGATGATCGTGTCGACACCGGGCTCGTCCTCGAGTATCTCCTCGGCGACGGTCCCTGCACCCGCGGCGATTTCGAGTTGGTCGTAAGCGTGGCAGAAGAGGGCACCGCTTTCCTCCACGTACCGTATTGCCGCGGCATAGGCCTCTGCGTACTCCGCGCCTACTTGGTGGACGGTTGCCCCGTACCCGAGGAGACGCTCAACCTTCACGCGCGGAGCAGCCTCGGGCACGAACACGGTCGCTGGCACTCCGAGGGCCGCTGCCGCGTAGGCGTTGGCCAGGCCGGCATTGCCGCCGGAGGCCGCCACGACGCCGATGGCGGGGTTTAGTTCGCCCCGCTCCCGGGCGGCGAGGAGACGGTTGAAGGCGCCGCGGGCTTTGAAGACGCCCGTGTGCTGCATAAACTCGCACTTGAGCCATAGCGGAGCGGCATCGGTACCGGCGCGGAGCAGGGGCGTGCGCCGTACGTAGCCCTTTATGCGTTTTTCTGCCGCGAGTACATCGGCTCGGTTGATCACGGGTCTCCTTCTGATAGCCCGAGGCCTGCAGCAGCGCGTGCAGGCGGTCGGGAAACGCCGTGTTGAGGTCGGCGGCGCCTGACGAAGTTCTCAGGCCCGACTCAGGCGCACACCGGTGAGAATCTCTGCCCCCGCAACTACGGCTGTGATGAACAGCAGCTGGCGCGGCTTGATAGCGCGGCCCCTCGCCCTGTTATTGGCTGAGCCTAACAGGAGGCGTCGGCGCTATACCGTTGGCGGCGGGCTCATGGAGTCCGCGCAGACCGACGACTCCCGCGCCCGGCGATTTGAGGCAGCCTCATAAGGTTGCGGCTTCTTCCTCCGCCAGCCTGATCATGCGCAGTTCGTCCTCCACTGCACGGGAAGGCCAGTAGCCCTTCGCCAGTTCACTTGCCCGGACTCTATCTGCTGCCGGAAAGAGCTTGCCGAACAGCCCGGCCGCCTGAAGCAGGGCGATCAACGCGGTGGTTCTGGCGTCGGGCGCCTTCGAATCAGGCTTCGCGGGAGCAGGCGCTCCGGCAACAGGCACCGTGGCATCAGGCATCGCGGGAACAGGTGCCCTTGCATCAGACGCTTCCGCATCGGGCTGGGCAACGGGCGCCGTGGCAGCAGGCTTCGCCTGTTCCCACGGCGGACCGCTGAGCGCGGTCTGGATGCTTTGCAGGATCGCCGCCTCCGGAGCGTGGTCCTTCTCCGGGTACCGCACGGGCCGGAACCGACCCAGGTGCTTTTCGCCGATATGCTCCACGATGCCAAGGGACGCCATCCCCTCGTACACCCGCTGCACTTCGGCGCGGCTCTCGAACATGGAGACCCACCGCTTGGGGGTATGCGGCCGAGACTTGCCGCGGATGAGCTCCAGCTCGTGCTGCAAGCCCGTTTCCGGGGCGGTGTCTGTTGCCCTGACGCGCTTCCCCTGCAGCCCGATTGCACCGATCAGGTCCAGCTCGGCCAGTATTGCCCCTGCCAGAGTGGTCCTGAGCGCGTACACCGGCACCTCAGGTTTGCCGTTCATGTCGTTCGTAGCCAACAGGAGGAAGGCCTGGGGCAGGTTCAGCTGCGCCGCCTTCGGTGTTTCAGCGTTCATACGAATATCGTGGCCCAGTTGGGCAGCCGCGACAATGAGGATTTACAAGCGTCGACGTCGGCGTCTGCAATGCGCTGCCGTTGGCAAGGAAAAGCCGAAGGGACTGCGACCGGTGCAATACCGGACGCAGCCCCTCGGGCTCCAACCTCATGGGGAGCAGGCGTGCAGTGGGCTACGGCTACTTCTTTTCGGGGAGGAAGATTGCCTTCTCCAGCGGTGTCACGGTGAGTGATTTGAGCTGAGCGGTCCCGCCTTCGGCGAAGAGGGCCATCTTGTCGGCTCCGGCGTTGGGGAACACCTGGTCGGTGATGGTCCGCAGGCCGTCCTGGGCGAACACCTCGACTGATGAGCGGTCGAGGTAGATCCGCATGGTGATGTTGCCGTTCTTGTCCAGGGTGACGGGGGCGTCCTCGATGGAAGCGAATGCCGGGTGGAAAGCGGTGTTTCCGGAGTTGGTGCGGTCAACGAAGAGCTTTCCGGTCGCAGCGTCGTAGCCGATAACGGTGGATGACGTTCCATCGCCCAGCACGGTGATGCCGGATTTCGTGGCCGTGCCCGGAGCGAGGGTGATATCGACTCGCTGGACCTGGCCTGAGGCGGCGGCGGGCAGCGGCGTTGTTCCCTGCGGGATCGGGATGCCGCCCTTGGCAGAGTAGCTAGGCTTTTGGGCCAGCTTGTCGACCTGCTTGACGGCACTTTGGGTAAGTCGGGGGCCGTCAGGGGTCTGGGTTAGCTTGACCTCGCGGGGAAGTGCCATGGCGCTGCGCCAGGGGCTGGTAGGGATGTCGTTGGCGTAGTCCCAGTTGTTCATCCAGCCGAGCATTACCCGCTTGTCTTCGGGCATGTTGGCGAAGGACACGGCGGCGTAGTAATCACGGCCGTAGTCCAGCCAGTCATATGTCTCCAGGGATGAGACTGCCGGTTTGGACGAGAGCATGAATTCGTCCGCGAGGATGTGGCCCCAGCCGAATCGGTTGTTGTCGACAACTTTGATTTGTGCCTGTTGACCAACGAATTCCTTAACATTCCATGATGCCCGGTCGAGCGATTCACTGTCGTTTCCCGTGGCCGTGCGGACCACCTGTCCGTTGATTACCAGGTTCACGGATTCTTCATCGGATCTGGGAACAGCGGCGGTGTCGGTCAGCATGACGTGGTCCAAGGTCAGGTGTCCCCACCCGCCCGTGGCCTGGTCAACGACACGCAACTGTGCATTCTGCCCCGCGAATTCGGAGACGTCCCAGCCTTTCCAATTCAGCACTCCGGAATTGTCTCCCGCTAGGGAGCGGACCACGTTGCCGTTGATGAGCAACTGGGCCGCCAGGGTCTGTCCGGAGTTCGCGGAGCGGTTGCCGCCGCCGACCAGCATGCTCATGAAATTCTTGGTAATGGAGAATTCCGGTGATGTCAGGGTGCCCTGTCGGTCATCGCCCGGCGTGGTGCCGGTCTCGAAAGTGTTGATCCGTTTGGTTCCGATGTAAAAGTCCCCGCCGCTGGTGGAGGGCTGGGAACTGGGTGCGACGTCGCCGGTTCCGGACCAGCCGGCGTCGGCCAGTGTTGTCCCTGGGGGAACCTCGAAGCCGTCGAATTTGAGCTCTCCCTGGGGCGGGGTGTTGTCCAGTTTGTCGGAGGCTCGCGGGTGCTTGCCGCCGCCCACGAGGAAGTTCAAATAGTCGTCGGTCACCGTGAAGGTTGGTGACTGCATGGACCCAAGCGGCCAGTCGCCGTCGTTGAAGGAGTTGACGAGCCCGGCTCCAGCGAAGCCGGTGACTGCCTGCTGCCCGCCGATTGTTCCGGCCGCGGGAGCGTCAGTGAAGGGACCGTTCATCCGATTGCCGGGCTCGTTGTTCACAGTCCAGCCGTCGTAGGTTCCGTCGTTGAACCCGGCCAGGACAGTGCCGGGAGGAAGCGTAGCTACGGGCTTGGTGGTTTCGGAGGTGAAGGTGGTGCCGTCGAAGTTACCCACGAAATACTGGCCGGCGGAGCCGCCGGCCACACCGCCGGGGTTGATGTTGACCACCATGACCCATTTGATGTTGTTCTTGTCGCCGTCCACGGCCAGGGGGAACAGGTCAGGGCACTCCCACTGCCCGCCGGTGGCATTGGCAGGCCCGAATTCACTCAACGCGGTCCAGTCCTTGAGGTTGGCTGACTTGTACAGGACCACCTTGTGCTCCTGGGCTTCCACGGCGGTCATGACCCAGTAACCGCCGCCGGCCGGGTTGTCGTACCAGAACACTTTGGGGTCACGGAAGTTGGCGGAGTTCCGGTTCAGGACCGGGTTGCCGGAGTACTTGGTCCAGGTCTGGCCGTCGTCCAGGCTGTAGGCCAGTGACTGCGCCTGCAGGCCACGATGCGGAGAAGCTTCCTTATACGCGCTGGTGTATACCGCGATCAGGGGCGGGTTTGTTGCTGTCCCGAAACCGGAGGTGTTGTCCTTGTCCACCACGACGCTGCCGGAAAAAATGTCCTGCTGGGCATCGGTGGAGATGGCTAGGGGTTGCTCCTGCCAGTGGACAAGATCCTTGGAGGTGGCGTGGCCCCAGGACATGTTTCCCCAGGTGTTGCCGGAGGGGTTGTGCTGGTAGTACAGGTGGTAGACGCCCTTGTGGAAGACCATCCCGTTGGGGTCGTTCATCCAGTTTTTTTCGGGCGTGTAGTGGAATGCCGGCCGGTAGGGTTCGTCCCCGAGGCCTGTGGCAGCCGACGCCGGCAGGGAACCTGCCAGTGCCGCGGCCAGCGTCAGCCCCGCGAGTGTCAGCGCAGAAACGGCATGCGTCCCGTGGGTGGTCGTTCTCTTCATCTGCTTGTTTCGCCCTTCATCGCGCGTGTCTTCGATAGACAACGTTGTCAGTGCGAAGGACACTAAGTTATGTCCAACGGACAAGTCAACGGATTTGGCGACTGGATCAGGCGACTACTGGTCCAGTGGCAGAGGCGGGCGGGGCCGGGGACAAGGCACCAAAAAATTCCCCACCAATGGAATGCTGGAGGGGTATATTCCGGTGTGCTGTTCCGTTAGGCCCTACCAGGGGAGCTCAGGCTCCCCTGGTGAATTTGATGGCGGGAGCTGGGCTGCCGGCTATTCCACCGGCAGGAGCCAGGTCAGCTCCGAGCCGTCGCCTTCGATGTGGCGGGCCAGCTCCTCATTGAACCTGGCGCCGTAATCCGCGCCGATGTGTTCCTGGAAAGCGGCTTCATCCCGGTAGACCTCGAAGACAAAGTACTCCCGCGGATTCTCTTCCCGGGTATAGGGAAGGAATAACTCATTGCCTGGCTCCCGCCGGACGTGCCGAGTCAGTTCAAGCATCATTTCTGCGACACGGGCTTCACTGCCGGGTTTGACGGTGAACTCGGCATACAGGGTTTTGGTCATCATGGTCCCTTTCAGGTCGATGGGTTCGGCGGAGCATTCAGGAAGTTTCTTCACGGTCAGGCCGGGGGCGGATCTCTCCGGAGCCCCTTTGTATCAGCTCAGACGGGACAACATAGGTATGGGGAGGCTGCTGGTCGCCGTCGATCCGGGCCAGCAGCCGCTCCGCTGCCAGCTTTCCGATTCGTTCGGGATGCTGGGCGATGACCGTCACGCCGGGATCCATCATGTCGGCGAGCGTGAAGTCATCGAACCCTATCAACGCCACGCGCTTGCTCAGCCCAAGCTCTCGCAGAGCACGCATCACACCGAAGGTGATGAGGTTCTGACTGGAGAAGATGGCAGTCGGTGGTTCCGCAGCAGTGAGAAGCTCCAGGGCGGCCAGTCGCGCTGATTCCTCGTCGTGAAGGTTCTCGCGGACGGGAACCGTTGAGGTGGGAACTCCCTGCCGGCCAACCTCCTCCATGAATCCCCGCCGGCGTTCCCGGGCGGTCTGGATGTCTGTGCGGTCCCCCAGGTAGGCGAGCCTGGAGTGGCCGCCGCTCATCAGGTGAGCGGCCGCCCTCGCAGCGCCTGCGGCGTTGTCGGTCACGACGGCGTCTGCTTCCATTCCTACCGGTTCCCGGTCGATAAAGACCAAGGGCAGGTCACGGGAATGCTCCGGGATTACATACGCCTGGCTCCTGGCGATTGGCGTGAGGATGAGCCCGTCGACGCGCCGGCCAAGAAATGCTGTAACGATGGCCTGCTCCCGCTGCGGGTCATCATCGAGGCTCGCGGCAAAGACCGCTATGCCTCTGGCCCCCAGCGCATCTTCTATTGCCCGGTTGATCTCGCCGCTGAATGGGTTGGAGACACTTGGAAGAAGGAGCCCGATAGAGAGCGTTCTTCTGCCCGCGCGGCGGAGGCTGCCGGCCGCCATGTCAAGCTGGTAATTCAGTTGTTGGGACGCGCTGAGCACCTTTTGCCGGGTGGTTTCTGACACGCCGGGTTCATCGTTGATTACCCGGGAGACGGTCTTTATACCGACGCCGGCGAGTGCTGCCACGTGGCGCATTGTGGGACGACTGACGGAAAGGGCCGGCTGGCTACGATCGGACATCGTTGTCAAGAAAATCGCTCCTTCTAAGTGCATCTATTGACTCTCCGGTGTGATGCTGGTTACATCGTACATGACATCGTTGTCGAGGCCAGTGAGGCCTCAAACACCAGGAGATTCAATGTTGAGTTCCAAAGCACCCCGTTCAACGGCCACCCGCCTGTTCGCTGCAGGAGCAGTGCTGACCCTGGGAACGCTCAGCCTTTCAGCCTGTGGTGGAAGTTCCCCGTCCGCCTCATCAACTGGAAGCGCGTCCGCTGAAAAGGTCGGCGTGTCCCTGATCGTCAAGACCACGACCAACCCGTACTTCGTCTCCATGCAGGACGGCGCGAAGAAGGCGGCCGAGGCCGGTGGCGTGGACCTGAAGCTCGCAGCCGGCAAAGCTGACGGCGACGAGGACACCCAGATCCAGGCCATCGAAAACGCCATCTCCAAGGGCGACAAGGGCATCCTGATCACCCCCAACGGTCCGTCCGTAGTGGACGCCCTGAAGAAGGCCAAGGACGCCGGGCTCTTCGTCATCGCCCTGGACACCGTGCCCGACCCCGCCGACGCCGCCGACATCACATTCGCCACGGACAATTTTGCCGCCGGCGAGCTGATCGGCAAATGGACCGCCGCCCAGCTGGACGGAAAGAAAGCGACCATCGCCCTCGTCGACCTCTTTGACGACAAGGTGGTCTCGGTTGACTACAACCGGGACCAGGGCTTCCTGACAGGGCTCGGTATCGACACCGCGGACAAGAAGAAAAACGGCGACGAAGCCAAGACCGGCAAGTACACCGGCGGCAAGGGAGGCGACTACGAGATCGTGGGCAGCCAGGCCTCGCAGGGCGCCGAGGACGGCGGCCGCACGGCCATGGAAACCCTGCTCGCCAAAAACCCGAACATCAACGTCGTCTACACCATCAATGAACCAGCAGCCGCGGGTGCTTTCGAGGCACTGAAGGCCGCCGGTAAGGAAAAGGACGTCCTGGTCGTCTCGATTGACGGCGGTTGCACCGGCGTCAACAACATCAAGTCCGGTGTCATCGGAGCCACTGCCCAGCAGTACCCGGTCAAGATGGCCGAACTGGGCGTCAAGGCAATCGTTGAACTTGCCAAGACGGGCAAGAAGCCGGCCAACTCCCCAGGGCTGGACTTCTACAACACCGGCGTCGAGCTGGTCACTGACAAGCCGGCCGACGGCGTCAAGAGCATCACCACCACCCAGGCCTCCGACATCTGCTGGGGAAAGTAACAACCCCCAGCTTTCGCTGCGGCGCGGGGAGGCCTGAGCCCGTTATCGGCCTCCCCGCACTTCATCAACCGAGCTAGCTCCGCTCTAGCAACCATCACCGAAGATCAGGACCCATCGTGACCCAGCAACAGACCGCCGGCCCGCCCAGCGCCGGGCAAGCCGACCTGGCCGAGGAATTCCTTGACCGCCAGACACCGCTCAGCCGCATACGCAATATCCTCCACCGCTACCCCGCTGTCAGCCCCGCCCTCGTACTTCTCATCGCCGTGGTCGTGTTCGGCCTCCTCAACGACAGGTTCCTGCGGGTTGAAAACCTCTCCCTGATTACCCAACAGGTCTCCGTCGTCGGCACCCTCGCCATCGCCCAGACCCTCATCATCCTCACCGCAGGCATCGACCTGTCCGTCGGTGCCGTGATGATCCTCTCCTCCATGGTCGTGGCCCAACTCGCCGTCAACAACGGACTTCCCGCGCTAATCGCCCTATTCGCGGGCCTGGTCGTCGGACTCGCAGCCGGAGCCCTGAACGGATTCCTAGTCACCAGATTCCGGCTCCCCCCGTTCATCGTCACCCTCGGCACGCTGAACATCTTCATTGCCCTGACCTTGCTCTACTCCAACGGCGCTACTGTGCGCGGCTCGGCGATGCCGGACCTGCTGACCTGGACCGGCAGCACCTTCCCGGTGGGGCCGGTCAGAATCTCCACGGGCGTCGTCGTGATGCTCCTGCTCTACATCGCCATCGCGTTCATCCTCGGAAAAACGGCCTGGGGCCGGCACGTCTACGCCGTGGGCGATGACAAGGAAGCCGCCCGTCTGGCAGGCATCGCTGTCAACAAAGTGCTCATGAGCGTCTACCTCGCCGCCGGCGCCGTCCTGGCCATCGGCGCCTGGATCCAGATCGGCCGAACCAACGCCGCCAGCCCCAACGCCGGAGTAGACCTGAACCTGGACTCCATCACCGCCGTCGTCATCGGCGGAACCAGCCTCTTCGGCGGACGCGGGTCCGTCTGGGGCACCCTATTGGGCGCCTTGATCGTCGGCGTCTTCCGCAACGGACTCTCCCTCGCCGGGCTCGACGTGCTCTACCAGACCCTCGCCGTGGGCGTCCTCATCATCCTCGCTGTGTCCATCGACCAGTGGATCCGAAAGGTCAAGTCATGACCATGACAGAATCTGCAGCCCCCCACGTCGCCACCCGCGAGCCCATCCTGAAGGCCAGGAACCTTGTCAAGACCTTCGGCCGCGTCGTGGGCCTGGACGGCGTCAGTCTGGACCTGTACCCGGGCGAAGTCCTGGCGATCATCGGCGACAACGGCGCCGGAAAATCAACCCTGATCAAGTGCCTCACCGGAGCCGAAGTCCCGGACTCCGGCGAGCTCTTTGTCTCGGGCCAGCCGGTCCACTTCAAACGCCCGCAAGACGCCAGGGTCCACGGCATCGAAACCGTGTACCAGAACCTGGCCGTCTCCCCGGCACTGGACGTTGCCTCCAATCTGTTCCTGGGCCGCGAGGAAAGGCGTGCCGGACTCCTCGGGAGCGTGTTCCGGATGCTTGACACCAAAGGCATGCGCACGAAGGCACGGCAGGAACTGGCCCGGCTCGGCATTTCCACGCTCCAGGACGTCACCGTGCCGGTGGAGAACCTGTCCGGCGGCCAGCGCCAGGCTGTCGCCGTGGCCCGCGCCGCGGCGTTCGGTTCAAAGGTTGTCGTGCTGGACGAGCCTACGGCGGCGCTCGGTGTGCGGGAATCCAACCAGGTCCTGCAGCTGGTCCGGGACCTCCGGGACCGCGGCCTGCCAGTCATTTTGATCAGCCACAACATGCCCCACGTGTTTGACGTGGCAGACCGGATCCACATCCAGCGCCTGGGCAAGTGCGCGGCCACGATCACGCCGCAATCGCACAACATGACCGATGCAGTTGCGATCATGACCGGTGCTGCCACCGCCTGACCCGGCACCACCCGATTCGCTCACCAACTCCGTCCGCGGGCCTGCACAGGGCCCGCGGACGGCTCCATGAAAGGCTCCCCGTGCCCGCCAGCTTTCCTTCACCCACTGCCATTTCTACAGTCACTCCGGACGTCGTTGTTGTTGGCGAGGCGCTAGTGGACGTCGTCGCCGCATCCGAAGGCATCATCGAGCACCCGGGCGGCTCACCGATGAACGTTGCCTACGGCCTGGGGCGCCTGGGGGTGCCCACTGCCTTGCTCACCTCACTCGGGAATGACGCCCGGGGCGCAGCGATCGAAGCCCACCTCCGCAGTGCCGGCGTCGAGCTCCTCTCTGGCTCAACGTCGGCGGTCCGCACGGCCTCCGCCACCGCCACACTCGCTGCGGACGGCTCCGCCTCATACCGCTTCGACATCAGCTGGGAGCTGGCGCCGGTCGCTCCCCCTTACCTGCCCAGGGTGCTTCACACCGGATCCATCGCCACGTTCCTCGCGCCCGGCGCTTCCGCCGTCAAGAGGCTCCTGGAGCAGGCACACCGTGAGTGCCTGGTGACGTACGATCCCAACGTCCGGCCGGCGCTTCTGGGAAGCCAGGCCGAGGCACGCTCCATCTTTGAAGACCTGGTTCCGCTGACCGACGTCGTCAAGCTCAGCGACGAGGATGCCGCCTGGCTCTACCCTGGGCTTCAGCCCGAGGACGCCGCCGCTCGGATCCTGGCCTTGGGTGCCGGGATGGCCGTGGTGACCCGCGGCGGGCAGGGATCACTGCTGACCACCCCCGCCGAAACAGTGCACGTCCCGGCCATCACATCCGTGGTGGCGGACACTATCGGCGCCGGAGATTCCTACATGGCCGCCCTGATTTTCGGTCTGCTGGCCCGAAGTACCGAAGGGCTGGGGCGTGACGTCCTGGAAAGCCTCGGCCGCAGGGCGTCGAAGGCCGCGGCCATCACTGTCCGCAGGCCGGGCGCCACACCGCCCACGGCCGAGGAACTGACGGCAGAGCTGGCTACCGTAGAGACTTCGGATTCATCCGTTGAGGCCTGACACGCAGCGCGCGCCGGGGAAGCGGTCGCGACTAGCCGGTCAGTGTGTGGAGGCCAGCCGCCTGTAGCTGAAAGCCTTGAGCGTCAGCGCGCCCCCAGCCGTGACGGCCCCGAGGCTCGGCGTCCCTTCGGTGGGGAAAACGAGCGACGTCAGGGTCTTTTCCCCGCCATTGATGAAAACCTCGACCGAGCTATGGTCCACGAAAATCGATAGCTCGACTTTCCCGTCACGGGCCGGGCTGACTGTGCGCCGTGTTGCCCGGTAGTCCGGACCGAGTTCGGCCTTGCCGGTGGCGGCGTCAGCAGACTCGCGTGAGATGTAGGCCGATCCGTCGGAAAAGTCATATCCGACCGTCGCGAATGTTTTTCCATCGCTTCCGAGCTCGATCCTCGCTTCGGATCCGTCGTCGGCCGCCGTCCGCTCAAGCTGCACATCGAGCCGGTAGGCCCCGCCTTCCGGAGCGGGTAGCTGTCCTGCGCCGTCACGGGTCATTCGGCGTTCCCCGGTGGTTGCCGCCGGGCCCTCTATGGACTTCATGGCCGTCGTAGGGGTCGACACAAGGGTCGGCTTCCCCGCGACCGTTTGGAGCCTGATGTCTCGCACCATGGAGTCGGCGCCGCCGTGCCAGTCCTCGGTGGGCAACTGCCGGGCGTAGGCCCAGTTGTTCATCCACCCGATGGCGTGCCGGGAGGACATCCGTTGGCTTTCGGTCAGCCTGGGATCATCCCATGTCACGGCGGCGTAGAAGTCGGAGCCGGCGTCGAGCCACTGATGCGGCGCGTCGGACGGGGTGAAGCGGGTACCGTCCCACGCGCCGGTCCAGTAGGCGACGCCCGTGGTGAGTCCCTCGCCGCTCCCGTTGGCGCTGGCGGCCAGGACCCAGGTCCGTTTGGACGGGTCACCGTCGAGATCCAGCTGGAAGAGTTCCGGGCATTCGAGGGTGCCCAGACCGGTGCGTTCGACGCCGGAAGCGTAGTGCCAGTCCTTGAGGTCCGTTGACGTATACATGCCGATCTTTTCGCCTTCGGCCAGGGCCATCACCCATTGGCTGTGGGCTTCGTCGCGGATAATCTTAGGATCCCGCCAATTCGGTTCGCCGGGGTTTTCCATAACCGGGTTCTTCGCATACGCCGTGAAGGAGTACCCGTTGTCGGTGGAGTAGAACAGGGATTGCCGCTGGACGCCCTGATCCTGTTGCGTCATGACCGCGATAACGGCGCCCTTGCCAAAGCCGGCCGAGTTGTCATGGTCCACCACAGCGCTACCGGTCTCGATGTCGCCCAGCCCGTTTTTGTACTTGGCGATCGCTACCCCTTCGTCCTTCCAATGGACCAGGTCTGTGCTCGTCAGGTGGTACCACTCGGTACCGTTCTCGCTCGGATAGCCGGAATTGTAGAGGTAGTAGTAGTGCCACAGCCCGTCCAGCAGGATAGGACGCTGCGGATCATTCATCCAGTTCTTCCCGGGCGTGATGTGATAGCTCGGCCGGAACTCGGATGCTCCCTCGGGCCGGTCGAATGCTGAAGGCGCGGCCGCCAGCTTCTTCCGCGGTACGCCCATGTCGGCGAGCATGGACTCGACGGCTTCGGAGGTCATGCACTCCGGACGAACAATCTCACCTGCTCCGGCGCGGACCACACGGTCCTCCACACTGGACCTGACCTCGACGTCATCTCCAGTCCGGGCAGCTGCCACCCACCCATCGGGGCATTCGATGCTCCGCAGGTCAGTTACGCCCGCGGTCCGGAGCGGATGCGTCAGCGTCTCAAGAGTGCGGTCGGTACCGCTGAGCCAGTACGAGCCGTAGCGCCCGTGGGATTCCTTGGCTTCAGCCTGTGCGCCGGCAATTTCCAGGAGTGCCTGCTCCGCCCGGCCCGGGGCAGCCGGACGGGGTCCCGCCGACGGGATCAGCGCCACTGCGACCAGGACAGCCGCGGCGACTGCCGCCACGACGATCCAGATCGTGCGGGCGTTCAGCCGTCCGGAAGCGAGGCTCTCCGTGAGGTTTTTCATGGTTCAACATTCCTGGTATGAGCGGAGGGAGGAAGCGCCCGGATTCCGGGCGCTTCCTCCTGTTACTGCTTAACTGTTGTCCTACTTGTAGTGGCCGGCACCGCCGACTCTGAGGTTCGTGGGCAGGTAGCCGAACGGACCGAGGCCGTTCTGCCCGAAGCTGCGGTCAACCGCGGAAACACCGTTGCGGAAGTTGATCTTCACCGTGGGCGAGAGGGACCCACCGCGGACACCGTTGACGTTGTCGATGAAGGACTGCACCAGGCCGCCGGGCTGGACGTAGTGCGAGTAGGCCTGGAACTGGCGGCCGTTCTGGCGGGGATCGGGACCCTCGGGCGCATTAGCTGGCATGTTCAGGTCCGTGGGGGATGCCAAAGCCAGGCCGCTGTTATTCATGGGCTGGTAGTCGGAACGGACACCGTCACCGGCGAAGCCGTAGACGCCGTCCGGGCCGCGCATCCCGTCAGCGTACGTGAACTGGTGGCTGATGGTGAACAGGTAGTACTTGTTCTTGCCGTCCTCGTTCTGGATGAAGATCTGCGGACGCTCGGTCTGGTCGTTGACGCAGTTGGCGGACAGGATCGGCGGCAGGAACGACCACTTGGTGAGGTCCTTGTTGTCCGCGACGGCCAGACCGACATTGGCAGTCTGGAACCAGGAACCAGTGCTGTTGACCTGCTCAAGTGTCTCGGCATTCGGATCGCCGGGCCGGTAGCCCAGATCCTCATCCTTGCACTTGTAGTCGCCGCGGGTGCCCCCGGTGTTGCCTTCGAAGACCATAAAGGTCTTGCCCGGGTGCGCCGGGTCCGCAAACGTATACGGGTCACGGAAGGCGAAGCCCGGGTTCTGGGCCTTGTTCTGGTACATGACGCCGTCCGGCTCGAGGAGCTTGGTGTGCTCGAAGCCGTCGAAGGTCACGCCGTTCTTGTCGGCATGGATGTTGCCCAGTGCTTTGGCAATCACGGCATCCGGGGCGATTCCGCCGCCGCCGGCGTTGCGCTCGGCGACGTCGAAGAACGTGGTTGCGGTGTAGAACACGTTGATCTTGTTGCCCTGCATAAGGCGAGTGGAACCGGACCATTCGGTGTTGCCGATGGAGGTGTTGGGCAGGAACAGGTGTCCGCCGTAGTTCCACTTGTCCTTGGCCGGGTCAGCGTTGGTCTTCCTGAAGAAGTAGCCGATCCGGGCGTTCCAGTGCCGCTGGTCGAAGCCGTAGCCGGCCTTCCGGTCAGCGACGAGTGAGAAGATGACGTCCCAGCCCTTGTAACTGATCTGGTTCGCCTTCTCGTCGGTCAGGGACCAGGTGTCCCAAACCCACACATCGTCGTTCATGGCCGGGAAGTCCTCGGGGATCTCCGGCATGGTGACGCTCGGGCTCATGGAGTTCTGGCCAGGGGCCCCGGTTGTGCTGCTCTGCGCCATGATCTGCTTGGCGTCCGCACGCGTCCACTTGGAGGTGAACGCCGCGGCCGGATCGAACGCCTGCTGGGTGTGCTTCGTGGGCAGGGGGAAGCCGGGCGCCGGAGCGGGCATCTGCCCGCCGCTCGGCGGATCCGACGGCGTGTTTGCCTGCGCGGACGGAACGGAAAGGAAAACGGAGGCCGCCACGGCCGCCGCCAGGGCGGCGGCGACAGAACGCCACCGCAGCTTCCGGGGTGTATTGGGGTGCTCGTGCATTGTTGCTCTTCTCGCGGAGTTGAGACCATTCGTGGAAGACGGGCATATGCCCTGGTCCCCCGAAACTCCGACAATCCCAACGACACCACAGGCGTCATCGAGGACGCCTTCGTGTCGAGGGGACGGGACCTGGGTAGGGCCCCGAATGGCAGCCGGGGAATGTTGCGGCCCGGCGCCGGGAATCACGTTAGGCAGGCTTCGCTGGGTTACCAAACCCTGCGTCGGGCGCCGGCAGCCGAGTGCCGCCGTCCGAGTGTAAGCGCTTGCATTAACGTCGGCGCGCGCGTGCCACGGCAGAGAAATCCAGTCAAATGTTGCGGGGGCTACCGCAAAAAAGATGGGAATTACCCGTGGGTAAACCCAAGTGTTGCTGGTTGGTCGCCTGCTCATTCGGAACCGTAGCCATCCGGCATGGCCCGGTAACTGGCCGTCCGCAGACCGACGACTCCAGCGCCTCGCGGTTTCAGGCTGGCCCTATCTAATTCGAGTGCCACCGCACGCTCCAGCAGGCATAAGCTAATACCAGAACGTCTCTTCCAGCGCCGGGAAAGTCATCATGGACTCTGAAACCGCCGATGTGATCGGTCATGATGTCACCACCATCACCTGCGTGTGCGGCAACACCGTCAGCAAGGACGGGTTGATTCAGGCCAACGCACAAGGCGTCCCCGTCTACATCGCAGACAACAGCCCGGTCCCCGCCGAGCTGGCGAAATGGCCTGCGGATGAGGATCTCTACACCCTGTGTCCCTCATGCGGCCGCGTTTACCGTGACTCCGTCATCGAGGAAACAGGGACCGCGCCCGTTGCTTTCCGGGTCGACGTCACCGCAGGCCCGTTTGCCGAGGCCATCAGAGTCCACTGGAACCTCAGCGCCCAGGAATGAATTTGGTGCGGGCACGACGGCGGGACCTCCCGCCGTCGTCTGCTACAGGGGTAAGGGCAACCATTCCTGATCACCCCCGCGCGGCGGCAGGGACCTGTTGGACACTCTTTGTGGCGGGCATCGCGATAACGGCGACGACGGTGAGTACGGCACTGATCAGAACGGCCAGGAACACGGCGGCGGAGGCCGACACGATTGTATGGGGATCCGTGTCGCCGTTCGGGGTGCCTGCGTAGACGGCGTTGGCTATCGCCCCGAAAACGGCGACGCCGATGGCGCTGCCGATCGATCGCGCGAAAAGGTTGGTGCCGGTGACCACGCCGCGCTCGTTCCATTCGACGCTCGTCTGGGCTGCAATGAGGGTCGGGGTCGCCACGAGCCCGAGTCCCAGCCCAACGATGAAGCAACTGCCGGCGGCTAACGCAATGCTGGGGAAGGCGGCGGTGAAGGCGAGTACTCCTGCGCCAATGACGGTGACCGTGATCCCGATCAGGGCGGTCCGCCGGAACCCGATTCGAAGGTACAGGCGGCCCGATTGGGATGCGCTGATCGGCCAGCCGATTGTGAGCGCCGCCAGGGCGAGCCCCGCCAGAATCGGGGAGGTGGAGAGTGCTCCCTCGAGGAACGTGGGAACGTAAGAAGTGAGGCCCAGCATGACGGCTCCGACGCCGAAGGAAATCATCGCCGTCGTCCCCAGCAGCCGGCGGGACGCAACCCACGGCGGCAGGACCGGCTCCGCTGCCCTCCGCTCGACGAGGATGAACGCGGCGAACAAAACCGCACCGCCTGCGAACACTGCGTAGCTGATGGCGGAGTTCCAGGCCCAGCCCTGACCGCCCTCGAGGGCCCCGAGGATGAGCAGGGTCAGGGAGACCGTCAGCAGCCCCGCCCCCAGATAGTCGACCCGGTGCTCTACGCGCTCGATATTCTCGTGGAACGACCGGACCAGCATCCACCCTGCCACCAGGCACAGCGGGATGTTCACGAGGAAAATGCCGCGCCAGATGCCGAGTGAGGCAAACACTCCCCCGAGCGTCGGGCCCACCACCGAGGAGATGGCCCACACGCTCGCAAGGTAGCCCTGCACTTTTGAGCGCTCCGTCAGCGTGTAGATATCGCCGGCGATGGTGATGGCCATCGGCTGGACCGCTCCGGCGCCAAGGCCCTGCACCACGCGGAAGGCGATGAGGGCCGGCATGCTCCAGGCGACTCCACAGAGGATCGAGCCGAGCAGGAACAGGCCGATTCCGAGGAGCATGATGGGTTTGCGACCGATAGTGTCGGAGAGCTTCGCGTAGACAGGAACGGACACTGCCTGCGCCAGCAGGTACGCGGAGAAAAGCCACGGGAACGATGTGAACCCGCCTATTTCGTCCACGATGGAAGGCACCGCTGTCGCCACAACCGTGGCATCGATCGCCACCAGTCCCGTGGAGAGCATCAGGGCAATCAGGACCGGCCCGCGCTTGGACCGGAAGCCGACTCCCTCAGTATGCGTTGTAGTCACGTTGTCTCATTCCCATCGGCGTTCAAAACGCGTTGCCGGCAAAACGGTTCCTGCTCCGACTGCATAACTGCACCCTCCCCCGAATTAGTCCCCGACCCTTGACCGCCGATATTCGCCGATATATCGTTAACTATCGCCGAAGGTTCGGCGATTAAAGGAAACACCGAAAGGAAGGACGATGCCAGCATGAAAGGCATGCACGACGAAGTCACACACGGCGGCCCCGCTCTGGGGCCTTTCGGTCGCGGCAGAAACCGCCGCGGACCCCACGGACACGGCGGTTTCGGGCCCGGCCGCGGGTTTGGACCCGGGTTCGGGCCGGGGTTCGGCCCCGGGTTTGGTCCCGGCGGTTCACGCCGGGCGAGCAGGGGCGACGTCCGTTCGGCTATTCTCTCCCTCTTGGCCGAATCACCGTCCAACGGCTACGGCCTGATTAAGGCCATTGCTGAGAGGACGTCTGGAGCCTGGCGTCCGAGCCCGGGCTCCGTTTACCCGACGCTTCAGCAGCTCGTTGATGAAGAACTCATCGCGCCTGTTGGGGACGGTCGGCGCACGGAGTTCACACTCACCGACGCAGGCAGGGCCTACGTGGCCGATAATGCCGAGGAGCTCGGGAACGCGTGGAACACCCCGCAGGGATCCGGTCCGGCGTTCCATGAAAGCGTGGGAAAGCTCATGGGGGTCATCCACCAGTTCCGCTTCTCAGCTACCGAGGAACAACGCAAGGCGGCGATGGAAAAAATCGATGAAACCCGCCGCGCGCTGTATCAGATCCTCGCCGACTAGCACCTGCGTGATGATCCTGGTGAGCGGACGACGGCGGGACCTCCCGCCGTCGTCCGCCTAAAGCTGCCGCGGCTTAAAGCTTTGCGGGCAACTGGTTAGTTTTTGACGACTTCCAGCTCAATCACAGCCCAGGACAGCGCCGGCAGCGTCGCCCGGAGTTCGGAGCCGCTCGCCTTCGCCCCTTCCAGCGGCTTGAGGCCTACCTGGTCCGGACTGCCTTGGGTGTTGACGGTGAAACGGTTCCCGCCTTCGGGGATTTCAAGGACCTCCGCGCGGAGCACCTGACGGGCATCAAACCCGCGCAGTGCGACTTCAATATCAGCAGCTTCCTCGAGGCCGCGGTTTGCGAAGAACAGCGCCACGCGGCCCGTTTCCTCGTTCCACGTCGCACTGACATCCACGAGATCCGTGCCGCCGAAGCGGGCATTTTCGTACTTGTCCGAGTCCACGGACAGGCGCAGGATCTGGCCTTTCGCCAATTCGGCCATGCGCGCGAAGGGGTGGAAGATGGTCTGCCGCCAGGCCGGGCCGTTTTCCTCGCTGAGGATCGGGGCGATGACGTTGACCAGCTGCGCCTGATTGGCGATCTTGACCCGGTCGCCGTGGCGGAGCAGCGAGTTGAGCAGGGTACCCACGACGACGGCATCCGTCACGTTGTACTTGTCCTCAATGACCCTGGGGTGCTCACGCCAGCCGGCCTTGGCCACCTGGTGCGGCTGGTCCTCGGTATCGAGGCCGCGCTGGTACCAGACGTTCCACTCGTCGAAGGACAAGTTGATGTGCTTCTTGTGCTTACCCTTCGCGCGGACGGCATCGGCAGTTGCGATGACTGATTCGATGAAATAATCGGTGTCCACTGCGCTGGCGAGGAAGCTGCCGACGTCGCCCTCCTGCTCCTGGTAGTAGGCATGCAGCGAGACGTAATCCACTTCCTCGTAGGCGTGGGTCAGCACTGTCTGTTCCCATGCTCCGAACGTGGGCATACCGGAGTTGGAGCTTCCGCAGGCCACAAGTTCGATGTCCGGGTCCACGAACCGCATCGCCTTGCCGGCTTCCTGGGCCAGCCGGCCGTACTCATCCGCGGTTTTGTGGCCGATCTGCCAGGGTCCGTCCATTTCATTGCCGAGGCACCAGAGCTTGATGTTGAACGGGTCCTTGTGCCCGTTCCTGGCGCGCAGGTCCGAAAGGTAGGTTCCTCCGGGATGGTTGGCGTACTCCACGATCTCACGCGCCGCGTCCACTCCCCTGGTACCCAGGTTGATGGCTTCCATGATTTCGGTCCCCGCCTGGCGGGACCAGTCCACGAACTCGTGCAGTCCGAAGGCATTCGTCTCCAGGGTGTGCCAGGCGCCGTCGAGCCGCCGGGGGCGGTTTTCCCGGGGACCCACCCCGTCTTCCCAGTTGTAGCCGGACACGAAATTGCCGCCGGGGTAGCGGATGACGGTGGCCCCGAGTTCCTTGACGAGCTTGAGCACGTCCTGGCGGAAACCGCTCTCGTCCGCCTCCGGGTGGCCCGGCTCGTAGATTCCGGTGTAAACGCAGCGGCCCATGTGCTCAACGAAGGAGCCAAAAAGGCGGCGGGGCACTTCCCCGATGGTGAAGTCTCGGTCCAGGGTGATTCGTGCGCGGGACATGTGGGATATCTCCTTTTGGTTGAACAGGTTCGTTGGAAGTGATCAAGGCTTAGGTGCCGGCGAGGCCGGTGGTCGCAACGCCCTTGATGATCTGGCGCTGGAAGAACAGGAAGACCAGGATGAGCGGCAAGGCCGCGAGCAGTGCGGAGGCCATGTTTTGCGCGTACTGGATGCCGTAGGCGCTCTTGATGGTCTGCAGCCCCACCGGAAGGGTCAGGATGGACCCGTCGTTCGTGGAGATGAAGGGCCACAGGAAGTTGTTCCACGCGCTGATGAAAACGCAGATCGCGACGGCGGCGAGGATGGGGCGCGAGAGCGGCAGGATGATCCGGAGGAAGATCCGCATCCGGCTGGCACCATCCATCACCGCAGCTTCCTCGAGTTCACGCGGAATCTGATCAAAGAACTTTTTGAGCACAAACACCATGGCGGGGTGGATGACCTGGGGCAGGATGACGGCCCAGGCGGTGTCGATCATGTGAAGCGTCACCATTTGGTAAAACAGTGGAATCATCAGCACTGGCGGCGGGATGATGATCGAGGCGATGATCACCGTCATCAGGACCTTTTTGCCGCGGAAGTCGATGCGGGACAGGGCGTAGGCGACCAGCGCTGAGATGACCAGCGTGATCACCGTGATGGCGGCCGAGGTATAGAAGGAATTCCAGGTCCAGAGCGGGATATTGCCGTCCTGGAACACCTTGACGAAAGCGTCCGCTGTAAAGCCCGACGGCGGGATCCAGCTGACCGTCTTCGCTGCGGCGTCGGTCTCGCTCTTGAAGGCCGTAACCGTGGCCCAGGCGAAGGGAACGAGCCACAGGACTGCCAGGAACGCCGCGACCGCCGTCACGGCGGCCTTGCCGGCCGTGATCTTCCTGCGGGGTTTACGGACCGCTGCTGGGCTGGCGGCGTGCGGAGCGGGGAGGGTGAGTGTCTGGGTTGCCATGGTTATGCACTCCTGCGGCGCGTGATGACGAACTGCATGACCGAGACGATCACGATCAGCCCGAAGAAAATATAGGAGACGGCTGCGGAGTAGCCCAGCCGGTAGCCGGTAAACCCGGTTTCGAAGATGTACTGCACTACCGGCCTGGTGGAACCGCTGGGGCCGCCGGCCGTCATCTGGTACACCTGATCAAAGATTTTCAGCGACGCCAGTATCTGGAGGAGGACGATCATCACGGTGGTCGGCGCCAGCTGCGGCAGGGTTATGGAGAAGAACTGTCGCCAGGCTCCGGCCCCGTCCAGCGATGCCGCCTCGTAATGCTGGTGAGGGATGTTCTGCATGGCCGCCAGGTACAACAGAAAGTTGAAGCCGACCGTCCACCACAGCGTGGCGATGACGACGGCCCACATTGCCACATTCGGGTCGTTCAGCCAGGCCACTCTTGGAAGCCCGATTTTCGACAGGGAGTCGTTGATCAGCCCCAGCTGCGGGTTGTACATCCAGGTAAAGAAGAGTGAGACAACGGTCGAGGCGAGCAGGTACGGAGCAAAGTAGGAGAGGCGCCAGAGCCATTCCGCGGGCAACCCGACGCTAAGCAGCGCGGCCATGACCAGGGCAACGATCACCAAGGGCACTGTGCTGATCACCGTGAAGTAGAGCGTGTTGCCTAGGGACCGCCACATGGCCGAATCGGCCATGGCTTCAGCGTAGTTGGCCAAACCAACCAAGCTGTCGTTGGCGCCGGTGAGGGACTTGCCGGTCAGGCTCATGAAGAGGCCGTAAAGAATGGGCCAGACGAGGAAGACCAGGAAGAACGCGAGGAAAGGGGCGGCGAAGCCCCAGCCGGTCAGATTCTCCCTGGTTCGACGGGACGGGGTCGGATTAGGAAGGGGCCGGGCTGGACCGGACGTTGCCGTACGTTCAGCGGCCCGGCGGGATGTTGCTAAGGAACTCATCAGGGACTCCTTTGTCACTCGGGGTGGCTCAGACCGGGTTCGGCCGGGAGAGAAGTGTGTTGGTGCGTTCCGCGAAGGCGTCCCAGCCGTCGGCTGCCTTGTCGCGGCCGAGGAGTACGTTCTGCACGTTTTCGGCAAAGTAGGTTTGCCAGTCCGAGCCGGAGCCGCTGAACCAGGATTCCGGATCGTAATTGAGGATGTCCGCCGCGTTGGCGTAGTGGATCTGCGGTGTCAGGTCCCGGTAGGCCTGTGACTGCACGATCGGCTGATAGGCCGGAATGTGGCCTGCTTCCGCCCAGGACAGCGATCCCTTGAGGAGGTGACTCACGAATTTGTACACGCCGCGCCGCTTCTCGTCATCGGCGTTCAGCTGCCGCGGCAGGACAAAGGAATGCGAGTCGGCATAGGCCGCCGGCGTCCCGTAGAGCGTGGGGATGGTTGCCGCATCGACCGGCAGACCGGCCTTCTTGAGCGTGGGAAGTTCCCAGACGCCGCTGAAAAGCATGCCTGAACCACCGCGGGCAAATTCGGCGATGCCCGTGCTGATGTCCCCGCTCTTGGCCGCGATCGTGTCGTCGAACAGCGACGCCATGAATTCCAGGGACTCGATCGCCGCATCCCTGTCAACCTTCATCGGTTGTCCCGGGGTGAGCACCAGGTCCACACCGTGCTGCTTGTAGAGCGTGTAGAAGAGACGCCACATCTGGGACCCACTGCCGAGATAGCCGAAGGAAAGGCCGTGCGCCTGCGTCACCTTTTGCATCTCCCGGGCCATCGAGAGGAACTCCTGCGGAGAGCTCACGTCCTGCAGCTGCCCGCTGGGGGCGAGCACTCCGGCCTTGCCGGCAACCTCCGTGTTGTAGAACATGACGAAAGGGTGGGAGTCCAGAGCGATGGAAAAAACCTGGCCACTGTGCTGGCTCTTGTCCCAGATTCTGGGGGCGAAGCTCTCCGCTGTCACCCCGTGTTCCGCCAGCAGGGACATGTCCCACGGGTCGATGAGTCCTCCGGGGGCGTAGCCGGGAACCCGGCTGGCGTGCATGATGGCCAGTTCCGGCGGGCGACCTCCGGCTGACGCCATCGCCAGCTTCGTGTAGTACGGCGGCCCCCACGCCAGGACGGTCGGACGCACGTTGAACCCGGGATTGGCCGCATTCGCCTGACCGATCATCGCCTGCATCTTGATGCCGTCACCGCCGGACAGGAGATGCCAGAACGAAATATCCCGCACGGCGGCTGCCGAGGCGGCACCGCCGCAGCCCGTGAGGCCGGCGGCCGCGAACACGCTGCCGAGGGCCGCCGAACCTGCCAGTAACTGCCGCCGGGACACTTGTTTCCCGGCAAAAAAGTCAATCTGCTTCACCCGACACTCCTTTGGATGGGTCCGCTGAAAAGTAAACCTGAGGCCACAAAACCGTGCCGTTCCGGTCCACTGGGTCCCGGGAGCGGCAGGGGTGATGCGACGCGGGACTCACATTACATCGATGTAAAAATCCCCACAAGGGGAAATTGTTAGCGTGAACAAGATGAGGCAGCAGTCTCGTTTAGATGCCGCTCCGGCTAGCCGCGGGTGCTGTCCCGCTCCACGATTCTGTAATCGACGGTGACCACCCTCTGTTCGCCGGTACGGTCTGCCATCCGCTCGGTGAGCAGGCGGAGGGCTTCGCTGGCCACGCGGCGCTTGTCGAAGGAAACAGTGGTGAGAGATGGAACGGCATATTGACCGTCGGCGATGTCGTCAAAGCCCGCCACGGCAACGTCGCCAGGAACGCTGATTCCCCTGTTCCACAACACGCTCATGGCGCCAATGGCCATGGAATCGGTAAAGCAGAACAGCGCCTCGGGGAGCCGGTGGGAGTCCAGATAGGCGGCGAGCGCGACTGCGGCCGTCTGCGGTGTCCACTTTTCGCACGGGATGAGCAGTGAGTCGTCCCGGTCAAGGCCGAGTTCTTCAAGCGCCGCCTGGTAGCCGCGGGTCCGCAGGATTGCAGCGGCGGAGCCCCGGCCTTCTGCGGTTCCGAGCACGGCGATACGGCGCCGGCCGGTCCCGGCAAGCGCCAGGGTCATGTCACGGGCGGCAGCAAAGCTGTCCACCCACACACGGTCGGCCAGTTTTTGGGACACCTCGCCCAGCAGCACCACCGGGGGCAACGAGACGCCCACCTTGACGGCACTCTCGTCCAGCACCACAGGGTTGAGGATCAGGCCATCAATGAGGTTGGACCGGGCGCGGGACATCAGTTCGTATTCGCGCCGGGGATCGGACCCGGTTTCCTCAATCTGAACGCTCCAGCCTTGCTCGTGGGCAACTTCCACCACGTTGTGCGCGATCTCGGCCGAGTAGGGAGTCGCCAGGTCCGGCAGCGCCAGGGCGATCACACCCGACCTGCCGTTGCGCAGTCCGCGGGCGGAGAGGTTGGGCACGTAATCCAGTTCGAGAATGGCCTGCTCCACCTTGACCCTGGTGGCCCCGCTGACCGGAACGATTCCATTCATCACGTTCGAGACAGTCTTGGGTGAGACGCCGGCGCGACGCGCGACGTCCTTGACCGTTGCGCGCACTGCTCCCCTTTCAATGTCATCAGGACCAAGGCAGCAGCCGATGGCTGCTGCTGCGGAGGACTTGCTGATGATGTTACCTCCCGCCCCCGGCGGGCGTCGGCGGCTATGCCTTGACAGCAAAATTGTTAGCGCTCACAGTTGTCGAAACGTAACTTCACCGGAAAGCTAACTGCATGAAGAACTGGGCAGGGAATCTCAATTACTCATCAGCGGCCGTCGTGCGACCGGACTCGGTGGCTGAACTCGCCGAGGTGGTGGCGCGCGCTGGCCGGGTCAAGGCCCTGGGGTCGCGGCACTCCTTCAACCGCGTGGGAGATACAGACGGCGTGCACGTGCTGCTGGACGCCCTGCCGCAGCACATCGAACTGGACTCAGAACGGCGGTCGGTCCGCGTCAGCGGCGGAGTGAGCTACGGCGCCCTGTGCCGTTCGTTGGAACGGTCCGGGTTGGCCATTCACAATCTGGCGTCACTGCCCCACATTTCGGTGGCAGGGGCAGTCCAGACGGGCACCCATGGCTCTGGTGTGGGCAATCCGTCCCTGGCCGGGGCGGTGGAGGCAATTGATCTGGTCCGGCCCTCCGGCGAGCAGGTGTCGATGTCCCACACGGACGGAGAGGAGTTCCTGGGCAGCGTGGTGGGCCTGGGTGCTCTGGGCATTGTCACTGGTCTCCAGCTTGCCGTCCGGCCGAGTTTCAGGATGCGCCAGCGTGTTTTGGAAAACCTCCCGTGGGACCGGGCGCTGGCGGACTTCACGCAGCTCGTGTCCAGCGCCTACAGCGTGAGTCTCTTCACCGATTACGTAGGCGATTCCATCAGCCAGGTCTGGCTCAAGGCGCTGGACTCGGAGCCTCCCCTCGGTGAACTCTTCGGCGCCACGGCTGCCACCCGCCCGCGGCACCCGCTGCCGGGGATGTCGGGCGAGAACTGCACGGTCCAGATGGACCAGCCCGGGCAATGGCTGGACCGGCTACCGCACTTCCGCCACGAGTTCACTCCCAGCAACGGTGAGGAACTACAAAGCGAGTTCATCCTGCCCCAGGAGCAGGCACCTGCTGCACTCGAGGGAGTGCGGAGCCTGGCGGACAAACTTGCACCCCTGCTGTTTGTCTCCGAAATCCGGACCGGCGCCGCAGACGAATTCTGGCTCAGCCCCTTCTACCGGCAGCAGAGCGTTGCCCTGCACTTCACCTGGAAGCCGCTGCAGCCGCAGGTGGAAGCCGTTCTTCCGCAGCTCGAAGACCTGCTTCGGCCGTTCGGGGCCAGGCCGCACTGGGGCAAGCTTTTCACGCCCGGCGGTTACGACTGGGAGTCCCTCTACCCCCGCTTGGCGGACTTCCGCTCGCTGGCATCGGCGCACGACCCGGCGGAAAAATTCCGCAACGGGCTGCTGGACAGCATCCTCGGCGTCCCGGCGGTGAACTCACACTAGGCGGTTGCCGGACGGGCGCGGGGGACTGCCGACCAGCCGCCGTCGGACGCGATAGGAGAGCGATATCCCTTACATTTGTCTGCCATGCGAAGAATGATGGTGCGCATGATGTTCACACATGAAGACCCGGTCCTTGTCCTTGATGAAGAGCAGTCCTGGAAGCTGCTGGAGAACACCCGGCACGGGCGCATTGTCCTGAGCGCCGCCGGCGAGACCGATATCTTCCCGGTCAATTACCGCGCCCACGACGGCGTCCTGCTTATGCGCACCGCCCCGGGCACCAAGCTTGCCGAGATGACGATCAACGCGAACGTGCTGTTCGAAGCCGACGGCATTTTCAGTGAGGAGGCGTGGAGCGTGGTGGTCAAGGGCACGGCCCGGGTGCTGACCCAGGACCAGGAGATCGCCGATGCGGAGGCGCTGAACCTGAAGTCGTGGGTGCCCACGCTCAAGGATTTCTACGTTGAAATCAAACCGTCGCGGATCAGCGGCCGGCACTTCAACCTCGGCGAACAGCCGGAACGGTCCTGAGCGTCTCCCGCTGCCGGAAGCCGGACGAAATTTGACCCGGCCGTGCGCCTATTGGAAGTCCGCCAGCCACAGGTCCGGCCCGAACACTTCGTACTGGATGTCCCTGGCGGGAACTCCGCGTTCGATCAGCGCGCTGCGGACCGACTGCATGAAAACCAGCGGACCGCACAGGTAGTATTCGGCGTCCAGCGGCAGTTCCACCGCGGTGACGTCCATGAAGCCCACCAGTTCTCCGTCGGCCACCTGCGTGGAGTCCGACTGTTCCGCATACCAGGTCACCAGGGATGCATCGGCAAGCTTTTGCAGATCCCCGGTGACCTGGCCGCGCAGGGCAAAGGAGTCCGGGGAATTGGCAGCGTGCAGGAACATCACCTGGCGCTGGCTGCCTGACTTGACCAGATGGGAGAGCATGCCGGCCATCGGGGTGATGCCGATGCCCGCGCTGGCCAGCACCAGGGGGCGGTCCGAGTATTCCAGCACCACGTCCCCGAACGGCGCGCTGAGCACCATCTCATCACCCACCTGCACCGTAGCGTGCAGCAGACTGGACACCTCGCCGTCGGGGGTGTCCGGGCCGTGGACCCGCTTGACGGAAAACTGGCGGTGCTGCCCGTCATCCGCCCGGGTCAGGCTGTACTGCCGGGGCTGGTGGGTCCCGTCCGGCATCCGCGCCTTGAGCGTGACGTACTGTCCGGGAAGTGACTGCTTCACCATTCGCTCATCGACGCGTTCGACGACGAAGGTGACGACGTCGTCCGTTTCCTGGATCCGCTCCACCACCCGCCAGGTACGCCAGATGGTCTCCGGTGAGAGCTTGACGGCGTTGTACAGTCCGCGTTCCTTGTTGATGAGCATGTTCGCCATGAGCCAGTAGACCTCGTCCCATGCGGCGGCAACCTCGGGGGTGACAGCCTCGCCCAGGACATCGACGATGGCCCACATCAGGTTGTCGTGGACGATCTGGTACTGGTCTGCGCGCAGGCCGAGGGACACGTGTTTGTGGGAGATGCGGGAGAGCAAGTGGTCCGGGAGCTGGCCGGGGGTGTTGACCAGAGAGCCGGCGAACGCGGCGATGGATCCGGCCAGGGCCTGCTGCTGGCGTCCGTCCGCCTGGTTGCCGCGGTTAAAGAGTCCGTCGAGCAGTTCGGGGTGCTCGGTAAACATGTGGTCATAGAACCGCCGGGCGATTTCCTGGATGTTCTCCCCGACCACGGGAAGGGTCGCTTTAATGACAGGAAGTGAAGTATCGGACAGCACGACTGGCTCCTTCACAGGTAGTGCAAATACGGAATTGCCCTGAATTATTCAACGGCTGAGGGCTTGGCGCCTTCGGTAGGGGTCCACCACATGTTGGGGGGAGCGACAATAAAGCGGCGCCCTGAGATCGTTGCGGGCACTACCCGTACAAAGTGGTCTTTCTTGCCTGCCTGCCACGGAAACAGCGGCAGTGAAAAGGTGCTCAAAACGTCGTCGGTCTTGGTTAGAACCTCGGCTTTGCCCCTGATCACGACGCTCCAGGCCACTCCTGTTTCGGGGTTAACTCCGTCGGCTTCCATGGCTACCGGGAACTCAGCCAACGCGGCTTGAAGCTTGGTCCCTGCCCCTGTCCGGAAGATTACCGTTCCATGGTCCGTGGTGTAGTTGACAGGAAAAATATCGGGCCCGTCTTCATGCCAGACGGCCAAGCGGCCTACAGACACCTGCCGCAGCAGACTCCAGCACTCATGACTTTCCAACAGCTCTGTAACGGGCTCTTCCGGCTTGTTGTCCATAAGCCGATCCTAGGCTCAACCCTCGTCAACGGACAGGCCTCTGAAGCCAGCCTTCATCCGGCGCTATTCGAACGACGCGCGGCGTTGATCATTGAGCCGCGTTTTCCACACATCCGGAGCGTTGACCTTGAACCGCCGACCCGTCAGCGCAACCGGTGACAGGCGTACGTAGTAGGATTTTGTACCGCGTTCCCAGGGCTCCAGGCCCAGGGCGTCCACGGCGGATTGTTCGTCCGGATCCTCGATCAGAGCCGTGGTGCCCCTTGCCACGACGCTCCATGCTTCCTGGGTCGCGGGATCGTAGCCATCGATCTCGAAGGCTACAGGCTCTTCCTTTCTGGATTCCCACAGCTTCGTCCCTGGATCTGTGCGGAACACGATGCTCCGGCGTTCCAGGACAAAATTCACCGGGAAGATCTCGGGGTGGCCGTCTACGATCAGCGCCAGTCTTCCCACAATGGAAGAGGCCAAGAGCTCCCAGCACTCGTCGAAACTGAGCTTGCCAACTTTCGGTGCATCGTCCATGTACACAGATACTACTGTCAGCGGAGGCTGCTCTCCATGACCTGCTTCCGCCGCCCCGCGCGTCAGCGAACGTATGCGCTTAGCCGCGACCGCGTGATCATCTCGAGCATCTCCGCGTGCGGTCATTGCGACTACTGCAAGCAGGGAGTCTTCTCCCACTGCCTGGGCGAAGAGGGCGCCCGGGCATCGGTTGGATCCTTGGGCACCTTATCGACGGGACACAGGCCGAATTCGTGCGCGTCCCGTCCCCAGAGACCTTCGCCATGGTCCTGGACATCGTCCGACCCGCCGGTCACGTCGCCAACGCCGGGGTACACGGCCAAGATGTGGACCTGCCGCTGGACAAACTCTGGATCTCGAACATCACCATCACCACGGGCTTGGTGAATACCAACACGACCGGGACGCTACTCAAGCTCGTCGCGCAAAAGAAATTGCCTGTCGACCAATTCGTGAGCCACACGTCTACTTCGCCCAGTCGGCGTCGGCGTATGGGCCTCCGCGGAAGTGGGCGCGGAGGTATTCCCCCACCACGGCAGCTCCCAGATCGCCGGTTTCGGGCGCCACGACGCGGCCGTCGATCCGGCGCGCCATCCGCTGGACGAACCGTTCCAGGCCCGGGTCGTCGCCGAGCCGGAAGAACGTGGCCTGCGTGCCGGCGCGCCCCAGTCGGTCCAGCTCGGCGACCGTAACGCGGATGGTCTCCGGGTCCGGCGGCCAGGAGAACCACGACTCGCCGTCGGCCAGCAGGTGCGCGGTGGGTTCGCCGTCGGTCACCACCAGGAGAACGGGCTGCATCGAAGGGTGCTTGCGGAAGAACCGGCCGGCCAGCAGCAAACCGTGGTGCAGGTTAGTGCCCTGCTCCCGCAGGGAACGCAGGGCCGTGAGCTCGCCAACGTCCATGGACTGCGCGTAGCGGCCGAACGTGATCAGCTGCAGCCGGTCGCCGCGGAACCGGGTTGAAACGAGGTGGTGCAGGGCGAGCGCGGTGCGTTTCATCGGCACCCAGCGTCCCTCGGCCGCCATCGAGAAGGACACGTCGACGAGCAGGGCGACGGCGGCCTGTGTGCGCGCCTCCGTCTCCGTCACCTCGATGTCACCCACGGCGAGGCGCAATCCGCGGCCAGGTTCACCGCCGTCGGCCATCGTGCGGCGGATCGCGTTGGTGATGGTTTGGGTGACGTCCCACGGCTCGGCATCGCCGAACTCCCACTCGCGGCTGGAGCCGGTCTGTTCCCCGGCGGCCCCGGCAACGCGCGTGTCCCGGCGTCCCTGCCGGCCGGAGAGCTGCTTGGCGGTGTCCCGCAACAGCGACCTGCCGAGCCGCCGCATGGCCTGAGGGGACAGCCGGAGATCGCCGTCCGCCCCGCGCCGGAGATAGCCGCCGTCCTGCATTGCCCGTTCAATTTCGGCGAGGGTGCGGGCCGTCACGGCGGCACTCTGTCCCAGCTGGCGGGCGAGGGCGTCCAGGTCCAGGTCGTCGAGGCGGGACCCGTTATAGGCCTGGGAGAGCTGTTCGGACAGCTCGTCCAGTTCGGCGATGTCCTGGAGCACGCCCGTGCCGTCGCCGAGTCCCAGCCCCTCCTCGCCTTCGAAGCGTTCGGAGCCACTCCAGTCCTCGCCGGGGCGCAACGCTTGCAAGTTGGCGTCGAGTTGGCCCAGCTGTGCCATAAGCTCGGGCGAACCGAATGCCTGGGCGGAGAGCTGCATCAGCTCCTCGCGCTGCTCGGCGGACATGGACTGCAGGAGCCGCTGGGCGGCGGCGGCGCGCTGGGCGAGCGCGTCCACCAGTTCCTCAACCGATTGTGGGTTCTCCGGAAAGAAATCGCTGTGCCGGGCCATGAACTCCTGGAATTCGGCGTCGGTGTCCTCGCCGCGCCGGTGTTTTCCGAGGAGCTCGTTGAGGTCGCGCAGCATCTCGTTCACGGCCGCGCGGTCCTCGTCGGTCGCGCTCTCGAGTGTCTGCTTCATGCCGGCGAACCGCTGGTCAAGCATTTCGCGGCCGAGGAGGTCCTTGATCCGCTCGTAGGCTTCCCGGGCGGTGCTCGACTGCCAGTCGTAGGAGGCCAGTTCGTTGACCGCTGCTGCCGTGGATGAAGGCAGGTTCTGCAGTTGCATCTCCCGGAAGGCGCGATCGGTGTTGTCCATTCCGGCGTCGCGGGCGAGCTGCTTGCGCTCCTCCAGCACCGCGGTCTCGAGCAGCTTCTGGACTTCATTGAGGGTTCCGTCCAGCCGGTGGCGGCCCAGGAGCTCACTGCGCCGCTGCTGAACCCGGGCAGCGAGGTCGTCCAGCCCTTCCCGGTTGCGGCCGCCGCGCCGCAGGAACTCCTGGAGGGCGTGCCGAGGCGAGTAGCCGGCCATGACGTCCTCGGCGACGGCGTCCAGCGCCTCCGCCAGGTCCACCGGCGGGGCGAGCGGATCCGGCCCTCCCCTGTACCGGCCGTACCTGGACCGGTTGTGAGCGCTCATGGGCCCTCCTGTTCTCTGCCTCAGAACTACTTAGCCGTAGATGGTCGCCTCATCGTCGGACTCCTTTGAGATCCGCCGGGCAAGGTAGAGACCTTCCAGTGCAAGTTCGACGGCGGCGGCGCGCTGCCCGTCGTTTGTCGCGCCCAGGCGCTCAGTGATTTTGTCGTAGAGACTGGATCCGTTGAGGGCGGGGAGGTTTTGGAGGAACTCCCGTGCGGTGACCAGCTCCCCGGTGGTCACGGTGGCGGAGCCGTCGAGCGCAGCCACGAGGGGGCCCATGTCGATGCCGTGGAAGTGCGCCCGCACGGCTTCTGCAGTGGCCATGCGCAGAAGGTGATCGAGGATGTCCTGTTCCCGGCCTTCCTCGCCGGATTCGAACTCGATCTTCCCGGCGAGGACTTCCACGGCGGCGTCCAGGTCAATGATCCGGGCGACGGCCTCGTCCTCGCCGCGCACGCTGGCCCGGCGCAGGGCCGCCGCGGCGACGGTTTCGGCACCGGCGATGGCGAACCGTGCGGAAACCCCGGAGGTCTGGTTGATCGCCGGGGATTGCCGCAGCGCCCGGGTGTAGCGGGCCAGGATCTCGAGGATGACGGGCGGGACGCCGGCCACCAGCTGCCCCTCCTGCCGGATGACGGCGACCTCGTCGTCGAGCTCTATGGGGTAGTGGGTGCGGATCTCGGCACCGAAGCGGTCCCTCAGGGGCGTGATGATCCGGCCGCGGTTCGTGTAATCCTCCGGATTGGCGGAGGCGACCACCAGTACGTCCAGCGGCAGCCGCAGCACGTAGCCGCGGATCTGGATGTCGCGTTCCTCCATCACGTTGAGCATGGAGACCTGGATCCGCTCGGCGAGGTCGGGCAGTTCGTTGATGGCGATGATTCCGCGGTTGGAGCGCGGGACCAGGCCGTAGTGGATGGTTTCCGGGTCCCCGAGACGGCGGCCCTCGGCCACCCGCATCGGGTCGACGTCGCCGATCAGGTCGGCGACGGAGGTGTCCGGCGTCGCGAGCTTCTCGACGTAGCGTTCGGAGCGGTGGCGCCATGCCACCCGCAGCCGGTCCCCCTCGGTGAGGGCACGGGCCCGGGAGTGCTCCGTGATTGGCTGGTACGGGTGTTCGTTCAGTTCGGATTCCTCGATCACCGGCGACCACTCGTCCAGCAGCCCGGACAGGGTGCGGAGGAGCCGCGTCTTGCCCTGTCCCCGTTCGCCGAGCAGGACGACGTCGTGGCCGGCGATCAGGGCACGCTCGAGCTGGGGCAGGACCGTCCGGCTGAAGCCGAACATCCCGGGCCAGGGATCGCGGCCGACGGCGAGCGCGGCGAGCAGGTTGTCGCGGATTTCGCGGCGCAGGTCCTTGTGAACGTGGCCGGAGGCACGCAATTCACCAACAGTGAAGATATCGGGGCGATCACTCACTCCTCTACGGTAGTCCTCCGCCGTGCCGGGAATCGAGTAAATTCTTCCGATACCCGCGCGTTAGACGGTCGTGCGACCTACGCTTGATGCTGATGACTGAAGCAACTCCGCCGGCACCCTCGGGGCCCCAGGGCACGCTCCTCCTTCTGGTGCGCCACGGGGAGACGCCCACCACCGGCACAGTGCTGCCGGGGCGGGCCTCGGGTCTGCATCTTTCCGACCGCGGCCGGGCCCAGGCCGAACGCATCGCGGAACGGCTCGCGGGTCTGCCGGTCGACGCCATCTATTCCTCGCCGCTGGAGCGCACCCGCGAGACAGCAGAGCCCACAGCGGCCCGTACGGGACTGGAAGTGAAGCAGGACGTTGGCCTGCACGAGTGCGACAAGGGCGACTGGACCGGCGCCACGATCGCCGAAGTGGCGGCCTTGCCGCAGTGGCAGACCGTCCAGCACAGCCCGTCCGCCTTCCGCTTCCCGAACGGCGAGAGCTTCACCCAGATGCAGGCGCGGATCGTCGGAGCGCTGGAGCTCCTGCGCGCAGCCCACGCCGGGGGCGTCGTGGTGTGCTTCTCCCACGCCGATCCAATCAAGTCCGCCGTCGCCCACGCCCTGGGCACGCACCTGGACCTCTTCCAGCGCATCGTCATCAGCCCGGGCTCGGTTTCGGCTATCTCGTATGTGGAAGGTCAGGCACCCGCCGTGCTCATGGTGAATTCAACCTCTGAGCCCCTGAGCACGCTGAGGGTCCAGTGAGTTGGGACATCCGGTGCTGGGACATCCGGTGAAACGGGGCAGACGGTGTCCGGCCGGGAGCTGACTCTGCTCGACCGCGGCAGCGTCGAGTTGCTCGGACGCCTCCCGCGCAGCAGTAACGAAACGTTCCTCGTCCAGGTCTCCTGCGGGGACGACGCCGCGTATGCGGTCTACAAGCCGGAGGCCGGGGAAATCCCGCTGTCCGATTTCGAACCCGGGCTATACCGGCGGGAACGCGCCGCCTACCTGCTCAGCGAGTCCCTGGAATGGGGGCTGGTACCGACCACTGTGATCCGCGAGGAAGCCCCCTTGGGAATCGGATCACTGCAGTGGTTCATAGAGTGCGATTTCCGCGAGCATTACTTCACGCTGTACGCCGACGCACCCGAGACCCACCGCCACCTGTCGCAGATAGCCCTGTTTGACTACATCGCCAACAACACCGACCGCAAAAGCGGGCATGTGCTCCGCGGACTTAACGGACGGGTGTGGGGCATCGACCACGGGCTGTGCTTCTCGGCAGCTTTCAAACTGCGCACCGTGATCTGGGACTTCGCGGGTGATCCCATCCCCGATGCCCTGCTCGAGGACATCGCCCCGCTCGCAGAGGCCGCGCCTCCAGGGGTGGCCGAGCTCCTCGACGATGCGGAGGTCGCCGCCCTGCAGCAGCGCGTGCAGCGCCTGCTGCACGCGCGGGTGCTGCCGGTAGACCGCACCGGCATGCGTTACCCCTGGCCGCTCGTGTGAGCCGAAACGTCACTGCTGATCCCCTCCGGCGTGAGCACGCCAAGGGCGAAGACTAGGTACCGCAACTCACGACATGGGCGGTGTCCGCCAGGAAGGCCCGCAGTTTCGTAGACTCAATGGAGATCCGACCTGTCTCCTCTACAGAGACAGGCCCGCCACAGGAAGAGCCATCAATGAAGATTATCGTCCTCGTCAAGGAGGTCCCCGACACGTACGGGGACCGAAAACTGAACCTTGAAACAGGCCTCGCCGATCGCGAAGCCAGCGAGACAGTCATTGATGAGATCGGTGAGCGGGCCTTGGAGCTGGCACTGACGTACGCCGACGCGAACGAGGGCACTGAGGTCGCAGTCCTCTCCCTCGCCCCCGAGGGTGCGACGGCAACGATTCGCAAGGGCCTCGCGATGGGCGCGGTGAGTGCCACCCACATCTCTGACGAGGCGCTGCGGGGTGCGGACCTTGGACTTACCGCTGAAACCCTGGCAGCAGCAATCCGTCGCGTTGGGTTTGACCTCGTGATCACCGGCAACGTCTCCACCGATGGATCCGGCGGCATGATTCCCGCGATGCTTGCAGAGTTGCTTGACGTGGCGCTTGCCACCGGCCTGAGCTCCGTAGAGATCAGCGACGCCGCGGTGTCCGGCACCCGGCCCGTTGAATCCGGCGTGCAAAAGGTATCCGCGAACCTGCCCGCGGTGATCTCCATTACCGAGGCGCTTCCCGGGCCGCGCTTCCCGAACTTCAAAGGAATCATGGCCGCGAAGAAAAAGCCCTTGGAGGTGCTGACCCTTGCGGACCTCGGGATCACGGCCGACAGCCCGGACGCGGCGCGTTCGATCATGCTGAGCGTGGCAGAAAAGCCCCCGCGTGCGGCGGGCGTAAAGATCATTGACGAGGGTGATGCCGGCGAGAAACTCGCTGACTTCCTTGTTGAAAACCGGCTGGCGTAAGGAGCAACGGACATGACTGAATTCCCTCCTGACGCAATCCTCGTCGTCGTGGAAACCCTGGCTTCTGGTGAACTCGAGAAAGCAGCGGCCGGGCTATTCGGCGCTGCCGCTGCAGTCGGCACGCCGATTGCACTGGTACTGGCCTCATCCGGTGCCGGAAACGCCGCCGCCGCCGAGGCCGCGGCCCTGGGTGCCGCGCGCGTATTGATCGCGGAGACTCCGGATCCGTCCGCGCTCGGAGTGCCGAGCGTTGACGCGCTTTCCGCCGCTGTGGAGCACGTGCAGCCAGACGCGATCCTGATTTCGCATTCCCTGAATGGGCGCGACCTCGCTGGCCGCTACGCTGCCCGCTCGCGGGCAGCGATTTCTGCCGACGCGATCGGAGTCTCACGTGATGACGAGGGCGTCGTGGCACACCACTCCGTCTACGGCGGCGCCTACGATGTCACGTCAACGTCCACGTTTGGAGCACCGGTGATTACGGTTCGCCAGGGCTCCGTCGAGGCGCGTACCACGGCCCAGCCGCAGGCGTCGGAGACCCTGGCAGTGCCGCCCTCAGGGAAGCCGGCCGCGCGGATCGACTCGTTCGACGAGGCAGTTGTCGCCACCTCGCGGCCGGAGCTGCGTGGTGCCGCGAAGGTTGTCGCCGGTGGTCGCGGCCTAGGGTCAGAGGAACAGTTCGCCCTCGTCGGACAGCTCGCCGATGCACTCGGTGCTGCCGTTGGTGCGTCGCGTGCCGCGGTGGATGCGGGCTACATCCCGACGGCGCATCAGGTCGGCCAGACCGGGGTTTCCGTGTCACCACAGCTGTATGTCGCGCTGGGCATTTCCGGCGCGATTCAGCACCGGGCGGGCATGCAGACCGCGAAAACGATCGTGGCCATCAACAAGGATGGGGACGCACCGATCTTCGAGGTCGCCGACTTCGGTGTGGTGGGCGACGTCTTCAAGGTTGTGCCCCAGCTGATTAGCGCACTTGAGGCTCGGAAGAAGTAGCGATGGCAACTCAGTCTCGGAATATTCGGCGGGGCCTGCCGCGCGTCGAAGGTGGTGACCCCTGGCCGGCAGCAGGCGAGGCGCCCGCACGCCTTGTCACGGCAGGGGCGGCGGACCGGTCGGCGTCTGTTTCCGCCGTGGAACCGGTCGACGCCGGGGCGCGGCAGCTTCGCCGTGGCCTGCCGCGCGTGCCGGGCGGCGAACCTTGGCCGCCAGCGGGCCAGCTTTCGGTATCCGCGCCGGCTCTGCCCGGGGCTCCCGCCGCAGCCGGCACGCCGACGGCGACCACAACAGCACCGCCCGCGGCCGCCGCAAGCGCGGCCGCGGATTTTGCTGAGAAGGAAGTGCCGGCGGCGACGCCGCCTGCGGCTGCTCAGGCCACCACACCGGTCACGCCGGCGGCGGGATCCACTTCGCTTCGTCGCGGGCTTCCCCGTGTCCCTGGCGGTGAACCATGGCCGCCGGCTGGGCTTGCTCCGGCGGTCGCCGCCGCCCCAGCGCTGCAGGCAGCTCCCGAACACATTGCCCCGGCCCCGGCCGCCAGCGTGGTGGAACCCGTTGCTGTGGTGGAGACCGCGGCAGAGGTGGAGCCACCGGTGGCCCCGAGCGCCCCCGTGGTCACCGCCCCCGCGGTCACCGCCCCGGCACCGGTGGCACCCGCCGTCGCTCCTGAAAAGATCGCTCCTGAAAAGCCCGTGAGGCCAAAGCCCGCGCCAAGGCTCTACGGTTCGCGCACCCTGGGCCAGTGGATCAAGCGCGTGGCGCTCCTCGTCGTCGGCGCCGTGGCTGCCGCCGGGATTCTGGTGCTCGCCGCGCGCGGTGTGACCACGCTGCCGGGCGTGCCGGAGTTTCTCGAGAGGTACCCCGGCGAGTACCGCCTGCCCGCGACCGCCGAGTCCGGTTTTCCGTGGTGGGCGCAGTGGACACACTTCCTGAACATCTTCCTGATCGTGCTCATCATGCGCTCCGGCTATCAGGTGCGCACCCAGCAGAAGCCGCCGGCGTTCTGGACGCCGAAGCGCGGTGGCAAGAAGATCAGCATCAACCTGTGGCTGCACCAGTCGCTCGACATCTTGTGGCTGGCCAACGGACTCATCTTTGTGGTGCTGCTGTTCGCCTCGGGCCGCTGGATGCGAATCGTGCCGACCAGCTGGGAGGTGTTCCCGAACGCGCTCTCCGCGCTCCTGCAGTACATGACACTCGACTGGCCGGTGGAGAACGGCTGGGTGAACTACAACAGCCTGCAGCAGCTCATGTACTTCCTCGTGGTGTTCATCGCGGCCCCGCTCGCGGCGATCACGGGCGCGCGCATGAGCGAGTTCTGGCCGAAGGACGCGAAGACGCTGAACAAGATCTACCCGGTGGAGGCTGCGCGGGCGCTTCACTTCCCGACGATGCTGTTTTTCGTGCTGTTCATTCTCATCCACGTGTTCCTGGTGTTCGCGACCGGTGCGCTGCGCAACCTGAACCACATGTTCGGCGGCACCGACGCGGTGAACTGGGTCGGGTTCTGGCTCTTCGCGGCAGCAATCGCCATCACGGCGGCCGGTTGGTACGCCGCCCGCCCGCTCGTGCTCGCACCAGTCGCCAAGCTATTCGGTCAGGTGAGCAGCCGCTAGGCTTCACAAATCGGAGACAGAAAACTGGAGCAGCGCGTTATCGTTACGCGCGGGTTCCGGCGTTGAAGTCATACATCGGAACTCGCACCCTAAGGTGGCCTAATGGGTCCGATGTGCAAGAAAGAAGAAGGTACAAAGTTTTGAACGCTGCACCAACCGTCAGACTGCTCCCGGCCGGCAGGCACTTCGCTGTGACGTGGAGCCTGCCGGCAGAATTCGCAGGTCGAACGAACGCCATGTTGCACCGCTCGCGATCCTTCGCATCGGTAGGCGGAGCTCCGGTCGACATACTTACTTTCGACGACTTCAGGGACTATTCCGTTCTTCGCGGTGTCTTGAACGAGCAGGGCTTCCTGTCGGAGGGCACGCGCATCCGGAATCTCTGGGAAGACCTTCCAGTTATGGCGGCACTTGCTTGGTCGAGGGCAGACCAGAGCTTGGTTCCTGAAGGCGACAAGTTTACTTCGTTCTTTCCCTTGTCCTTCCAGACCATTCCGAAACTCGTCGAGCTGGAGGGCCCGCATAAGCGTCTGGCCCGCTACGCGGACGACGGAAAGACGCTGTTGCAGATCGATCATTTTCGATCGGACGGCTCGCTCCTCTTGTCGGATCGGCACGATGCGGATCAGTTCGGGGTACCCGGAGGGCGTTCACTGACGCTCTGTGATTCTGCAGGCGTTCCAATCCAGGACTGGGGATCCGCCTGGGGTTTGTATCGTTCCTGGCTGGACTATGTGGCGGCAGGGCAACAAGCGTACTTCGTGGTGGACAACAAGAATACTGCTCGCTTCATGGCCAGTTATCAGCGGAACACGGCCGTTGTGCTTTACCAGGTCCACGAAAGCCATCTGGAAGACGCCACCGAGGGTTTTGCTTCAGAAATGACCCCGTCTGCCCAAGAAGTTTTCCCGCGGCTGGACGCCTTCGACGGCGTGGTCTTCCTCACCGAGCAGCAGGCATCTGACGTCCATAAGAGGTATGCGGACGTTGGAAGCACCTACATCATTCCCAACGGAAGGCCCATTGACTCCGCACCGGAGTCCACGGGGACGCGGAGTCCGCGGACAGGAATGCATGCAGCGATGCTCAGTCACCGAAAGCGCGTTGACCACTCGGTCCGGGCCATTCACCATGCGAATTCCCTCCTTCCGGTTCCGGTCGGTCTGAAAGTTTTCGGTGACGGATCCCAGCGCACTCAATTGAAGAAGCTGATCACCGACCTGCACGAAAGCGACAACGTTCAGCTCATGGGACATGTCACCAACGCTCAGTCCCACTTCAGGGAAGCGTCCTTTTCATTATTGACGAGCACTTCCGAGGCCTTACCCCTGGTTCTGCCGGAAAGCATGGCAGCGGGGTGCATCCCTATCGTTTACGACCTGCCGTACGGCCCCGCGTCCGTCATCACTGATGGAGTTGACGGCTTCCTGGTGGAGTACGGCAACGTCGAGGCGCTCGGCAAGTGCATCGCCGCTTTCGTCGAGCTGCCGCCGGCCCGGCAGGAAGAGATGCGCACTGCCGCCCGACGAAGGGCGGCAGACTTCTCCGATAGCAAAATCGTGCGGCTCTGGGTGGAGGCGATGAAGGATGCGGCCGAGCGCAAGCGGGCCGAGAAAACGGATTACACCGTCGAGATTGAAGACTCATCGTGTTTCTACGAGTCCGGCGGAGAGCTGGAGGTCGGGGCCACGTTGAAGCTGCGGCTGCAGGAGTGGACGGGCCAGGAGGATATCCCGCAGTTTTATTGCACGCTGCGGATCAGGCCTGCTGAAGCGTTCTTCCGTGCTGCAGCCCGGAGCGTTACCAAGGATTCAGCCGGTACGTATTCCGTCGGATTCGCCTTCGATCCAGAGATTCTTGCCGCGATAGGACGTCGCAAAGTGGACGTGTACCTGGGAACCCGGCTGGGCGGGGCGACCGACGTGACTCGGATGCCATTTGCGGACAAGAAGGCTATTCCGGGCCCGTACGCCACGGCACACGGCAACATGAGCATCAACTTTCGAGACCTGATGCGAAAGCGCCCACAGATACGAGTCTGATAGGTCGGCGGCTAACAACGAAAGCCCCGTGTCCGGAACCTTTCCTCGGACGGAAAGCCGCCGCATGATAGGCGCATGACCCAACTCGCATCAGCCGACGAATCCGCTGTTGCCAAGGCTCAGCGCGAGCTTGAAGCGGCCGGCGTCCGCACCGTGATCGGCACGGTGGTGAACGCGTCGGGCATCACGCTGGCCAAGAGCGTTCCGTTGGCGCGGCTCAAAGCCTTCCACCATTCCGGAATGGGCGCCGCCCCCGTCTGGCATGTTTTCACCATCGACGGCGGGATAGCGTTCACGGACAGCATCACCACCGTTGGCGATATGCGCCTCAAGATCGAAATCGCAGGACTCCGTGTCCTGCAGGGTGGCCGGGCATGGGCACCAGGCAACCTTTTCGAACAAGACGGAACCGCGTCTCCGGCCTGCGCCCGCGGCCTTCTGGCCGATGTCGGAGGCAGCCTCGACGAGGCCGGATACCAGGCACTCGTTGGCCACGAACTTGAATTCTTCCTCGTCGCCCCCGACGGGTCAGCGCTGGAGACCGCACCCTGGGTTCCGTACGGGGCAACCGGCCTTCTGGACCGATCGGAATTCCTCGATGATCTGCTGTCAGCGCTGAACCATGCCGGCATTCCGGTGGAGCAGATCCACGCCGAGTACGGCAGAAACCAGTTCGAGTTTTCCCTTCCCCCTGCTTCGCCGGTTCAGGCCGCGGACAGCGTGGTCCTTGCCAAGATCATCGTCGGCATCGCCGCCCGGGCCCACGGTATGCAGGCCTCGTTCTCCCCGTTGCCCTTTCCCGGCACCGTCGGAAACGGTGCCCACCAGCACTTTTCGCTGCACAAGAACGGCGTGCCGCTGTTCTCCGGCGGCAGCGGACCGCACGGCATCCGTCCCGAGGGCGGCGCTGCCATTGGCGGCATCATCGCAGGCCTCCCGGATATCCAGGGTTTCCTCACGGGATCAGTCTTGTCGGGAAGCCGCCTGGCACCCGGCACGTGGTCGGGCGCCTACCTATGCTGGGGCCTGGAAAACCGGGAGGCCTCCGTGCGCTTTCTGAGCGAGGGCCAAAGCAATCCGCACGGAGCCAACGTCGAGGTGAAAATCGTGGACCCGTCGGCCAACGTGTACCTGGCCTCCGCAGCCATCCTTGCGCTCGCCCTTGACGGCATCCGCGGCCGGCGCACGCTTCCGGCGGAGATCCCGGGTGATCCCGGACGGCTGTCGGAAGGCGAGCGGGACCGGGCCAACGTCCTGCTGCTCTCGGACTCCCCCGCCGCCATCATCGACACGCTGGACACGTCACGCCTTGCGCGCGGGCTTCTCGGGGACGCCATCGTCGATGCCACGGTGGCCGTCCGACGTTACGAGCAGCGGATCTCCGTGGACCTCTCTCCGGACGAGCTTGCTGAACGCTTTCGACTTGCCTGGTCGATCTGATGGCGGGCGGTTCTTTCCCGGACTTCGTCGAACAAGTCAGCCTCATTGATCACCACGTGCATGGCGCGTTTCATGCTGACGGTGATGAGGCACGCTTTCAGAACTCGCTCAACGAAGGAAACACCGAACCGCTGGCCCACCCCGGGGACGCCTACAACACCCAAATCGGGCTCGCCATCCGGCGCTGGTGCAGCGGCATTCTTGATCTGCCACGGCACGCCTCGCCAGCGGACTACTGGAGCCGGCGCTCCGAGCTTGGAGAACTCGAGGTGTGCCGGCGCATGACCCGAGCTGCCGGCGTGAGTGACTGGCTGATCGATACGGGACTGGATGCACCTGATCACCTCGGCATGGCCGGCACGGCTGACGTTTCCGGTGGGCGAACCCACGAGATCGTTCGGCTGGAACGGGTCGCCGAGTCGCTGATCCAGGGGATCGCCAACCCGGCGGACTACGTCGACGAGTTCGGTCAACGGCTTCACCAGCTCACCCGCAGCGCCGTGGGCGTCAAGACCGTCCTCGCCTACCGTGCGGGATTCGACCAGAATCTCAGCCGACCGACACCGGCCGCGGTCACTGAAGCAGCCCGCCGCTGCCAGGAGAACCTCCGCGCCGGCGCCGACGCGAGGCTCACCGACGTGACGCTAGTTGCCCACGGGATTTACACGGCCGTCTCGATGAAGCTGCCGCTGCAGTTCCATGTTGGATTCGGTGACCGCGACCTGGACCTCCACAAGACCAATCCCCTGTACCTCCTGGATTTCCTGCGGACCCCCGAAGTCCGGGACACACCCATCATGCTGCTGCACTGCTATCCGTTCGAGCGCGAAGCCGGCTATCTGGCCCACGCCTTTGAAAACGTGTACATCGATGTGGGCCTTGCCGTGAACTTCACCGGCTTACGGAGCCGGGATCTGGTGGCCCGCTCGTTCGAACTGGCTCCCTTCACGAAAATTCTTTACTCCTCCGACGCGTTCGGCCCGGCCGAACTTCACTACCTCGGCGCGAGACTGTGGCGCCACGCAATCACCACGGTAGTGGGCGGTTGGATCGACGACGACGACTGTTCCGAGGCGGACGCCCGCAAGATCGTGCAACTCGTCGCCCACGACAACGCCCGCCGAGTGTACGCGCTCCCCTGAGCGCCGACCCGAGATCCCGAACGAGCAGAAGACATCATGCTTATCGATTCGATCGCTCCAATGTGTCTGGCAACTAACGGTGACTACGCCGATTCAGTCAAGGGCTTTGGACACATAGTTAGGGGAATCGCCGGCCGCGGACGAACCCACACCATTCCGCGGAACCATGGGTCCCGTAACGGGACTGCCTCGAGACGCGCCGGAGAAGAACTTCATCACAGACCGGATGTGCGTGGCCTCGGTTCAAGAAAGGTCGCCAGGGATCCGGTGTGCAGGACTTTGGGAATGAAGGTGGGGCTCACCCTGCGGTAGCGTCCACTGCCTTCGGCCCTCTGGTCCGCGCCCAGCACCCCGCCGGCGAAGTCCACAGGTCCGGCTGTGGTGATGATGTCGAATCAGGGATTCCCCGACCACGACGACATCCGGGTTGGGGCGCTGGGAGCCTGACGGGGTGGTCACGGCTATCCTGACAATACGGCCTGACGTGTAGTTCCCATGCTATTCACGATCGGCTTCGAAACCCTGTTGAGCAGGGGCGTGGAGGCGGTGTTGGCCACCGTCAGCTTCACTGGCGAGTCCACGATGGGCAGTGGGACTGCCATGATGCCCTGATGGCCGGAGAGTTCCAACACCCCGGCGTCGATGATGGCCCGCAGCTCGGAGCCCTCTTCGGCTGGCAGGAACGCGTCGGCGAACTCGGCGTTCCCGGCCGCGGTGACCCGGATTCCGTCCCCGTCGTGCCGGAGGGTGGCCAGTGGCCCGTCCAGAGTGGCGAGGTAGAGGGCCATCCCGGAGGTGACGGCGCACCGGAGGTCCGCACCGTCGTCGAGCACTGTCTCGAAAACCGCAGCGCTGACCTGCTCCATAGAGCTGGGCCGGGAATACGCCGCGAGGTCGGCATGGGGGGTAGCCACCAGAGTGTCACCATCGAGGGTGAGCGTGTGCGGGATGCTGAGCGCGCTGGCCCACTGCCCTTCCGGGCTGATGACGCCTCTGACCCAGAAGATCAGCGACAGCGCACCGTCCCTGTCCCGGAAGAAGGAGGGGGCGTAGTAGCTCTTGCCGTAGCTGAGCTGGCCCCAGGAGCGGGCGGTGAACTGACCGTCGGCATAGCTGCCCACACCGTAGGCCACGTAGTGCAGCACGTCGTCTTCCCAGATGGAGGTGACCAGGACGTGGGAACCGTCGAGCTCGAACAGCTGCGGGCATTCCCACATGGTGCCGGTCCAGACGGGCTCCGTTTCCGTGCCGGAGCGCTGCGCGGCAATTCCGTCCAGGGTCCACTGCGACAGGTCCGGGGAGCTGTACGAAACCGCGGCGGCGGTGCCGCCCTCCAGCCCGGCGCCCACAAACATCCGCCACTGCCCGCCGTCGCGGAAAACGAACGGGTCCCGGTACGCCACAACGCCCAGGCCCGGCGCGGTCATCAGCTTGCTGCCCTTGGTCCACTTATCCCAGGAGGCGTCCTCCGGGGTGGCGGTGCGGACGGTGCCGATGCCGATGTCCGGTTCGGTGACCGAGGTGTAGAACATGGTGGCGGCACCGTCGGGGCTGGTGACGATGGAACCCGACCAGACGCCGTCGTCACCTTCACCGGGCGCGACGGCGACGTCCTGTTCCGTCCAGGCAATCATGTCTGGGGACGTGGCGTGTCCCCAGTGGCAGTTGGACGCCCACGTGGTGCGGCCAGGAACGTACTGGTAGAAGAGGTGGTATTGGCCGTCCTTCCAGGTCACGCCGAGGGGATCGTTGATCCAACCCTCAGTGGCTGTGAAGTGGAAGGCGGGGCGGGGTTCCTGCGCGTTCATGCTGATCCTTCTGTGCTGTCTGCTGGTGGAATTACTGGACCGGGACGCTGCTTGCGGCCAGGAACCGTTGACGGATTTCCCGTGCCTGCTCGGCGTTGGCCTTCTCCCAATGGTCAATTTCTGCCCTGCGTTCGTTCCGGACGGCGTCGCGGGCTTCGGTGAACCGCTGCATTCGTTCGGCGGAGGCGTCCCGCGCCGCCTGCTGGGCCGGTGTCAGTTCCGGCAGGGGCAGTTCTTCCACCTGGTCGCGGGGGCGCAGCGGCAAGCGCTCTTCCACGGCGTCGATGTCCAGCACTGGGGAGGGGAGGGTCTGGTACCAGTAGGCGGTGGAGGACCAGTCATCGGAGAGGTGGTTGGCGTGGCCGTGTTCAAAGGTGACCTTGATGCGCTTCTGGAACCTGATGGGGTCGGTCATGTGGAAGCGGTAGCTGTGGTGGAATCCCGGCACGTTTTCTTCGTGGACCATGGTGCCGTTCATGAGGAAGGCGTTGTGCTGCATGCCCCAGGCGTGGCCGAAGTAGTCCTCCATGCCGGTGCCGTGGAGGCTGGGAGGCCAGGTGTCGTCGTCGATGAAAATCATGTCGTCGCCTTCGCCCCACCAGGACCCTTGGAAGTGGCGGACGGCCAGGTTGCAGCCCACATAGTGGCCCTGGCCTTCCGTTTCCAGGACCACGTAGTTGTCCTCGCCCGTTAGGTTGGGGATCGCCACCTCAATGCTGTTGGTTTGAAGGTCCGGGCCCCAGCCCGCGTTCGGCTTCTGCCGACGCCAATGAGCGTGGAAGTAGGCGGTGTCCTCCTCAAGAGGCTCAGTGTAGAGCTCGTAGTCAATGTAGAAGTACTGCAGGTAGGGAATGTCGTTCTGGTTTTCGACGACGATCCTGGCGCGGGAGTTGAAGGGCATCTCAAAGTAGCTGTTGAACGCCGCGCTGCCGCCGAAGGTGTTCAATTCCCCCTCCTTGGCTGAGACCGAAAGCGGCAGCGAATCGTAGGAGCCGGACAGGGAATTCATGAGGCCAAAGAAGTCGCCCAATGGTGCAACGACGCTGGGGGTCTCCTGGTCGTCCCAGTACATCTTGAGGACGATCTTGCGGTAGTAGTCCGGGTCCACCACTTCCCAGCTGACTCCGAGGGCGTTGTGGATTTCGAGCATCGGCACGCCCACCAGTTCGGGGGAGATCTGGCCAGGGCCCGGCTGAATCCGGCAGGACTGGGTCATCCAAATGTGTGTAATGGAACCTGGGCCCTCGATGTCCGCCAGGACCCGTTCCTCGCCGGGCATGACGATCCAGTTGTCGCGGTTTCGGCCAGTCTGGTCCCAGCTGGAGGCGCGGGCCGTGCGGGCGGTGGAGAGCTTGGTCAGGCTCGAGAGCAGGCCTGAGCGCGGCGATGTTGCCATGGTGGTTGTACCTTTCAGAAAGAGTTGTTGTTTAGCCCTTGACGGCTGATTGGGTGAGGCTGGCGATGATCCACCGCTGGGCCACCAGGAAGACGATGAGGGCCGGTGCGATGGCGATGGTGGTGGCTGCCATGACCTGGGCCACGTTGCCGGCGCCGTACGGGCCGAGCATCAGGACCAGGCCCAGCGGCAGGGTGGCGGTGTCTGTGCTGTTCAGGAAGATCGAGGGGGCGAAGTAGGCGTTCCAGCTGCCCAGGAACGTGATTACACCCAGGGTGCTCACGGCGTTCTTGGCCAGCGGCAGCGCGATCAGGCGGTAGGTCTGCCAGGCGGTGGCCCCGTCCATGCGGGCCGCGTCGATGATTTCCTGCGGCAATCCCAGGAAGAACTGCCGCAGCAGGAAAACGCCCAGTGCACCGGTGATACCTGGCAGGATCAGGCTTAGCGGGTTGTCCAGCAGGCCGAAGGTCCGCATCAGCAGGAACAGCGGAATGATGGTCACCTGGGCCGGCACCATCAGCGAGGACAGCAATCCCACGAAGATGAGGTTGCGGCCGGGGAATTCCAGCTTGGCGAACGCGTAGCCGGCCATGGGCGCCGTAATGATCATGCCGATGCTGACGGCGATGGCGATGACCGCGCTGTTGAACATGTTCGTTAGGATCGGCACGGGTCCGCTGACCGCTGCCGCGTAGTTGGACCAGTCCCATTCGGTGGGCAACCACTGCGGCGGCAGATCGTACGCCTGGCCGGCGTCCCGGAGCGAAGTGGTGAACATCCACAGGAACGGGGCGATCATGCCGACGGCGCCCAGAACCAGCAGCGCCACCGAAATGATCTTCCCGACACCGGGGCGGGGCCTGCTGCGGCGCGCGGCGCTGCGCTGCTGCGGGGTGCTGATGACAGCGTTCGTGTTATTCATTGTTCACCCACGACTTCCTGAGGCGGAACTGCACCAGCGTCACCAGCATGATGATGAGGAACAGTGTGACCGCGATGGCTGAGGCGTAGCCCATATCGAACTTGTTGAAGGCAACTTCGGCGATGTACATCACCACGCTGCGGCTGGCATCGCCCGGGCCGCCCCTGGTGAGCACAATGATGGACTCGTAAATCTGGAACGCGCCGATGATGGTGATAGTGATGTTGAAGAAAGTTGCCTGGCTGATCATCGGAAGGACTATGCGGCGGAAGACCTGCCATTCGTTGGCTCCGTCCATGCGGGCAGCCTCCACCATGTCCTTGGGCACTTCCTGCAGGGCTGCAACGAAGATCAGCATGGCGAACCCCACGTTCCGCCATGTGTCGACGATGATCACCGACACTTTGGAGAACTCGGAGCTGTTGAGCCAGTCAATCCGTTCCCCACCCAGCGCGGTGATGTAGTAATTCAGGATGCCCGTGTCCTTCTGAAAGAGCGCCTGCCAGATGATGGACACGTACACCAGGGCCACCAGGTACGGGAAGAAGTACGCGGAGCGGAACACGTAGGTCAAGACCTTGGGGAGCCGCTGGTTAATCAGCACGGCGAACAGGAGCGCAAAGCCGTTGATGAGGATGACGGCCGCCCCAACGTACAGGACGGTGTTGCCGTAAGTGGTGGCCAACCGTTCGTCCCGGAACATGCGGGCGTAGTTATCGAACCCCACGAATTTGGGGGCTGTCAGGATGTTGTACTTGGTCAGGCTCAAGTAGATCGCGGCGACCAGCGGGCCGAGGACGAAAACCAGGAAGCCGAGAATGGTGGGGGCGGTGAAGAGGTACCCGGTGAGGGCTTCCCGCCGACGGGTGACGGTGAGCCGGCCGGGGCGGCCCCCGCGCCCCGACGGGGGCGCGGGCGGCAGCTGGGTTTTGGGGGCTGTCAGGGTCACTTCTGCAACGCCTCCTCAACATCCTTCTGGGCCTTTTCCAGGGAGGAACCGGCGTCCTGGCCGGACATGATCTCGTCCATGGCCCGCATGAACGCCGGATCCAGCACGTTGTAGGCGCCGGGGGCCGCTACCGGCTTGGCGTACGACAGGGAGTTGTAGAACTCTTCGGCATGTTTGGGGGAGGACAGGAACTCCGGTGATGAAGCGGCAGTCTTGGTGGACGGAACGGCGGAGCCGGCGTCAGCCCATTTCTTCTGGGTCTGCTGGTCGGTGAGCATCTTGATGAACTCCCAGGACAGCTCCTGGTTCTTGGACGTCTTGGAAATAGCGAACGCTCCGGCGCCGAAAACGGTGGACTTGGTGGTTCCCTTCGGCCAGGGGAGGATGTCGTAATCGGAGAAGCCGGCCTTGGCGAATCCGCCGGTGACGAAGTGCCCGGCCCCGGTCATGGCAGCCTTGCCGGCGGGGAACAGCTGGTACGGGTCGGAGCCCTTAGGCTGCGGTGACACACCGTACTTGGTGGCCAGGTCCCGCACCCATTCCACGGTCTTCTGGACTTTCGGATCGGTCAGCTGGGCCGTCTTGAGGTCCTCACTCATCATGGACGTGCCGTTGGAGTAGAGCCACGGGGTGATTCCGAAGGAGTAGTACGGCATGGCGAACCCGTAGACCTTGTCAGCGCCGGAACCGGTGGTCAGTTTTTTGGAGATCTCCAGGAAATCGTCCCATGTCCAGTCATCGCTCGGCCGTTCGATTCCGGCGGCCTCGAACATCTTGGTGTTGTAGTAGATCACCATGGTGTTGAAGGTGTTGGGCATCAGGTACGTGGAGCCGTCCTTGCCGAATCCCGCGAGCAGCTTGGGGTCGATGTCTGCGCGCAGCGCCTTGGCTTCGGGGTCGTTCTTGAGGAAACCGTCCAAAGGCGAAAAAAGCTCGTTGGCCAGGCCCAGCTCCACGCCTTCGGTGGCGATGTTGATGACGTCCGGAGCCTGACCCGCTGCGGCCTGCGTCACCAGCTTGTTGACGTATTCGGTCCACGTGGTGATGGGGGTGAAGTTGTTGTTCACCGTCACGTTCGGGTACTTCTCCTTGAAGCGCTCGGCCACACCGTCGTACACGGCTTTGTCCCCTGGATCGCCCCAGTTCGAGACGGAGATGGTGGCGGTGATGTCCTTGGCGGGGGCCGCGTAGGGCCCGCCCGCTGCAGGCCCGGCGGACTGAGTGGCACTCCCGCAGGCGGTGAGCGCCAGCAGGGCCACGGCTGCCGCCGTGGCGATGGAGGTGCGGACTGCTTTTCTCATGTAATGCTCCTTTGCATGCGGCGCCTGAAGGGGCCTGATGGGATGCGATGGGGTTGTGTAGCTTTCTGCGGGGCAGTTGGTCGGACTGTTATTCGGTGGAGCGGCGGAATTCGATCTGGGACTCAAGCCTGAGAACCTTGGTGGGAGCGGAAGGGTCCTCGAGGCGTCTGAGAAGTAGGCTGACAGCGCTTTCGCCCAACTGGAACGCCGGTTGGCGGACGGTTGTGATCTGGGGTTCGAAGAGGTCCGAGTAGGTGAACCCGTCAAACGTGGCAAACGCCATGGTGCCCGGCACCTGCAGGCCTTCATGCTGCATTGCCCGCAAAGCGCCGGCGGCCAGCAGCGTGCTGCAGGCCAGGATTGCCGTGGGACGATCCTTGGATGTGGTCAGAAGTGTCCGGACACGGTCAAACGTCGATGCCGCAGTTACCGTCCCCTCACACAGCAGGCCGGCCGGCACCTCCAATCCCCGATCCGACATGGCGGCGTGAAAACCGTCATAGCGCTCACGGAGCGATGAAACCCGCAGATCCCCGGCGATCAGCAGGATCCGCTGGTGGCCGCGGGCGGCGAGATGTTCAACCAGTGCTGCCATGGCGGACTCGTTATTGACCCCCACCTGATCCACGTCCAGGTCCGCGAGGCGGTCCAGCAGGACCAGGGGCTTCTTTTCCTGACGGATTCTGGTCAGCAGCCCGCCGCTGGAACCGGCCGCCCGTGCAATGATCAGGCCATCGACGCGGCGGTCCAGGAGTGCCTCGACCGCCGCGCGCTCCCGGGCAGGATCTTCCGCCGAGTTGGCCAGCAGCAGGGACAGGCCGTTTTGGGCCGCGGCTTCTTCCACGCCGTGCACCATGTCCGCGAACGCCGGCTCTCCGGCATCCGAAACGACAAGACCAATGGAGTCGGTCCTGGCGCGCCGCATGGAACGGGCTAGCGCGTCCCGCCGGTATCCGGTGGCCAGCACGGCACTCATGACGCGCTCCTTGGTCTCCGGCTCAACGTGCCGGGTGTCATTGAGGACGTGCGACACAGTGGACGTTGAAACGCCGGCAAGGGATGCGACATCGACGATGGTTGCCACTGCGACTCCTTCCAGCGAAACGTTTGCGCGAACGTTTCGATAGTAGAGACAAACGTTTCGATGTGCAATAGATCACACGAAAATGTTGGTTTGCTCCAGCCTTCCCGGCCGGGCTGTGTGACAGCGGGAAGCGGACCGGAGGGCTGAGGTCCTAGGCGGCCGGCCGCGGGCCGGTGGAGGCCCGGTATTCAATCTCGGCCGCCAGGCGGACTATCGAGGGGTTGCCTGATTTGTCGGCGATCCTCTTGGTCAGCAGCTCCGCCGCTCTGGCGCCCACCTGGAATGCAGGCTGACGGACGGTGGTGAGCTGGGGCTCGAACAGGTCGGCGTAGGCAAAGCCGTCGAAAGTGGCGAAGGCGATGTCCTCCGGCATCCGTAGTCCGCGCTGCTGGATGCGCCGCAGTGCGGCTGCCGCCAAGACGGTGCTGCACGCTATCACAGCGGTAGGAGGCTCGGCTGCGGACAGCGCTGCCTCGATGCCAGCGTCAGTTTCTGCAGGTTCGAAAGCTATGACTTTTAGCTGGTCCGATGCCGCAATTCCGGCGGCGGCCATGGCCTCGGCGAACGCATCGTGCCGTTCCTGCAGGGTGGCAACCCTGATGTCCCCGGCGATCAGCAAAATCCGTTCATGGCCCTGCGACACCAGGTGCTCCACAAGCTCCATAACGGGCTCGCGGTTTTCAACGCCCACCTGGTCGTACGGGTCAGCGGAAAGCCTGTCCATCAGCACCAAGGGCGTATCGTGATTGGCGAATTCGGAGAGTGCCTCGGGACCGGAGCCTGCCGCACGTGCCAGGATGAGACCGTCGACCCTGCGCTCAAGGAGGGCTTGGACTGCGCGCGCCTCACGTTTAGGGTCCTCAGCGGAATTGGCCAGCAGCAGGGTGATGCCCTGGCTGGCAGCGGTCTCTTCCACGCCGCGGATCATTTCGGCGAAGGCCGGCTCCCCGCCGTCCGAAACAATGAGACCGATGCTGTCCGTCCTTGAGCGCCGCATGGCCCGGGCCAGGGCGTCCTGCCGGTACGAGGTTTCCTCGATGGCCTTCAGGACGCGCTGCCTCGTCTCATCATTCACATGCCGGGTCCCGTTGAGGACGTGGGAAACGGTGGAGATGGACACGCCGGCAAGCCTGGCCACTTTTACCATCGTCGTCATCGTCGCCACCTCGGGGAATCGTTTACGCGAACGTTTCGCATAACCCCCGTCAGTTTACAGACGGGCAGGCAACCGAAGGCGAAGGGCCCCGTTCTTCCTGCCGGGAGTCCGGAAGACGGCGCCTGGGAAACGCAGTCAGGAAGAAGGGGGCCCAAGGAGTGGCGCCAGGGGTGAGCGGTGGCGGTAGCCACGATCGTCGTGTCAGTGGCTGGGTACGTCATCGTGCTTCGCGTGTATGCGGCCGCCGCCCTCGATGATGGCGACCCCGGGATCTCGCCGGGACTGAGCGGGATACTGGCCACAAGTGCATCTGTCGCCTAGAAACCGACCGTGGGTGTGGCCAGGCACGACGACGCTGGCGAGGCGCATGAGGCGGTGACGTTGATCCGGAAGACGGTCTCAGAGGTCGTCGTCCACCTGGTGGATCTGGGCGAAGTTGTCCATGATCCCGGCGACGTTCGTCAGTGCGTCGACTCGTCGGCCTTCCATGCCGATGCTAAGCGCTGTTGGTTTCCGCTACCGGTTTGCCATTCGCCCGTACGGTTCACATAGGTACCAGCGCGGAGACGAGCATCAGGACCACACCGAGCGCACCTACGACTCCTGCCAGTACAAGTCCGCCCCGCCGACCGGCTAGGTCACTTCTTGGGACACTTCGTAGTTCGATTGTGACCATGTTAGCTGCGACTCTTGTATTTGGGACGGGTCGTTTTGTAGTTGAGCACTTCCGGCGTGCGGGCCGCTGGTTCCCTATCGGGGCAATCTCATCCCGCCGGAATCCCGCGGCCGGAAGATACTCGACCTGCCGGTCGATATCCTGGCCTTTGGTCGACGTTCCGCGTAGCCGACATGCGCAGTACTCTGACACGAAAGACGCCACGGGAAAGTCTCCCCGCGGCGCCTTCGTTGCAGTTCGTGAGCCGTGTTGCACGCTGGGATCGTTGTCGCCCTATGCCGGAACAACTGCAGGCAAGGGATCACGGACCAGCTCATTTGCGAGGTCGACGGCCAGATCTCCGACAACCTGCCCGTACAACAGTTCGCCCTTGGCAGCGCTGGAGCCCGCGGCCGATGACAGGCAACCGGTGGCGGGTGTCCTCTCCGGCACCACGGGGAGCCTGTCGAATCGCGGCAGGACCGCGGCAGGCCCGTCGACCAGGCGGTCCATGTTAACCCGGGCCGGTTCGAGGTGGAGCATGAGCGAGGTTTCCAAGACCCCGCCGTGCTCGATGTCCCAGCCCGGGAAGCCATCGGGGTAGACCTGCGTCAGAGTGTCCTGGCTGACAAAGTCCCAATACGACAGCAGCAGCACGCTCTGCTCTGCCCCGGGCTTGATCCCAAGCTCGTCCAGGGCCAGGTCGATTCCCTCGTACAGGAACTGGTAGTTCTCAAAGTGGCCGTTCATGAAGACTACGTGTCGGACGCCTTGGTTGAGGAATGACTTGACCAGGTTTCGCGCCACGCCGATGAGGGTGGCTCCGTCCAGGCTGGTCGTGCCGGAGAGGTGGTTGCCGCCGCCGGACTTCTGCTGCGACTTGTACCCGTAGGCGATGGGCTGGGCAACCAGTGCACCCAGCCCCCTGGCAACACCCTCCGCGAAGTGGGTGGACAGGATGGTGTCTGTTCCCAGCGGCAGGTGGGGGCCGTGCTGCTCCAGGGACCCGACGGGAATAAGGACTATTGCCTCCCCGGATGCCAAGGCTTCGCGATAGGCAAAGGCATCCAGGTCTTCCAGAAATACTGACTTGTCCATGCTGGTGGTGCTCCTGATAAGTAACGTGTGCAACGTGGCGGCGGACGCCGCCATCGGGTGTCAGGTACTGATGATGTTGTGGGCCAAGCCGAAGGGCAACCTCGTGGCGTTTCGGCGCCAGGGGGGATCTCCTGATCAGACGCTGGCGGGGGGAACGGAGACGGCGGACAGGTTGGCCGTCCCGACGGCGGATGCCTCGGGGGCGGATTCGGTCTCGCTGCGGAGGTGCAGGTAGCCGCGGTGGAACCGCGGGCCCATGATGGCGTAGGCCGCGGCGCTGGTCAGGCCGCCGGCGAGCCAGGAGAGATCCCATCCGCCCAGGGCCACGGCGATGGGCCCCTGCATGGCCGGTACCAGCCCGTACATGAACAGCCAGGTGGCGAAGATGCCGATGAGCAGGGATGCAATGCCTGCCGGGTTCACTGCCGGCAGGCGCTTGGTACCGACCGCGTCGAACAACCGGGACGGGTCGCCGGGCCAACGCTTGTCAAGCCAGAAGTAGTGGACCAGCATGACTCCGCCCCAGGCCGCCACCCAGGCGACGAGTCCGATCAGCCAGGCATCCAGGACGGAGGCGAAGTCCTCCTGGAAGATGAAGAAGACGACGGCCGCGAGGGAGAAGACTCCCACGAACAGGTTGAGCTTGCGGCGGCTGATAGAGATGTCCAGCGCCTGAGTGGCTACGGAGAAAGTGTAGATGTTGAGGATGTTGGTGGCGATGGGGCCGTGCAGCACCATGAGCAGCACCGGAAGAGCCATCACACCGAAGTTCTGCACGATCAGCTTGCCGGGGTCGATCTCGCCGCTGTTGGTGGCCAGGCTGGCGCCCAGGATTCCGAGCCAGACGACGGGAATGAACTGGCCCAGCACTGACGCCAGGTAGAGCTTGCGCTTGGGGACTTCCGTGCTGACGAAGCGGGAGTAGTCGGCGGCGTAGGTGAACCAGGTGATGCCCCAGCCGATGCCGATGGCCGTCATGACTGCGCTCATCGCGGCGATGCGCTCGGAGCCTTCGAGAATGTTGCCGGCGGGGCCGGCGTAGGTCCAGTTGATCTTCATACCGAACCACGCGACGGCGGACATCACGGCGAGGATGATGATGGTCGGCGGAACCGTCCACTTTTCGAACGCCGCGATGGCCTTATAGCCGAACCAGGCGATAGCGACCTGCGCGGCCATGATGGCCGTGGCGACGCCGATCTTCCAGACATAGTTGTGGGCCGTCGGGTCCACCCAGCCGAGGGTGCCGAAGAGTGCCATCACCAGGTCCAGGATGATCCAGGTGTTGACGGCGCACCAGCCGATGACCAGGAGGGCCTGGATGGCTGCTGGCAGGTAGTTCCCCTGCCGGCCGAAGGCAGCCCGGGCCAGGACCATGCCGGTGGCCCCGGTCTTTTGGCCGAGGAGCACAAAGCAGCCGAAAAGCAGCATGCCGATCAGGTTCCCCAAAACCAGAACGAGGACTGTATCGGCGAAGCCGAGGCCGAGGTGGATGCCGAGGGCGCCGAGCACCCAGTTGATTGGGGCGAGGTTGGCGCCGGCCCAGATCCAGAACTGACCGGCGACTTTGCGGGTCCGTTGAGATTCGGGAATGGGCTGGAGCCAGGCCTCGTGGTCTACGTGGTCTTCGTTGACCACTGGACCGGCGGGAACCGCTAGGGATTTTTCAGGCATTGGAGCCTCCGTGAGAGTTTGGGGGTCCTTCAAGATTATGTGGCATACACCACATCTGCCTATATAGAATGTGTCCAGTCAATGACTGTTTAAAGCGACGGAGTGTCATGCCAATACGTCTTCAGGAGGTCCTGGACCATCCGATGTTTTCTATCGCCGATCCCGTGATCCGGGCCGCGGCTGGCACGGCTGCGTGGACCCAGCTCCGCTGGATCCACTCCAGCGAGATCCTGGACATCGCTCCCCTGCTTGATGGCGGGGAGCTGCTGCTGACGGGAGGGGAGGGCCTCGCTCACGCCTCCGAGGAGCGGCAAATCACGTACATCCACCAGCTCGCAGAGCGGGGCGTGGCGGCCTTGGCCATCGAAACCGGCGTCGCCCTCCCCGCACTGCCGTCCGCCATGGTAGCGGCCGCCGAGGCGGCTGGACTTCCGCTAATCGAGCTCCGCAAAGTGGTGCCGTTTGTCGGCATAATGCAGGCCATCAACTCGACACTGGTCAGCGAGTCGGTTTCGCAGTTGCGGCGCGCCGACGAGGCGAGCCACGCGATGGCAGTCGAGCTGGCTCACGGAGGCAGCCTGGATCGGATCCTGGCCGTCCTCGCCGGCATCACTCGTTGTGAGGTGACACTGGCGTCCCTCTCGGGTGCCACCCTCGCAAGCGCAACAGCAGGAAACGGCGAGGACGACGAAACTGCCGGTCAGGATCACGCGCGGCTGATCCACATTGACGTGCCGGTACGCGGAATCTCCGCGGCTCAGCTGATGCTCCGGGTCCCGGCTAATGAAGACGAAAACCTCGCCCGAACAGCCGGAAAACGTTCCGTGGATATCCTTGCCCTGGCAATGCTGCAGCGGATGTCGCCCGGACTCCGGGAGGTTGCGGGCGCTGCCTTGATACGCGCGATCGATTCAGGCAGCCAGCCGTGGCGGCTTCAGCAGTTGGCCTCGGCAGCAGGCATTCCGGCCTCCGACGCGCTGGTGGCCGTGGTGGTCCGGTCAGATACTTCTCAACAGCTGCGGGCATCGGTCGAGCAGATGCTGGCCCGCGCAGCGAATTCTCACGCCACCTATGTTGACAATGCCGAGCTTCTCGCGGTGGCCAGCGTAGGCCGCGATGCCCCGGCCGAGAACCGGCAAAAGCTCCTAACCGGTCTGCTGGAGCTTCCGGCCCTGGCCAGAACGCTCGCGGCTGTGGGCCCATTGGTCGCCGGCGTTTCTGACGCTCCCTGGTCGCTGTCCGAAGCCAAGCTCACGTTGGAATTGGCGGCCTCCCGGGGGTGGTCCCGCCCGGACGCCGACGGCGCGCACCATCCCGTCATCGATGCGGAGGTATTCGCCGTGGAACGTCTCGCCGTTCAGTCCCTGGACCCCTATCAGCGACGGAACTTCGTGCGCCAGCAGTTGGGTGCGCTTCTGGACCACGATGCACAGCGCAATTCTCGGCTGCTCGACACCCTGGCAACGTGGATGGACTGCGGATGCAATACCGCCAGCGCCGCCCGCGAACTCCATCTGGAACGGCAATCAATGCACCAGCGGCTGCGTCGAATCTTCGAGCTGTGCGGCGGTGACCCCCGGGACACGGGCCGGCTGGCGGCATTGCATTTGGCCACCCGGCTCGCCAGGCTCGCGTGAGCCGCCAGACTAGGCCGGGCTCTGGCTTGGGCCTTCTTGCCCTGCGCTCCCGAGCGGACGTCCGCCCAACCGGGTTGTGACCTTGTGGGCCGCGGCTGCGCACGCTTCTCCCAGGCTCTGCAATCGATCCCGTGAAACGCGGAACCGGGGGGCCGAGATTAGGACGGCCGCCACGATGTCACCGCGGTGGTCGAGGACGGGGGCAGCCACGCCCACTTCGTCTATGGAGGATTCGCCGTAGTTGACGGCCCAGCCACGAGCCGTCACATCCTTGAGCTTGATCTGGTAGCCATCCAAGCCGGCATCATCGAGTCCCGGATACGTGATCGCTCCGCTGCGCAGGAGTGCACGGACGCGTTCGGTTGGCTCGGCGGACAGGAAGACCTGCACGGAGGCGCTCATGGCATCCGTGTACCGAACTCCAAGCGGGGTGGTGTGCCTGATCTGGTGGTGGCTGGCGATCTGTTCCACGCACATCGATTCTGCGCCGTTCCAGACCATAAGCGCACTGGTTTCGCCGGTCCGTTCGGTGAGCTCACGTAGGACCGGGTAGGCCACCCGGCGTTCCTCCAGTTCGGCGAGCAGGGGGCCAGCAATCGCGATCAGCCCCAGTCCGAGACGGAAACGGCGTGTTTCCGGGTCGCGTTCCACCAGGTGTTCCTGTTCGAAGGTGGCCAGGATCCGGGAAACGGTGCTTTTGTGCAGGCCGACACGGTTGGCAATCTCGGTGACCCCGAGCAGCGGCTCGTCGGCGGTGAATGTCCTCAGCACGGCGATGGCGTTGACGATGACGGAGGCGCCCTTGGTGTCGCCGTTTCCGTTGCCCTCGGGAGATTCTTGTTGACTCATGGTGGGTTCCATCATTCCGTACAGAAGCCAAAAAGCGGCGCCACGTGGGACGTGGCGCCGCTTCTTCGCGGATCAGGGGCGGTTAGGCACCGATGATGTTGTATTCCGGGCCGAAGGGAAACTTTGTGATGTTTTCGGCTCCGTCCTCGCCGACCACCAGGATGTCGTGCTCGCGGTAGCCGCCGGCGCCGGGCTGGCCGTCCAGGACGGTGATCATCGGTTCCATGGAGACCACCATGCCTGGTTCCAGCACGGTGTCGATGTCCTCGCGGAGCTCGAGTCCGGCTTCCCGGCCGTAATAGTGGCTGAGCACCCCGAACGAGTGCCCGTAGCCAAAGGTACGGTTGGCCAGCAGTCCGTGGCCCACGTAGATCTCGTTGAGTTCGGCGGCGATGTCCCTGCAGACGGCTCCCGGCTTAATGAGTTCGATGCCACGTTTGTGGACTTCAACGTTGATGTTCCACAGCTCCAGAGAACGGGCGTCGGGTTCGCCGTAAAACAGGGTGCGCTCCAGGGCGGTGTAGTAGCCGGACGTCATCGGGAAGCAGTTCAGGGACAGGATGTCGTGTTCCTGGATTCTTCGGGTGGTCGCCCAGTTGTGGGCGCCGTCGGTGTTGATGCCGGACTGGAACCAGACCCAAGTGTCGCGGATTTCCGAGTCCGGGAACGTCCGGGCGATTTCGTGGACCATGGCTTCGGTGCCGATCAGGGCGACCTCGTATTCGGTGATCCCGGCGGTGATGGCGTTGCGGATAGCCTCGCCGCCCAGGTCACCGATGCGGGCGCCGTGTTTGATGACCTCGATCTCTTCGGCTGACTTGATCATGCGCTGGCGCATGGCCGCCTGGGCGACGTCGACCAGGGTGGCCGATGCAAAGGCTGCCTGGATCTTGTTCCGGTTGTCCAGCGGGAGTGAATCGTCTTCCACGCCGATCCGGCGCGGGGAAATGCCGCGGGTACGCAGGACCTCCTGGATGGCGAAGATGTAGTTGTCCCGGCGCCAGTCCGTGTAGATCACGTTGTCGCCGTAGCTGCGGCGCCACGGCATGCCGGCGTCGATGTTGGCCGTGACGGTCACGGTGTCGTCCTTGGTGACCACCATGGCGTAGGAGCGGCCAAACGAGGTGAAGAGGAAGTCTGAGTAGTACTTAATGGAGTGGTAGCTGGTCAGGACGACGGCGTCCAGGCTCTTCTCCGTCATAATGCCGCGTAGCCCTGCCAGCCGGCGCTCAATCTCGGTATCGGAGAACGTGAGGCTGACCTTCTTGCCGTTGTTCAGGACCTTGAGGCGCTCCAGCTTGGTGACGTCGGTGGCGGCTTCGGATTGCGTGCTGGTCATTTGGGGTGTGCCTTTCTTCGATAGAACTCGAACAGTTGCGTTCAAAGCAACACTGTTGCAACAGATTATGCGTGACCTGACGCACAGTCAAGACCAAGCCCTGCCCTTCTCCGCGATACTTCTGGCGGAGACTTGCGGGATAAAAAGTGATTGACGTAACACCGGTGGCACCCTACAGTTGCACTCAACGCAACACTGTTGCATTCGTCTATAAGTTTTCTTGAACCCGAAAGAGGCCGCCATGACGGGCACCCTGAATCAACCCCTGGCCAGCGCCGACGCTGATATCGCACGTGCCATTGACCTTGAGCTGGAACGCCAGCAGTCCACTCTCGAGATGATTGCGTCGGAGAATTTTGCGCCGGCCTCGGTCATGGAGGCGCAGGGTTCGGTCCTGACTAACAAGTACGCCGAGGGCTACCCGGGCAAGCGCTACTACGGCGGCTGCGAGCACGTTGACGTGATCGAACAGCTCGCCATCGACCGGGTCAAGGCCCTGTTCGGTGCGGAAGCTGCCAACGTTCAGCCGCACTCCGGCGCCCAGGCCAACGCCGCCGCCATGTTTGCGCTGCTGGAACCGGGCGACACCATCATGGGACTGGCCCTGGCGCACGGCGGGCACCTCACCCATGGGATGCGCATCAACTTCTCCGGGAAGCTTTACAACGTAGTTCCGTACCATGTGCGCGAATCCGATATGACTGTGGACATGGCCGAAGTCGAGGCCCTGGCCCTGGAGCACCGGCCCAGGATGATCGTGGCCGGCTGGTCCGCCTACACGCGCCAGCTCGACTTCGCGGAGTTCCGCCGCATCGCCGACGCCGTGGGCGCCTACCTCATGGTCGATATGGCGCACTTTGCCGGCCTCGTCGCCGCCGGGCTGCATCCCAACCCGGTGCCCTATGCCGACGTCGTAACCACAACCACGCACAAGACCCTGGGCGGTCCGCGCGGAGGCGTGATCCTCAGCCGCGAGTCCCTGGCGCGCAAGATCAACTCCGCCGTTTTTCCCGGCCAGCAGGGCGGGCCGCTGGAACACGTCATCGCTGCAAAGGCCGTGTCCTTCAAAATCGCCGCAAGCGATGAGTTCAAGGACCGGCAGCAACGCACCCTGGATGGGGCCAAGATCCTGGCCGAGCGCCTGCTAGCACCGGACGTCGCCGAATATGGGATCTCCGTAGTGGGCGGCGGCACCGACGTGCACCTGGTCCTGGTGGACCTGCGCAACTCGGCGCTGGACGGGCAGCAGGGCGAGGACCGGCTGCACCGGATCGGCATCACCGTCAACCGCAACGCCGTTCCGTTCGACCCCCGGCCGCCGATGGTCTCCTCCGGGCTGCGAATCGGCACCCCCGCCCTGGCCACGCGCGGCTTTGGCCCGGCCGAATTCACTGAGGTTGCCGACATCATCGCCGAGGCCATCAAGGGCGAGCTCAGCGACGAGTCGGCCGTCCTGCTCCGCGACCGGGTCACGGTCCTCGCCGAAAAATTTCCGCTTTACCCGAATCTTTCCGGAACTGCCGGAACCACCCCGAACGGAGTTGCACAATGAGCACGGAACAGCTTCCGGAGCACCCGGAATTCCTCTGGCGCAACCCCGAGCCGAAGTCCTCGTACGACGCCGTGATTGTCGGCGGCGGCGGGCACGGCCTCGCCACCGCCTATTACCTGGCCAAGAACCACGGGATGACCAACATCGCCGTGCTGGAAAAGGGCTGGCTGGCCGGTGGGAACATGGCCCGGAACACCACGATCATCCGTTCAAACTACCTCTGGGACGAGTCCGCGGCGATCTACGAGCACGCCCTGAAGCTGTGGGAGATCCTGCCGGAGGAACTCGAATACGACTTCCTGTTCAGCCAGCGCGGCGTGATGAACCTCGCCCACACCCTGGGCGATGTGCGCGAAAGCATGCGCCGGGTTGGGGCGAATCAGCTCAACGGTGTGGACGCCGAGTGGTTGGACCCGAAGCAGGTCAAGGAACTCTGCCCCATCCTCAACATCAACGACAACATCCGCTACCCCGTGATGGGCGCCACCTACCAGCCCCGGGCCGGGATCGCCAAGCACGACCACGTCGCTTGGGCATTCGCCCGCAAATGCGATGAGCTCGGCGTGGACATCATCCAGAACTGCGAAGTCACCGGCTTCCTCAAAGACGGCAACCGCGTCGTCGGCGTCAAAACCAACCAAGGCATCATCCACACCGGAAAGGTCGGGCTTTGCGCCGCCGGACACAGCTCCGTGCTCGCCGAAATGGCCGGCTTCCGGCTGCCCATCCAGTCCCACCCCCTCCAGGCACTGGTGTCGGAGCTCCACGAACCCGTTCACCCCACCGTCGTGATGTCCAACCACGTCCACGTCTACGTCTCCCAGGCGCACAAGGGCGAATTGGTGATGGGCGCCGGCGTCGACTCGTACAACGGCTACGGCCAGCGCGGCTCCTTCCACGTGATCGAGCACCAGATGGCAGCCGCCGTCGAACTCTTCCCGATCTTCGCCCGCGCCCACGTGCTCCGGACCTGGGGCGGGATCGTGGACACCACCCTGGACGCCTCCCCGATCGTGGGCACCACCCCGGTGGAGAACATGTTCGTCAACTGCGGCTGGGGAACCGGCGGATTCAAAGGCACCCCTGCCGCCGGGCTGACCTTCGCCCACACCATCGCCACCGGCACACCCCACATCCTGAACAAACCCTTTGCCCTCGAGCGCTTCGAAACCGGCGCCCTAATCGATGAACACGGCGCCGCCGCCGTGGCCCACTAGAAAGAGGAACGGACATGCTCCTGATTCCCTGCCCCAACTGCGGCCCCCGGGACGAAACCGAATACCACTACGGCGGCCAGGCCCACGTGCCATATCCCGAGAACCCGGCAGAACTTACCGACCGGCAGTGGGCCGAGTACCTGTTCTACCGCGACAACACGAAGGGCGCGTTCGCCGAGCGCTGGCTTCACAGTACCGGCTGCCGGCAATGGTTCAACATGCTCCGCGACACCCTCACCTACGACATCCAGGCCGTCTACCCGATGGGCCAGCTGCGCCCTGCCTCGGGAACCACAGCGCCCGCCGTCCCCAGCCCCGTCTCCCCGGAAGGAGCCATCAAATGACCGCTCAGCCGCAACCCGCGCGTCTGTCCACCGGCGGACGCATTGACCGCAGCGTCATCTGGCGCTTTACCCTGGACGGCGAGGAATTCACCGGCCACCCCGGCGACACCCTCGCCTCGGCCCTGCTCGCCAACGGCCGGATCGCCGCCCGCAACTCCCTGTACGAGGACCGGTCCCGCGGCATCCTGTCCGCCGGCGTCGAGGAATCCAACGCCCTCGTCAAGGTCGCCCCCCGGTTCCCGGGCCACGTGGCCGAATCCATGCTCCCCGCCACCACGGTGACCCTCGTGGACGGACTCAGCGCCGAACTGCTCAACGGGCTCGGCAAGCTGGACCCCGACGAGGACCATGCCGAATACGACAAGAAGTATGTCCACACCGACGTCCTCGTCGTCGGCGGCGGCCCCGCTGGCCTAGCCGCGGCCCGCGAAGCCGTCCGAAGCGGCGCCCGCGTCATCCTCATCGACGACCAGCCCGAACTTGGCGGCTCGCTGCTGTCCGGCTCCACCGACCCGGCCCGCGCCGAGACCATCGAGGGGGTCGCCGCCCTGGACTGGGTCTCCAATGTCGAAACAGAACTGATCTCAGCGGCCGAGTGCACGGTGCTGAACCGCACGTCCGCGTTCGGGTCCTACGATTCGAACTACGTCATAGCGGCCCAGAACCGCACGGACCACCTTTCGAGCCCGGCCGCGCCCGGGGTGTCACGGCAGCGGATCTGGCACATCCGCGCCAGCCAGGTCATCCTGGCCCCCGGCGCCCACGAACGCCCGCTGGTCTTCGAAAACAACGACCGCCCCGGCATCATGCTCGCCTCCGCGGTCCGCAGCTACCTCAACCGCTACGCCGTCGCCGCCGGAAACCGGGTCGTTATCAGCACCACCAACGACAGCGCCTACGCCCTGGCCACCGACCTGAAGGCCGCTGGCATCCGCGTCGAAGCTGTCGTGGACGCCCGTCCGAAGCAGAGCAAAACAGCCGCCGCAGCCGCCGCGGCCGGAATCCGCGTGCTGATAGGCAGCGCCGTTGCCAACACCACTGCTGATGTGTCCGGCGACGGCCGGCTCCTCGGTGTCACCGTCCGGAGCATCAACTACGACGGCGAGCTCACCTCCGGCGTCGAACAGCTCGCCTGCGACCTGCTGGCCGTCTCCGGCGGCTGGTCCCCCGTAGTACACCTGCACTCCCAGCGCCAGGGCAAGATCCGCTGGGACGAGGACTTGGCGGCCTTCGTCCCCAGCAGCGTGGTGCCCAACCAGCAGGTGGCAGGTTCCGGCCGCGGCAGTTTCGAACTTGACGACTGCCTCGCCGAAGGCATCTCCGCCGGCGCCGCCGCGGTCGGTGCCATCGGCTTCGACACTGAAAACTCTGGCCCAGTCGTCGAGACGTCCGTCCTGGCTGAGCCCAAGGCGTCGGCCCCTACCCGTCAGCTCTGGCTGGTCCCCGGCCAGGACGGCGGCCCGGACGACTGGCACCACCACTTCGTCGACTTCCAGCGCGACCAGTCCGTGGCCGACGTCCTCCGCTCCACCGGGGCAGGGATGCGCTCGGTAGAACACATCAAGCGCTACACCTCGATCAGCACCGCCAACGACCAGGGCAAGACTTCCGGGGTGAACGCGATCGGCGTCATCGCCGCGGCACTCCGTCAGGCAGGCGAAGCGTCCCGGGGCATCGGTGAAATCGGCACCACCGCGTACCGCGCCCCCTTCACCCCCGTCGCATTCGCCGCGCTTGCCGGACGCCAGCGCCGAGAACTATTCGACCCGGCCCGACTTACCTCCATCCACTCCTGGCATGTCGCCCACGGTGCCCTCTTCGAAGACGTTGGGCAGTGGAAGCGTCCCTGGTACTACCCGCAGGCCGGCGAGGACATGGACGCAGCGGTGCTGCGTGAATGCGCCGCCGTCCGCGAATCCGTGGGCTTCATGGACGCCACCACCCTCGGCAAGATCGAGATCCGGGGCAAGGACGCGGGCGAGTTCCTGAACCGCATCTACACCAACGCGTTCAAGAAGCTCGCCCCGGGTTCGGCCCGCTACGGCGTCATGTGCACCCCCGACGGCATGATTTTCGACGACGGCGTCACTCTGCGCCTGGATCCGGACCGGTACTTCATGACCACCACCACCGGCGGCGCAGCAAAGGTCCTCGACTGGCTGGAGGAATGGCTGCAGACCGAGTGGCCGGACCTGGATGTGCACTGCACTTCCGTCACGGAGCAGTGGTCCACCATCGCCGTCGTCGGACCCAAATCCCGCGCCGTCGTGGCGAAGCTGGCCCCGGAACTGGCGGCCGACGGCGGCCTCGACGCCGACGCTTTCCCCTTCATGACGTTCAAGGAAACCACGCTGGCTTCCGGCATCCAGGCCCGGATCTGCCGGATCTCGTTCTCCGGTGAGCTTGCCTACGAAATCAACATCCCGTCTTGGTACGGGCTGAACACCTGGGAAGCCGTGGCCGCCGCTGGGGCGGAATTCAACATCACCCCATATGGCACCGAAACTATGCACGTGCTCCGGGCCGAGAAGGGCTACCCGATCGTCGGCCAGGACACCGACGGCACCGTCACTCCGCAGGACGCCGGGATGGAATGGGTTGTCTCCAAGGTCAAGGACTTCATCGGCAAGCGGTCCTATGCCCGCAAGGACGCCGGCCGCACCGACCGGAAGCACCTGGTAAGCGTCCTGCCCGTGGACGGCACCATCCGGCTCCCTGAAGGCACCCAGCTGGTGGAGCAGGGCATCACCGTCAACCCCGCCTACGGTCCCGTCCCCATGCAGGGGTTCGTGACCTCGAGCTACCACAGCGCAGCGCTGGGCAGATCGTTTGCCCTCGCCCTGATCAAGAACGGCCGCAACCGAATCGGCGAAACTCTGGTGGCCGCCGCCGGAGACCAGCTGGTGGACGTAGTCGTCGCCGAAACCGTACTTTTTGACCCTGAAGGGACCCGCAAAGATGGCTGACACCGCAGCACTCGAAAATTCCAAGAAGATCCAAACCCTCCGGATGAGCCCGGCATCGCCGCTGCGGACAGCTTTTGAAGCCGGATCCGTGGCGGGCACCGTGGAAATCCGGGAAGTGCCGTTCCTGACCATGGCCGGGCTCCGGGTCGATCCGGCCGGCGACTCCCGGAAGCGGCTGGGCACCCTGACCGGCGGCCTGCCGTCCGCTTCCGGGGAGGTCCGAAGCAGCGGCGAAACCGCCGTGTTGTGGCTCGGGCCGGCCGAATTCCTGCTCGTGGCCCCGGCGGAAGCTCATGAGAGCCTGGGCGGCGACCTTCCCGGTGCGCTGTTTGAGGCACTCGGCGACGACGCCGGCCAGGTGGTGGATCTCTCCGCCAACCGCACCACGTTCGAACTCTCGGGTCCCCGGGCGCGGGCCGTCCTGGAGAAGGGCTGCTCCCTGGATCTGCATCCCCGCGTCTTCAAGACCGGGACGGCCCTGTCCACCGAAATCGGCGGCATCCCCGCCGTGCTGTGGAAGACCGCCGAAGAGTCCTACCGGATATTTCCCCGAGCGTCCTTTGCCGAGTTCCTGGGCAGCTGGCTCCTCGACGCCATGCGCGAATACGCATCGCCAGAGGTCCCCTAAATGGCGCTGAGCGTCCTTGACCTGTTTTCTGTTGGCATCGGGCCGTCGTCGTCGCACACGGTCGGCCCGATGCGGGCAGCCAAACGGTTCGCGGACGGACTCAAGAGCGACGGACAAATGGGCTCCACGGCAAGGGTGCAGGCCGAGCTGTTCGGTTCCCTCGGCGCCACCGGCCGGGGACACGGTTCGGACAAGGCCGTGGTCCTGGGTCTCCAGGGCCAGGACCCGGACACGGTCGACACGGGAACCGCCGATGACCAGGTGGCGGCAGCTGCGCTGGATGCCGAACTCCGAATCGGTGGGGACCACCGGGTGGACTTCAACTGGGACGAGGACGTGGTGCTGCACCGCCGCAAGTCCCTGCCGGCCCACCCCAACGGCATGACCTTCCGGGCGCTGGACCACACCGGGGCAGTGCTCAGGGAACGCAGCTATTACTCGATCGGCGGCGGCTTCGTCGTGGACGGCACGGCACAGGGCGCTGACCAGGTGGTGGCCGACGACACCGTTCTGCCCTACCCCTTCACCACGGCCGACGAACTCCTGGACATCTGTCACCGCGAGAATATGTCCATCTCCGACGTCATGCTGGCCAACGAACTTGTCTGGCGCAGCGAAGCCGAACTCCGGGACAAGCTCCTGGCGCTGTGGGCTGTCATGCGCCAATGCGTGGAGAACGGCTGCGCGGCGGAGGGCATCCTGCCCGGTGGGCTGAACGTCAAACGGCGCGCCCCAGCGTTGTTCCGGACGCTGGCAGCAGCAGCGGAGAGCGCCGATGCGGAAGCCCTCAACCCCTCCCCCGTCCAGGTGCCCGCCGACCCGCTGCTCGCCATGGAGTGGGTGAACCTGTTCGCCCTCGCCGTCAACGAGGAAAACGCCGCAGGCGGGCGGATCGTCACCGCCCCGACCAACGGCGCCGCCGGGATCGTGCCGGCCGTGCTGCACTACTACGTCAAATTTGTCCCGGGAGCCAACGACGACGGCGTTATCCGCTTCCTGCTGACGGCAGCCGCCGTCGGGATCCTGTTCAAGATCAATGCCTCCATCTCGGGAGCCGAGGTCGGCTGCCAGGGCGAAGTCGGCTCGGCCTGCTCGATGGCTGCAGCAGGGCTCTGCGAAGTACTGGGTGGCACCCCCGCGCAGGTGGAAAACGCCGCCGAAGTCGGCATCGAACACAACCTTGGGCTGACCTGCGACCCGGTCGGGGGACTGGTGCAGATTCCCTGCATCGAACGTAACGCCATCGCCAGCGTCAAAGCCATCAACGCCGCCCGCCTGTGCCTGCACGGCGACGGCAGCCACAAAGTGTCGCTGGACAAGGCCATCAAAACCATGCGTGAAACTGGAGCTGACATGAAGACGAAGTACAAGGAAACCTCCCGCGGCGGCCTCGCCGTGAATGTGATCGAGTGCTGAGCCGTGGATACTCCGAAAAGCAGCGCTGAATATGTCCTAACCCTCGATTGCCCGGAGACTCGGGGACTCGTCCACGCCGTGTCCGGGTTCCTGCTCGAACAGGGTTGCGACATCTTGGAAAGCAAGCAGTTTGACTCGCAGGACGACGCCCACTTCTTTATGCGCCTCCACTTTGCGGCGGCCGGAGACTCGACCGGCGGACCGGCCGGCGTTGAGTCGCTCCGTGAAGCCTTCGTGCCGGTCGCCGATAAATTCGGCATGCAGTGGCAACTGCGCGAACACGCGGCGAAACGCCGGGTCCTGATCATGGTCTCCAAATTTGAGCACTGCCTCAACGACCTGCTGTTCCGCGCCCGCATCGGCGAACTTCCCATCGAGATAGTCGGGGTCGTCTCGAACCATCCGGACCACCGCGGGATCGTGGAATGGCACGGCATCCCCTTCTTCCATGTGCCCGTCACAGCGGACACCAAACCCGCAGCCGAAGCGACCCTCGTGGACCTGGTGGACCGGCTCGATGTCGAGCTCGTCATCCTGGCCCGTTACATGCAGGTCCTCAGCGACGACCTGACCCGCCGGATGGACGGCCGCGCCATCAACATCCACCACTCCTTCCTGCCCAGCTTCAAGGGCGCCAAGCCGTACCACCAGGCGCACGCCCGCGGCGTCAAGACCGTCGGCGCCACCGCCCACTACGTCAACGCAGAGCTCGATGAGGGCCCGATCATTTCCCAGCAGGTGGTGGAGGTGGACCACACCTTCGGTGCCGACGATCTTGTGGCCGCCGGAAGGGATACTGAGCGGAAAGCCCTGTCCAACGCCGTCCGCTGGCACTGCGAGGGACGCGTATTCCTGCAGGGCAACAGGACGGTCGTACTGCGCTAGCACCTGTCAGCCCGGTGCGAGCACTGGCACGCTGCCGCACCGCCGAAGACGCCGGCGCCGTGGCTGTGATGGCGTTGGAACGCGTTCCCGCGGATATCCGCGCCCAAAGGTTCTCACCCCTGGTACAAGTGCATCTGTCGCCTAGAAACCGACCGTGGGTGTGGCCCTCAATGCGTTAACAGCCCTGTCTGCGAGAACTTGGGCGTCACTTCCGGAATCAAGGATGGTATTCCGGGCTGAATCGGAATCGACCATAACGGCCGTAACGGCGAGGCCGTCCGCAGCCTCGGTCGTCAACAGAGCGTCCACCTGGGCCGAGAAGCAGGAGTCACTTGACTTGGCGTGAACGTCCATCGCCACCACGTGGTTGGTGGAGACGAAGTTGCCAACCCCCGCCATCAGCCGGATGATGACAGGCGTCGCACCTGCGGGCCGGATGCTCTGTGAGTCGATGATCTGGGAGAAGTGGTTGCCGATGACAGAGTTATTGCTGCCGCTGATACAGAGAAGTCCGTTGAGGTCGTCCAGCCCGTTGTCGACTCCCAGGAAGGGCGTCCAGGGCTCGTGGTCACGCAGGAAGTGATTCGTGGCCACGAGGTTTTCCGAACTATTGGCCGCGAGAATCAGCATCCCGGGGTAGAACGAATGCAGACGGTTGTTGGTGACGCTTGAACGGGTGACGCCGTCGAGATGGACGCTGCTCGCACCACGGGGGAATACGTTGTTCGCGGTTATCAGGAGCCCGCCATGGTTCTGGGCGTAGATCGAGTGACCCTTGAAGCCTGCTCCGACCAGGTTGTCGGTGATCTTGGATGCCTGTCCCCACCCGCGCAGCTCGATGCAGCTTCCGCATTCAGCGATGAAGTTGTCGTGAATGGAAAGCGCGTCCGCGTTGTAGATAGTGAGGGCGTTCTCAAGGTAGACGAACCCCATGCCTGATACGCGGAATGAGTCATTGGCGTTCGCGACGTAGATACCGGTCTTGCTGTTGACGTAGGTGTTCTCCGGATGCATATCCGAGCCATCCGAGTTGAAGTGCAAGCCGTCGATGCAGAAGTTGGAGAACTCAACCGAGCTGATCCGCGGGCTCCCGCTTCGCTCAACGTAGAAGGCAGCTCCTTGGGATTCCTCACCGTGACCGTCGACGGGAATGTCGACCAGAATGCGACTCCCTCCGGGCCACAGCTCATGCAAATCGGGCCATTGGTCTTCGGGAACGTTGAACCGGATGCTCGAGGACGTAAAGCCATGTCCCGAGCCATGGATCTTGAGGAAGCTGATGTCGATCACCACCTGCGTCCGAAGGTGGTAGTCCCCGGGCGGAATGTAGATCACCGCGCCTGGCTTTCCTCCGTTGTTCGCATCGGTGACGGTCTGCCGGTCCTTGATGTCAGCGATGATGCTGTTGATTACTTCACCGACGTCCTTGAACGGATTGCCGACGGGCCACGTCGTCACGTCGTAGCAGTTGTTGCTATGCATAGGTTCTTCCTTGTGTTGTGGTTCCTCAGCACTTGGCGGCGCCGAGAGTCAGGCCAGCCGTGATGTGGCGCTGCAGGGCTTCACTGGGCCACTGGTTGATACTCCGGGAGCTCCGCTCGCAGTTCCTCTGACGTTGGCGGGTGAGCTCCTGGGCGGCGAACTGTGATGGCCGCTGCTTTGGATGCCATGCGGCCCAGCGACTCCAGCACCGACGGTGCCAGCCCATCCGCTCCGCGCATGAGGAGTCCGTAGATCAGGGCGGACATGTACGAGTCGCCGGCCCCAATGGTGTCGACCACGGCAGACTTAACCGAGGGAACGGCTACCCGTGTGCCTCCCGTTGTGAGCAGGGATCCCTCCGCTCCCATGGTGACGGCGACGAGTCCGGCCCCCAGTTCAAGGATTCGTTTTGAGACGTCGTCCAGAGACAGCCGCGGATAGAGCCACAGTGCGTCCTCGTCGCTGAGTTTAACAACCTCCGTGAACGGGATGAGTTCCTCGAAGATGGTTTTCGCCTCAAATTGGCTGCCGAGCAGTGCAGGCCGGATGTTGGGATCGTAGGTGACCACACAGCGCTTATGTGATTGCTCGAGAAGCTCTCTTACGACTGCCGCTCCCGGCGCCAGGAAGGTAGCTATCGAGCCGGTGTGCAGGACTTTGGGAAGGGTTGCCGGAGCGATCCGCGGGAGGTCCCATCGGATGTCGAAGTCATAATGTGCCGAACCATCGGAAGCCAGAACCGCAGTCGCCGTAGCAGTCCCGCCAGGGACCTTGGAACCGGGCAAGAGCTTAACACCGGCGCTCCGAAGGTGCTTCTCGATAGCGGCGGCATAGTGGTCGTCGCCGATCGAGGTCAACAATGCGGTGTCCGCACCCAGCCGTCCGAGTCCGTAGGCAACGTTTGCGGGTGATCCACCGGGGTGCTCCACAGTGCCTCGGGGCGAGACAACTATGTCCACAAGGGCTTCACCGACTACAAGGACATCCACGCCCGGTTTGGGATCATTGTCGGTGTGCTGGACTGTTGGCATTCTGGACCTTTCATGAGTATCCGTTGGTGGTTGCGTTCTAGCCGAGCGCCGTGACAGTGAGCGTCCGGACAGTTGCCAGCCCGCCCTCAACCCTCAGCCGGTTCTCCGCATATCCCTGGTCAGGAAAAACAAGGTCGGTCAGGACCACCTTGCCGTCCTGCGCGAAAACCTCCACCGAGCAATGGTCGACGACGATCTGCAGCTTGAGTACGCCGTCCTCAAGGACCAGCGGGGCTGACTCCACGGATGAAAACTCTTCGTGAAAGCCGGTGTTACCTGACCGCCTGCGGTCCAGGACGAGTTCGGCAGTGGCGGCGTTGTAGCTCAGCACTGTCCCCGCGCTTCCTTCATCATTTCCGAAGAGATGGAAGGCTACTTCTTCGGCGCTTTGAGGCAGTATCTCCGCCTCGATGATTTGGGCGCTGCCGGGTACCGCCTCCGGCAACCGGACGGATGAATTTCGCAGCTCGAAGGTGCCTGACTGCATTTGCTCGTCGGCCGCAGGCAACTCTTCTCCTGCGCAGAGGCCGGCCAGGACCGGTTGCTGGGTCAGGCGGGCGGAGCCGTTTCCTGCTGTGAGGCGCAGTTCGCGGGCGAGGGTCATCGAGGACCGCCAGGGGGCGGTGGGCAGCTGGTTGGCGTAGTCCCAGTTGTTCATCCAGCCGATAATGATGCGCCGGCCATCCGGGGCGTTGCTGAAGGACACCGAGGCGTAGCAGTCGCGCCCCCAGTCCAGCCACAGGCATTGCTGCAGCGCTGCAGCGGCCGCGGAGGAATCGCCCAGGGCGCTGACCCCTGCTGGCGCCACGAGTGAACCGGCGTCGGGGAGGAATCGGACGCCGTCGAAGTGCCCGACGAAGTACTGGCCGCCGGAACCTCCTGCCACTGCGCCGGGGTTGATGTTTACGATCAGCACCCATTTGATGTTGTCCGGGTCCCCGTCCACCGCCAGGGGAAAGAGATCGGGGCACTCCCATTCGCCGGCGTCGGCGTTGGCCGGGCCGAAGTCGCTCAGAAATTCCCAGGATTTGAGGTCTTCCGAACGATAGAAGACCACCTTTTGGTGCTGCGCTTCGACGGCGACCATGATCCAGCAGGCACCCTGGTCCCCTTCATAGCGGAAGACTTTGGGATCGCGGAAGTTCGCGGAGTGTCTGGTGAGGACAGGGTTTCCCTCGTATTTTCGCCATGTCATTCCCGCGTCCGTGCTGTAGGCAAGCGACTGGGCCTGCGTGCCGCTGTGTTTGGACGCGGCTTTGTAGGCACTGGTGTAAATGGCTACGAGGGCAGGTGCCTCCGCCGTGCCGAAACCGGACGTGTTGCCATGGTCCACTACGACACTTCCCGAGAAGACGTCCTCTGTCTCGTCGCAGGCAAGGGCAACAGGATGTTCCGTCCAGTGCAGCAAGTCACGGGAGGTGGCGTGACCCCAGGACATGTTGCCCCAGACGTTGCCGTACGGGTTGTTCTGGAAGAAAAGGTGGTACACGCCGTCGTAGAAGACTAGGCCGTTGGGATCGTTCAGCCAGGTATCCCGTGCCGAAAAGTGGATGGCAGGCCGGAACCTGGAGGTTGCGGCCGGGGCTGTTTCCGGGTGTGCGGCATCAAGGCAACTGGACATGTGTGGCGTTCCTCTTGGGACGTGGAAGGGGCTGGCTGCCTATTGCCGGGGAGCCGCGATGGAATCGCGGCGCACCAGGGGGCAACTCAGAATGGTCGGGTGAAGTGCCATGAGGGAAAGGTCGGTCTTCCCCTCGACGGCGTCAATCAGGTGCTCGGTGGCCCAAGCACCCATCTCGTAGTGAGGCAGGGCCACGGTGGTGAGGCCCGGGTAAAGGTTGGCGGCGATCAGTTCCTGGTCATCGAAGCCGACGACTGAAAGGTCAGCGGGGATGGTGAGCCCCAACTCAGCAGCGGCGCGGTAGGCTCCCATTGCCATCCGGTCGTTGTAGCAGAACAAGCCGGTGGGCGGGTCCTCGCGTGCCAGGATCCGCCGGGCCGCTTCATAGCCGCCTTGCACCTCGGAGACCTCGGACTCGACAGGTGCCGCGTCGCCGTCGAGCCCTGCTTCAGTCAGCGTGGCCCGGAAGGCCTGGAGCCGCTGACGGGTTGCGGGGACATCATCGGTGTTGTTGATAAAGCCCACCCGGGTGTGGCCCGCCTGGAGGAGCGCGCCCACGGCGGCGCGCGCCCCACCTTCCTCGTCGGGGATCACGGCTGTGATGTTTCCGCCGGTGGCCACCGAGTCGACCAGGACGGAGGGCACGCTGCCGAGGCTGGCCGGCAGCTCCACGTTACGGTGGTACATGGTGGCGTAGAGGATTCCGTCCACCCGGCGTTCCAGGAGCGCCTCGACGTCGGCCTGCCGGGATTCGAGGCTGGCTGAGCCGGAGGTGTTGATGATCATGAGGTTGTACCCCCGGGCTTTGGCGGCCTCCTCAGCGCCCAGGATGATCCGGCCGGCGTGGGGCGTGGTGGCGATTTCCTCGCTGACCAGACCCAGCATGCCGGTCCTCTGCGTGCGAAGGGCCTGGGCAAGGCGGTTGGGGCCATAGCCAAGTTCCTCCGCAATGGCCCTGACTTTGTCCCTGGTTTCGGGGCTGATGCGAGCGTAGGAAACCTCGTTGAGGACGTGGGAGACGGTGGTCACGGAGACGCCGGCAGCGACGGCCACGTCCTTGATCCCGATGTTCCTGTTGCTCATCTTTCTCCCACGTCCTTATGGTTGGTAATGCTCTTGAGGGGCCGGGTTCACTCGTCCCGGCGGCCGTGTTCGGGCCAGCGGCGAGGAAGCCGTTCCTCGACCGGAGGCAGCTCTTAGTCGTGCGCGTGCTTGCCGGCCTGTTATCAGTAGGCTACCGAGGAATAGTCGTTGCCCTTGCGCCAAGCCGTTCGGCGGGCCGTTGGGCTGCCAAAATTCCATGTTCTCCTGCACACCTTTCGGCGCTTTCCCGTGCGGGTTGTTGTTCGTTTCTTTGTTGGTGGTTTAGCCCTTGACGGCACCGAGCGTCATGCCTGCGACGATCTTGCGCTGCAAAAGAAGCGTGAGGAGGATGACCGGGATGGAGTACACGGCGGCCAGCGCCGTCATGGACCCCCAGTCCAGGCCGAACTGGGTCTGGAAGTTGGCGATCACCACCGGGGTTGTCTGGGACCGGATGGCGGTCATGAGGAGGGCGAAAAGGAACTCGTTCCAGGAGGCGAGGAAGGCGAAGATCGCGGTGACCGCGATGCCGCCGGAAACCACCGGGATCACCACCCGCCACAAGGCACCGAGCCTGCTGCACCCATCCACCGTCGCGGCCTCTTCAAGGTCATTGGGAACGGCTTCGAAGAAGCTGGACATGAGCCAGATGGACAGCGGCAACGAGATGGTGGTGTGGGCGATGGAGAGGGCGATAGGGTATCGGCCAGACCGGCGGAGGCCATCATCGAAGCGAGCGGGATGCCGATAGCTACCGGCGGCACCATGCGGGTCACCAGCGCTGCCATGATGAACACCCGCCCGCTCGGCGTCTTGTAACGCGTGATGCCGTATGCGGCCGGAACCGCCAGCACGAGGGACAGGACCGTGCTTATGACCGCCGTCTGCGCGCTGTTGATGAACGAGGCCATAACTCCGCTGCGGCCCAGGGCGTTAATGTAGTTCTCCAGCGTCCATTCCCTGGGCAGGACCGTGGGCGGCACCGCGATTGTGTCGATCGGCGTTTTGAAGGAAGTGAACAGCAGGTAGAGGAACGGGAAGCCGTAGAAGATCATCGCGGCCGCGAGGAGGATCCACAGCAGGATGCGGGTGCTGCGCTTGCCGGCCTCAAGGCCCTCGGCATGGTGGCGACGGCGGCGCGCACCGTTGCCTCCTGAAACCTTGGTGGGGAGCGCGGGAAGCGCCGTTGTGGTTGGCATGGTGGTCTCCGTTGCGGCTGGACCTTGAACGCGGGGGTCTGCGAGACTCATCAGTTGTCCTTTCCTGGCCGCCAGATGGTGGAAACCGCGAAGAAGGCGACGGCGAGCATGGCCAGCAGGTAGATGGTGCCCATGGCGCTTGCCAGTCCGGGATCGCCGAAGCGGATCATGGTGCGGTAAATCAGCAGGCTCATGGTTTCGGAGGCGGACTGGGGGCCGCCGTTGGTCTGGATGAGGATGGTGTCGAAGGCCCGTGCTGCGTCGATGCCGCGGACCACCAGCGCGACGGCGATGACGGGCCGCAGGAGGGGAAGGATGATGCGGAACAGCATGGCGGGCGCACGGGCACCGTCCAGGCGGGCCGCTTCGATCAGGTCGCCGGGGATGTTCTGCAGCCCGGCAAACAGCACCAGGCACATGAATGACGTTGTGAGCCAGATGTCTGGAATGGCCACCGAGAACAGCACGATGTTGGGGTCGGACAACCAGCCGATCTGGTTGGGGTTGGCCAGCAGCCCGGCCTGGTGCATGAGGGTTCCGATCAGGCCGAAGTTGTCGATCATGAGGAACTTCCACAGCAGGCCTGCCACGATCGGCGCAATCATGAGCGGGTACAGGAACACGGTCCGCCAGATCTGGGAGTTGCGGCCCAGCATCGTGAAGAGCAGTGCCATGCCCAGCCCGAGGGCGAATTCGAGGGTGACCACCACCAGCGTGTAGGCGAGGGTGCGCCAGCCGGCGCCCATAAACGCCTCCGAGGCGAAGGCCCGGAAGTAGTTGTCCAGGCCCACGAAGTCGCGGGGTCCGCCGGCGATGGGCGAGATTTTGAAGAAGCTGTCAGCCACCAGGCGAAATAGCGGATAGGCCACGAAGATGGCGAGGAACAAAGCCGCCGGGGCCATCAGAAACACTGCGAAGCGGCGATCGGAGATGCGCACGGTTTTCTCTTCTGTTTGTTGGGGCCGCGGCCGGCACCGGTTGGGCAGGTGCCGGCCGCGGAGTCTTACTTGAGGAGGTCCTGGATCTGCTTCTTGGCGTCAGCCAGGAGGGCCGCGGAGTCCCCGCCGGCCACGGCTTTCTGCAGGAGCGGCACCAGGACGGTGTCCACGATCTGTTGCCACTTTTCGGTTGCCGGCCGGGTGGCCGTGGCGGCACCGTTGAGCGTTTTGATCAGCGGGCCGAAGCTCTCGTAGCCGGCCTTGTCCTGGTACTTCTCGAAGGCCGAGATGCGCGAGGCGAGGCCCAGGCTGGACTCGATGCCCAGGCTGTTGTAGTCGTAGGCGCACTTGACGAACTTCTTGGCGTTGTCCGTGTTCTTGGTGGCTTTGGGGACCGAGAGGTACCAAGGGCCGGGAACACCGGCCACGCCTGCGCTGCCGCCGATCATCGGAGCCGCGCCAACCTTGCCGGCAACCGGTGCGTCCTTGGGGATTTGGCGGTAAGCGTGGGCCCAGAAGCGGGTCATGGCGGTCTTGCCCTGGTTGAACAGGTTCTGCGCTGCTGCCCAGTCCACCTGCGCCGCACCCGGAGGCGCATAGCTGGTCAGGCTGGTGTAGAAGTCCAGTGCTTCCTTGTGGGCCGCGTTGTCAATCACGACGTTATTGTTCTCATCGAGGACCACCGGGGAACCGGCCTGGAGGACATGGGCCAGCCATTCGGTCTCGACGCCACCCTTCACGTCAGTGCCGTACATGCCGTCCTTCGTGAAAAATTCAGAGATGTCCTGGTATTGCTTCCACGTGGTCGGAGCGGCGAGTTCGTAACCGTACTTGGCCTTGAAGTCGGCCTTGTTCTTGGCGTCCTCGAAGAGGTCCTTGCGGTAAAGGATGATTTCGGCGTTGGTCCAGGCCGGCATGCCGATAAAGTGCCCGTCCACGTTCGCTTCTTTGACGAGGGCCGGGAAGATGTCCTTCTTGGCTTCGTCGGTGAAGAGCTCGTCAATGGGCTGGACAGCGTCCTTGAAGCTGGGCAGCCAGACGGAGTCGAGCGCGGCGACGTCGAAGGAGACGTTGCCGGAGGAGAACTCGCTGGAGAGCCTGTTGAACATGCCGTCGTAGGGCAGTTCGACGAAGTTGACGTCGATTCCCGCGTTTTTCTTGCACTGTTCGGCGACGCCTGTCAGTTCGGCGTGGCCGCCGGCCTCGACGAGGACGTTGACGGTGCTCGCGGCGCTACCCGACGTCGCTGCCGGGCCCCCCGCGCCGCAGGCGGTTACGGCTAGAAGCACCGCGGTGGACAGGCCGCCAAGGGCGGTGATCCGGGAAATCGTGGTTCGAGAGGACATCACTGTCGACTCCCTTTCTTTGAACGGAATCTACGGTTGGGGTGGGGCAGGAAACTTTCACGTCTAGGTGAAAAATCGTTTTGCCAAATCGACTTGGCAACACATTAGGGCCGTCGGGAGATGCGTGTCAAGCATCACATCGAAATGTTGCGGATCCTTGGCGACGCTATTGGCAGCCGCCACCACGTAAGCCACGGCTGAGGACCAATCGTTTTGGCAGATTGGCAGCGTCCCGCATGGTTCTCAACGGCACGCGGGCGGTTGGAGGATGCCGAGCCGCAAAGTTTCAGCAGCCCCTTCATAAGGGATAAGACTGACACTCACCGGCGACCGCGAAATTCTTCACGCCTCCGACGCCTTCGGCCCGGCCGAACCCGCTTCGACCCGTACAACCTGTTCCGCCTCAACCACAACATCGTGCCGACCTCCGCCTGAGACAGCGAAGGCAGACACGGTGCCGGGGGAGGCCGGACAATTTTCACTGCTACCGCTGAATTTGGCGCAGTGGTACGTTCAGCGTCATCAGGATGTCCGCACGCGGCTGCTATCCAGCCCGGCTCCTGGACCAACCCCGGAAAGCCGAGGCAATGATGCCAACACTAATGATTTTCCACGAAGTCGACGACGTTAAGCGCTGGCTCAGGTCACCAAAAAGGGAAGAGGTATTTGGGCCTCTGGGCATCACGGTTCGGACGTTTATCGACCCGGCGAAGAGCAACCGTGTAGGCCTGATCGTCCAGGTCCCCGACATGGAAACTTTCCAGCGAATGATGGAGTCCGGAGAGGCAGCCGAAGCGATGAAATTCGACGGCGTCCGTCCGGAAACCATCCTGACGCTGGTCGAGCCGTGACTCGGTCATAAGCTCAGCCGCCCAGGAATGGACCTGCCAAGCGGACGATGGCGGGACCTCCCGCCGTCGTCCGCGTCCGTCGGGTGCCTACTGGCGGAAGGGGACCTTTTCCCAGGCCAGAACGTCCGCGCCATCGGCACTGTTGCCGGCGACGGTGAACCTGACGTAGTTGGTGGCGTTGGCGGATCCGTCCACGGTGATGCGCTGCAGGTCATCGGCGGCGGGCCGGCCGTAGATCTCCAGCCAGGGTGAGCCCTCCGCAAGCGGCTGGTTCTCGGCGAAGACGTGGCTGTCGCCGTTGATGAGGTAAACCGGGGCGTCGAAGCTATTGGTCTCGTCGATGATGGCCTGCACAATTTCGCGGAAGCCGGACATGGTGTCCGGGTTGGCGGTCGCGGCGGCGAGCAGGGACGGGTCGAACATGTCGGCCTGGGTCATCAGGACAACGGCGCGGTCGTTGCGGCGTTCGGCGTCAGTGAAGGTGTCGCGGATCTGGGCCAGTACGGCGTCCGTCCGGTGCTCAACTTCGGCCAACTGCTCGGGCGTGGCTGTGGTTTCGCCCAGGCCGGTCCACGGCTGCAGCGAGTTGTTGCTGCCCTGGATATTCAGCACGGAGAACGCCACCCGGTTCTGGGTGAAGCGGACGTTTTCCGGCAGCCCGAGGTCCGCCTGGGTTCTGACAGGCATGGTGGCGCCCAAGGTCTTGCCGGGCTCGTTGAAGAAGACATCCCGCAGCTTGTCGAGCCGTTTCAGCGGGTTGTAGGCGCCGTTGTTGGTGCGGTGGCAGTCCACCCATTCGTTGTCGCCCGGGGTGAAGACCAGCGGGTGCTCGAAGGTGTCGAACTGTGCGCGGATGGTCTCGAAGTACTCGTCCGAGCAGACCGAGGAGCCGTTCTTGATGTCGCCCACGTGGGTGACGAACTTCAGCGCGCTGTCGGCGTTGATGTCCTGGATGCGCGCGGGGAACTTCGCGATTTCGGCCTCGCCGTAGGGGATGTCGCCGATCACGCCGAATGTGAACGCCTGGCTGTCGGCGGTGTTGTTGGCGGCAGTGGCGGGCTGGGACGCAAGGAGTCCGAGCGCCAGGACGGCTGCCGCCGTCGTCGTTTTGATGGTCATTGAAGGCATGACGGTGTTCCACTTCTTTGCGGGGTTGGGGCTTGAGGTGTGCGGCTTAGGCCCCGCGGGCGGTCAGGAACTGCTGCAGCGCGGCGAGGTCGTCCGTGTTGATGTGGTCCACGCCGGCGTCGAAGAGTTCGTTCCAGATGGCTTCGCGTGCGGTGCCGGGCATGTCGGGGGTGGCCCAGAAGCGGACACGGAAGCCATTGGCGTGCGCGTCGGCCACGTAGGCGCGCAGTTCGGCGTGCTCGGCCTCCGGCATGGGGCCTACGCCCTGCCAGGTGAAGAGCTTGGTCCAGTTGTCGCTGACCAGCGGCATCAGGCCGGCAGGCCTTCCGGAGGTGAGGTCTGCGGAGCGGCCATCGTAGAAGCTGAAGCGCTTCTCCTGCGCCTGCATGGTGGCCAGCGGCCGGTTTCCGCTGACGACCGCGGTGACCGGGCCGTTCTTGGTGGTGCCGTGGCTGTAGCGGCTCATGATGTCGCGGTGCTCGGCCAGTTCCTGCTCGATTGCGGCGTACGTGGATTCGCCGTCGCTCTTGATGTCGATAAGAAGTTGCAGGCTGCCATCCCACTTCGGGTAGACACTGTTGCCCTGGCCGCGGACCAGATCCTGGAGCGGATCGAGGTAGAGCCTCTCGAGCGTAACGCCGGGCTGGACATCCTCCAGGTCGTGGGCAACCATCAGCTCGCCGTCCACCAGCCACACGTCCGCTTCCACGCTGGTGAAGCCATGCTCCAGCGCATCAAACAGGGGACGGTCGTGCTCATAGTCGTTGTGCGCATGTGCCTGGGCGAGCGGCTGGCCGACGACGGGAGCCGGCTTGGTTGCCTCTGCCGGGGCAGGGGCTGCTGCTGTCCCGGCCAGGGAGGCAAGGACGGCGACGGCGGCAAGGGTGCTTTTCACGAACACGCAGTACTCCTTGAATGCAGGGGATTCTCCGCGCGGCACATGGGAACGTGCCGGGCGTAAGGGGGCGTGAAAAGACTGCTGGTCGTGGGAGAACGCTGGAGGGCGTGTTGGTGGCTGGTGGGTGAACTGGGAAGGACCATTGGCGTGGCGGGGCTGAGGGAGGCCCTGCCAGTGGTGCCCTAAGTCAGCCATCCAGGATCTGCCCGATCCCGAACTTTCCTACGCTGAACATCCGCGGATTGTCGTCGGAGTTGCTCAGCATGGCGGTGGACAGGATGAGGGCCCAGCCACGGGCCCTCATCCAGGTGTCGGCTTCCACTGCGGCGCCAAAGGCGCCCATGAAGCGGTGGCGAGTGCCGGCGTCGAACATCAGCCACCCCACCGCAAGATCGACAGCCGGGTCCCCCGCCCCGACGTCGCCGAAATCGATGACGCCGGCCAGGGAGCCGCGGTCCGCCAGCAGGATGTTGCCGGGGTGGAGGTCCCCGTGGAGCATCATCGGCGGACCATCCCAGGGTTTGGCGGCACAGGCATGCGCCCACACTGCTCTCAGCGCTGCCGCCTGCGGGTAGCGTTCGTGGTCCCCGAGCCGTTCCACCAGCACAGTGCCACTGTCTGTCAGCGGCACGCCTCGGAAAGGGTTCACCGGGACGCCGGTTTCGGCGGGCACGTGAAGGGACAGCAGGAAATCTGCCAGGTCTTTAGCCGCCGGCCCGCGGCCTGGCGGGCCGGCGTCGGCCGCAGCGGTTCCGGGGACCCACCGCACGATGCTCCACGGCCATGGAAAGTCCGACGTCGGCCTGCCGGCATGGACGGGGACAGGAACCGCAACCGGGGAGCGGCGGGCTATGTCGGGAAGGTAGCGCTGCTCATGCAGTATCAGCGGGACGGCCTCCGCCCTGCGCGGCAGCCGGACGGCCAGGCCGTCACCGAGCCGGAAGGTCGCGTTGTCCCAGCCGTTCGCAACCCGCGTTAAAGGACAATCGCCGAGGTCGGGCCGCTGGTCCCGTACGAGGCGCTGGACGACGGTGTTGCTCACTTCCACCGTGGCTGGCGGCATTCGCGCCATTCAGAAATCCGCCTTTCTCGTCCCTGCAGTGCAGTCCGGTCCCTTTCCCTTGTCCGAATATAGTTCAAGACCCCGAGAGCGGACGGGGTGCAAAAGGACATGGAAAGGGACGACGGCGGGACTTTCCGCCGTCGTCCTGGGACAGCATGAAGTTGCGGCTAGCCAATCCAGTGGGGACCGCCGGATTTCAGCCGTCAGCCCGCGCCCTGACCCTCGCGCGCCATCTCTTCCAGAATCCTGGCTGTCGGCGCTGCCGTCATAAGCTGCCCTATCACCTCGGGTTTGTCCCACACCTGGCTGCGCAACTTTTCCAGAAAGCCGGTCGCGGCGTCTTTGGTGTCGAAGTCAAGGAGCACGGCCACGCTGTTCTGGTCCTCGGTATCCCTGAACAAGCGGACAGACCGGGCGCCCGAGGCGGCTCGGCCTGCGGGATCGCTGTCAAAGACTTTCTTGAAGGCCTCGTAGTCCCGGACCGGATAGCTAACTTGCAGGGTGAACATCATCGTTCCTTTCCCTCGGGCTGAGTCAGAACCACGATAGGCCGTCCGACGCTATCCCGGTAGTGCCGGAGGGCGGCCTTGATCCGGTGCTCCGCTGCCCTCCTGACGCGTTTATTCGGGACCAGGTCCGGTCCGGCGTCAGCAGCCACGAGTTGTGAGTTGACCCGTTGTTTCGTTGCCGCGCTGAAGCAAAGGCATTTATGAGCTCCGGCTCAGTTGCCGGGGTCAACCCGGCTGCTCGCCCGCTGGTAGTTCTGCCTAATGACCGGGTGGAAGTCCGGGGCGGGCGCGGCGTCCACCGCGACCGGCCAGTCCGGGCGATGGCCGCTGCGGGCCCAAGCCGCCTGTAGTGCCGCACCCCGGGCGACGTACTCTCCCGGGCGGGGGATGGTCACCGGCAGATCGAAGACCTGCGCCGCGATGGCTTGGACTGCGGGGTTCTGCACGGCGCCGCCGATCAGCAGGAGCCGGGTTGCGGGGCTGCCTTGCGCGCGGAGGGCATCCAGACCGCCGGAGAGCCCGCACAGCATGCCTTCAATCGCGGCCCGGGCCAGATTGCTCCTGGTGCTGGAGGCAATGCTGAGCCCGTGGAAACTGGCTTTGGCGTGGGGCAGGTTGGGTGTGCGTTCACCTTCGAAGTACGGCACCAGCACCACTCCGCCCGCGCCGGGTTCAGCTTCAAGGGCGAGGCGTGAGAGTTCATCTAAGTCCACGCCCAGGAGGCCCGCCACCGAGCTGAGCACACGCGCGGCATTCAGTGTGACAGCAATCGGCAGGTACTCGCCGCTGGCGTCCGCGAAACCTGCCACCGTGCCGCTGGGATCGGCAACGGCTAGCGAGGCCACCGAGAACACCGTGCCGCTGGTGCCGACGGACACCACCACGTCTCCGGGCCCGGCACCCAGACCCAGGGCGGCTGCCGCGTTGTCCCCGGCGCCGGCACCGAGCAGGACCCGGTGCCCGGATCCAGTAGAACCGGCCAGTTCCGCCTTGCCGGGTCCGAAGCAGCCGGGGTGGATTTCTCCGGCGGCGTCGCCGGGACCGAGAACCCGGGGCAGAATCACGGTTCCTGCTTGCCTAGTCCCGGCGTTGCCGGTGGCCTCCCTGGCGTCCCGGCCGAAGGCCAGCTTGAACAGGTCAAGGTCGTACTCCCCGGCAGAGGGGCTCCAATAGCCGGTTCCGCTGGCATCTGAGCGGTCCGTCGTAAGCTGTTCCAGGTCCGGGCCCAGTGGGCTGGAGACTGCCGGGCCGTACCCGCGCAGCCGCCAGGTCAGCCAGTCATGCGGCAAAGCGACGGCCGCCACCCGGTCCGCCAGTTCCGGCTCATGGTCCCGGACCCAGCGGACCTTCGTGACGGTGAAGGAGGCCACCGGGACCAGACCGGTCCTTTGCGCCAACTCTTCCGCCCCCACTTCCTCGGTCAGGGCCGCCGCGGCCCCCGCCGAGCGGTGTCGTTCCACAGCAGCGCCGGCCGCACGACGTTGCCGGCGTAATCCAGCAGGACCATGCCGTGCTGCTGGCCCGCCACCGAGAGCGCGCTGACGCCCACCAGCCCTCCGGCGTCGTCGAACGCTTCGGACAAAGCCCGCCACCAGTGGTCGGGGTGCACTTCGGTGCCGTCCGGGTGGGCGGCGCGGCCCTCGCGGACCAGCGTGCCGTTGCCGGCGTCCAGAACCACCACCTTGCAGCTTTGGGTGGAGGAGTCGACGCCGGCGACGAGTTTCATGGGAGCAGCCATCACGGGATCAGCGGGCGCCGAGCAGGTGTTCAATGAAGAGCTGCTGCAGCTTCACGAAGCCGAATCCCTTGCCGCCGAAGTAGGCGTCGGCGTCGAAGTCCTCGTAGGAGGCGCGGTCCGCGCGGAGCTGCTCGTAGCTTTCGCCGGGGTTGAGCGTGGGCTCGTTGATTTCCGCGACCCGCGAGGCCTGCAGCGCCGCCTGGACCTCGGGATCGGCACGGAAAGCCTTGGCGCGTTCCTTCAGCAGCAGGTAGGTCTGCATGTTGGCGGCAGCGGAGTCCCACACACCGTCGATGTCCTCGGTGCGGCTGGGCTTGTAGTCGAAGTGGCGCGGACCGTTGTAGGCGGGACCGCCGTCGGGGCCGCCGTTTTCGAGCAGATCCACCAGGGAGAATGCGTTCTGCAGGTCGCCGTGGCCGAACACCAGGTCCTGGTCGAACTTGATGCTGCGCTGGCCGTTAAGGTCGATATGGAAAAGCTTGCCCTGGTAAAGCGCCTGGGCGATGCCGTGGGTGAAGTTCAGGCCCGCCATCTGCTCGTGACCGGTTTCGGGGTTGATGCCCACCAGTTCGGGGCGTTCGAGCGTTTCGATGAAGGCCAGGGCGTGGCCCAGGGTGGGCAGAAGGATGTCGCCCCGGGGTTCGTTGGGCTTGGGCTCGATCGCGAACCGGATGTTGTAACCCTTGTCCGTGACGTAGTCACCCAACAAGTTGACGGCCTCCCGGTAGCGTTCCAGGGCGCCGCGGATGTCCTTGGCGGCATCGTATTCGCTGCCTTCGCGGCCGCCCCACATGACGAATGTTTCGGCGCCGAGTTCGGCGGCGAGGTCGATGTTGTCCAGCACCTTGCGGAGGGCGAAGCGCCGGACGCCGCGGTCGTTGCTGGTGAAGCCACCGTCCTTGAAGACGGGGTGGCTGAACAGGTTCGTGGTGACCATCGGGACGATCATTCCGGTGGACTTCAGCGCTCCCGTCAGCCGGTCGATTTCGCGCTGGCGGTCGGCGGCGGAGCAGCCAAATGGAAAGAGGTCATTGTCGTGGAACGTGATGCCGTAAGCGCCGAGGTCACTGAGCCTGTTGACGGCCTCCACCGTGTCCAGCGGCGGGCGGGTGGCGGAGCCGAACTGGTCCTGGGCTTCCCAGCCCACCGTCCAGAGGCCGAAGGAAAACTTGTCTTCACGGGTGGGCTGAATCGCCATTGAATGCTCCGAAGGTCTGCGTGATTGCTGGGGGTGCGCGGGGTGATGTGCGCTACTGAACTGAAATGTTCTGCTCACAAACATATTGCCATTTCCCACGGTGTCAACCACACGACCCCACAGGTCCCCCTAAAAGTTCGGGACAAACCCGGGAGTCGTACCTGCGCCTGCTATGTTGTAGCGGACAGCAAAAGCACCTAAATTGGGCTTCGAGGCTTCCAAGGAGAAGATCCATCCACCGTGATCGACCGGGTCGTAGCCGGAAGCAGCCGGGCGGGCGAACCGGATCCGTCTCGCCGCAATAACCTGTCGCTGCTGACCTCCCTCATCCACCACCACGGTGTCCTCAGCCGTGCCGAGCTGACCCGGCGCACCGGATTGAACCGCTCCACCGTCGGGACGTTGATCGGACAGCTCGCCTCCTTGGGACTGGTCTACGAGACGGCAACCGCCGGGGAGGGGCAGGTCGGCAGGCCGAGTCCGGAGGTGCGCCCCAGCCCGTCGATCGCGGCATTGGCGGTGAACCCGGAGATCGACGCAGTCACCATTGGTTTGGTCGGCCTCGGCGGACAGGTGCAAAAGAAAATCCGTTTCGACACCGAACGGATACCAAGCGCCCGGGAAGCGGTGAATATCGCCTCGGCAGTCATCGCCGGAATGCGCTCCGAGCTGGACGCCACTTACCGGATCACAGGCATCGGCATGGCCGTACCCGGCCTGGTCAATCGCGACGACGGCACGGTGCGGCACGCGCCACACCTGGGCTGGCGGAACGAGCCGGTCGCCCGGATGCTGGGCGAAGCCACCGGCTACCCGTGCCAAGCCGCCAACGACGCCTCGCTCGGAACCGAAGCTGAACTGATTTTCGGCGCCGGCGCGGGAAAACAAAACCTGATCTATCTCAATGGCGGCGCCAGCGGCATCGGCGGCGGAATCATCGCGAACGGCCAACTTCTCCGCGGCGCATCAGGCTACGCCGGGGAACTCGGCCACACCTTCGTCCGCTCCGGGGGAACAACCTGCCACTGCGGAGCCACCGGGTGCCTGGAAACCGAGGTTTCGCAGTCACGGCTCCTGGAACTTGCCGGCCTGCGCCGCGGCAACACCGCCGACCTCGACGAAGCACTGGCGAACTCGGGCAGCGCGGCGCTCAGCGACGAAGTCGCCCGCCAGCTCGGGTATCTAGGCATCGCCCTGCGCAATGCCGTAAACATCTTCAACCCCGAGGCCGTAGTCCTGGACGGTTTTCTGGGCGCCCTGCACGCAGCGGCACCCACATCGTTTAACGACGCGCTGCTATCTCAGGCGCTGGACGGTCCCGCCGCTCAGGTCAACATAAGCCGCGCAGCCCTGGGTTCCGACCTGATGATGATCGGTGCTGCGGAACTGGCTTTCTCCCGGTTCCTGGCCGACCCGGCGGGATTCCGTTCCGTCAGCTATCCGCCAGGCAAATAGCTGGCATCAGGAAACGCCCCTTCACCAAATAGCGCCGGTGCCTCAGGCTGGTCATTAGACCTGCAGGGACCCCCTCACAGCTACTTGTACTCAGAAGGAATTCAACGTGGAAACTCCCCTCTCCCATCTCGCCCACCTTGAGATCACCGCCCCGGACGTCGAAGCATCCGCGCGGTTCTACGAGGAAAAGTTCGGCATGCGCGTCGTCGACCGAGTGGACGGCAACGTCTACCTGCGCTGCTGGGGCGACTACTACCGCTACAGCCTTGTCATCACCGAGGGTCCGGAAGCCTCCCTGGGCCGGATGGCCTGGCGCACCAACTCTCAGGACGCCCTGGAAACGGCAGCCCAGCGCATTGAGGCGACGGGGGTCGAGGGCACCTGGACCACCGGTGGCCACGGTTACGGAAAGGCCTATGAATTCACCGGCCCCTACGGACACCACATGCGGATCTTCTTCGACGTTGAGAAGTTCGTGGCCGAGCCCGGTTTCGAATCCATCTATCCTGATCGTCCGGAGCGCCGCAGCAGCCACGCCGCAGCGCCCCGCTTCCTGGATCACGTCACCGTGGCCTCCTCCGATGTCCGTGGTTTCGCCAAGTGGTACAACGAGGCATTGGGTTTCCGCGTCATGGCATTCGTGGACCTGGACGAAGCACCAATCACCGTCTTCTCCGTGCTGACCACCAACGAGAAATCACACGACCTCGGCGTGGTCCTGGACACCTCCGACCGCCAGGGCCGCGTCAACCACATCGCATTCTGGGTGGACGCCACCGAGGACCTGCTGCGCACCGCGGACGTCATGATGGAAAATGGCACCCCCATGGAGTACGGCCCCTCCATCCACGGCGTGGGTGAACAGAACTTCCTGTACTTCCGCGATCCCTCCGGCCTGCGCGTCGAGCTCAACTCCGGTGGCTACCGCAACTACGTCCCGGACTGGGACGCCAACACCTGGAAGCCTTCCGAGGGCTCGAACAACTTCTACAAGAACGGCGCCATGCCGCACTCGATGACCGAGTCCTTCCCTCCCGCCGACGGCTTCACCGCCACCGAAGAGGGCGCCTCGCCCGAAATGAAGGAAGCACTCCTGAACCCCTACGCCAAGCAGGGACGGGGCTAACGGCGCCATGACTGACACTGCGTATTCCCTCATCCGGTTCCAGGAAGCCGGCGACAGCAAGGCCCATGTGGGCCTGCTGGTGGAAGACCGCGTCCTGCCGCTGGATGGGGACATCAACTCCCTGATTGAGCACTGGGACAGCACCGAGAGCCAGTTGGACGCGCTGGCCGCCTCCGCCGGTGAGGACACCGGCCTTGCTCTGACCGACGTGGAAGTCCTTGCCCCGGTGGAGCCCGCCCAGGTCCTGCAGACCGGCGCGAACTACCGCAAGCACGTGATCGACCTCGCCGCGGCGCACCGCGAACCGGACCAGGACGAAGACGAAGTACGCGCTAAGACCGGGGCCATGATGGATAAGCGTGCAGGCCAGGGCACGCCGTACTTCTTCATCGGGCTGCCGACGGCGATCGCGTCGGCCACCGACGATCTCGTCCTGCCCTCCTACAGCAAGTCCCACGACTGGGAACTGGAACTGGCGGCGGTCATCGGCCGAACGGCCTTCCGGGTCACCCCCGAAGAAGCCCTGGAATACGTGTTCGGCTACACGATGGTCAACGACATCACCACGCGGGAGTACGTCTTCCGGAAGGACATGCCTGCCATCGGCTCGGACTGGTACCGCGCTAAGAACGCGCCAGGCTTTCTGCCCACCGGGCCGCTGCTGGTGCCGGCCAAGTTCTTCGGCAACCCGCAGGACGTCCAGGTGACGCTGAAGCTCAACGGTAAAGCCATGCAGGACGAATCCACGCAGGACATGATCTTCGGCGTCGCCAAGCTGGTCAGCGAGGCCTCCCAGATCATGCCGCTGCGCCCGGGTGACTTGGTCCTCACCGGAAGCCCCGCGGGCAACGGACAGCACTGGGGCCGGCTGCTTCAGGACGGGGACGTCATGGAAGGAACCATCACGGGCCTGGGCACCCAACTGATCCGTTGCAAGGACGAAGTTCAAACTGAAGGCAGCCAAAAGTGACCACCCGGAACACCGCGCCCGCCCGCGTCACCGGCACCGGGGAATCAGCCACCATCGAGTCCCCGGTGATCCGGCGTGAAGACCCGCTCGGCAGCATCCGCGCAATGGCCGAAGCCCACAACAACTGGGGCCGCTGGGGCGACGACGACGTCCTGGGGACCCTGAACTTCATCGACACCGCCAAGCGCGTCGAAGCCGCTGCCTTGGTTCGGACGGGCGAGGCCTACTCGCTGTCCCAGCCGTTCGACACCAACGGACCGCAGAAGGGCTGGCGCCGCCGTACCAACCCCGTCCACACCATGACGGACACCGGCGTCGACGCCGAGCGCGGCAACCAAGGCTTCCCCCATGGTTTCGGTGGGGCGGATGACGTCATCGCCATGCCTCTCCAGTGCTCCACACAGTGGGACGGCCTGGGCCACATCTTCGACCAGGGCAAGGCCTGGAACGGCCGAGCCGCCGGAGACGTGGTCACCTCCGAGGGCGACCTGGTGACCGGGATCCAGACCGCGGCCGCGAAGATCGTCACCCGCGGCGTCCTGCTGGACGTCGGACGCGCCATCGGACCCGAACTGGGAAGGACCGACGGCGAACTGCCGGACGGTTTCGCCATCACCCCGGAGCACCTTCAGCGGACCATCGACCTGCAGGGCCCCAGCTCAAAGGTGGGCCGCGGCGACATCCTGGTGATCCGCACCGGACAGTACACCCGGGTGCGCCGGGAAGGCTGGGGCGACTACGCCGGTGGCTCCGCGCCAGGGCTGTCCTTCAGCACCGCGCCCTGGGTTCACCGCAGTGAAATCGCCGGGATCGCCACCGACACCTGGGGCTTCGAGGTCCGCCCGAACGAGTTCGACGGCGCCTTCCAGCCCCTCCACCAAATCGCCATCCCCAACCTCGGGCTGTTCCTCGGCGAGATGTGGGACCCGGACGGCCTGGCGGAGGCATGCGCTGCGGACGGCAGGTACGACTTCCTGCTCACGGCCGCGCCGCTTCCCATCACCGGTGCCGTGGGATCGCCGGTCAACCCGATCGCAGTCCGGTAGCTTCAGTAGCACAACCGCCAGCAGTAGCGCCGTCAATACAAAGGAGTCAGCGATGGCAGCAGTACAGAACGTCGGAATCGTGGGGGCAGGAGCCGCGGGGCTGACCGCCGCCATCCTCCTGTCGGACGCCGGAGTCCAGGTGGAAGTCCTGGAGAAGGCGGGCGCTCCGCAAACCCTGGGATCCGGAATCACCCTGCAGGGCAACGCCCTGCGGATTCTCCGCCAGCTCGGTGTGTGGAACGAGGTGGAGGCGAAAGGCTACGGGTTCAGCACGCTCGGTCTGCGCGCCCCGGACCCGGCCGGCACCGTACTCGCGGTCCTTGAGGACATCCGGACCGGCGGCGATGACCTCCCCGCCACCCTGGGCATGTACCGCCCCGACCTCACGGCCATCCTCCGGGAACGCGCCGAGCAGGCCGGTGCCCGGATCAGCTACGGCAAGACCGTCACCGACATAACAGACGACGGCGATTCCGTCACCGTCAACACTACCGACGGTTCGACCGCCCGGTACGACCTCCTGATCGGCGCGGACGGCCTGCATTCCGCGGTCCGTAAGGCCATCGGCATCGACGTGGAGCCCGCGCCCACCGGCATGGGCATCTGGCGCGCGTTCGTGGAGCGGCCCGAGGACGTGGTCCGCACGGACCTGACCTACGGCGGCCCCTGCTTTATCGCCGGCTACTGCCCCACCGGGCCCGACACCATCTACGCCTACCTGGTGGAGAAGGCGCAGGAACGCAGGCACGAGGACGGCCCCCGCATCATGGCTGAACTCGCTGCAGCGTACGGCGGTCCGTGGAACGAGATCCGCTCAAACCTGGACCACAGTGCCCGCATCAACTACACGTGGTTCACCACGCACCTCGTGGACGGCCCGTGGAACCGCGGCCGCATCGTGATCATCGGCGACGCCGCCCACAGCTGCCCGCCCACGGTGGCCCAGGGTGCGGCTATGGCCCTGGAGGACGCGGCCGTGCTGGCTGAACTGCTGATCAATGCGGACGACGTCACCGAGACCCTGTGGAAGGAGTTCACCGACCGCCGGCTGGACCGGGCAAACGCAGTGGTGAAGGCCTCCGTCCAGCTCGGCCAGTGGATGCTCGACGGCGTCCGCGACGCCGATGTGCCGGGCCTGATGCACTCGCTTTCCACGATGCTGAAAGAGCCCGCATGAGCGCCCACCGTCCTCAAGAACAAACCGCCACCGTGGACGTCCACGCCCACATCCTGCTTCCGGCCCTGCAGCAATTGGTGGCCGAAGCTGATCCTGAGGGGTTCGGCGCTCAACAGGCCCTGGAAGTCCGGCGCAACGGACCAGAGTCGATGGCCGCTTCGGGAAAGATGATCAAGGAGCGCTGGCCGCAGCTGACGGACCTGGACCGCCGTCTTGCGGACATGGACGCCCAAGGTGTGGACGTGCAGCTGGTCTCGCCGTCGCCGTCGCACTTCTACTATTTCGCAGGTGTTGAGCTGGCCTTGCAGGTGGCCAGGTCCGCCAACCAGGCGGTGCGGGAGTTCGTGGACCGCGCCCCGGAGCGGCTCAACGGACTGGGCCTGGTCCCGCTGCAGCACCCCGCCCTGATGGTGGAAGCCCTGGAGCACGCTGTGTTGGACTGCGGCCTGCTCGGCGTGGAAATCGGCTCGTTCGCCGCCACTCCCGCCGACCCGCAGCGCAGCACCGTTGAGCTCTCCGACCCCCGGCTGGAACAATTCTGGAGCCGGGCCGAAGAGCTGGGTGCCCTGGTATTCCTGCACCCCTTCGGCTGCTCGCTGGATGAGCGACTGGACCAGTTCTACCTCGCAAACACCGTCTCCCAGCCCGCCGAAAACGCGGTGGCACTGTCGCACCTGATCTTCAGCGGAGTCCTGGACCGGCACCCGGACCTCAAGGTACTGGCCGCGCACGGCGGGGGCTACCTTCCCACCACCCTGGGCCGCTCGGACCACGCCTGGCGGGTCCGGCCGGAGGCACACGGCTGCGCCCAGCCGCCGTCGTCCTATCTGAAGAAACTGTACTTCGACTCGCTCGTCCACAGCCCCGCTGAACTGCGGGCGCTCTTGGCCGTCGCGGGGCCGGAACAGGTGCTGCTCGGCTCGGATTATCCCTTCGACATGGGTTCGGACGGGCCGGTGGACGAGGTTCGGGCTGCCGGACTCTCTGCCGACGACGAGGCTCAGGTCTTGGGCAGCAATGCACGCACGCTGGGCATCACCGCGGCGGCCGCCCTGACCGCCCATCGCAATGCTTAAGGAACACTCACATGGTGAAGATTGCCCGTTGGAATGACGACGGCGGGACGCAGTCCGGCTTCGTGGACGGCGTCAACTGCTACGCCCTGCCGGCAGGCCAGGGCGTCCAGGCACTGCTTGACGCCGGACTCGAGGAGACGCTGGCACTTGCCCGCCAGGTCATTGGTTCCGCTGCTGCCGTTCCGCTGGCGGACGTGCACCTGCTCGCCCCGCTGGCGCCTGCCTCCATCCGCGATTTCGTAGCGTTCGAAGAACACGTCGAAGGCGTGCGGAAGAGCATCGACGGCGTGGCCGGCGTAGTGCCCGAATGGTACGAGGCGCCCACCTTTTACTTCACCAATCCGCATACGGTGACCGGCACCGGCGAGTTGATCGGTATTCCGGCGGGCTGTACGGACCTGGACTTCGAAACGGAAGTCGCCGCCGTCGTCGGACGCGTTCCCGGCAGTGACGGCCGCAACCTGACAGCGTCGGAGGCCCACCGGCACATTTTCGGTTACACGGTGCTCAACGACTGGTCGGCGCGTGACCTGCAGCGCCGGGAGATGAAAGTCAGCCTGGGGCCGTGCAAGGGCAAGGACTTTGCCAACACCCTGGGACCCTGGATTGTCACCGCCGACGAGTTCGAGGACCGGCACGACGCCGAAGGGTTCCTGCCGATCTCCATGGCCGTGGAGGTGAACGGGAAAGCTATCGGGCAGGACCTGCTGTCCAACATGGGGTGGCCGTTTGCCGAACTCGTGGCCTACGCCTCGCAGGATTCCGTGGTGCGGCCCGGCGATGTGCTGGGCTCCGGCACCTGCGGCAGTGGCTGCCTCGCGGAGCTCTGGGGGCGGAACGGCGCGAAGACTCCCCCGCCGCTGAAGACCGGCGACGTGGTGCGGATGACAGTGGAGGGAATCGGCAGCATCGAGAACACCGTGGGTCCCGGACGCGAAGCCGCGACCCGGGTTCCGTCCCGGCCCCGTCCACGCAACCGGGTTGCTGCTGCGGTTCCGTCCGGTACCTAGGGTGGTGTCCCTTCAGCTCGAGGGCCGGACTGTGTTGGTCACCGGCGCGGGCCAGGGCCAGGGCGCTGCAGAGGCGCGCCTGCTGGTGGAGGCCGGGGCCCGGGTCATCGCCACCGACTTGGCGGCGGATATGCCGGCCGGGCTGGGGGGTTTGTCATCGGCTTCAGGCGGTGCGCTGATGTATCGGCGGCTGGACGTCAGCGATGCCTCCGGCTGGTCGGCACTCGCTTCCTGGATGCAGTCCCGGGGATGGCAAGTGGACGGGCTGGTCAATAATGCCGGCATCACCCAGCGCAGCCGGCTTCTCGATGCCACGGTGGCCGACCTGCAGAGGGTCTATGAGGTGAACGTTGCCGGCAGCTTGCTGGGAATCCAGTCGCTCGCGCCGTTGATGGTCGGCGGGGCATCGATTGTTAATGTCGGCTCCGTTGCCGGCCTGACCGCGCACTATCCGGTCGCCTACACCGCGAGCAAGTGGGCGTTGCGCGGACTCTCCCAGGTGGCCGCCATGGAACTTGGCCCGCGCGGGATCCGGGTGAACACCGTCCATCCGGGCTTCATCGAAACCCCCATGACCTCGGGCGCCAGGCCGGAGTTTCGGCAGGCCACCCTGGCCGAAACCCCGCTGGGCCGCACCGGTAGCGTGGAGGAGGTGGCCGGCGGCGTGCTCTTCCTGCTAAGCCCGCTCTCGTCCTTCGTGACGGGCGCGGAGATCCCGGTGGACGGCGGGCAGTCATCCCACGGCGGCGCGAAATCAGTCTCCGACGCCCTGCGTTAACCAAACGGCTAGCCGGGCAGCACAGCCGACCAGCCGCCGTCGACCATCAAATTGGCGCCGGTGACGTAAGAGGCCTCGTCCGATGCCAGGAACAGCGCGCACTTTGCCACTTCTTCGGGCGCGCCGATCCGGCCCAGCGGGATGCTGCCGGCGATGGTCCGCATCGGATGGTCGCGAGCGAGGAGGTTGCCCTCCGTTGCCGCGGTACGGATCATTCCCGGGCTGACCGCATTAACCCGCAGACCGTGCGGGGCACCTTCGGCTGCGAGCTGTTTGGTCATCGCCACCACGGCCCCTTTCGTGGCGGTGTGGGCCAGCCGGCCGTTGGTCATGGAACCGGTGACCCCCGCTGTGGACCCGACGAGGACGATGGCACTGTTTGCAACCTGGATCAGCTGCGGCTAGAAGTACTTGACCGGCAGGAACACCACGTCCATCTCGTGTTCAATGTTCCACTTCCAGTCATCGAAGGTGAGCTCCCCCACCGGGGCGAAGCGCGTGACGGCAGCGTTGGCGTACAGGATATGGACCTGCCCGTGCATGGCGGCGACATCCGCAGCCCAGGCCGCCACCGCGGCCTCGTCCGTAAGATCCACCCGGCTGCTGCTCATCCGGCCACGGGCGTCGGCGACCGCCGCAACGGTGGCTGCGGCGCCGTCGTCGTCCATGTCGCACCCAACAACTAAGGCCCCTTCCGAAGCGAAGGCGAGCGCGGCCGCCCTGCCCTGGCCGCTGGCCGTTCCGGTGATGACGGCTGTCTTGCCGGCAAGGCGCGGGCTTGAAGCGGACATGGAAATTCCTTCCGAAGGCGTGTTTCCTCGACTTTCGCAGGGATGGGCCGGAAGGGGAACGGCGTATCGGGTCTAGGTGGTATCCGCCGCGTGGATACTCACGGGGACGGGTTCAGCCCTCTTCCACAGCAGCGCCCGCGGCCGGTGCCGCAGCGTCTGCGGCCAGGGCCTTACGCCGACGGTAAACCTGGACCGCGATGGCTGTGGGGATCACGGCCAAAGCGGTGATCCGCATCCAGGGCCGGTCCAGGACATGGCCGGTGAGTGCATCCAGGGAGTAGGGGCCAGAACCGCCAATAGTGAAGGCCACGGCTGCCAGGCCGAGCACGGCGGGATACTCGAGACCGCCCTCTTGGGCGAAGAAACCGTTCGGGGCATGGACGCTGGCTGCGACGCCCATCGTGGTTGCGGCAGCGGCGCCGGCGGCAGGGGTGGCCATCCCCAGGGCCAAGGCCAGACCGGCTCCTGCTTCACCAAGGCCCGCAAGGACGGCGCTGGGTTTTGCGGGGCGGAACCCCATGGCGTGCATTCCCTTGCTGGTGCCTTCAACGCCTCCCCCGCCGAACCAGCCGAAGAGTTTCTGGGTTCCGTGCGCGATGAGCACCCCTCCCAGACTGGCCCGGAACAGGGTCTGCGCGGCGGCCGCCGCCTCAGGGCTGGTGGTTACATTGCTCATGTCAGTCCTCCTTGGGTTGCCTGAGTCGCTGCCCGGCTCGCTGTGAGCACGATTGTACGTCTGCGGAATCTTCCGGTCACGGGTGGGAATACTAGGCAGGACACCGCCGCCGGGAGGGAACAAGCCTGGCCTTAAGCGGTATCCGCCGCGTGGATCGCCACCGGATGGGCGTTGACGGGGAAGAGCTCGTGGAGCCGGGCGCAGGAGCGCTGAACCACGGACCGCAGCCACACGCTCGCCGGGTCCTCCGCCTGGGACGGGTGCCAGTACATGGCCTCCACCAGTGACGCCTCGGTTCCGCCGGAGAACTCCAGCACCACGATATCCGCGCCGCGCTGGGCCCGCCCGGCCAGCATCCGCGGGACGAGTGCCACAAGGTCAGTGCCTTCGACCAGGAGCGGCAGGGACAGGAAGCCGGCCACCACGGCCGCTACCCGGCGCTGGATGCCCCGCGACTCGAACAGCTTGTCCGCCGGGGTGCTGATGCCCTCGCCGAAGTAGCCGACGGCGTGCGGCACCGCAGTCAGGTCTTCGAGGGTCAGGCGGGGCTGCTGGAGCAGCGGGTTGCCGGCGTCGGCCACGGCCACAAAGCTGTCACGGAAGAGCTGTTTGCTGGCTCCCTGCATCTGGTACCCCGTGGGCCCCACCAGCAGGTCGATCTTGGAGTAGTCGGCCATCTGGCCCTGGATTCCGGAGCCGGCGGTGGGGACGAAGTCCACGGACACCCCCGGTGCTTCTTCCCGCAGGATCCCCCGCAACGGTCCCACGATCAGCGCCGCAGCATAATCCGAGGCGGCGATAATGAACTCCCGCTCGCTGGTGGCCGCATCAAACCCGGACCGCACGCGCGTGGCCCGCTGGATGTGAAGCATGGCTTCATCAACCAGCGGGACCAGGGATTGGGCAAAGGGGGTGAGGTCATAGGTGCGGCCGTTCCGGACCAGGAGCTCGTCGTCGAAATGGCGCCGGAGCCTGGCCATCGCCGCGCTGGTGGCCGGCTGGCTGAGCTGGAGCCGCTCCGCCGCCCGGGAGATGTTGCGCAATTCCAACAGGACCTGAAGTTGGGGCAGCAGGTTCAGGTCCAGGTTCTTCATGCTTACAGGTTATCCGTGCGCGCGGTGCGGCCTTTCCACTGGACCAGATGCCTGTCAGGAACCCAGTTCCTCGGCAACCCTCCGGGCGCCGCGCACCGCGATGGCAACGCTCATCAGGGTGGGGTTCATCGCGGTCGCCGTAGGGATAAGGGCATTTCCGCCCACCACGAGGTTCTCGTAACCCCACACCCGCGACCATGGATCCGCCACCGAAGTTCCGTCGTCCGCGGCGCCCATCCGCATGGTGCCCTGGTAGTGCAGGCTGGAACCGTTGGGCATCAGCCGCGGCTCGGCGACAAAGACGCCCAGGGCCTTACCGGCGCGGCGCAGCCGCTCGGTGGCCTGTGCGATCTCCGTTTCCTCCCGTTCAGTGAGCGCATACTCGATGGTCATATTCGGGAAGCCGCGGTAGTCCGGCTCGTTCTCGTCAAAGGTGACGGCGTCCTCATAGCGCGGGTGCTTGCGCAGGCCGTAGCCCATGTTGACGTAGCCCCAGCGGTTCTCGGAATACGGCGCGCCCGGCTCCATGGGGAACGGCGTGGTCTCGGTGTACATCACCTGGACGGAGAAAGGGTGCTCCGGCTCGGAGAATGGGATGCGGTTCACTGCCGCCACCGGATCGGCGGAATTCAGCGCCCGCCGGGCCAGCTCCGCACCGAGGTCTTCTTCCGTGGCGAACCGTCCCATCTTCTCGGCGTCCAATGCCACCGTGGAGATGACCACCGGATGCTCGGTCAGGTAGTGGCCCAGGGCCTTCGGGCGGACGCCCGAAGCCCACAGCAGCTGCGGGGACCGGAAGGCATCGGCGGCGACCACAACAATGTCCGCTGCCACGAAGGAGGTCTCCCCCGTGCGGAGGTCCTGGACGGTGACGCCGGTGGCGCGGTGTCCGTCGAACTCCACCCGGCGGACCAGGGTGAGGTCGCGCAGTTCGAACTGCTTCGCGAGCGGGCTGTCCTTTTCGATCAGCGGGCCGAGGACGACGTCGGCCCCGGCCCAGCGCACTGACCCGTCGGGCTGCGGGTCCCCGGCAACCGGAAGGGTGCCCACGCCGTACCCATCCGGCAGCTCGGCGCCGAACTCTTCATCGAGGAGGGTCCGAATGGCCTCACCAACGGCGGAATCCGCGAACGCGGCACTGTGGACGTGCAGCAGCTGCTTGGCGTCCTCAATCAGCCCGTCCCATTCGTCGTCGGCGATAAAGGGGATCTTTTCGCTGAAGGCGGGCGACGGTGTCGCGCAGGTCCAGTGGGCGCCCTGGCCACCAACGTTGGTGGCCGCAGCCGCGGCCGGGAAGGAGGAAGCGTGGGCGGAGCCTGCGCCGCCGAAGTCGAGGAGGTGGGTGCCCTGGCGGGCCGTGAACATGCCCTCGGCGACGGTGGCTGCCGGAATGCCAAGCGATTCCCGGTAGGCGCCGGCCTGCGGCCCCTGGGACATTTCCCGGGCACGCGCCTTCTCTGCAGGGTCGGGGATGTTGCGGACGCTCTCGCCGGGGACGTGGGTGAGCTGCGGCCCGGCCTCGAACATCACCACCCGCGCGTTCGGGACCTGCTCCAGGAGCACCCGTGCGTAAGTGGAACCGATGGGTCCGCTGCCGACGATGGCAATAGTTGGGTTGGACATGATGTCTCCTTTGAAATCAGGCCGAGAGGGATTCGGAAGTGGTGTTGGGAGCGGGAACGGGTTCGTCGGAGAGGCGGCCGTGCGGCAGAAGGACCGCCGCGACAATCCCCACCGCGTAGGTGGCCGCCAGGGCAATGAAAATCGGCGTGAAAACCGAGCTGTAGATTTGTGCCACGGTGGCCTGGATTGCCGGCCCGGCCCCGTGGACCAGCTGCGGCGTTAGAGTGGAAGCGTCAAGGCCTGCCGGCAAAAGAGCCGCGACGCCGAAGCCGATCACTCCGCCGATGACCGCCGTCGCCACTGTGGACCCCACCTGCCGTACCAGGTTGATGGTGGCCGTGATGGTCCCGGTCTGGCTGGCCGGGGCGGCGCCCTGGACCACCGCGACGATCAGGCTCATAAACGCTCCCGTGCCCATGCCCACCACGGCCATCACCATCATGGGAACCCACAGCGGAAGGCCCGCGGGCAGCATGGCCATCACCAAAAGCCCGGCGGCCCCCATCGAGGTTCCCAGGATCGGGAAAATCCGGTATTGCCCGGTCCGGCTGGCAAGCCATCCGGTCAGCAGATTGCTGATCAGCATGCCGAACACCGTGGCGATGGGGACAAGGCCGGACACGGTGGCGCTGGTCTGGTAGGCCATCTGGAAGTACGTGGGCAGGTAGGCAGTGATGGAGAAGAGGCCGACGCCGATAATCGCCGAGAGTGCCGTGCCTGCCGCGATGGTCCGGTTGGCGAAAAAGTGGAGCGGCACGATGGGTTCGGGTGCACGCCGCTCGATGAAAAAGAAGGCAGCGAAGCCGGCGATGCTCACCGCGAGCGCGGCAGCAGTGGCGGGGCCGGCGCTCCGTTCGGCGGCCCAAGTAACGGCGAGTACCAGCGCCACCAAGGCGGTGGTGAAGACCGAGGCCCCGGCAATATCGAAGTGGCGGGGCATGGGGCCGGGCTCCAGGTGCGGAACGGCCACGAGCGCGAGGCCCAGGGCCGCTGCACCCACCGGGATGTTGATCCAGAAGACCCACTGCCAGCCCCAGTAATCGGTAATGGCGCCGCCGAGCACCGGGCCCACCAGGATCGCGATGGGGAAAGCGGCGCCAATTATGGCCATGTAGCGGGGCCGTTCCCGCTGGGTGGTGACGCGGGCAATGATCGTCTGGGACATCAACTGCAGGCCCGCGGAGCTCATGCCCTGCAGGACGCGCGCGGCAATCAGCCAGGCCATGTCCGTGGCGAAGCCGCAGGCCAGTGAGGCGGCCAGGAACATCACCAGCGAGAAGATGAAGATGCGGCGCGCGCCCAGCACATCGCCCAGTTTGCCGAGAACCGGCAGCAGCACCGTACTGGCGAGGGTGTAGCCCACCACAACCCAGCTCATCAGGGTTAACGCGCCGAGTTCACCCGCAATGGTGGCAAGGGAAGTGGACACTACCGTGTGGTCCAGGGCACCGAGGAAGGAGACCGAAAGCAGGGAGACAACAAGGAGACGGAGTCTAAGAGGCGAAAGTGGCATAGTGATCTACCCGAACGATCGGGCCGTCGACGCGACGTGGTGTGCCTCCGGCGCACCATCACACCGGAGAACGGGTCCGGAAGGAACCCCGGCGCCGTTACCCATGATACTGCACTTTAGTCTGAATGCAACATAAGAATGTGTAGATTCGACATGATGGTCGGCCCTCTCCCTACGCATCGAGCAGGGCACGGGTCAGTGCCATGTCCTGCAGCAGATCCTCCAGGTCGGCTGCCAACCCACCGGACAACGAGGCCTCGATCGCCCGGCGGAGCGCCACGCGCGCGGAGGACTCATAGCGCCCCGGAGCCCGAAACACCCCCTCGTTCGTGAAGGTCTCCACCCGGGCCAGCCCGGCGGGCTGGTCGACGGTGACTTCGGTCCGCACCTCGCCAAGGGCAAGCACCTGGAGCAGGCCGCCGGCATGGAGACCACCGATTGCGGTTGCCGAAAGGGTGGCGGGAACCGTCTCGCCGTTGTAGCTGCCCGATTCCAGGAGTGCGATCCTGCTGTGCACAGTGGCAATGCTTGACCGAAGCGCCAGGGATCCGCCGGCGAGGGACCGCATCCAGCCAAAGCCGTCGCAGATGAGAACACCAAGGCCTGCAGCGGGGGCGGCGCACTCAACGGTTATGGTCCGGGCGGGGCTCCCGCGTCTTGCCGCAACCGCATCGGCTGCAACATCGGGGCGCAGGCGGGGCCGTTCAACGATCACCGGGATGTCTCCCGGCCACCGCCCGGACTCGAAGGCTTCCCGCGGAAGGACCCCAGGATCCGCAAGCACCACCGCCGACGCTCCGCCGCCGCGGGCCGCCAGCATCCCCTGCCACCAGTCGCCCGTTCCGGGAACCACCGCCACCGCACCGCGCATATCATCGGTGAGTGCGGCACTGACCGGAAGCTCGGCGACAGCGGCCGTGTAGGCAGGCAACGCGGTGAAGACGCTGAATGCGCGGTCCCGACTCATCGCTGCGCCCCTTCAAGAACCTTCGCAGCAGCAGCATCGGCCAGGTCAATTGCATAATGGGCGTCAGCCAACAGTTCGTCGTACTCCACAGGGGCATCCCCTTCAAGGAGCGAGGCCAGCAGGCGCCACTCGGCCACGTAGCCATCCTCGTCATCCCGCGGATACTCCGTCCACAATCCATCGATGCTCCGCACCCGGGTGGCAGCGCTTCCGGCATGGACAAAGGCGGGCGGGAAATTCACCTCGATTCGGTCATGGGAGGTGGCGATACTCATCCGCCAAAGGGCGTCCGCCCCCTCGGGAAGCATGGTCAGCGCCAACTGCACCAGGACCGCGCCGGCCCGGTACCCCACCAAGTAGCCAATGGGGGAAACGACCCGCGCGTAGACAACCTCATCAATGCCGGGCGCGATGTCCCTCACCGCCGGAAGATCATGAATTGCGAGGCCGGTCAGCAGCTGCCTCACAATGCCTGCCGCCACGGCAGGGTTGCCAAGGTCCGGGCGTGCCCGCCCGGCAGCCTGGAAAGGACCGCCCTCGCCAACGAGCCGGTGGTACCTGTCATTTGGCGGAAGCGCCAACGTCACGGAGATGGCCCGCACCCGGCCCTCCAGTGCAACGAGATGGTGCTTCGCGCGCTCCCATGCGGGGTCAAACAGATGGTTCGTTCCGACCAACAGGGTGGCGCCTGCCTCGCGGCAGGCGGAGACAACGCGGTCCGCTTCCTCCCTGCTGGTGGCCAGCGGCTTTTCACAGAAAATGGCGCGCTTGCCCGCGCTGAGTGCCGCCAGGATTTGGCGGGCGTGCTCACTGGGCGGGCTGCAGATTGCCACCAGGTCCACGGCCGGGTCGGCCAGCAGGTCCGCCTCCCCTTCCGACCAGCGGGCATCATGCCCTTCAGCCAGCGCCCGGGCGCGCCCGCTTCCCGCATCGGCAACGTGCACCACCTTGAACAGTTCCGCAAGCCGCCCCAGCACCGGCAGGTGAAGCGCCGCAACACCGGGCCCCGCGCCAATAATCCCCACGTTCCAAGGCATCGTCGCCCTCCTTCTTCTGTCACTATTATTCATAAGTAGGGAATGATCTGGCTATAGTCCCCGCGAACCGCGCGTTAGTGGGCTTTGATGTGTGAGAATTGTGAACTATGACGACAGAGTCCACCCTCCGCTTCGGAGCCCAGACCGATGAAGTGACGAGCCTACTGAGGATCGTCAACCTGGTGCGGACGGGTGAGGCAACCACCCGCCCCGAAATCGGCAAGGTCACCGGCCTGGGCAGGGGTGTTGTCAGCCAGCGGGTGGATCAGGCCATCCAATTCGGCTTCCTGGGCGAGGGAGAATTCGGCGCCTCCTCCGGCGGCCGTGCGCCCCGGACCCTGCGCTTTCGCGCCGAGCGGGGGCGGATCATCGTCTGCGCCCTCGGAGCGGCCCACATCAGGGTGGGTTTGACGGCACTCGACGGCGACGTCCTGGAGCATACGCACCGCACCTGGGATATTTCCCGGGGCCCGGAGAAGACCATTGAGGCAGTCATGGCCCTCGTGGACGACGTGCTGAAGAAGGACTCCAAAGTGCCCGTCTGGGCCGTGGTGGTAGGCCTTCCCGGTCCGGTCGACTTTGCCTCCGGGCAACCCGTGTCGCCTCCTATCATGCCCGGATGGAACGGCTTCGACGTTCGAACCCCATTCGAGGAGCGCTTCAACGCCCCGGTCTGGGTGGATAACGACGTCAACCTGCTGGCCCTGGGCGAACGTGCCCGCCGCCGGGACTCCCTTGCGGACCTCATCTACTGCAAGATCGGTTCCGGAATCGGTGCGGGACTGCTGTCCCAGGGCAGGATCCACCGGGGCGCGAACGGCGCCGCCGGTGACATCGGCCATGTCCGGGTCCTGGATTCCACTGCCCAGTGCCGCTGCGGCAAGATCGGCTGCCTGGAAGCCGTGGCCAGCGGCTGGGCCCTTGTCAGGGATGCGGAGCAGGCCATCAAGGATGGCGCAAACAGCTCCATGGCTCCGATAGTGAAAAAGGGAGCACTGACCCTTGAGGAGATCACCCTGGCAGTCCGGTCCGGTGACCCCTTGGCCATCACCCTGATTCAAAAGTCGGCGCGGGTAGCGGGCGAGACCATTTCAGCCCTGGTGAACATGTTCAACCCCAGCGTCATCGTCATCGGCGGCGCCATGGGGTCGGCCGGTGAGGTGTTCCTGGCCGAAGTCCGGCAGCGGGTCTATGAACTGTCGCTGCCGCTTGCCACGCGCGATCTGACAATCACCCTCTCCGTGGCTGACGAGCGCGAACCCCTCCGCGGCGGCGCCGAACTGGCGCGCGAGCAGCTGTTCGATGTCACCTTCCCGCGCTGGTTTGCTGACGGCCGCCCCTCACCGGAGCGGGTCGCAGTTCCCGCCTAAGATTCGGCACCGCCGGGCGCGCCCGCTCAGGCCACGTCCCGGGACACACTCGGTACCTGTGCCCGGTCACGCTCCAGCCGGGCCTCCAGATGGAACGGCAGGACCAGGGGCGAGCCGGGCCGCGCCTGCAGGTAGGGCACCATCAGCTGGAAGTCGACGGCGACGGCGTGCGCCCCGCGTGACAGCTCGCGCCGGCACGCCAAGACAAGCCTGTCCTGCACGAACCACCACCCGGACTCCTCGCGCAGCGCGTCGGCACGGATAGTGCAGTCACCCAACACCACGCACAACTCCCTCGGTGCGACCGGAACGCCGTCCACTTCCACCGCGAGGCCAGCCACGCTGGACAGGGGCATCGAGCGGATCCACGGCAGGCCAAGCCGCAGATCAAAACCTCCCGGAGTGGCGGTCAGCGCATCTTCGCGCAAAGCGGTTTCCAACATGGCTTCCGTCCTTTATCCTGAAACTGACATAAGTTTGTCATTAACAAGCATAAAGGGGAAGACGCCGTATGGCTTCCGAAATTCCAAGCAGCTGGACGCTTTGCGCCAGCTCCTTCAACTGGACCCCGGACATCATCGCCGCCCGCCGGACGGCCCGGGACATAGTCACCGGCATCGCGGACTCAGTGGTGCAGACGATAGAGCTCGAGCCCGGGCTGGTGTGGCGGTCCTTCCCGGCTCCGCACGATGCCGAGGTCGATGAGCTGCGGAATGCCCTGGCGTCAAAGGGCGGGGCTGTCAGTATCGTCGGGGCCAGCCTGGACGACTTCACGCCTGCGGGACCACGTTCCGTTCAGGAGCGCCTGGATTTCCTGGTCCCCCAGATCCATGCCGCGCACCGCGTTGGAGCCAGCGGAATCCGGCTTCCGATCGGGCAGGCGGGGAGGGACTTGCTCACGCTGGTCCAGCCTCTCCTGCACGAGCTCGACCTGGTGCTGTACGAGGAAATCCAAGGGCAGCAGGCCCCCGGCAGCGCCGCCGTCGAACCGGCCCTCGAAGCGATAGGCGCCCTCGGAGATGACCACGTACGGGTGCTCGTGGACATCAGCATGCTGATGCCCGCCCTTCCCGTCACCTACCTTGAAGAACTGCGCCGGGGTGGCATGCCCCAGGACTTCATGGGGCGCCTGGAGAATGACTGGCGCGACCCGTCCACACTTGACGCCGTGACCGCCGTGCTCCGCTCAGGAAACGTGCCGCCGCGGATCCACACCCTCTTTATGAACCTGCTCATCCGCTTTGGCCGCAGTGACGCGGCGGACCTGCAGGCCATCCTCCCCATAGTGGGCGCCTTCCACCTCAAGTTCTGGGACCTGCACGACGACGGCGGGCGGGTTTCGCAGCCGCTGCGGGACCTGGGCGGCCTCCTGGGCAGCAACGGCTTCAGCGGCACGCTAACGAGTGAGTGGGGCGGCCACGAGTGGCTCCAGGACGATCCCACGGAGATGACGCGCCGGCACCTTGCCTTGGCGGAGATAGCCCTCGCGGAGGCAGCGCTGGTTGAGCCTGTCCAGAGCTGACGTCGCCCGGCTTAGTCACAGCTGAACAAACAAAGAACGGCCAGCCCTGAGGGGCTGGCCGTTCTGCTGTACTGGAGCTACTGCGGGCGCTGCTACTTGGTGCTGAAGGCTGCGTCGAAAGCCGCTGCCGAGGGCTCGTAACTGGAGAGCCTGCGGACGAATGCCAGCGCTTCGGGGGCGCCGTCCAGGCGGTCCATTCCGGCGTCCTCCCACTCCACGGACAACGGGCCGCGGTAGCCGATGGAATTGAGCATCCGGAAGGCGTCCTCCCACGGCACGTCGCCGTGACCGGTGGAGATGAAGTCCCAGCCGCGCCGCGGGTCGGCCCAGGGCAGGTGGGATGAGAGCCGGCCGTTGCGGCCGTTGGTGAGCCGCTTCTTCGTGTCCTTGCAGTGCACGTGGTAGATGCGGTCCTTGAAGTCCCACAGGAACCCCACGGGGTCGATGTCCTGCCACACCATGTGGCTCGGGTCCCAGTTCAGCCCAAAGGCCTCGCGGTGCCCGATCGCCTCAAGGGTGCGCTGCGTTGTCCAGTAATCGTAGGCAATTTCGGAGGGGTGGACCTCATGGGCGAACCGGACACCGACCTCGTCAAAGACGTCCAGGATGGGGTTCCACCGGTCCGCGAAGTCCTGATAGCCGGCGTCGACCATCTTTTCGGAAGCCGGCGGGAACATCGCCACGTACTTCCAGATGGACGATCCCGTGAACCCGGTCACCGTCTTCACTCCGAGCTTGGCGGCGAGCCGGGCAGTGTTCTTCAACTCCTCGGCGGCACGACGGCGGACCCCCTCAGGCTCGCCGTCGCCCCAGACGCGGTCCGGCAGGATGCCGCGGTGCCGTTCGTCGATCGGGTCGTCACAGACAGCCTGGCCCTTAAGGTGGTTGGAGATGGTCCATACCCGGAGTCCGTGGCGTTCGAGGATGTCCAGCCTGCCCTGCACATAGGCGTCGTCGTCCCAGCGCCAGGGATCCAGGTGGTCACCCCAGCATGCGATCTCCAGCCCGTCGTAGCCCCATTCGCCGGCGAGCCGGGCCACCTCCTCGAACGGCAGGTCGGCCCACTGGCCGGTGAACAAAGTGATCGGTCGTGCCACGTTTTTCCCTCCTACACTGCCTGGACAGAGACGCCGGCGGCGACGCGCATCCAAGCCGAATCATTGTCGGAACTGTGTTCAACGGCCTCGAGCACGCGCTGCACCCGCAACCCGTCAGCGAACGTCGGATGCGGATCGCTGCCGTTCACGATGCCCTCCACGAGGTCCTTGACCTGGTGGGAGAACCCGTGCTCGTAGCCGAGCATGTGCCCTGCCGGCCACCAGGCCGAAACGTAGGGGTGCTCCGCTTCGGTGACCAGGATTTTCCGGAAGCCCTGGCGGTCCGGTGGTGCCGTCCGGTCGTAGAACTGGACGCTGTTAAGGTCCTCGAGGTCGAACGCCAGTGCGCCCTTGTCCCCCGAGACTTCAATCTGCAGGGCGTTCTTGCGGCCGGTGGCAAAGCGTGAGGCCTCGATCGATGCCAGCGCACCGGATTCGAACCGGCCGGTGAAGATGGCAATATCGTCCACCGTCACCTGGCCCTTGCCGGCACCGGCTGTGCCGGACAGGCCTGTGCTGGATTGTCCGGCAGCGGAATCGGGCAGCGGACGTTCCTTCACGATGGTGTCGATGACCCCGGACACCGTCGCCAGGTTCATTCCTGTCACAAACTGGGCCAGGTCAATCGCGTGCGCCCCGATGTCCCCCAACGCCCCGGAGCCGGCATGCTCCTTCTGCAGCCGCCACGCCAGCGGCATGGCGGGATCCACAAGCCAGTCCTGGCGGTAGGAGGCCCGCACCTGGTTGATGGTCCCCACGGCACCTTCGGCAATGAGGTTGCGCAGGAAGGTTACCGCCGGAACGCGCCGATAGGTGAAGCCCACCATGGCGCGGACGCCCCGGGCGGCGGCGCATTCGGCCGCTTCGGCCATCGCTTCGGCTTCCGCCACGGTGTTGGCCAGAGGCTTTTCGCACAGGACATGCTTTCCAGCCTCAAGCGCCGCGATCGCAATCTCGGCATGGGAGTCGCCTGGCGTGACGATGTCGACGACGTCGATATCGTCCCGGGCGATGACTTCGCGCCAGTCCGTGGCGGACTCAGCCCAGCCCCATTTTTGGGCGGCTGCGGCAACGGCCGAGGCGTTCCGGCCCACAATGACCGCCATTTCCGGCTCTGCAGGGAGATCGAAGACCCGCGGCGCCGTGCGCCAGCCCTGTGAATGGGCCGCGCCCATGAAGCCGTAACCGATCATGGCCACCCGCAGGGCTGTCATGCCAGCACTACCTTTCGCTCAACCGCCACCCGGTTTCCGACGTAGCGCATGGGCGCGATCTGCATGTAGAGCAGGCGGAGGGTCAGGATGACCTCGACGTCGATCTCTTCGCCGGTATCGGGAACGCGGTCCAGCGGGATGATCACGTCGGGCTTGTCCGCGACGAACCACAGGGTTTCCCATTGCTCGGGCAGCTCTGCGATGGAGTATGACGTGCCCTGCAGTTCGAAGCGGAGGGATTCCTTGGGGATCGCCGCGCCGTTGACTGTTGCCGCAACATCGTCCACGGCGGACAGCCAGAGGCTGCGGTACCAGGGCAGTTGCACGGACACCGAAATGCCCTCGGGGTGCCTGCGGACGTCGGCGTCCTGGAACAGGGAGTTATGAGTTGCCATGGCTTTCCTTACTTCGCAGTCTCGACCAGGGTCGGGTTGGAAACAGTTGCATCAACGGACTCTTCGATGGCGCGGCGCATCAGCGTGTGCTGCTTCTTCACCAGGTCGATCGGATCCGATTCGCCAAGGTCGGCAAAGGCGTGGCCTTCCCATTCGCTGGAGAGGAATCCGGTGTAGCCGCCCTTGACGAACTGCCGGACAATCCGCGGGATGTCCATGGCAGGCTCGTTGCCGTTCTCGTCAATGTCGTAGAACTTGGCATGGACATGGAACATCTGCGGCATGATGTCCAGCCATTCCTCCGGCGGGACCAGCCCGTGCATGTTGAACGCCAGCCGGGTGAACGGGCCCAACTGCGCGGGATCGAAGTTGTTCTCCCGCAGGTAATCCTCGAACTCCTGGTTCCGCTCCTGCATCGGCAGCGGCTTGCGCCAGATGTCCTGCATAACGGCGAAATGCTCCTGGGGCAGGCCCATCTGGGTGAACGTACGGAACAGTGTCGGCGACAGGCTGTGCATGGTGGAGCTGAAGTCGGCGGTGAAGCCCAGCCGGTCGCTGCCGAGCTCCTCATACATCTCGCGGATCTGCAGGATCTTGGGATCGTTGGGTCCCTGTGGGGCGTGGATCTCGTAACCCAGCTTCTGGTCATACTTCTCGGCCAGGGGAAGGAGGCGCCGGAGCAGTTCCTTGCCGGCGGAGCGGATGACGATCTTCTTGAAGCCAAGCGTGTTGGCGGTCTGCAGCTGCCTGGCGAAGAAGTCGAACTCCTCGTCCGGCGTCATGTCACGGTCCTTGCGGCGTCCCATGTCCAGGTTGGTGCCCACAGCGCTGGGGGTCAGGCCGTAGCGGTCCATGCTGTCGCGCCACAGGCGGACGAAGTCCTCGTCCACGTCGGGGTAGGTGCGCAGCATCTGGGCGATGTTGAACTCGACGCCCGGGCCGAGGCCTTCATCGGCGACGGCCTTGATCAGCGTTTCCGGGGTGTAGAGCCCGGCAGCGAATTCGGAGGTGAGCGAATAGAGGGTAATGCCAAGCTCGATGCCCGAGCCTGCGATGCCTTCTGACATGTCTTTAGTTCCTTTTGTTTCAGCCGCGGACGGGCTGGGCGAGGTGGCTGTTGAGGATCCGGCGCGCTTCGGTTGCGTCGGTGATCATGGCAGAACCGGCGTCACCCGCAGCTGAGCGCTGGACGGCCTGCTCGCAGCGGATGATCTCGAACGGGTCCTGCCAGTTGTTCCAGTGCCAGCCTTCGTATTCGCTGGAGATGGCACCGGAGTAGCCGTTTTCCACGAGTTGCCGGACCAGGCCGCGCACCGGCACTGAGGGCTCTTCACCGTTTTCGTCGATGCCGAAGAACTTGCCGTGCACGTGGCGGACCCAGGGCATGATTTCCAGCCAGGTGTCCAGCGGCGCAGGACCGAACAGTCCCGTTCCGTTGATGCCGAAGTCGATGCCGAGGTCCGGCCGGCCATTCCGGGCGGCCAGGCCAATGAAGGCGCCGAAACGCTCGCCGTGGACCTTCTGGGTGTTCGGCGGCCCTTCGGCATAGAAGCCGTCCCACAGCTCAACCACCTGCCGGAGCAGGTCCTCCGAAGCACCACGACGGCGGTAGGCCTCCAGCAGGGACGGGGCAAAGCCGGTGACGGTCGCACCCCAGTCAGCGGTGAAGCCAAGCAGCGGGGAATCGAGCTTCTCGTACCGGTCGCGCAGCGCAAGGACCCGTTCGTGGGCGCCGTGCTGGTCCGCGTGGACCTCCAGGGCCAGGGTCACGCCGTACTTCTCGGCCACTGGCAGCAGGCTTTCCATGGCATCAGGCGTCAGCGAGATTTGCACGCGGGCGATCGGGAAGCCGAGCCGGGCGGCCACCTCGATCTGCTTGCGCATGTATTCGACCAGCTCGTCATGGTTCATCAGCCGGTCGCGGCGGATGCCCGTGTCAACGTTGACTGCAAGGGACGTGGGCACCAGGTCCACTTCCTCGACCAGATCGCGGAACTGCCCCACAAAGTTGTCATCGATCCGGTCCGGGAAGCCGCGCAGGCTGGAGAAGCCAATGACCTCAAGCCCCGGGCCGAAGCCTTCGGCCGCCACTTTGCGGATCAGGCCGTCAAGGTCGTACTGCCGGGCATGGGAGGCCCGGGTGAAGCTGTAAAGAGTGACGCCCTGGATCGGCGTGCCGAGGCTGGTCATCGCTGTGCCACCTTCATGGTCTTGGTGTCGTGCTCTTCGATGTGCAGCACGCCGTGGTCGGTGATGATGTAGGGGATGTAGAGCTTCAGGTCCACCCGGACCTCGTGCTCGGCCTGGCCGTCCTGGACGGGCAGCTCACCGGAAAGCACGGCAGAGTCGAGCGGAAACCACCATTCGCCGGTCTCATCCACGAGCTCTTCAAAGCTGAACGTGCGGTTGTTCATGGTCCAACGCAGCGTGTCCTCCGGCGCGGCAACGCCGTCAACCGTCAGCGCTGCACCGGCGATGCACGAGCCCGGAAGGGCGCGGTACCAGGGGATCCGGACTTCGACGGCGGTGCGGCCGTCCTGGGTGGTAAGTGTTCCCTGCTCGATTATGCGGTCGGCGATCATCGAGACCTCCTTGTCTGCGGCATGCCTTGCCTCTGAGTGAAATGCCTGTGCTGGAACGAATTGGCCGCCTCGCGGCACTTCTTCATTATTTAGTCATTCTATTGTCTGATTCGGACATAAGTAAAGAGCTGTTAATTTCTTCACTGATTTTCCGTGCCCCACGCACAGCGAGCGCTACCGATGTCAGTGTGGGGTTGCAGGCTGTGGCGGTGGGGATGACGCCATTGCCGGCCACGAAGAGGCCGGGGACCTGCCACACCTGGCTGTCCGGCGAACAGACGCTTTCGCCGTCGTCCGTTTCGCCCATGCGCGTGGTGCCCTGGTAGTGCAGCGAGGCACCGGGCGGCATAACGAAGGGACGCTCGTCCAGTGGTTCCCCTACGGCCTTGCCCAGGCGGACAATTTCGTGCTTGGCGCGGTCGAGGACCTCGTGGTCCCGCTCTGTGAGGCGGTAGTGGATGCGCATGGCGGGCATCCCGTACGAGTCACGCGTATCGTCGTCGAACGCTACCCGGTCCTCGCGTTGCAGGTCCTTGGCACAGAACAGGCCCAGCCCCACGATGGAGCCCGGGACAACGGGATCGTCATCGGCGAGGGGAACCGGGGATGCATCCAGCTGCATGATCTGGCCGTGGAAGGGCGCCTCGTCCGTGTAGGGAACCCAGGCCACTCCGCTCTGTTCACTGAGCGCGCCGTTGGCGGCCACCGGCGCGTTCTCAGGTTGGACATCGCGAAGCCTGCTGGCGAACACCACCTGCGCCTGGTCGTTGAGGTAACGGCCCAGGGAGTCGGGCCGGATTCCGGAAGCCCACAGCAGCTGCGGTGTACGCAGGGCGTCCGCTCCCACCACAACGTAACGGGCGGCCACTTGATAGGTTTCACCGCTGCGGCGGTCCTGGACTTCGATGCCGGCAGCAATGCCGTCCTCCACCAGTACACGGGTCACCAGCGATTCATCAAAGAGTTCAACCTGGGGGTTTTCGCGGGTGACGTCCCCCATCACGACGTCGGAACCGGACCAGACCAGGCCGCCATCCTCCCGCCGGTGCACGGCAAGCGGCATGGGCTGGACGCGGAAGTCCGCCTTTCGGCCACTATCCACCACAGCGGCAAGGCGTTCGCGGACCAGGTCCGAGAAGGGGGCGCCGTCGAAGGCGTGGGTAGTGACGCCCAAAAGGCGTTCTGCCTCGTCGAGCAGCTGCTCCAGGTCCAGCAGGAACGGAATGCGCTCCTTGCCGCCCGGGCGCGGGCAGGCAGCGGTCCAGTGGGCGGCCATGCCGCCCACGTTGCTGGACATTGCTGCGACGGGCATCCCGTCTTCGCCGGGGAAGGCGTAGCCGTCCTGCAGCAGGTAGGTTCCGGGCCGGGCCCGCCGCTCTCCGCTCTTGACGGCGCCCGGTGAGTTCACCGTTGCGGCACCTGCACCGGGGCCTTCCGAGGCGCGCTGGGCCAGGCTGCGGCGATCGGGATCTTCGATGTTCTTAACGTGCGCCCCGGGCGGATTGCTGACCGTGGGGCCCACCTCGAACATGGCAATAGTGGCACCGGGTGCTTCCTCGCTGAGGATCCGCGCATAGGCCGATGCTGTGGGGCCGCTGCCGACGATCGCGACGTCAACCGCGGCGGGATACCGGTTCCCCCTCACCGCCCCGCCACCAGTTCCTGGATGCGGCGCACCGACTTTGCCGAGTCGATGGTGGGGTAGTACTCGAGGCCGATAGGTCCGGTGTAGCCGCTATTCTGCAGGTCCGCGAGGCGGGCGGCCCAGTCGATGGATCCCGAGCCCGGTTCCCCGCGGCCCGGGGCGTCGGCGATCTGCACGTACTTGATGAGGTCTCCGGCATTGGCGAGCTCGGCGGCCACATCCTCGCCCTCTACGGTGGAGTGGTAGAGGTCGTAGAGGACGCCGAAGTTGGGCGAGTTGACGCCCTTGGCGATGTAGACGGCCTCCGAGGTCCGGTCCAGCAGGGCTCCGGGGTGGTCAACACGGATGTTTACCGGTTCGAGGACCAGGGTAATGCCGGAGCCCTCTATGTGCGCCACGCCCTTGGTGAAGATCTCGATCAGTTCGTCCAGCTGGTCCTGCCGCTTGCGGCCGCCGAAGCCGGTGCCGCTGCCCACCACGATGCGGGGGCAGCCAAGCTGACGGGCAACCTCGACGCCGGCGTCGAGGCCGGCGTAGAAGGGCTCGTGGTTCTTGGGCGGGATCATGAACTGCATGCGTGGCTCGGCCAGCTGGGCGGTGAGCTGAAGCCCGGTTTCCTCGAGGGCGTCCTTGAGCGCCGGGATGTCCTTGCCGGTGGGACCCCACATTTCCACGGCGTCGAAGCCGGCGGCGGCTGCGGCCCGGACGCGGTCCGCGGCGCTGGCGCCTGCTTCGGCGAAGAGAAGGTCAATGTTGGGTGCGAGCTGGTACATGGAGGTCTCCTGCGAGTCGAATCAATGGGACAGAACGATGGGTTGCAGTGCCGGGGCTGCCGTTTTCGGGCGCACGGAACCAGGGCGGGTACTGCGCGGTGCGTGGTTCGGGGTGAGCGTCAGCCTTTAAGGCCGCCGGAGAAGCCCTGGATGAAGCGTTTCTGCGCAAACAGGAACAGCGCCAGGATGGGGATCATGGACACGATCACGATGGCGAAAATCGAGTTCCACTTGGAAACCAGGGAACCGATGTAGTAGTACATGGCCACCGGCAGTGTCTGGTTGGCGGAGCCGCCCAGGAAGATCAAAGAGGTGAAGAAGTCGTTCCACACGATGAGCCCCGCGAAAATGGTGACGGTACCGGTGGCCGGGGCCATCATGGGGAACACCACCTTGGAGAAGATCTGGGACTTGCTGGCGCCGTCGATCGTGGCAGCTTCCTCATAGTCCGTGCCCAGCCCGCGGAAGAAGTTGGCATAGAGGAAGATCGAGAGCGGCAGGAGCATTCCGGTGTACAGCACGATCAGGCCCCATGCCGAACCCGTAAGACCCATGGCGCGCGCACCCATGTACAGCGGCACTGCACCGAGTTGCCCCGGAAGGATGATGGCGATCAGGAAAAGGTAGTAGGCGCCTTTGCTCCAGCGCCTGGTGCTGCGCGAGATGACGTAGCCCGTGACCGAACCGAGGGCCACAAGCCCCAGGATGCTTCCGGCGGTGATGATGCTGCTGTTGACCAAGCCCATCACCACGTTGGAGTTTCCTTTGGCGGACAGCACAGCCACGAAGTTGCTGAAGTCGGGGCTGGTTGGCGGGGCCAGGGCCGAGGTGGTGAGTAGTTCATTGTCGGGTTTGAGCGCCGTTGTCACCAGGAAGTAGAAGGGTGCGAGGAACAGCAGGGCGAGGCCCCACAGGCCGACTTCGCGGAGCAGGGTGAGCTTTGTGTAGCGGAACATGGCTTAGTCCTCGGGGTTCGAACGCATCAGCCGCTGTTGGATTACGGCGAAGAACAGGATGATGGCGGCCAGCACCAGGGCCAGGGCGGCGCCGCCGCCGAAGTTCCCGAGCGCAAACGCCTGCTTGTAGACCTGCGTGGCCAGCGTTTCGGTGGCTCCGGCCGGCCCGCCGCCGGTCAGCGCCATGATGGGATCGAAGACGCGCAGTCCCTGGACGATTCCCAGCGTCGTGGCGATGGCGACCGCGGGGCGGATCGCGGGAAGGGTCACGTTGCGGAACCGCTGCCACAGGTTGGCGCCGTCAATGGCCGCCGCTTCCTCCACTTCCACGGGTACGCCGGCCAGGCCGGCCATGAAGATGACCATGGCGAACCCGGTGGAAGACCAGACGAGCACCACCAAGACGGTCCAGATGGCCCACTGCGGGTCGGCCAGCCAGGGCTTGGCCTGGTCGCCGGCGCCTATTGCCGTGAGGAATGCGTTGAGCGGACCGTCAAACTCGAAGATGTACTTCCAGATGTAGGCCGTGGCCAGCGGGCTGAGGACTACCGGCATGAAGAAGAGGGTCCGGAGAATGTAGCGCGTCTTGACCACCCGGTTCAGCCCCAGCGCAATGATCAGCCCGGCGATGTTGCCCAGGAGGACCGAGCCGAAGGCCAGGAAGACAGTGTTTGAGAGTGCTCCGAGCTTTGTAGGGTCCTTGAAAATGGTCTCAAAATTTGCCCAGCCCGTGATCTTGAACGAGCCAATGCCCGTCCAGTTGGTAAAGGCGAAGAACCCCCCGACGCCGGTTGCCACGTAGTGGATGGCAAACACCAGTGCAATTCCGGGCAGCGCCCACCACCAGTGTCCGAACTGCATGGCGTGGCCCCGGGGGCGGGCGTTCTGGCCCGCCCCCGGAGTACGCATGCCTCGCCGGGATGCTTCAGCTGCTTCGCTTTTCGGTTGCATCGTCGCAGTCATGGTATTTCCTTGCTGTCCCTTTGAGTGGTCGGAACTTTGATAGTGAGAACGGCTACTGTCCCCAGGCAGCATCCATGGCCTGCAGGACCTGGTCAGGGTTCTTCTGGCCGGTGATGATGCCCTGGACGCCCGTCGCGAGTGCGTCGTAGACGGCGGAGTTGGGCCACTGGATGTTCGGCAGGGGGCCGTACTTCCCGTCCTTGATCAGGTCGCCAACGTTCTTGTAGGCGCCGCTTGCAAAGTCGTACTTGTCCAGCCCGCTGACCGGGAGTGCACCGTCGATCTCGGCGAATGCCTTGGTCTGCTCTGGCTCGGCCGCCCAGTCAAGGAAGGCCTTGGCGGCATCCTTGTTCTTTGAGGCTGCGTTGATCGAGAAGGCGTAGTTTGCGCTGGCGTAAACGTAGCTCTTGTCGGCGCCCTGTTCGGCCGGGAACGCGCGGACGGCGAATTCGGAGCCGGCTGCGGCTGACTGCAGCTGCTTCCAGCTGGGACCGGGGATAAAGCCGGCGACGGCAGAGCCGCTGCCGAGGCCCTTGGTGATGGCGTCAAAGCCGGCGCCTGCGGCACCCTTCTGGAAGCAGCCCGCGTCCTTCAATTTGGCCACGGCCTCCAGGGCGGACTTCCAGCCGTCAGAGCCGGCGAAGGTCACCTCTTTGGCAGCTCGCTTGTCATTCCACTTTGGATCTTCCGCGTACACCCGCGAAGCGGCCAGGGACATCGCCATCAGCCCGGTGTTGGGAGGCGCCGCCCCAGCAAGGGCAAAGAGTGACTTACCGGAGGACTCGAGGGTCCTGCATTGCTGCTCCAGGGAAGCGAAATCGGCGGGGAACTCGCCGGCACCCTTGATAGCCGTTTCATTGGTCACCAGGGCAGCGACAGTAATTTCCGTAGCCTGGCCGTAAACTTTGCCGTCCGCTCCGAAGGTGCTGTCACTTCCCTCGGGAAGCAGCTTCTTGGCGGCCTCATCCAGCGGCTCAAGGAAACCGGCCTGGGACAGCGGCAGGATGCTGCGTCCGGTACCCGCACCGGGAGAAGTAACCACAACGTCCGAGGCGTTCCCCGCCTGCAGCTGCGTGCGAAGCGTCTGGTCGTAGGAGTCATTAGGCTGCGGGTTGAACGTGATCTTCACGTCCGAGTGCGACTTCATGTAGTCCTCGGCCAGCTTCTGGAAGGGACTCTCTATCGTGTTGGAGGTCGCAAACGACAGGGAAAATTCCTTGGCCCCTCCCGCGGCGGCGTTACCGCTGGCGGAGCCGCCACAACCGGTAAGGGCAAGGATTGCGACCGTGGGGACGGCGAGGATGCCGGCCTTGAGGCCTGAAGAACGACGGTGCTGTGTCATATCCAGCCTTTCTGACTTCATTGTCGAAAAATTCGGGGGCAGTGACCCCGGTCACTCACCAGTATGCGGGACATGTGCCGAAAAGACACATAAGTGTTTCCTATAGTGGACATAAGTCCCCTGGAGGCCTGCGGAAGCGGGGGCCGTAGTTGTTCATCCAACAAAATGATGAAACTCTAACGCCATATTTACGACGCTGATACACTGTGCCAACCGATCCCCTCCCAGAGGAAATGTTGCGTCGTGGCGAATCATGCCCTGCTTTCCCGGCTTGACCTGAACCTGCTGATTTCTTTGGACGCGCTGATTACCGAGCGAAGCGTTACCAGGGCGGCCGAGCGGCTCCACCTAAGCCAGCCGGCGCTCAGCGCCTCGCTCGCCCGGCTCCGATCCCACTTTGGGGACCCGATTCTGGCCCGCCGCGGTAATGCTTATGAGCTCACCCCCTTCGCCCTCCGCCTCGCGGAGCACACCACCACCGCGCTGGAGGCCGCACGCCGCGTCTTCGAAAGCCAGGCCACCTGGGAGCCCAGCGAATCTGAGCGTGAGTTCTCCATCTACGGCTCGGATTACGGCTTCACTACCATTGGCCGGGTTGCTTCCGAGCTTGCAGCCGAGCGCGCCCCAGGAGTCCGGTTCCGGTTTATGCTCCACAATCCGATGGTGGTGGAGGACGCGGCCAACCGCCTTCGATCGGTGGACGGTATGGTAATTCCCCATGGATTCCTCACAGGGCTGCCCTACCTGGACCTGTGGAGGGACGGATGGGTGGCCGTGGTCTCCACGTCCAATGAAGCCGTCGGCGAGCAAATCACTATGGAGAACATCGCTGAACTTCCCTGGGTGATGACGTATCAGACCCGCTCAGCCTCAACCTCCGCGGAACGGCAGATCCAGCAGCTGGGCGTTGAGCCACGGGTGGACGTGGTTGTTGAAAGCTTCCAGTCCTTGCCGCATTTTGTGGTTGGAACCAACCGGATCGCGCTCATCCAGGCGGCACTGGTGCCGTTCGCTCTGCGCGTGGGCGGGGTTCGGATCCTGCCGCTGCCCTTCGATGCCACGCCGCTGGTTAATGCCTTGTGGTGGCACCCCGTGCACAACCGCGACTCCGAGCATGAGTGGATGCGGGGCCTCTTCAAAGACGCTGCTGACATCGTGGCAGCCGCCGCAACCAAGGAAGCCCCTTAAACGCCCCGATGCCCGGCCGGCTAAACGGACGGGCACCGAGGCTATGAGGCTTCGGTCTTGCAGGTCAGGCTGATGCCAGCGCCGTCCGCATGCTCTGGCGGATGAGGTCGTGCTGCTGACGGACCAGCAGCAGCGGATCCACCTCACCGAGCTCGGCGAAGGCATGGCCTTCCCACTCGCTGGACCAGTAGCCGCGGTAGCCGCCTTCGACGAATACGCGGACCAGTTCCGGATAGTCGATGGCAGGCTCGTTGCCCCGCTCATCAATATCGTAGAACTTTGCGTGGACGTGCATGATTTGCGACATGATGTCGGCCCACTCCTTCGGGCTGACGTGGCCGTGCATGTTGAAGGCCAGGTGTGCGAAGGACCCAAGCCGTGCAGGATCAAAGTCGCGTCCCCGCAGGTAGGCAATGAACTCCTCCTGCCGCACCCGCATCGGGGCCTCAGTGCCCCAGATAGCCTGCAGCCTTTCCACAGCTTCATCGTCCAGACCGGCACGGCGAACCGCGCGCAGGAGCGTGGGAGACATGCTGTGCATGGTTGAGGAGAAGTCAGCCACGAAGCCCAACAGCGGTGAATCAAGCTCAGCGTAGACGTCGCGGACCTTCATGATCTCCGGCGAGTTGGGCCCCAGCGGTGCATGGATCTCGTAGGCAAGTTTGAGTTCGAGGTCCTCGGCGAGCGGCAGCAGCCGGCGAAGCAGCTCCGGCTTCGCACTCTGGATGCGGACGAGCGGGAACCCGAGCTTCTTGGCGCCGCGGAAGAGTGTGTGCGTGAACTCGTATTCCTCATCCGGGGTCATGTCGCGGTCACGGCGGCGTCCCATGTCCAGGTTGGCGCCGAAAGAGCTGGCGGTGAAGCCGTGTTTGTCGAAGGCCTCCTGCCACGAGCGCACGAAGTCGTCAGTCACGTTGGGGTAAGTAGGCAGGACCTGCGATGCCACAATCTCGATCCCGGGGCCGATACCCAGCTCGGCCACGCGGTTCAGCAGACCGTCGAAGTCGTACCAGCCGGCCCGGAATTCGGCACTTGCCGAGTACAGGGTGAGCCCCAGCGAGAACGGATCGTCCTCCGCTTTCGCCGGCGGCGGCGTGACCGCCGTCGTCAGTTCCGGTGCCACCGCAGCCCTGTCCGTGACAGTCAGCTCCAGTGCCTGGTTCACGAAGTTGGGAACGTACACGCCGGGACCGCCGTCCTGGCCGGGAGCAATCTGCATGTACGGCAGGCGCAGCTCACCGATGAGCCGGACGGTGTGCTGCTCGCCCAAGGCAACAGGGCTCTCCGTCTTGGCGATAAGCAAGGGATGTTCCTGGAGGTACCAGAGCGTTTCGCTTTGAGCGGGCAGGTCCGGAAGCGCATAGCGGACACCCCCCAGTTCCAGGGACAAGTCCTCGGCGGGGATTTCGTTGCCGTCGACGGTGAGTCGCAGGCTGGAGACCGAGGAGAGCCACAGGCTCCGGTACCACGGCAGAGTCAGGGCAAGCGCGAGGCCGTCGGGGTGGGTGCGGAGGCTGGCATCGTCAAGAAGTCCGTTGGGCATTGTTGTTCTCTTTACTGGGAATTGGGATGGGTCAGGTAAGTTCGCCGGTGATGCGGCGGATCAGGGCGTGTTGGCGCCGCACTTGCTCAATGGCGCGCCATGGCGTGCGTTCGCCTTCATATTCACTGGAGAGATAACCGGTGTAGCCGGATTCCTTGAGGGCCTTGAGGACGGGCAGCCAGGGAATCTGTCCGTCTTCCAGTTGCTCGTTGATGTCGTGGAACTTCGCTTGGACGAACACCACGTACTTGGCGATATCGGCGAAGTCGGCGGGGTCGACGCCGATGCCGTCGAGGAAGGCGGGCCGGGTCTCGCGGGTCTCACCTTCGCGCAGCGGGATGGGCCGGTCCTGGAAGATTCCGGTGTCGATGAGCAGGCCGAAATTCTTGGTTCCGGTCCGTTCGATGAGGGAGATGTAGTCCTCGACGACGGGGTGTCTGATGGGCGTCGGCGAATGGATCTCCGGGCAGATGATGATCCCCAGCTCGTGGGCCAGATCAAGGGAGCGCTCCACGGACTCGGTCCAGATGGGGTCCGGGACCAGATCGCTGGACACCACGCCGATCTTGGGGCGCACGAACCCGAACCCCAGCCGGTTGGCCAGGCGCAGGTCCCGCTGCAGGGCCTCCGCACCCTCCACCACCGTCATGGTCCGTCCCGGGTGGAGGCGCGTGTCTATCCAGGAGCCGTAGTTGGTGGGCTCCAGGGAGTACTTCTCGAGGAGTCCGAACCAGTTATCAATCCAGGCGGGGGACGGTTCCGGATAGTTGGGGATGTGCCCCTCCCCCAGAATCTCGACGCCGGTAGCGCCGACGTCCGCGACCGACGCCAGGGCCGTTTCCAGGTCCATGACCGTGCCGTAGTCGCCCATGAAGCTATACAGGGAAACGCCGTAGCGGAAGGAGCCTTCGCCGCCTTCGGGCGACAACGTCACTTTGCGGCTGGTCCGGTACACGCTGGGCTGGTGCTCCAGCGGGATATAGGACATGCGCAGCCGCAACTCGATGGAGAGTTCGTGGACGCCCTGCGGCAGGCCGCCGTCGAGGGGGACGGTCACCACGGCCGCCTCCTCCAGGGGCCAGCGCACCCCGTCGCTCTCCCAGAGCTGCCGCAGGGTGTAGGTCCGCCCGCCGAAGGTCCAGAGCGGAACTTCGGGCCCGACGTCGACGATGTCGACAATGTCGCCGATGCGAACGGCGATGCCATCGATGAGGGACGCGGCCATGCCCCGGTAGGAAGGCATCCGGACCCGGAACTGAAAGCCGGTTACACGTCCGCCATCCGTTACGTTGCGGAAGCCGACGGACTGGATGAGGTCTCTTTCGAGAAGCATCATTGCTCACTCTCTCTAGGTGCAGAATCCAGAGTAGCAAGCATTCCGTCGCTTTCACACCTAAGTAGGCACGTAACCGGCAAAACTCGCAAGCACTTATCCAGTCCGCGGCCGTTAAGTACTCCCGCTGCCTACAGCGTCGACCCGATACGGTTCAGCCCGCCATCGCGCGGGTGGTTAGGCTGGGTGGATGGCGACAGTTATTCTCGTGCGGCACGGCCGCACCACAGCCAATGCCACTGGGCTGCTGGCCGGTCGGGCCGTCGGCGTCAGCCTGGACCAGACCGGGCGCGACCAGGCGGCTCTGACCGGAGACCGGCTCGCGGCCGTGCCCGTAGTCGGGGTGGTGTCGAGCCCTCTTGAGCGTTGCCAGCAGACCGCCCAGCTCATCCTCGATCGCCAGACTGGCACGCCGTACGCACCCGTCGAGCTCGATCTCACCGAGTGCGATTACGGCCAGTGGCAGGGCCGCACGCTCAGTGATCTCGCGACCGAGGATTTGTGGCCGGTTGTGCAGTCCCAACCGTCCGCCGTCGTCTTCCCCGGCGGTGAATCCATGGCCGCGATGCAGGCTCGGGCGGTGGCAGCGATTCGACGCCACGATGCTGTCTTCGAAGCCGAGTACGGGCCACATGCCGTGTGGGTGGCGGTGAGTCACGGTGACATCATCAAGTCAATCCTCGCCGACGCGCTCGGCATGCACCTTGACCTGTTCCAGCGTATTAACGTTGGCCCCGCCTCCGTATCGATCGTGCGCTACGGCGCCGGTCGGCCGAGCGTCTACGCGACCAACACCGACGCGGGTGATCTGTCGTGGCTGTCGAACGGCATCCACTCTGGCGATGCGCCGGTGGGCGGCGGTGCAGGGCAAAGGGCGCCATGAACCTCATGTGCCTAAAATACTGACATGCCTACACGTGTTCACGAGTTTGCCTGGCCTGATCGGGTCGTCGTTGGCACCATCGGCCTTCCGGGGGCGCGGACGTTCTACCTGCAGGTCCGCGCCGGGACGCAGATCGTGAGTGTTGCCCTGGAGAAGCAGCAGTCTGCTCTGCTCGCGGAGAAGATCGACGAAATTCTCGACCAGCTCATCACCGTCGAGGGCAACCCCTTCAGCGTTCCCACGAGTACTCCCATTGAACTTGTCGACAATGACCAGCTCGAGGCCGTTCAGGAGCAGTTTCGCGCCGGCGCCATGAGCTTAGGTTGGGACCCAACCACGGCCCAGGTCGTAATAGAGGCCTACCCCATCACCGATGTCGATGCTGATGACAACGACGAGTCGCTTGATGAGGACGGCGCTAACGAGCCCGAAATGCTGCTGGTGCGAATGCCGGTCGGCACCGCCCGCGCATTCGCCAAGCGCACCCGTGAGATCGTGGGCGCCGGGCGTCCGACGTGCCCGCTCTGCGGTTACCCCATAGATGCCGACGGGCACATCTGCACCCTTCCCGAGGTCTGATGCCAGCGCCGGACCTAGTGACCGCCGAGCTGACGCTCACCGGCCGGATCACGACGGCTTCAAACGCTACATTCCTGGGCAGCATCGGCGACGTGATGGTCGTTTATAAGCCGATAGCAGGCGAAAGTCCGCTGTGGGATTTTCCCCACGGCACCCTGGCTCACCGGGAGGTGGCCGCCTACCAGGTCTCGCAGGTCTTCGGCGGGGACGTCGTACCGCACACCTGGCTGCGCGATGGTCCGATGGGCGAAGGAATGGTGCAGCTCTGGCAGGAGCAAGACCCCGCCCAAAGCGCCGTGGACCTGGTCGCGACGGAACACGTGCCGGAGACGGGCTGGAAACACGTTCTCGAGGGACGAGATGAGAACGGACGAATGGTCGCCCTCATTCACGAAGACTCGCCAGCCCTCAGACGCATGGCGGTGTTCGACATCGTCGTCAACAACGCCGACCGCAAAGGCGACCACATTCTTGCCATGACGGACGGACACCGGCACGGCGTGGACCATGGGCTCACCTTTCACCGTGACCACAAGCTGCGCACGGTGCTGTGGGGATGGCTGGGAGACGCTCTGACCGCCGAGGAACGCGACGGCATCGATCGTGTCAGCGAAGGACTGCACGGTGGGCTGGGCCGTGACCTGGCGGACTTGCTCAGCGCCGAAGAAATCGCAGCGCTCGCCGCGCGCTGCGCCCGGCTGCGCTTGGCAGGGCGGTTTCCGGCTCCGAGCGGTGAGTTGTCGGCGGTGCCCTGGCCCCTGTTCTAAGGGAATTACGGCTACGGGCTTTCGCACGCTGGGTCACGTTGATGGCATGGGCCCTAAGGTAGCGACGGAGCCCATCATTCCTGTCCGCGAGCTCGGCTGCCGATTTTCCTAGGAGCCAGGATCGAGGAGGCCGTTCCGATGTAGACGCCCAGTGCGTAGGCAAGAATGGGCATGTGCCCCCTATTCCTGATGCCCACCTGGCAGCATTCAATCGCCTGATGCTCCGGGCGCGGCAACTCTTCGGTGCTGCCGTTACGGAGGAACTGATCGCCCCGGATACCTATCGACTACCCAGCTTCCGGGTGGGCGATCTGTCTGTGATCGGTGAACAGTGGCTGGTGGTCGCAATTTCACCCGGCCCGTATCCACATGTTTACCCCTGGCGGTGGGAGTTTGACTGGGACTCCGATGTTGATGAGGCGATCGCTTTGCTCGAGAGATATCAGGAAAGGTTCTTGCTGGCTCCCAGTGTTGGGGATGTTTTCGCGGCCCGACTTATCGCGCTGGTGGGAAGCGATGGTGAGATCGATGTGGCAACGGAGCAGCCAGAGTTTGATCTGAGCCTGACGGTGCGGCCGCGGCGTTCCGGTTCAATACCGCTCAAGGTCCACATCATCAGCGGCCATCTCATCGTCGTCGAAAGCCACCACCTGGGGTGGTGGACTTTCGGGGGCGACTTCTGGTCCGATGGCAGTGCTGAAGCGTGGAAAGTGATCGAGCAGTTAGTCGTTAGGGGCGGTATCGTTCGCAGCAGACGTCGGTCCTCGCAACTTCTAACTCCTGACGGTGACGTCGTCAGCGGACCGCATCGCGACGGCGTGCGCACCCGGCGCGCTCAGGATCTGTACTACCCGCCGTACCGCTAGCACGCGAGGGTCCGAGTCGAACCGCGGGATCTCGATACTGCTGTTGCCACAGGAAACGACCCGGTCCGGAAGGAGAGCACCGATGAATACGTGCAGGCTCAGGGCACGGACGACTGATACTTTTGCACCGGCCCGGAACGGACTAAATCCGGTCGAGCGACTGAAGTGACCGGCTCCGCGCCGGCGGGAACCCACCCGGTGGAGCCGGTCTTCCCCGGGGACAGCAGAGGCAAACGAGCCGGACGACGCCGGGAACTCCCCCGGCGTCGTCCGCTTCCGTTAGGCGCCGCTCCCCTACAGCGCGGACCAGCCGCCGTCGGAGGCGAGGATGGCGCCGTTGATGTTGGTGCGGTCGTCGCTGAGCTGGAAAGTGATGGAGGCGGCGAGGTGCGCCGCGGTAACGCCTCAAACCGACCTCGACGGTTATTTCGCTAAATTGGCACAGCGCTGCGCTACGGTTGGCAGCACGATCAATTCATAGGGGGACAATTGGAGTTTGCAGAAAAGCTTTCAGCGTTGGCAGCAAAGGTGCGCCAACAGCGAGGGGTGATCCAAACGGAGGAAGCAACAAAGAATGCCTTTGTCATGCCCTTCATCTCGACAATTCTTGGCTATGACGTCTTCAACCCCATGGAAGTGGTTCCCGAGTTCATCGCGGATGTCGGGCTCAAGAAGGGCGAGAAGATCGACTACGCGATCGTCAAGGACGGCGAGGTCCAGATCCTGATCGAGTGCAAGAAGTCCACGGAACCAGTGAAAATCGAGCACGCATCCCAGCTCTTCCGGTACTTCGCCGTGACCAACGCCAGGATCGCAATCCTTACCAACGGTGAGGTGTACCAGTTCTTCACGGACCTCGACGCTCCCAACCGCATGGACGCCAAGCCCTTCCTCGTGCTCGATCTCGGCGACATCGACGAGTCCCTCATTCCGGAACTGCAGAAACTGTCCAAAGACGTCTTTGATCTCGACTCGATCATCAGCGCGGCCGGCGAACTGAAATACATCGGTGAACTCAAGAGGACCTTGGCGGCACAGTTCAAGGAGCCGGAGGACGAGTGGATCAAGTTCCTGACCGGCCGCGTCTACCCCGGTCCCTACACACAGAAAGTCCGTGAGCAGTTCACCTCGTTGGTAACCAAGGCGTCCAAACAGTTCCTGAACGACCAGGTGAACGAGCGCCTGAAGAAAGCCCTTGGCGCCCCGAGTTTTCCGCAGAATGACGACGCAGCCGCGGCTGCCAGCGTCACCAGTGCGCCCGTGGCGGAAGCGGATCTGGCTGAGGCGGACGGCCTGGAGACGACGCTGGAGGAAATTGAGGGGTATCAGATCGTCCGCGCCATCGTCTGCAGCGAGGTCAAGCCGGCTCGCGTGGTTCAGAGGGATGCCAAGTCCTACTTCGCGGTGCTGCTGGACGACAACAACCGCAAGCCAATCGCGCGTCTGCACTTCAACCGCACGCAGAAGTACATCGGCATCTTCGACGAAAGCAAAGAAGAGACGCGGGTGCCCATCAGCTCACTGGAAGAGATCTACGAGCACACGGAAGCCCTCCGCGCGAGCGTAAAGAGCTACCTCTAAACGCTACCGCTCCTTGGCCCGGCACCTGCGCACTCTGGGAATTTTCCTCAGCCTGGGCGAATAAGGACGACGGAGGACCTTCCGCCGTCGTCCGCTTGCGTTGGGTGCCGCTCCTTTGCCGCGGGACCAGCCCTCGCCGAGTGCCGGGATTCCTGCACTCCTCCGACGCGCTCGCCCCGGCCGACTTCTCTACCTCGGAGCGCGACTGTGGCGCAACGCGATCACAAGGTGGTCGGCGAATGGATCGACGACGACTGTTCCGAGGCGGATGCGACACGGCCTTGTGGTTTTCGCTGCCTGTCGTGGACCACAATCCGTGCTGCACTGATCCGAACGTCCGGGGCCGCCGTCGAGCGATCCGGCGTCGCAGCACATCACCCACCCGGTGTCGCGGTCAACTGGACTGGCCGAGGCTGACGACGAGGTTGATCGCCACTGCGACCACGAAGGTGCCGAAGAAGTAGGAGAGCAAAGCGTGCCCCAGGGCGATCCTGCGGGAGGGAGTGGATGACTCGTTCACGTTGCTCGCGTTGTATGCCATGCCGACAGAGAATGCTGCGTAGGCGAAGTCGCTGTACGACGGGTCCTCGTCCTGGTTGAAGCGGAAGCGATGGCGGTCGTCGTGGTAGTACATCCGAGCGTATTTGAACGCGTAAACAGTGTTGACGAGAGCCCAGGCGACCACCACGCCGAGAGCCGCCAGGATCGCCGCGGCCACGCCGATAGTGTCCTTCTGCTGGCTGCGGATCAATGCAAAGACGACCGCCACGAGACTGACGAATGTCGCGCCAATGATGAGGGAGTCAACGAGCCGTCGAGACCGACCTTCCTGGACGGCGAGTTCTCCCGTAGCCTCTGGACCAGCGGGCCACGCCTTAGTCCACGCCCAGACCATGAAGACGCAGCCGGCGACAGCCCATCCGACCAAGGGCGCGAGTTCGGGAGCACCGAGCAACGCCGGAACGAGTGCGATAACGAGGCCGATAACGGCCGAGACTAGCGCCTTGCGATCTAAGTGCGACATTGAAGAAGTTTCCCTCCAGCCTCGATTGACCATGAAGGGGTCCGTTGGCCTGCCGCCTGGGTCAGAGCGAATCTAAACATCACGGCATATCTCAGGACCTACGGACGCCTTTGTGTGCACAAGGAACCGGGCGGTTCACTGCCCCCGATTGTACGCGGACATGCCCGGGTCCTTCATGATGATTTCAATGAGTAAGTGATGGGCTCGCAATCCGCTTGGAGGACCAGAGCGATCCGAGAGGTTACCGGATGCCCCGGGAACTTGTGGGTTCCCTTGCGCCACGCGATCCGGTGCCCAACTGGATCGTCAGCACTTCGGGAGCGGAGAGAGCACGTCTCCCCCTCCCGCCCAACGGTCACAGGCGCTCTGTAGCGCCATCCCCTCCGCCAGCCAGACTCCACGCAACCAGAAGCAGGTTCACACCAGCAGACGACGGCGGGACTTCCCGCCGTCGTCCGCTTGCCTGGGGCGCCGCTACCCAACAGTGCCGACCAGTCGCCGTCGGAGGCAGGGATGGCGCCGTTGATGTTGGTGCCGTCGTCGCTGAGCAGGAAGGTGATGGAGGCGGCGAGCTGCGCAGCGGTGGCCGGCGTGGGGACGGTGGCCTGCATCAGCGGGCCGAGGCGTTCCGCCGCGAGCTGGGATCCCCAGTTGGCCACGATGTTGGTGATAGAGGGGCCGGGCGCCACGGCTTTGAAGCGCAGGCCCTGGACCCGTACATCACGGACGAGTTCTTGGTCAGGCCGACGACGGCGTGCCGGGAGTCTGGATCGCATCTCCCGTTGCCCTGACTCCCTCACGCCCGAGCGACGTTCCGCCGGCCACTGACCCGCTTCCGCCGGAAGCCTCCAAGTCAGCTGATCTCGCCAGCGGGGACTACTGGAAAACTCAGAAGATACGGAATAGGTTCCTACCGACCCTTTCACGGTGGCCCTTGGCGTGGCACACGTGATCTGGAAGGGTGGAGGAATGACCTTCTACATCGAATACAGCATCCCCACGGAAGGACAAGAGGGAGCGGAGATCCCTGTCAGTGACCAGGAGTCCGGGTACACGGTTCCATTAACCGAAACAGATGCTCCGGTGGTTCGGGTGAACCAGCTTCCGGCCAGAAGTTCCGTGACCGGAGCGGACCTGGACGGAGCCAAGACCGCTGCCGAATTGGTCCTCAGCCACAGCAAGGCCAAAGAGGCCAAGTTGTTCGAAGACGAAGAGGGCCGCCTGGAGTCCGGCAGTGGCAAGCTCACCTCCGTCTTCAACGAGGGTGAAGGATGGACGGACGTCTGAGCGGGCAGCTTCCTAGTGCTTGGGGCCGGTTGACAACCCCTGGCAGCGCTCTGGCCTTTCGCCGCGATCCGGTATACGAAGATTGACGCCCCAGTGCGCTTCAGCTCGCACTGGGGCGTCAACGCCGACGAGAAGTAGGTTCCCTCGCCCGCCGCGGTGGACGTGGACGTCACCGCACCAGCGAATCGACTGGTGACACCGACCGATTAAATCCCTGGCAGCACTCAGCCGACGGCCACTCCCGCGGCGACTCTCAGGTCACGCCGGCTCGGGACATGGGCCGCGTTGCGTCCGGCGATGCGTCCGGAAACCATGGCCCAGCCGATGTGCAGCGCGTGGTTGAGCAGTTGGAGGCCGCTCTCGGATTTTGAGCCCGGGCTCTACCGGCGGGAACGCGCCGCCTACCTGCTCAGCGAGTCCCTGGCGTGGGGAATCGTGCCTTTGACGGTCATTCGCGATGATGCCCCCTGGGGATCGGTTCGCTGCAGTGGTTCATCGAGTGCGACTTCCAGGAGCATTACTTCACCCTGCACGAGGACGCCCCCGAGACCCACCGCGAACTTGCCCTAATCGCCCTGTTCGACTACATCGCCAACAACACGGACCGTAAAAGCGGCCACGTCCTGCGCGGCGACTACGGACGGGTGTGGGGCATCGACCACGGCCTCTGCTTCTCAGCCAGCTTCAAACTGCGCACCGTGATCTGGGACTTCGCCGGCGATCCCATCCCCGATGCCCTGCTCGAAGACATCGCACCGCTTGCAGCTGACGCGCCTCAAGAGGTGGCCGCTCTCCTCGATGTCGAAGAGGCCGCCGCCCTGCAGCACCGCGTCCGGCGCCTGCTGCACACACGCGTGCTGCCGGTTGACCCCACCGGCAGGCGTTACCCCTGGCCGCTGGTGTAAGGGCGAGGGGACACCGGTTCCATGTGCCGCCCACGCCAATAATGGACCGCATGTCGGGGCGAGTACCGGAAGCGCTGGGTGCCGAGTTATCTTCCGAGTACGAGTGCAACTTTAGGCATCAACCCGCACATTTAAGCCCACATCGCCTCCCTGCCGGCGCAAAGCACGCGTCTCAAAGGGCTGAGCGACACCGAACCTGCCGGCCTGCTGCAGGTGAGCGCCGACGTCGACAGCGTCTCCGGCACGCCCCCGGCGCCCGACGATCTCGACACGATCGAGGTTCCCGCAGGCACGTGGGCGGCGTTCCGCACCGAGGATGAATACCCTGCCGCGCTGCACTTGGGCCGCGACCGTGACCGATTGATTTTCTCGTCAAGCAGCTCGAGCTTCCGCGCGAGATCAATGCCTGCAGATTACTGGGGCATGACCAAGTCGCCTTCGGGCACGTGTGTATGGACACCTCGGGATCCAGACTAGCCACAACACCTGTCAGCGATTCTCGGCTTCCCAAGCGTGACCGTCTTCGTTCTCGATGAGACCGTAGGGCGGGTCATCGGGGCTCTGCGAGTACCGGACGACGATGTGCTGATCGGCCACAGACGGCGGTTGGTTATCGACGAAAATAATCTGCGCGCCGGGATGCTTGGCGAGCCAACTCACGACGTGGCGGTAGATATTCTCCACGATGTTGCGGCTGCGAGCGGTGATGAGCAGGCCGATTTCGGCACCACCATCGTCCGCGCCGGGATCCGGCGTAGTCGGGGCAGTGACAGCTCCGGGGACGAGGTTCTTCTGGGGGCTGTCGACGATGACGAATCCGGGATGACCCGAACCCTGCTCGAACGCCAACTCGAAGAGCGCGAGTTCCCAGGCGAGTGCGATGAGCGTCATGGCCCCAGAAGAACCCACCTTGTCATAGCGGCGCCCGCGAACGAACGGCACAAGGTTCCTGTCAACGTGCACGAGATTAACCTTCGGATAGCCGAAGTCTTCAAGGATGTTGAACAGGCGTTCGCCGATGCGGGCGAGGGTCGTGTCGCGAGGCGTCGCATTCTTCAGGTATCGCGCCTTGCGCGCTCTCGCTTCCTTGAGGGCGGCTGACGTCTGCAGGAGTTCCACTTCCTTTTGCTGCAGCTGCAGCAGCATCTGCCGTGCTCGAAGCATCGTCGCGAGCTCCACGCGAGTGTCACCGAGTGACTGTTGGATTTCGTCGCGTTGCATCAAGAAGGGCGATATAATTTCGCCGGAGATCCGGTCGAGCGCTGATTGCGCCTCTCGTACCGCTGCGTTCGCGGCGCCCAGGTTCCTCCGAAGCTTGTCGCCCTCTGCGCGCACTTCCAGGGCGAACTCGAGGAGCTGGTTCAGGCGGCGCACAAGACTTCGTCGTTCCGTGCTGAGGTCGGGAACGCTCTGGCCATTGGTGACGTCTGCGGTCAGGTGGGAGTGGCACAGTGAGCACTGGTTCCCGACGACCGTGGGCGGTGATTGGAGCTTGCTCTGGCATGCCGGGCATGTCACCACGGTGAGCGAGTCGAAGAGGTTCAGCGATTCAGCGACGAGATCTAGTCGTCGGATCTCGTCGGCATACTGAGCGCGGAGAGGTTCAAGCCGCCGCGCAAGGGTGTCCCGGTCTCGCAACTCAGTCTGGATGCGCTGTGCTTGCTTCTCGCTCCGGGCGTAGTTCGCACGTAGCTCGGCGGTGAAGTCGCCGCGGGCGGAGATGTTGCCGTCGATGGCCCGCTTCTGTGCGTTAAGCTCAGCTACCCGGATTCTGAGCCGGTCCGACTCGCGGTCGATCTCCTCGATGGTGGTGAACCCAGCATCTGTCATGAACGTCCGAAGCGTCTGGACAGCTCGCGCGAGCTCCCGTTCCTCCGCGCCGAGTTCTTCCACGGCGCGGGACAGCGTCGACTGCTCGTTGTCCGAGACGCCGAACAGGATATTCACGACCTGGTTGAGCTTGATGGAACGGTGCGGTTGTCTTTCGTACGCGAGGTCGCCGTTGTCGAGCCTTCGATTGGTGAGAAACCAGAGCGGCTGGAGGTCTCTGAAACTCAGTGCGCTGGTTTTCGAGTCTGCCTGAGACGGCGACTGGTCCAGGCGGAGTCCGCTGAGACCACACAGCTGCAGGAGATAGTGGGAAAGAGAGCCGGCGTCGGCGGGGTCGGAAGTGAAGGACCGAACTGGTGTGCCAGACATCGTGTCGAGGTTACCGGTGTAAAGGTAGGCACTCGTTGTCTTCGTGCCAAGCGCTCTCTCGACGACGTACTGTGCGGGGTTAGCCTCGCCCGGTCCCGTGACGTCGATGGCAAGCTGAGCGGATCGTACGTTCGCCATCACCTCATCATGTTCAGGATGCTCTTTCGCGCCAAGGCACCAGTCGACGAATTCCAGCACGGTGGTCTTACCAGTGCTGATCTCGCCGGCGATAATCGACAGCGGCCGGACCAGTTCCTCGTCGCGTGGGTCCGTGAAGTCGACGCGGTACGAGTGATTTGGGCCGACCAAGCGGAGCGCTCGTATATTGAAGGCGGGGAGATTCGTCATGGGGGTTGTCGTTTCCTAGAAGAGCATGTAGCGCGATGCGAACCCGGAGGCTTCAGCCCCGAACTCGTCGATTGTCGGACTGTCGATGAGGTCAAAGAGCATCGGGTCCACCCGAAGCCATGTTTCGAGGTGCTCTCGCATCTTCGGCGAAGACAGCTTCATCACGAGAGGAGCGACGGTCGCGACACTGAGCCGGTATGCGTCGGCGTACACGGAGCTTAGACTGTCCGCTGATTGCTGTCCCAGTGCGGTAACGGTGAAGACTCTCTGTCCCTCGTGTACGGTGAGTCGCACAAGCCCGAAAGCGACCAGTTGGGCGATGTCCGAAGTCACTCGTTCCCGCCGAGAAACGAAGCGCTGGCTCGGCGAGGCGTAGGTGATGGAGTGGCGGCCAAATCCTTGCAGCCGTAACTCATTAGAGGCGGGAGAATCCGTGTCCAACACGAGGTACGGGTTCGCCGATAGGAACTCAATCACCGAAAGCCGCTCGAGATCCAGCTTGCTCTCCTGGGCTTGTGCGCCCACCAGGACGAGAATGATCTGGGCCATCCGAAAAGCGGGTACGGACTCCGCGCGCAGCGTCGAAGCTGCGTTGTTGTTGGGGTCAACCTGGGCGCTCACGGTTCCTCCTCCATTCCTTCCTCGTTGTTTGGGCTGGAAGCGCTGTTCGGGGCCCGTGCAAGGTGGACTTTGGCGACATCACGCCAGTCCCGAACCCATCCCGCGCGGCCATTGTCCACGGCTTGATGGAGCAGGCCAACGCCGTGGAGGACGTGCGCTCGGAGGCTCGCGGCCTCCTGCGCGTGATTTGTCTCGATTCCTCCGAGTACCTCGCCATACAGTTGCGGGAAGCGCCGGTCCCCCGACATCTGACATGCCGTGTTGAAGGCTGTCGACCAGGTCGATGAAACCCGTACACGCCATGTCGAGAGCGCCGAGACTTCGAGCTGGATACCCTTGTCGGTGACCTCGCGCTCCAAGATCTCGGCGTTGAAGAACGCCTCTCGGGCAGCGAAAGTCTCTGGCAATCCGGCTTCGTCCATCTGACGCACGAAGAGAGCGCCGTCGTACTTGGTGTTGTCGACAAGTTCCTCCAGTCCCCGTGGCTCTTCGGGGTCAGCGGTTGTCGGCGGCAGCGTAAACAAAGGCGAGAAGTAGTGGTTCCGAACGTCCGCCGCAGCCGATGCCTGGAGTCGTCGCCGCAGCCGCCCTGCGGTCTCAAGGCTCACCGTGAGGGTGTCCGCCTTGGACATTCGCTTTTTCCACCCTTCCCACCAGGTGAGCATCGGACCATCCAGTTCGCAGGGGATGCAGAGCGTCCAGGACGCGATGTTGTAGCCGTTCTCCTGGGCAGCCTTCTGGGCCGAACTGTACGAGTCTCGAACATCGCCCTGCTGGGTCTTAGCGAACCCGTCGATAAAGTACTTCGACTGCCAGATATGGACTTCACCTTCTTTTCCGAGATCGCCGACGTAGGCGTCGATGCCCCAATCGCCCGGGTTCGCTTGAACCTCCTGGACATCGGGATGAACGATCCCGACAATGTCTGCAATAAGTCGTTCGAACGCGTCGCGAGCACCCGCGGGGCCAGCGAATCGCGTTTCAAGGAACCGGAAGTCGATGTCGCCGGAGCCCACCACAGCAATTTGATCTGACAACCAGCCCCCCAAGCCCCGTTCGAAAGCATCAGCATATCCATAACCCATGCGACCGCATATTCTGCGGTGGTGCTTACGCCGACCCTCTCATCGCCACCGAACTCACAGATCAGTCTGTATGTCGGGTCGAAAATCGGGGCTGTGTCGTAGAAGCGCGGCGGAAATTGAAATCAGGTTCCGCCCGTCTCCGTTTCGTTGTTCCTCAAAGTCGTGCACCACAAGGCACAAGTGGCGCCAAGTACATTCCTGCGCTGCCTGTGCGTCAAGCACCCAAACAGGAAGGACTGAAGACTCAATCGCGGCGCTCGACAAAAATGAGTGCCGTATTTCTAGCTCCGGGTGAAATTTCAACGGTGCAACCTGATCTCCCCAGAATTCCAGGTGCTCGAGTGCGGCAGAGAGAAAACTTCTACACCAGTCCGTCCTCGCTCGTACGAGCAAGCGGCATCAACTTGAGCGAGCGGAGAGCCAGGAAGCGGTTCACGGGTCTGCCTCATAAAGTCCGCCATCATCCGGGCAAAATGAGCGACGGCGGCCCACCTCTCCAAGGCACTCCTCCGCAGCTCAACACAATTACCCTTCATCGCGCGTCGTTAGGCGGAACGTTGGCTAGAACATCAGCCGCTTGGCCCGCATCAAGTACCCAACGCTGACCATGAGGGTGGTGCGGGTACTTCTCGCGGAGATAGGCCCGCACGACGCGGCCCGGCCGAGTTTCCTCGGTGTAGCCCAGCTTGTACTCGAGTTCAATGGGTGTATAGGTGGTCATGGCATGAGTCTAGTAACGGCGCGTTGGAGCATCCATAATTGCGGCATATGCAGGAGCGTCAAGCAACGGAAATGCCCGCCTCACTCCCCCTTGAACGGCTCGCCAGTCACCTCATCGATCTTGGAGCCGGCGGTGACCAGCTGCACGGAACTCCTTCGAACCGTTCGCGTTGGTGCGCTCACCAATGGCGAAGTACGCCGACTTCTGGTCGAAATTCACATGATGGTAGAAGGAAGCGATGCTGGCTTAACGCTCGGCGGGAACGCGGCCGCCGTCGGCGCCCCTCCCGCCGTTGGTGACCGCGCCAATGGTGCGCAAAGCGCTCGAAGACGGCGTCCATGTGCTCCGACTCGTACCGCTGCAGCCGCCCACCACACCGAGGCCGCATTCGCCCACGAACTCCTCGTGCGCGGTGGCGATTCCGGTGGGCGAGAGCGGATAGTGCGCGTCGCTGGCACGAAGGACGGGCAGGCCGGCGGTGGGCATGCAGACGATCGCCACAGAGGACTGCTTGGACAGGTGGCGGAGGTGTTCGCTAATCTCGTCCGGTCCCGTGGCGCAGTTCAGCCCGATGGCGTCGACGCCGAGCGGATCGACCGCGGTGAGCGCGGCGCCGATCTCGGGTCCCATCAGCACCTTTCTGGTGGTTGCGACGGTCACCTCGACGAAAATGGGGAGCCGGATGCCGCGGTTCGCGATGGCCTGCTTGCAGCCGTTGACGGCGGCTTTGGTCTGCAGGACGTCCTGGCTGGTTTCGATGAGAAATGCGTCCGCTCTCCGCCGATGAGGCCCTCGGCCCGCAGGGCGAAGGTCTGCTTGAAGTAGTCGTAGCTGGTGTGGCCGAGACTGGGGAGCTTGGTGCCCGGACCCATCGAGCCCAAAACCCACCGCATCCGGCCGTCTTCTTTCTGCCGCCTCGGCGCGCTCACGGGCGATCTCCGTGCCCTTCCGAAGCTCTTCGATCCGGTCGTCGATGCCGTGTCGGAAAGGTTGGACCAGTTCGCGCCGAAGGTGTTGGTTTCGACCGCGTCGATTCCCACGGCGAAGTACGCGTCATGGATGTCCGCGAGGACATGAGCTCACGTGGCGGTAAGGATCTGGTTGCAGCCTTCCAGCTCCAGGAAGTCGGCCTCGAGCGGCAGGTCCCGGCCCTGCGGCATGGTGCCCATCGCCCCATCGGCAAATCACGACCCGGTAGTAGACCGCACCCAGCAGCTCCTGCGAACGGACGGGGCGGGGGACGGAGTCGATATCAAGCGCAAAACGAGGCGTCTAAACAGACTACGGGCGGGGCCTAACATTGCGTCGTGTTTCCGTATACTACGACGATGGGTGGATCTGAGACCTTCCGGGGAGGTCTACACGACCGAATACCAATGGGCCTTATGTAAAGTAGAAGTGATCAATTTCAGAATCTGCAAATACCGGGGACCAGTGAACGATCCCCTTAGAACCAGCGCATAATCCCCTCTCCCCATGGCGCGGCAGAAGCCCAACTACTCCGCTGTGTTCCCGCCGGACCCAGGGCACGACAGGATCCAACTGACCGGCTGCGCACAATCGCCAGGTCAGCCCTATCGGGGTTGTACCACAGCTAGCCAACGAATTATGCACAACACTTGTTCGCGCAGAAGCGACACCAACTCCGTCACAGGCTAATTGCTTAGTCCCGACACTGATTAGATATAGAGAATATGAAGGAATCCGAGTTTAGCGCCCATCGTCTGTGGCGGATCGTTCAGGACGTCATCACTCTCACCGATGCGCCCGAACACGAACGAAGCCTGGACACCCTGGAAGCGATCCAGACAACTCGTTGGATTGCTCAGCAGGTCCAAGCCTTCAGCGCCTTCGATCCTAGGTTCTACTCGATGAGGCAGATCGACGAGGCTGCGGCACTCTGGCAGGACGTGTATTCGCATCTGATCGAGTACAGAGAGTCCCCGATGCACGAGTATGTGCTGATGGCACTATCTGCGGCCGAGAGGTGTTTTGAACAGATGGGCGCCTGGCACCGCCCGCCCATGTCCAGCAATGCTCTGTCAAAACAAGCAAAGCAGGAGTACTCCAGCTTGCGTAAAGAGTCTGAGCATGTCATTTCGGAGCTTCGCAGGCAGCTTGAGTTTGAGCAAACCAATGCAAGTAGGAGGGCAGCGGAAACCGCTGGTTCTATTGAGATGTTGGAGAGTGCGGCTAAAATAGCACATCAGGACCTCAAGAATGTGCAGGAGCAGCTCCGCGTCGAGAAACAGCGGCTGGAGGAGGCCTTTACAAACCACGATGAAATCTTCCGCAGGGCCCAGGCAAGTCGAGATTCTGAGTTCACAAAATGGATCAAGAACCAGCTGGATTCACTATCGAACCAGACAGAGCCTTTTCTTGAAGATCTGCAAAACCAAAAGGACTCAGGCGAGGAGACTCTGAAAGAAATCCGCAGCCTCGGTGATCAGACAAAGGTCGCCGCAGGACAGACTACAGGTCACATCTTGGCCGAAAAGTTTGAGTCTTCATCCCAATCAGAGCTGGATTCTGGAAATCGCACATTTTGGATCGGTATTGGGGTAGCGCTAGCAGGAGTCGCCTGGCTGGTAATCGTAGCCATTCTGACTTTCGGCGACAGATCTGACTTCAACTGGAACTGGCTCGGTCTAAAAATATCGTTGGCTGTGGCACTCGGAGGTGTGGCTACCATCCTGATTAGAAAGGGACAGCAGGCACTTACAAGCGCGCGGACCTACAAGCGAACCGAGCTTGAACTTAGATCTATTGGCCCGTTCCTATCGGACATTGGCAACAAGGCGATGGCCGAGGAAGCAAAAGTTGACTTTTTGAAGCGAACTTTTGGTAGGTCAGAGGGAAACGGCAGCAACGACAATTCGGAGGCTGCCTTCGGGGCTAAGGCCCTTGACGTTCTCAGTACGGTTGTAGAGCGCTTACCCAAGGCTTAGAGCGAGCCGGACTCTGAAGGTAGCGCATGATCCTTCAACGACAATGTGAGGAAACACGAGCGGGAGCTTGGTTGTTAGTGTCGGCATTACCGTTCTCGCATTTGAGTGCGATACCAGCCGAAACGCCTTTCGAACGAACAGCGGCTGGAACCAAACTCTAGCTCAAACCTCCGCCACCGGGGCCGCGAACTGCGCCGCGTACAGTGCCGCGTACGCCCCACCCGCGGCCAACAGCGAAGTATGAGTTCCCTGCTCCACGATCTGCCCGGCGTCCATCACCAGGATGAGGTCGGCGTCGCGGATGGTGGAGAGACGGTGCGCGATCACGAAGCTGGTCCGGTCGCTCCTCAAAGCGCTCATCGCCTTCTGCACCAGCACCTCGGTGCGGGTGTCCACCGAGCTCGTGGCCTCGTCCAGGATCAGCACGGACGGCCGGGCCAGGAACGCCCGGGCAATCGTAAGCAGCTGCTTCTCCCCGGCGGAGACATTGGAGCCTTCGTCTTCGAGCACCGTGTCGTAGCCCTCGGGCAGGGACCGGACGAAGCGGTCCACGTACGTCGCGCGGGCCGCCTCCAGGATCTCCTCCTCCGAGGCGGAAGGCCGGCCGTAGGCGATGTTGTCCCGGATGGATCCGCCGAACAGCCACGTGTCCTGCAGCACCATGCCCATCCGCGAGCGCAGCTCGTTGCGGGTCATCTCGGTGACGTCCACGCCGTCAAGGGTGATCCGCCCGGCGTCGATCTCGTAGAAGCGCATCATCAAGTTCACCAGGGTGGTCTTGCCCGCCCCGGTCGGGCCCACAATGGCCACGGTCTGCCCCGGCTCGGCCACCAGGCTCAGGGAAGAGATCAGCGGCTTGTCCGGTGAATAGGAGAAGGACACGTCCTCGAACACCAGCCGGCCCCGGCCCCCGGAAGGAGCAACACCAGCAGCAGGGTCCGGCGACTGCTCGTCTGTGTCCAGCAGCTCGAACACCCGCTCCGCCGACGCCACCCCGGACTGCAGCAGGTTGGCCATCGAGCCCAGCTGGGCCAGCGGCTGGGTGAACTGCCGCGAGTATTGGATGAACGCCTGCACATCACCCAGCTGCATCGCCCCGGACGCCACCTGCAGCCCGCCCACCACGGCGATCCCCACATAGACCAGGTTCCCGATGAACGTCATGGCCGGCATGATCAGCCCGGAAATGAACTGCGCGCCGAAGCTGGCCTGGTACAGCTCCGCGTTCTTCTGCCGGAACCGCTCCTCCACTTCCCGCTGGCGGCCGAACACCTTCACCAGCGCGTGCCCGGTGTAAGTTTCCTCGATCTGCCCATTTAACTCACCTGTGTGCTTCCACTGCGCCACGAACAGCTTCTGCGAGCGCTTGGCAATCACGGCCGTGGTCACGAGCGTCAGCGGAATGGTCACCAGCGCAATCAGCGCCAGCGTGGGCGAGAGCAGGAGCATCATCACCAGCACGCCCGCCACGGTCAGCAGCGAGGTCACGGCCTGGCTGATGGACTGCTGCAGGCTTTGCGAGATGTTGTCGACGTCGTTGGTCACCCGGCTGAGCAGCTCGCCGCGCTGGATCGAATCGAAGTAGCGCAGCGGCAGCTTATTGATCTTCTCCTCGATCCGCTCGCGCAGCCGGAACACCGTGCGCTGCACAACCCCATTAAGGACATAGGCCTGCACCCAGCCGAACGCGGAGGCCAGCACATACAGCGCCAGCGCCCAGAGCAGCACGTTGGACAGGGCGGTGAAGTCGATCCCGGTGCCGGGCGTCAGCGTCATGGCGCTGAGCATGTCCGCTTTCTGGTTCTCCCCCGCGGCGCGCAGCTGCGCGATCAGCTCCGTCTGGCTCACCCCGGGCGGCAGCTCCTTGGACACGACGCCCGCGAAGATCAGGTTGGTGCCCTCGCCTAGGAGCCGCGGCCCGATCACCGAGAACGCCACACTCACGACGGCGAGCACCAGGACCAGTACCAGCCACAGCCGTTCCGGACGCAGCTGGCCCAGCAGCCGCCGGGCCGAGGGCCCGAAGTTCATCGCCTTCTCCGCGGGGATGTTCATCCCGGCGAAGGGTCCGCCGCGGCCTGGCCCACCTGCGGGCCGTGGAATGCGTTCGACGGCGGGCGCCGAGCCGGGCGCCCCGGCGCCCCCGCCGCCGGCGGGCCGCGAGGGCACCGGCGCGGGGGTGGCCCTATCCGTGGCACTCATGCCGCCTCCTCCGCCGCGAGCTGCGAGTTCACGATCTCCTGGTACGTCGGCGAGGTCTCCAGCAGCTCAAGGTGCGTGCCCTGCCCGACGATCCTGCCGTCGTCGAGCACCAGGATCTGCTCGGCGTCGAGAATGCTGGAGACCCGCTGGGCGATGATCACCAGGGTGGCGCCGGCGGTGTGCTGTTTGAGTGCCTGCCGGAGCCGGGCGTCCGTGGCGGTGTCCAGCGAGGAGAACGAGTCGTCAAAGATGTAGAGCTCGGGCCGTTTCACCAGTGCGCGGGCTATCGCGATCCGCTGCCGCTGCCCGCCGGAGACGTTGGTGCCGCCCTGCGAGATGGGCGCGTCCAGCCCGCCCTCCATCTCCCGGACGAAGTCCTCCGCCTGCGCTATCCCCAGCGCCCGCCAGAGTTCGTCCTCGCTGGCGTCGGGTTTGCCGTAGAGCAGGTTGCTGCGCACCGTGCCGGAGAACAGGTACGGCCGCTGCGGGACCAGGCCGATGTGCCCCCAGAGCAGGTCTGGGTGCAGCTCGCGCACGTCCACGCCATCAATAAGCACGGCGCCAGCCGTCGCGTCGAAAAGCCGGGGCATCAGGTTCACTAGCGTGGTCTTGCCGGAGCCGGTGGCGCCGATGATCGCCGTCGTCTGCCCGGCGCGGGCGGTGAAGCTGATCCCGGCGAGGACCGGGGCCTCGGCACCCGGGTAGGCGAACCCGACGTCGTGCATCTGGAGCTCACCGCGGCCGGTGCGGCCGGCAAAGCTGACCGGATGCTCCGGCGGCCGGACGCTGGACTCGGTGCCGAGCACCTCGCCGATCCGGTCCGCCGAGACCGCCGCGCGCGGAATCATGATCGCCATGAAGGTGGCCATCATGACGGACATCAGGATCTGCATGAGGTAGCTCAGGAACGCGATCAGGGTGCCCACCTGCATGGAGCCGTCCTCAATCCGGAACGCGCCGAACCAGATCACCGCCACGCTGGAGACGTTCAGCACCAGCATCACCACCGGGAACGCGAGCGCCATCAGCCGCCCGGCGCGCAGGGCCGTGTCCGAGACGTCCGCGTTGGCTTTCCCGAAGCGGGCGGTCTCGATCTCCTCCCGCACGAAGGCGCGGACCACGCGGATGCCGGTGAGCTGTTCGCGGAGCACCCGGTTCACGGTGTCGATCCGGGTCTGCATCAGCCGGAACAGCGGAACCATCCGGGTGATGATCAGCGCGATGCCGATAATCAGCACGGGCACGCTCACCGCGATCAGCCAGGACAGCTGCGCGTCCTGCCGGATCGCCATGATCACCCCGCCGATGCTGAGCATGGGCGCCGCCACCATCATGGTCGCGGACATCAGCACCAGCTGCTGGACCTGCTGGACGTCGTTGGTGGAGCGGGTGATCAGGCTCGGGGCGCCGAAGCGGGTGACCTCCTGCTCAGAAAACTCCGCCACCCGGCTGAAGATTGAGCCGCGCAGGTCCCTGCCCATCCCCATTGCGGCCTTCGCGCCGAAGTACACGGCGGCGATCGCACACGCGATCTGCAGCAGGGTGACCAGCAGCATCACGCCGCCGGTGCCCAGGATGTAGCCGGTGTTGCCCTTCGCGACGCCCTCATCGATGATGTCCGCGTTGAGGGTGGGCAGGTACAGCGAGGCAATGGACTGCGCCAGCTGGAAGACGACGACGGCGAGCAGCAGCCGCCGCTGCGGCCCCAGATATTCGACGAGCAGTTTCCAGAGCATCCGTACTCCCAGCCACGTGCCTCACGAAGCGATCCGAACGCCAGTCTACGTCCGCTGTTGCCGTGCAGTTGCTGGGAGTTTGCCATGAGCCTCGGCGCGTACCAAAGGCCGCCTATCCGGCGGCCAGTAGGCCCTTGCGGGTCCACAAGGGCGGTGCTATAAATCCCATATCGGCCGGTACAACCCCGGCCGGCACCGTCCCCTTCAAGGATCCAGGGAGGCCCGTAGAGGTCATCGACACCAGCTCACGGCCTATATCGATCCGGGACGGGATGCACCCACGCCACCCACCCGCACAGGGGTTTCCGGCAGCGAAAGCGGCCGGGACTTCCATCACCCAACGCTGCAACGGGGAACGGCAGCAGGCATCCGGAGCCACTTATCCGGCTGTAGATGGGATCACGGTGGACCAAACCACCTTCATTGCCTACGCCGCGGGCTACATCGCGGCGGTGTTCGGTGTTTTTCTTTTGTACCTCCCGCTGCTTATCGGCATCGGCCTGCTCCTGCTCTTGGCAGGTTCGGTCAGTCTGGTGCTCCTCCTCCTCAAGGCCGTGACGGTGGGGCTGTACCGGTTCCTGGCGCGGGAGCTCCGTACCCCTACCAGGCGCCTGCACGGCGGCCCGGGTGGCGAGAGGCTGCTTCCGCACTGAGGGATTCAGATGAATCTGGAACAGTGACCCGCGTGTGGCTTGGACATGCCAATAGCTGGGGCATACGGTTCAGGAAACCCCTCCCTCGCTGATCGGAAGATCCTGAACTCAATGACCACCTCCGGACCGCAGCAGCCCCCGACGTCGGGAGGCTCCAGCCGCGCCCCGCTTGTCTGGGTTGCCGCCGCCCTTGTGCTGTTCGCCGCCCTGACTACCGCCGTCGTCCGCACCGGACCGGACCCCCGTACGGACTTCCTGGCCTCCGTGGAGAGCCAGTTCCAGCCGGCCCCGGCGGCGGCGGAGGCCCCGGTCCCGGCCAATCCCATGAACTCCGCGGCCCTGGACGCGGAGATCCAGCGGATCATAAGCGAGCACGGCGGGTACCGGGTCGGCGTCGCGCTGGTGGACAACGGCGGCGGGGACCCGACGGTCTACGGCGATGCCACCCCCTACTCCGCGGCCAGCACCGCCAAAATCATCACCGCTGCCGCCTACTACCATCTGGTGGAAACCGGGGAGAAGTCCCTCGACGTGCCGCTGGGCAGCTTCGACGCAGCGTTCCAGCTCAAGGCCATGATCAACACCAGCAGCGACGATTCCTGGCTGCTGCTCATGCAGGACATCGGCTACCCCCGATTGATCGAGTACGCGGCGTCGGTGGGCCTGCAGTACGACCCGGAACAGAACCTTGTGGCACCGGGGGACATGGCGCTCCTGCTCCGGCAGCTTTCAACCGGGACGCTGCTCAACCCGGAGCACACTGAGGAACTGCTGGGCTACATGCAGCAGACCAACAATGAGCGCCTCATCCCGGCCGCGGTGGACCCGGAGATCACGGTGCAGCACAAGTACGGCGAGGTAGAGGGGTACGTCCACGATGCGTCCATCCTGAGCGCCGATGGCCGCTCCTACTCCTTGGTCATCTACACGTGGGGCGAGGACGCGGTCGAAAGCGAGGAGCGGCTGGCCGTCATCCACGAGCTGACGCGCACCGTCTGCGGGACGCTATTCGGTAGCTAAGGGTTCGGAAGCTAACGGAGCCGGCAGTCAACGGCGCAGGAACTGACTGCTGCCGTCTCTTGTGTCCCCCGGGCCAATGCCCCTAGCGTGAAGGCGTTCCCGGTTCCGGAAACTTCCTCACGAAAGGCTGCCCCATGGAAGACACCACCAGCTTCCTGCCCGCCACGGCGATCGTCACCGGTTCGGATTCCGGCATAGGCCGCGCCACGGCCGTGGCCCTGGCGAAGTCCGGATTGGACGTGGGGGTCACCTGGCATTCGGACCAGCAGGGCGCCGAGGAGACTGCCGATGAGGTCCGCGGCCTGGGAGCCCGGGCCGTGGTGCGGCGTCTGGACACCACCGATGTCCGCGGCGCCGCGGCCACGATCGATGAGCTGGCCGACGAGCTGGGCGGGGTGGACGTGTTCGTGAACAATGCCGGCACCGGCGACGGCGTGAAGTTTCTGGACCTCGACGTCGACACCTGGATGCGGACTTTGGATACCAACCTCAACGGCGCCTTCGTCTGCCTGCAGGCCGCGGCCCGGCGCATGGTCCAGCAGGGCCGGGGCGGACGCATCATTGCCGTCACCAGCGTCCATGAGTTCCAGCCGAGGGTCGGCGCCGCGGCCTATGACGCGTCCAAGCACGGTCTGGGCGGGCTGATCAAGACCATGGCCCTGGAGCTCGCCGAGTACGGCATCACGGCCAACAACGTGGCGCCAGGCGAGATCGCCACTCCCATGACCGGGCAGACGGACCAGGACCCGACGAAGACCGACCGGCCCGGCGTTCCCCTGGGAAGGCCGGGAGACGCCCGGGAAGTAGCGGCCGTCATCGCGTTCCTGGCCTCCCCCGCCTCGAGCTATGTCACGGGCGCTTCGTGGGCAGTGGACGGCGGCATGCTGCAGATGGGCCCGCAGGCCGGTTCGCACATCACGGGCCACGACTGGCGGAAGGGTTAGGTCGACCTACCGCGGCGGGTGCTAGCCGGGGCCGGCCCTCGGCAGGCCTTTCCGTGCCGCACCAGTCCTCCGAAAAGCTTTCCGTGAAGGGTGGCGCCCGCAGGCATCTAGGAGCAAGATAAGGGAACCGGATCCAACGCTCATAACGGACGCCGGAAAATCGTACACGGACACTAACCGTGTCCGCTCCACGCCCGCAACCCGGGCGCATCGAGGCTGCTGGGGCCTCGGGATACCTCCCAGCTCACGTGCAGGAGACGCCGCAGTTTTGGAGTCGGCCTGAGAATCCGGAAATAGTGCCAGGAGCGAGAACGACGAACCTCCGGCCGGTGCCGGAGACCCGGGCCTTCCAGGGGGTCACGTGATCCGAATACTTATTGCCGAAGACGAAGAACGTATCTCCCGGTTCATTGAGAAGGGGCTGCGGGCGGCCGGTTACGCGCCCACAGTCGTCGCGGATGGCGTGAAAGCCGTGGACTACGCGTCAAGTGGCGAATTCGACCTCCTGCTGCTCGACGTCGGGCTCCCCCGTCTGGACGGCTTCACGGTCCTGTCGACCTTGCGCCAGGCGCAGATTGGCATCCCGGTGATTTTCCTGACAGCCCGCGGCTCCGCCGCGGACACCGTGGCCGCGCTGGAGGGCGGCGCGGATGACTACATGGTTAAGCCTTTCCGCTTTGAGGAACTCGTCGCCCGGATCAGGGCCCGGCTGCGGCCGGGGGAAAACGGGGATCCGCCCGTGGGCAACGTCCTTCGCTACGGCGCACTGGAACTCAACCTGCACACCCACTCGGTGAGCATCGGGGACAAAACCGTGGAACTTTCGGCCCGCGAGTTCGCGCTGGTCGAGATGTTCTTGCTCCACCCGGGGCAGGTCCTGAGCCGGCAACAACTCCTGAGCCGCGTGTGGGGCTACGACTTTGACGGCACTTCCAACGTGGTGGATGTGTATGTGCGCCAGCTACGGATGAAGCTTGGCGCCGACCATATCGTCACCACCCGCGGCGCCGGATACCGCCTCGGCTAGAAAGAAGATGAATCAGTGACCGTCACCTTGAGCCGGCTGCGGGAAAGCGCCCGGGCCGCGCGGGCCACACCGCCTGCTCCACCGCCCGGCCGGGACCCGGAACGGTCCGGCTGGAGCGCCCGGGCGCATTCCGTGCGCTTCCGCGTGGTCGCGGCAATGCTGCTCATGATGCTCGCAGGGTTGGTGGTCGCCGGGTTCATCACCTTTGCGGTCCAGTTCCAGGACTCTGATACCAGAGTGGACCAGGCCCTCCTGGACAAGGCCCATGCCGTGGTCAAGCTGGTACCGAGCAACGAGCGGTCGGACCGGGAGACCCTCAAGCACGGGCTCCATGAGGCCGCCGAGGATATCGAGCCCCGCAGCAACGAGGTGATGGCCGGCATCACCGAAGGGAAGATCGAATGGACCGTGGACGGCAGCCCCGAAGAGAACCTTCTCAACGAGGACATGCACGTCGCGGCCGTGGCCCTGACAGGTGCTGGCGACGCGGCCTTCGGCGACTTCGGCGCCGAAGGGCGGCACTTCCGGGCCGCCGTCGTGCCGGTAAAGGGACCGCCCGGACCGGTGACCTATCTGTTGGTCGGACGGGACACCGGGGACCTACAGGAACATCTCGTGTCCTCAATCCACACCTACGTCCTGGTCGCTGCCGGCACGCTGCTCGCTGCCGCCCTTCTCGGAGGCACGGTGGCCGGCAGGCTTCTTTACCCGCTGCGCCGGCTGCGCGAAGCCACCCGGGTGGTCAGTCCCGAGGACATGACACAGCGGGTGGAAGTCCGCAACGGCGCGGATGATGTCACGCTGCTCATGAAGACCTTCAACACCATGCTGGAACGGCTGGACGAGGGAGCGCAGCAGCAGCAAAAGTTTTTGGACGACGCGGGCCATGAGCTGCGGACTCCGCTGACGATCCTCCGTGGCCACCTGGAACTCGTGGCTGTGGACGACCCGGGCGATGTGACGGCCACGAGGGACGTCCTGCTCGAGGAAGTGGACCGGATGCAGCGGCTCGTGGACGACCTGCTCCTGCTGGCCAACGCCGGCCGCCCCGACTTCCTCAGGAAGCAGCCCGTCCGGTTCCCCGACTTCCTCCATCAGGTGATGGAGAAAGTCCACGTCCTCGCGGACCGCCACTGGCAACTGGACGAGTCGGCCGAGGTGATGCTGGAGGCGGACCCGCAGCGGATCACCCAAGCTCTGGTCCAGCTGGCCGCCAATGCGGTCAAATACACCGGGCCGTCCTCCACGATCGCCCTCGGCAGCCGGCTGGAAAGTTCGACGGCGCCGGACGGCTCGCCGCTGCCTGACGGCACGGCGGCGCTCGACGGCTCGCCGCTGCCAGAAGCGGACACGCTGCTGCTGTGGGTGCGTGACACCGGGACGGGAATCGCTCCGGAGGACCAGCAGCGGATCTTCGAGCGGTTCGGCCGAGCCCACCCTGGCCGCGGACAGGAGGGATCCGGACTGGGCCTGGCAATCGTCACCGCCATTGCCGAAGCGCATGGCGGGAACGCCGGCGTCGAATCCGAGTACGGTCACGGATCCCGGTTCTTGGTCCGGATCCCGCTCCAGCCTGTCGGTGCACGGCTCTGAGCAGCACCGCGCAGAGCAGCACCGCGCAGTTGATGAAAAATCATTAATCTTCCCCTCATCGTTTCCTCACCCTGCGGCTCCAAGCTGTAGCTAAGAAGAAGCGGGGAGGATGACCGTGGAGCCACTGCGGATAGTGCTTTACTCACATGATTCAGTGGGCCTGGGCCACGTGCGCCGAAACCTGGTGCTGGCCCACGCGCTTGCCAATCAACTCCCGGGGCTGACCGGCCGCCCCGTCACCGGTATCCTCATCACCGGCACAGCGCACGCCCCCGGGTTCCCTGCCCCCGAGGGCTGGGACTGGGTGCTGCTTCCCGGCATCGGGAAGAGCCCCGAGGGCTACCTGCCCCGGAATCTCAGCCTGCCCATGGCCGAGCTCGTGTCCCTGCGTTCGAGGCTGTTGCACGGGGTACTGGCGGGCTTCCGCCCCGACCTGGTGATCGTGGACCGCCATGCCACCGGCGTCCACCGGGAACTGGAAAGTGCCCTGCGGCATGCCCGGGCCGAGGGCCCGGTTCGCGTGGTGCTGGGCCTTCGTGAAGTCCTCGATGCCCCGGACCCAGCCTTTACCGAATGGGCCCGCTTCGGTGGAGCACGGATGGTCAAGTCTCTTTTCGACGCAATCTGGGTCTACGGCGACCCTGCCATCCACGATCCGGTGGCATCCGGCGAGATCCCGTTTTCGCTGCGCAAGCTCATTCGGTACACCGGCTACCTGGCCACCGGGCGTCCCTCGGTCTCCGGCACCAGTTGTATGGACGGCCCCTACGTGATGACCACAGTGGGCGGCGGCTCGGACGGCCACGCCCTCGCGCGGCTCGCGGTCGCGGCACCGGTCCCGGCCGGGCTGGGCCATCTGGTTGTGGCCGGCCCGCAGATGCCCGTTGAGGAGTTCGAGGACCTGGCCCGCCATGCCCGCCCAGGGGTCAAGGTGGTCCCTGCCCTGAACGACATCGTCTTCCACCTCCGTCACGCTGCCGCCGTCGTGGCGATGGGCGGGTACAACACGGTGTGCGAAATTCTGAGCACCAGCGTCCCCGCCCTCATCGTCCCCCGCACCGAGTCGCGGGCCGAACAGCGCATCCGGGCCAACTCCCTCGCCAAGGCCGGCTATCTGGAACAGCACGAGATCGACACCCTGACCCCGGAGATCCTGGCCGATTGGTGGGCCTCGCGCCTCGGTACCACGGTGGACCGGCGGCGGGCGGTCCTGGACGGGCTGATCCGGGTCCCGCAGCTGGCCGCCGGTCTGCTGCAGACGGCAGTGGCCGCGGGCGTCGCCGCGGACGAAGCGGAGGCAAACGTCGTCGAGGTCCCCGCAGCCGCGAAGGGAAGTGCCGCCCGTGTTGCCGTCTGAACCTGGGACGGCCTACGTCCTGAAGATGTATCCGCGCTTCTCGGAGACGTTCATCGTTTCCGAGATCCTGGCACGGGAAGCCGCCGGGGACCGGATCGAAATTTTCTCCCTGCGGCCTACCACCGATGCCCGGTTCCACTCCGAGCTCGCCCGGGTACAGGCTCCTGTGACCTACATCGACCGGCCAATTAAGACCGTGGCCCTGTGGGACTGCCTGCAAAAGGCTGCGGCAGCCGGACTCATGCCGGCCCTGAGCCGCAACCTTGGCGAACTTGCCGCCGCCACTGCGGACGACGCCATCCAGGCCGTCAGTTTAGCCACGGCCCTGCAGAACCGGAACATCCGGCACATGCACGTACACTTCGCGTCCGGCGCCGCCACGGTGGCACGGCTGACCTCGGCCATCACCGGCATCCCGTTCTCCTTCACCGCGCACGCGGTGGACATTTTCCATGAGTCGGTCCGCGACGAGGACCTGCAGCTGAAGCTCGAGAAGGCCCACCACGCCGTCACCATCAGCCGCTTCAACCTGCGCTACCTGCGCCGCCGTTTCCCGGCCTCCACGTCCCGGCTGCACCTGGTGCGCAACGGACTGGAGCTGGAGCGGTTCCCGTACCGGGATCCTCGCCCGCCCGGCACCACGCTGCGCATCGCCGCGGTGGGGCGCCTGGTGGAGAAGAAGGGGTTCCAGCATTTGCTGCCGGCCGCCGCCGAACTCCTGGAACGGGGCGTCAAGCTGGAGCTGCGCATCGCAGGGACCGGCATTCTGGCCGAGGAGCTGGAGGCGAGCATCGGGCAGCTCCGGCTCCAGGACAACGTCCGCCTGATCGGGCCCCAGACCCAGGACCAGATCCACGAACTGCTCGACTCCGCCGATGTCTTCGTGGCGCCCTGCGTCGTCGGTGCCGACGGCAACGCCGACGGCATGCCCACCGTCCTGCTGGAAGCCATGGCCACGGGAGTGCCCTGCGTCAGCACGTCGGTCACCGGGATTCCGGAGGCCATCCGCAACGGCTCCACCGGGGTCCTCGTCCGGCCGGGAAACCCGCACGCGCTGGCCCGTGCTGTCCGCACCCTCGTTTCCCCCGGCACCGACAGGGCGGCTCTGGCCCGCAATGCCCGCGCCCTGGTCGAGGAGGACTACGACGTCCGCCGCCAGGCCGAACTCCTCAGGTCCCTCTCCCGCCCGGAGAGGCAAGTCGCATGACACGCGTGGCCTACTTTTGCGCAGACCCAGGGGTGCCGGTCTTCGGCACGAAGGGCTCCTCGGTCCACGTCCAGGAGATCGTCCGGGCGTGGCGCGGCACCGGTGCCGACGTCACGGTCTACTGCGCGCGCCGCGGAACGGACCGGCCCGCCGATCTGGCCGATCTCGACGTCGTCGAGGTCACCCCGAAGTCGGCCACGGCCGGTGCCGCAAGGGAGCAGGCCATCGAGGACGCCGCGCTGGCCCTCGTTGACGAAGTGCTCCACCGCGGCTGCGGCCTGATTTACGAACGCTATTCACTGTTCAGCCCGGCACTGTCCGTGCTTGCCCCCGTGCTGGACATCCCGTCGGTGCTCGAAATCAACGCCCCGCTGATCGAGGAGCAGCAGCGGTACCGCCAACTGGTGGACGTCAAGAAGGCCGAGACCGTTTTGCGGCGAAATGCGAGAACGGCCGACGTCGTCGCCTGCGTCTCCGAACCTGTGGTCCGCTGGGTTCTGCAGCGGGTACCGTCCGCACGGACGGTGCTGGTGCCCAACGGCGTCAACATCCACCGGATCACCCCGCGCCAGCCCGGCCGGCGCAGCCCGAACCACCTCACTGTCGCCTTCGTCGGCACGCTCAAGCCGTGGCACGGCGTACCGGGCCTTTTGCATGGAGTGGCCCTGGCCAATGCGCAGACACCGGACCCCGCTAACCGCTGGCGGGCGCTGGTGATAGGGAACGGACCGGTCCGTGAGGACCTCGAACGGCTCGCCGCCACGCTTGGCGTGGAAGCCCGATTCACCGGGGCGGTGCCACCTGACGCCGTGCCAGGGCTCCTCGACGACGCCGACGCCGGGGCAGCCCCCTACCCCGCCGACGTCGCCGGCCAGGACGATTACTTCTCTCCGCTGAAGGTCTATGAATACATGGCGGCCGCGCTGCCCATCATCGCCAGTGCCGTGGGCCAGATCCCGTCCATCCTGGAACACGGGCGAACGGGGATCCTGGTGCCGCCCGGAGAACCAGCCGCAGTGGCTGAGGCCCTCATCCTGCTCGCAGGGGATCCCGCCCTTCGCGAACGCCTCGGCACGTCCGCACGCGCAGACGCCGAGCAGCATTTCAGTTGGGACGGCGTACTCACTCGCATCACCCACTGCCTGCCCCCGATCCGGAGGGCGGCCACCCAGTGAGCAAGAAGTCCAGTCCTTCACCGCCAGACGGGACGCGCCGCGCCTGGCACCTGCGCCGGCGGCACGGCAGTAAACCTGAATCCGGGCTGCGCCGCACCCTTCGCTGTGCCATGCCGCATCTTCGCGGGCACCGGCTCCTGATGACCTGGGGATTCGTGGCCATGATGGTAGGCGTCCTGCTCCGCCTGCTGGAGCCGTGGCCGGTGAAGATGGTGATCGATTCGGTGTCACGTTCGCTGGGCGCAACCATCAAGAGGCCCGGGCCCACCATGGAGGCCAGCCTGGAGACCATGCTGCTGTGCGGGGGCGCGATTGTGGTCATCAGCGTCCTGCGGGCCATCGCCAATTACTGGTCCGCCATCGCGTTCGCCACGATCGGATCCAAGGTCGCAGCCGATCTGAGAGCCCAAACCTTCCGCCACGTTCAGGGCCTGTCCATGCGGCACCACACACGGGCCTCGTCCGGCGACACCGTCCAGCGCCTCGTGAGCGACGTCTCCCGCCTCCAGGACGTGGCGGTCCACGCGGGACTGCCCATGGTGGGAAACATAGTGACGCTCGTCGCCATGACCCTCATCATGTTTTGGCTGGATCCCCTGCTGGCCCTGGTCGTCTTTGTATCCACCGGGATATTCGCCGTGCTCTCCCACCGGAGTTCCGGACCGATCACCGCTGCGGCCCGCAAGTCCCGCAAGGGTGAAAGCGCGTTGGCCACCACCGCTAGCCAGACCCTCGGAGCCATGCGCGAAGTACAGGCCTACGGACTCGAGGACACCATCAGTTCCAGCTTCCGGCACTCCAACAATGCCGCCACGGGCACGGGCGTTGCCGCCATGCGGCTGACCGCCAGCCTGTCGCGCCGCACGGATGTCCTGATCGGCCTCGCCACCGCGATTGTGCTGGCCGGAGGCGGCTGGCGCGTACTGAACCACTCGCTCAGCCCCGGGGACCTCATCATCTTCCTCACCTACCTGAAGACCGGGATGCGGCCGCTGAAGGACCTGGCCAAGCAGACCAGCCGGATCGCCAAGGCCACTGCCTCGGGCGAGCGCGTCGCGGACCTCCTCGAGGCCCAGACCGACCTGCCTGAGGCCCCGAACGCCCGTCCGTTGCAGAGCCGGAACCCGGACATCACGTTCGAGAACGTCTTCGCCGGTCACGGCGAGGGGACCACCGTGCTCCAGAAGATCAACCTGCACATCCCGGCCGGGGAGCATCTGGCCATCCTTGGCCCGTCCGGGGCCGGGAAATCGACGTTGGCCAGCCTGGTCCTGCGGATGATCGACCCCACCTCGGGCGTGGTCCGGGTGGGGGGAGAGGACCTGCGGGAACTCCAGATCGCCTCCGTGCGCTCCCACGTCTCAATCCTGCTGCAGGACTCCGTGCTCTTCGGCACCACGGTCAAGGAGAACATCAAGTTCGGGCGCCTCGAGGCCTCCGACGAGGACATTGCACAGGCCGCCAGGCTGGCCCAGGCGGACGGCTTTATCCGCGAACTCCCCAAAGGCTATGACACCCTTCTGGCAGAAGCCGCCAAGGATCTCTCCGGCGGCCAACGCCAGCGGCTTGCGATCGCCCGCGCGATCCTCCGGCAGGCACCCATCGTCATCCTCGATGAGGCGACGGCCGGATTGGACCCGGCGTCCCGCGAATCCATCCTGGACGCCCTCGAGGTCCTGACCCGGGAACGGACGACGATCACCATCACCCACGATGCCTTCGCCGCACGCGCCTGCGACCGGGTGATTTGGCTCGAGGAAGGCCGCATTATCGAAGAGGGCCGCCCGCTGGAGCTGCTCCAGGACCCCGGGAGCCACTTCGCCAAATGGATGGGAACCGCGCCTGCCCCCGCCCCGGCCCGCCGGGTAGGGCCGGCCACATCCGGCCTGGAGGTTAGGACGTGAACGCACTCCGGACGCAATGGCGGCACGCCGACCTCGCGCTCGCCGGCCGCGACGCGGAACTCCCCTGCCTTGCAGCCATGCTCGACGACGACGCCCTCTCCGAGCTGGTGGGCGAAGCACTCCAAGTCACCCGGGTCCGGTACAAGCCACACACCTCGTTGCTGGTTGCGTTCCTGCGCACCGGCAAAGGCGGGGGAAGTTACGGCTGGGCTCTCAGCACGGCGAGCAACGTCAAGTTGGAAGGCCGTGCGCGCTCCTCGGCGCGGAGTGGCGGAGGCGTTCGCCTCATCCGGCTACCCCTGCCGCACACGGACGCGATCATGGCCGTGGGCGGCATCGAGGACGACTGGGCCTTACGGAAGAACCTGCGGTGGCTGGGAGAGCACGGACTCGAACGGCTCGGCGTGGCCCACGCACCCGGACAAGGACTGCTTAGCGGCACCACCCGGGTACTGCGCTACAAGCCCGAGCGGCGGCTGGTTCTGCTGGCAGGTTCTCCGGATGCTCCCGTTGTGATCAAGACCGCGGCCCTGCCCGCCGACGAGGATGCGGACCTGCTGTTCCATCAGCGGCTGCGGCGGCACGGGGTTCCGGTGCTTCCCCGGCTCAGCGGGGAAGGATTGGCCAGACACGGCACCAGCGCCAGCCCCGTGTGGGGCGATCGGGACCTGACCGCGAGCGCCGGCCCGGAAGGTGCCCGCCTCGCGGGAGAGGCCCTCGCACGGCTCCATGGCATGCCCTCCGAGGTTGAGTCCGGCCCTGCAACGCAGTCCGAAGCGCTTCGGCTTCAGTTGGAGGCAACCTGCTCTATGGTCGTTTCCCTCTTGCCCGCGCTCGGGCCGCCGGCCGCCAAGGTCGCAGACCGGATCCGCCGCCAGCTGGATGGAGCCCCGGATGGTGGGACCGCCGCCCAGGTCCACGGGGATTTCTCCGCGGACCAGGTGCTGGTCAGCGGAACCGACATCCGCCTGATCGACTTCGACCGCGCGCGCGTTGGGACCCCGGAATCCGATCTGGGTTCCTTTGCAGCGGTCGAGGAAATCAGCCACTGGAGAGGGACCGCGCTGACCACCCAGCACACCCAACATCTGATGGAAGGCTACATCGAGGCGGGCGGCCGGTTCACGCCCCCGGCAGTGGACGCGTGGGCGGCGGTCCGGTTCTTCGCGAACATCGTTGATCCGTTCAGGGACCGGAGGCCGGAGTGGGCCGGCGAAATGTCCCGGCACCTTGAACGGGCCCAGGAGTTGATCCCATGAGCTGGCTTCCACCGGTCCCGCAGACCGCCGTCGACGGGTCCGGCCGGACCTGGCACATCCACCGGGCGTGGGCGGACCGGACACCGGGCGACTACGCCCTGGAGGTCGTGGCGCCCGGACAGCCGGGCGTCCGCGGAGCCCAGCTCCGCTCCGGACACTTTGAGCTCCTGTCCGGCTACGACCCGGGACTGCCGGCATTCCAGGAGGAGGCGCGGCAAGGTGTAGTAATCTGCCACCGGCCCCACAAACGGGCCGTCATCCGGGCGGACGGCTGCTACATCAAGATCTTCGAGCCCGGCGCCGCCGTGGTCCCCGCCGAACGCTGCGCACAGACGGACCTTGTCCTGGCACCCAATATCTTCGACGTACCCAAAATTCTTCGCAGCTCCCCCGACGTCCTCGTTTTCAGTACTGTCCCCGGACGGACTTTGGGGGACCTGGGCCTGGATACGACGACGGTCAGCGACGAAGCTCTGGCCCGGGCGTGGGACAAATGGACGCAGGCCTGGACCGCCCAGGTGGGCGGCCGCTACGACGCCGCCAGGCGGCGAGCCCTCGGCACCCTGCCGCTTCATCCGCCGGAGGCCGAAGTGTCGGATTTGTGGCGGTGGGTGAACCGCTGGCTGCGCCACTACAAAAACGTTCCCGAAGCGTCGGCGCAAGGCGAGGCGTTGTGGGCCCGGGCGGAAGAGGTGGCGCGGGACCTGCTCGAAGCGGAACCCGATCCGCTGGTCTGGTCCCACGGGGATCTTCACGACAACCAAATCCTCACCACGGGCGGTGCGGCGCCGCTCGGGTTGCTGGATTTTGACGACACGGCCCAAGCCGAGGCCGCCCGGGACCTCGCCAATATGGATGTTCTCCTGGAACTTCGCGTGCGGAAGAGCCGGATAACGCCGGCACGGTACCTGACGGTGCACAATCAGATTCTGGCCGCCGCCGAAGAACTGCACGTCAGTCCGGGCCGGTTCCAGACCTATTCCGACGTCGTCTGGCTGCGTAAGGCATGTTCCCCGCTGCCCCGGCGCTCGTCCATGGCCCTCGACATTCTCACCGCACGCGCCGTGCACCGTGGCCGCCGGGCTCAGGAGCTGATGACATGAGCTGGCACCCCCCGGTTCCGGTCGCCGTACCGGACAAGAACGGCACAAGCCTGCTGGTCCGGCGGGCCTGGCCCGCCGAAACCGCAGGCCACTACGTCTTGGAGCTGACGGCACCGGACCGGGCAGGGGTCCGGGCAGCCCACCTCCGGGCCGGACAGTTGGAGCTGCTGCCAAAAGGCAGGGACCCCCGCCTGCACGCTTTGGCACAACTGGCACGGAACGGCGAGGTGGTGGTGCACCGTGCCCACATGCGTGCCGTGGTCCGGGCCGGCGACCGCTATTCCAAGATCTTCCGGTCCAGCAGGTCCGTCGATTCCATGGCCCGGCACGCCGGGACGGTTGAACTCCTGGACTCTGAGGACTTCCTCGCACCCGAAATCGTCTCCTTCACGCCGGGCTGCCTCACCCTCAGCGGCCTCCCCGGCCGCTCCCTGTTTGAACTCGGAAACGACTCCGCGGTCAGCGATACCTGGTTCGAAACAGCCTGGCAAAAATGGTCCCAAGCCTGGGTCCGGCAGCAATGCCGGGCCGGCTCTGCCGCGCACCGTCCCGCCCTCGAGGCGCTCCCGCCCCGCAATGCCGCCGTCGAGCTGGAGAACATGCAACGCCTGGTGCACCTGTGGCTGCTGCACGCCCAGAACGTTCCGGAGGCCGAAGCCCAGCGAAATGCCGTCCGCGCGGCGGCAAGGCAGATCGCTGCTCAGCTGCTCGGGACCGAACCTGATCCCCCCGTGTGGTCCCATGGAGACCTCCACGACAAGCAGATCTTCGCTGCCGGCCCGGAAGCTTCGCTGGCGTTGCTGGACTTCGACGAGGCGGCGCGCGCCGAAGCCGCGGCCGACCTCGCTAACCTTTCCGTTCATCTTCAGCTGCGCCTGGGTCAGGGCCGCTTGACCGCCGCGCGGTACCAGGCCGCCCAACGCCACGTTCTCGCGGCTGTCGACGAACTTCGGGTCACCCCGGCGCGCTTCAATGCCTACGCGAACGCGACACGGCTGCGGCTGGGTTGCCTCTATTCCTTCCGGCCGCCGTGGGGCACCCTTGCCGAGGAATTCCTGAGCCACCCTGCAGAAGACGGTGAGCCGCTCCCCGCCGCCGGGGTGGCATCGGTTCGGGGCTGACTGCCTGCGGGGTAACTATCTGCGGGGGTTCGCGTGGCCGGGAACACCAAACCGGACGGAGACGTTGGCCCTTTTAGTGGCCCCATCGCTGGGACGCGCACGTACCGACTTCAGACCGTACCGAGAGGACTGCTTACATGGCTTACATCAAGGTTGGCACCGAGAACAGCACCGACGTCGAGCTGTACTACGAGGACCACGGGGCCGGGCAGCCGGTGGTTCTGATCCACGGCTACCCGCTGGACGGATCCTCCTGGGAGAAGCAGACCGCGGCCCTGCTGGGCGCCGGGTACCGCGTCATCACCTATGACCGCCGGGGCTTCGGCAAGTCCAGCAAGCCCACCGAAGGTTACGACTACGACACCTTCACGGCCGACCTCAACACGCTCCTCACCGCCCTGGACCTCGATGACGTCGTGCTGGTCGGCTTCTCGATGGGCACCGGCGAAGTGGGCCGCTATCTCGGCAGCTACGGCTCCGCCCGGGTGGCCAAGGCCGTGTTCCTCGGCTCACTGGAGCCCTACCTGCTGCAGGCCGAGGACAACCCCACCGGCGTCCCGCAATCGGTCTTCGATGGCCTGACGGAGGCTGTGACCGCGGACCGGTACGCCTTCTTCACCGACTTCTTCAAGAACTTCTACAACAGCGACACCTTCCTTGGCACTCCGCGGCTCAGCGAGGAAGTGATGCGTGCCGGCTGGAACCTTGCCACCTCGGGCGGTCCCACGGCCTCGGTGGCGGCGCAGCCCACCTGGTTGACCGATTTCCGCAAGGACATCCCGAAGATCGATGTCCCCGCGCTGATTGTCCACGGCACGGCGGACAACATCCTGCCGATCGACTCGACCGGGCGCGAGTTCGCCAAGGCCCTGCCGGCCGCCGAGTACCTCGAGATCGAGGGCGCCCCGCACGGGATGCTGTGGACCCATGCGGCCGAGGTCAACGAGGCGCTGCTCGGCTTCCTCGCCAAGTAGCGTCAACCTCCCGCCCCGGACCGCACGCCCGCCGCTGGTACCGGCCCCAACCTGCCTAGAACAAGGCGTCGGTGACGGCCGCAGTGAGCTGGTGGATGACCTCGGTGCGGTCCGGCACCGACAACAGGTCCTCGCCCTTGGTGTAGACGACGAAGGCGTAGGCGCGGCCGTCCTTCTCGAGGATGGCCGCGTCGTGGAGTTCCCCGCCGAGCAGGCCGTACTTGTGGAAGACCCTGACGCCGGCGGGGACAGCGGCGGGAATGAGCGTCTCGTAGTTAGTGTCCTGCATCAAGCCCAGCAGCTGTGCGGTGTCCTGCCCATCCAGCAAGTCTCCGCCGTAGAGTCCCGCCAGGATCCGGGCCATTTCTGAGGCAGTCAGGGTGTTGGTTTCCGGGTCATAGTCCACACCAATCGAGGCCGCGTAGTCCGTCAGCTCCGCGTGCCCTACCGCGTCCATGATCAGCGACCAGGAGTCGTTGTCGCTCTGCTGGATCATTTCCTGGAGCTGGAATTCCGCGGTGTAGTCCCCCAGCGGATCCGCCAGGGAGGCCGCGCCGGATTCGGTCAGGTTGTAGTACGCCTCGGCGGCCAGGACCTTCGCCGTGCTGGCCGCGACGAAGGCCTCCTGCACACCGTACTCGTGGACGGTTCCGCCGGAGAGGTCAAGGAGGGCGACGCCGATCTGGTATTCGCCGTGGGCGTCAATGATGCTGCTGATTTCCGTGTCCAGCTCAGCGTCGACAGGTCCGGACGACACCACGGGGCCCGGCATCGCCTCCGCCGCCGAAGCCGTGGCGGAGGGAACACTGGCCACCGGGCTGGTTGCCGCTGAGCGGGCGTCCGCGGCGGAGTGGATGCCTGCGGAAAGCGCAACCGCCAGGACGGCAGCGCACAGCGTCAGCAGGGCTGTGCGAAGGGAGCGGAACCGGCGGGAACGCGGTGGCCTGGGCGAGGTGCCCTGGGTGAGCTGCCGGCGGCTTGGCTGGTGGAGTGCGGGTTCTTCCATGGTGCTTTCAAGCTAGCCGGTCCGGCTGTGCCCGGGCTATGAACCAGCTGTCACCGGCCGGCCGAGCCCGATTTCAGGCGTCTTCGTCCCACATGCCGGCATCGGCCGCGTCTTCTGGCTTGTCCATCGCATCAGGGTCGCCGGATCCCACGTAGGCGGCGGGAACTGTGCCGGCGGCCTGGGTCAGCTGCTCCTCGCGGATATTCCCGGCCTGTCCGGCTTCCGCGTGGGGGTGCGGGGCTTCGACGGCGTCCGGGTCACCGGGTCCGCGAAGATCGGCCGGGTCGTTGCTGCTGTCCTGCGGATCACTCATGGGGCTGCCTTTCGCGAGGGGAACGGGTCACTTTCCCACAGTAACGTGAACCCTGCGGACTGGGCGGCCGACGGTTCGAGGAGCCCGACAGGCCCCAACCCGCCCCGGTCCGCGCGCCGCGCACCAGCGCCGGAATACGGCAATTGCCAGCGGTGTTGTGCATGGCAGCCCCGTTTTCCATCTTCCGAAGGATCCCCATGAGCCAGAATGTCACCGTAAAGCTTCAGCCCGGCACGCCCGCACCGGACTTCACCCTGCCGGACGCTGATGGGCGGAAGGTGTCCCTCGCCGATTACCGCGGCAAGAACGTCATCGTGTACTTCTATCCGCAGGCCGCGACGCCCGGCTGCACCACCGAGGCCTGCGATTTCCGCGACAGCCTCTCCTCCCTGCAAGGCTCCGGCTACGAGGTCCTGGGGATCTCGCCCGACGCCCCCGGAGCCCTCGCAGAGTTCACCGGCGACTTCGCCCTGACCTTCCCGCTCCTGGCCGACGAGGACCATGCCGTGGCCCTCGCCTATGGGGCCTGGGGCGAGAAGCTGGTCAACGGCGAGGTCACCGAGGGCATCGTCCGCTCCACGGTAGTCCTCGACCCCGAAGGCAAAGTGAAATTGACGCAGTACCAGGTCAAGGCCCAGGGCCATGTCGCGGCGCTCAAGGAAGAACTCGGCGTCTAGCCAGCCGTGCCGGGGTTCCGATAGCGGACGCTGTTGTTGCGGCCCAGTTGTTTGGCTCGGTACAGGGCCTGGTCGGCGCAGTTGATCAGGCGGTTCGCATCGGCGTCGGCGAGTTCGCAGACCCCGGCCGACACCGTGAGGGTTCCCACTCCGTCGAACGGCACGGACTCTATAGCCAGGCGGGCCCGTTCGGCGGCCCGCCAGGCGTCCTCGCCGCCACTTCCGGGAAGCAGCCACAGGAATTCCTCGCCGCCGAGGCGGCCCAGGAGCTCCCCGCGTCGTGCCGTCCGCCCGAGCCTGCGGGTCACCTCAACGAGCACTTCGTCGCCCACCTGGTGGCCGAATGAGTCGTTGACCCTCTTGAAGTGGTCGATATCCAGGACGACGACGCTCAGCCGGGAACCGTGGACGTCAGCAGCCGCCAGTTCACGCGACAGTCCGGCTTCGAAGGCGCGGCGGTTCAGGAGCCCGGTCAAGGGGTCCGTACTCGCGCTGTGCTCCAACGCCGACCATGCCTCGGTGTTGCCGATGGCAATTTCGACGAGCTCCGCGAACTCCGTCAACCGGTCCAGCATGGCCTGCGAGAAGCCGCCGGCTGACCGGGACGCCAGCACGATACTTCCCCACAGCTCGCCGTGGACCCGGATGGGCGCACCCAGTCCGGAGCGGAAGCCGCCGGCGAGTAGCTGAGCTCCGACCTCTCCCTCGTCCTCATAGGTGACGATAGCTGGCTTCCCGGTAAACGCGACCATGGCCGACGCCGACGAATCTCCGGGCGCAAAGGTCTGCATACGGCTGATCTCCGGCGGCAGGACCGGCGCCATGGCGACGATTTCACCCTGCAGCCCCTCAGAAAACCGCACGACAGCCGCCGAATCCACGGAGAACAGATCCTTCAGGACCGAGGCCACCCGCTCGGCGATATCCAACGGGGCAGCACTACGCGCCACCGCCGTCGCTATCTCGTGCAGCGCCGCCCAGGTATGTTCCCGCTGCTGCCTTTCCGTGATATCGACGGCGACGACGATGCCGGCGGAGATCCCGTCCTGCGAATGCACGGGACGGGCCCTAAGGCTGAAGATCTGCGGTCCGATGATGCGTGTCCAGCCCACCTCCTGCCCGGACAATGCGGCCTTGTAATACGGCTCCAGCTCCTGGGCAAGTGCAGGCGGCAGCACCTCATGGATCGTTCTGCCTTCCAGATCCGCGGAGGTGTACCCGAAGGCAGCGAGTTCCTGGCCTTCGGCAATGATGTACCGCAGATCGGAGTCGAAAAGCAGCACAAAGACGCTCGGAACGCTGCGGGCCAGGGCACGGTACAGCTCCGCGTCATCGCGTTGGCGGCGCTCCGCCAGGACCCGCTCCGTGATGTCAGTGATGAGGACAAAGAAACCCTGGACCCCGCCGTCCCGCATATCCGGAACGTAGGAAATCTGCACCTGGCGTCGCTGCCCCGCAACGTTGACGAGCGTCCGACCGTACAGTTGCGGTTCACCTTCCAGCACGGCGGCTATGTGCGGGAGGTTTTCCTCGTAGAGGGCGGCTCCCAGGACCTCGCGCATATGCCGCCCGCGGATCTGGTCCGGCGTCCGCCCGGTCCACGTGGCTACGGCATCGTTGACGTGCCGGTTCCGTTGGTCCCGGTCCCAGTAAGCCGCCGTGGCAGGAATGGCGTTCAGGATCGTCCTGAACTGGCGGTCCTCAGCGGGGCCGGCACCAGCGTCCGGTTGAGGGTCGACGGCGGCGGTGTGCTCGGCGGTCGGACCTGCGGGCATGTTCAAATCCAATCCGTGCTGTAGCCTCCGGGGCTCGTTCCGGCCCTGGTGGAGCCCCCGATGTGCGTTGTGGCCTTTGGGATGGGAGATCCCCGCCGGACCAGTCTGGGACAAGCATGGCACGCCGCTAACAGGGACTGGAAAACTGCGATCAGTCCGCGGACGCGTGGATTTGCGCGTCCCAATGGCTCGCCCGTGGCCGCAGGGCTCGGTAGGCTCGGTCCAACAGCGCCGGAAAACCGGCCGGACCAAAGGCGGCTAGCTCGTGGCAAACGGAACCAAAGAGGACCCCTGGGTACTGAAGACAGCCCCTGGAACGTCTGAGTACTCGATGTACCGCGACGAGGCGTCAGATCCTCCCGCGCTGGTCTGCCAGGTGGGCTCCACCACCCTGAAGTACCAGCTCCGGGCCCTGGAGGATCTCCACCTGTGGCTGATGGAAAAGGTGGACTGGGTGCCGCTGGGCGCCGCCGACGAGAACAAGCCCGCCGCCGACGGCAGCGTCGAGGCCTGGGGCCGCGACCCCGAGAACCCTGTGGGCGGCTGGTATGGCCTGCGGAAGGGCTACCGCGGCCGCTTCGGCATGTACTTGCCACCACTCCTGGAGGCGCTGGGGCTCGTGGAACTCACGCACGACAAGCGCAACAACAGTGTCCGGGCCATCATCGCGGACGCATCCGGGCCGGGCACCCCGGCCTGAGGACACGGTCCCCGGCCCGGCTACGTCCGGGTCCCAGTCACGACCGTGGCCGTGGACCGCAGCCGGATGGCGCCGTCGTGCTCATAGCGGCCGAGCATCTGGAACACGTCCGCACGGATCAGCTCCTGTGACGCCTTGTCGGCCTTGGCCAGCCGCATGGACACCGTGGTGGCGATGTCTGTCATGAATTCCCAGTAGCTCCCGGGGGTTTCGTGCACCAGTTCGGTGCTGACCTTCCGCTCCCGGACATCGATCAGGCCGGCGTCCTTGAACCGCCGGGTCATGGAGCCCGCTGCGGCGCAACGGAACAGCCCCGGCGTGTTGGCTGGCGGAAGGGGCAGCTCCGTGTGCCGGGCGATCGTTCCCAGGATGAGACTCGCCCACGGGTTTTCCGCCGCGCGGCCCCAGACGGCGGCGCTGACTCGTGCCCCGGGCTTGGCCGTGCGCACCATCTCGCGCACTGCCGCCGAGATCTCCGGGAAGAACATGAAGCCGAACCGGCAGAACACCGCATCGAACGTGCCGTCGTCGAACGGCAAAGCGGACGCGTCGCAGACAACGCAGCGCACATTGTCCAGGCCGCGGGCCAGCGCTTTCTCCTGCGCCACCCGCAGCATGCCCTCGGAAATGTCCGTCAGGACCACGCTGCCGCGCGGCACCCGAGCGGCAGCGGATAGCCCCGGCTCTCCCGAGCCGGCCGCCACGTCGAGCACCGCCGCGTCCGGCCGCAGCTCGGCTTCCTGGAGCAGGGCGTCCCCGAACGGCGCATGCCAGCCGAGCAGTTCGGCGTCCCATTTCCTCCACCCGGCCGAGAACTCATCCCAGATGATTCGTTGCTGGTCCCGGATCTCGTCGGCGGAGGCTGACATGGCGATTCCTAAGCTTGTCCGTACCTGACGGTCCCCCATCCCCTAGTTTGCGCCCGTCAGGAGGGCTGATCAATGAGTTCGCCCCACGGCACGAAGCAAGGAGTCTGGGCAGTAGGCTTAATGCCATGTCTTCCCCCGAAACACCGGCGCCCGAGCGGCGCGAAGTCACCGTCCGGCGGGCACCGAAATACGTGCCGTTCCTGGTCCTGGGCGGGCTGCTGGGCTTCGCACTCGCGGCCTTCCTCGCCTACGGTGCCCCCGGAAACGAGAGCTACGACCCCGGCACCGTTTTCGGCTTCTTCCTGGTTCCCTGCGCCGCCGGCGGCGCCATCCTGGGCGCCGTCGTCGCGCTTCTGCTGGACCGCCTCAGCCTCCGCCGCGCACAGCACGCCGTCGTCGAGGCCGTCCCGGACAGCGTCCCCGACGCGGGGCCGGAAAACGACGGCCGGCTCGACGGCGGTACGGGCAGCCAGCCCCGGCCCTGAGCCCGCACAGGTCATAAAGCGGGGGCCGGAAAAGTCTTAGCGCACAACGTGAGATAATCGACCAGTGGCACGCGGCGATGGAAAACTTTCTCATGACCTTCTTTCTGGCGAAAAAGGCCCCCAGGACGCTTGCGGCGTCTTCGGGGTCTGGGCTCCCGGCGAAGAGGTAGCAAAACTCACCTATTACGGGCTGTATGCACTACAGCACCGCGGTCAGGAGTCCGCTGGCATAGCGACCAGCGACGGCAAGCGGATCAACGTCTACAAGGACATGGGCCTCGTATCCCAGGTCTTCGACGAGACCACGCTGAACACCCTGACCGGGCACCTGGCCGTCGGCCACTGCCGCTACTCCACCACCGGCGCGAGCCACTGGGCCAACGCCCAGCCCACCCTGGGCGCGACGGCGACAGGCACCGTGGCCCTGGCCCACAACGGCAACCTGACCAACACCGCCGAACTCAAGGCCATGATCGAGGCCCGCAACGGCGCCCAGCTCAGCGGCGAAATGAAGCAGGGCAACACCTCGGACACCGCCCTGGTTACGGCGCTGTTGGAGGGCGAGGAAGGCAAGTCGCTCGAGCAGACTGCCATGGAGCTCCTGCCCAAGATCAAGGGCGGCTTCTGCTTTGTCTTCATGGACGAAGGCACGCTTTACGCCGCCCGCGACACCTACGGGATCCGCCCGCTCTGCCTCGGCCGGCTGGAACGCGGCTGGGTGGTTGCCTCCGAGCAGTCCGCCCTCGCCACCGTCGGCGCTAGCTTCATCCGGGAGATCGAACCGGGCGAATTCATCGCCATCGACGAGGACGGCGTCCGGTCCCAGCGCTTCGCCGAGGCGACGCCGGCCGGCTGCGTATTCGAATACGTCTACCTCGCCCGCCCGGACGCCTCCATTGCAGGCCGCTCGGTATACGAATCCCGCGTGGAGATGGGCCGCCAGCTGGCCCGGGAAAACACCCAGGAAGCGGACATCGTCATTCCGGTGCCGGAATCCGGTACGCCTGCGGCCGTGGGCTACGCCGAGGAATCCGGCATCCCGTTCGCGCACGGCTTCGTCAAGAACTCCTATGTGGGCCGCACGTTCATCCAGCCCTCGCAGACCCTGCGCCAGCTCGGCATCCGGCTCAAGCTCAACGCCCTCGAGTCCGTGATCCGCGGCAAGCGCGTCGTGGTGGTGGACGACTCGATCGTCCGCGGCAACACCCAGCGCGCCATCGTGCGGATGCTCCGGGAAGCGGGCGCCGCGAGCGTCCACATCAAGATTTCCTCCCCGCCGGTAAAGTGGCCCTGCTTCTACGGCATCGACTTCGCGTCCCGGGCGGAGCTGATCGCCAACGGCGCCACCATCGAGGAGATCACCCAGGCCATCGGCGCCGATTCGCTCGCCTACATCTCCGAAGACGGGATGATCGAAGCCACCCGGCAGCCGCGCGAACGGCTCTGCACTGCCTGCTTCACCGGCAAGTACCCCATTGAGCTGCCGGGGGCCGACAAGCTGGGCAAGAACCTGCTGGAACGCACCGACCTCGGCGGACTCCCCGCCGCCGTCGCCGCTCCCCTGGGCACACCCGTTGCGGCTGTCCCGGTCTCTGCCGCCTCCGCCATTTCGCCCCAGGACGATCCGGCCGAGAAGGCCGGCGCCACCGGTTGTGATCCGGGGCCCGACGCCGAGTTTGAAGAACTGCTCACCGATGCCGATCGCGTCTCCGCCGCCGATCGTTCCATTGCTGCCGACAAGAAAGAGCCCGTATGACTTCCGCCTCCCCGGCCGCTGACATGAACGCCGCCCAGAACGCCGCCGGCATCACCTATGCCTCCGCAGGCGTCGACGTCGAAGCGGGCGACCGCGCTGTCGAACTCATGAAGGGCGCCGTCAAGGCGACCCACAACGCCTCGGTGATCGGCGGCGTCGGCGGCTTCGCCGGACTTTACGACGTCTCGAAGCTGCTCACCTACAAGCGCCCGCTGCTGGCCACCTCCACCGACGGCGTCGGCACCAAGGTGGCCATCGCGCAGGCCATGGACATCCACGACACCATCGGCTTCGACCTGGTGGGCATGGTGGTGGACGACATCGTGGTGGTGGGTGCCGAGCCGCTCTACATGACCGACTACATCGCTTGCGGCAAGGTGGTGCCGGAGCGCATCGCGGACATCGTCCGCGGCATCGCGGCCGCCTGCTCGATCGCCGGAACCGCCCTGGTGGGCGGCGAAACCGCGGAGCACCCGGGCCTGCTGGGCGAGCATGAGTACGACGTCGCCGGTGCCGCCACCGGTGTAGTCGAGGCCGCCGACCTGCTGGGCCCGGACCGCGTCCGCGCGGGCGACGTGGTGATCGGCATGGCCTCCTCCGGCCTGCACTCCAACGGCTACTCCCTGGTCCGCCGCGTCATCAACCACGCCGGCTGGGCCCTGGACCGCCAGGTCTCCGAACTCGGCCGCACCCTGGGCGAAGAGCTCCTCGAGCCTACCCGCGTCTACGCCGCCGACTGCCTGGACCTGGCCCGCACCTTCCCGGTGAACTCGGCCCACGGCGTGCACGGCTTCAGCCACGTCACCGGCGGCGGCCTCGCAGCCAACCTGGCCCGGGTCCTCCCGCAGGGCCTGATCGCGACCGTGGACCGCGCCACCTGGGAACTGCCGGCCATCTTCAAGCTAGTCGCCGAACTCGGCAACGTCCCGCTGGCGGACCTGGAACGCACGCTGAACCTCGGTGTGGGCATGGTGGCGATCGTGTCCCCCGAGATCGCTGACGCCGCGGTGAACCGCCTCAACGACCGCGGCCTGCCGGCCTGGATCATGGGCACCGTGGAGCAGAACTCCGACTCGATCCTCAAGACCGGACCGGACTACGTCCAAGGCGCCAAGGGCGTCGACGGCGGCGCCGTCCGCCTGGTCAACGCCTACGCCTAAGGGTTCCTAACCCCAATCGAGTGCTCCGCAACTGCCGTTTTGAGACCTGATAACGGCAGTTGCGGAGCACTCGATGTGTCTAGGCGGCTTTCCTAGACCTCGAGCAGGCTGAACACGGCGCCCTGCGGGTCTTCCAGGGTGGCGATGGTGCCGGCTTCCTCGGCCTCGTCCGGCTCAATCAGCACGACGCCGCCCGCGGCCATCGCAGCCGCCACCGCGTCCGCGACGCTGGCCACGCCGAAGTACACCTGCCAGCCGGGCGCAAGGGCGCCCTCAGCCTCCGACGGCACCGTCGCGATGCCAGCGACCTCGGTGCCGTCCACCATCAGCGTGGTGTAGGTGCCGCCGTCGTCCTGCGGGTATTCGGTGACCTCATGGCCGAACAGCTGCTGGAAGAACCCGACGGCGGCCTGCGGCTCCGGAGTGAGCAGTTCCGCCCAGGCCAAGGCGCCGGCTTCCTCGGTGCGGGCGGTGCCGAAGTGCGTCCCGGCCTGCCATGCGCCGGTGGTGCCGCCGCCGGGCGGGGCAAAGAAGACCATCACGCCCGTGTCGCCCACGGGCTCCGGACCGAATTCGACGGTGCCGTTGGAATGGGCCAGGCTGTCGACAAGTTCGCGCGCATTGTTGGCGGCGAAGTACACGTTCCATTGGCCGGGGGCTCCGGCGGCTTCCTGCTGCGGGTTCTGCGGGGCGATGACGCTCACCAGCGCGTCGCCGAGGAATGCTTGCGCGTAGCTCCGCCCGTCGGGCGTCGGCAGGTCCTCATACCGCCAGCCGAAGACCTCCGCGTAGAAGGCCTTCGCGGCCGCCACGTCCTTGGTCTGCAGATCCGTCCAGCAGACCTCGCCTTCAGAGAATCCTGTGCGCTTGGTCATGGTGTTCCTTCCGCGAAAACCTGCTGGAATGCCGGGCTGCCGGCAGAACCGACCCTAGCGCGGCGCCGGGCACGTGGACAACACAGTAGGCACGGAACCCTAAACGGCGGGGGCGGGTGTGGGGCCGCATCGGGCGGCGGCGGGCGGGTGTGGGATCGCGGCGTTCACTGAGTTGGGGGCGTCCGGGTCCGGACAGAAAAAAGGCCCCCGGGCCACACCCAGTAGGGCGCGACCCGCGGGCCTGAAATAATGTGGTCGGCAATCCGCGGACGGAAGAGCATGCCGGAAAGAAGTGTCGACTAACCTATCCGACGGGAATCTACCTCGTCGTCGTCCTCTTCCACATCGTCCGCGTACTTATCCACATAAGCCGAATAATCCGGCTCAATCGGCTCACTCGAGAAACGACTCGGTGCACGACCCTCAGAGCTCTTGAGCTCACGCTGAAGCGCTGAGTAGTCAGTGTTCGGGGAATAGTACTTAATATCCCGAGCCTGCTTGGTAGCTTTTGCCTTTTGACGGCCGCGCCCCATGGCGTGACCCCCTTTTGTACTCGGACCGGAGGTGGTCACCATTGGCGTTAGTGAGGCCCCGGAATGTTTGGTCAATTTGTCGTACACCTAGATTACATGCTTTCGGCCCCAACTGCTCGCCAGCGCCACTGCCGTGGACAGCGCGGCGCCGGCGACAACCGCCGCCAGCGAGCGGAGGCACCGCGCCGGGCCCGCTTCTTAGATAGAGTTTCGGAGTGGACTTCCAGAAAACAACCACATCGCCGGGCGTTCCGCCGCGGCAAAGACGCACGAAAGTGGTGAATTCTCAGTGACCGAAGAGAACGCAAGGCACGGCGACGCCGGCACGCCTGAGGTTCCCCTTGCCGGTAATCCCGGCGAGCGGTCCACGCCTGCGGCTCCGCCCCCGCCGCCCCGTTCCGGCTCCGCCGATGACCCGGCCCCCTCTGCGGCTCCCGCCGGGTCCGGGAAAGCGACTGGGGCCATCCCACCCAAGCCGTCGGCGCCGCCCACCTCCGCAACGCCGATCGTCCCGCCTGCGGCGACCGGCGGGAACGCGGGCGTGTCGGGTGCGTCGGGTGCGATTCCGGCCGCTGGGGCGGCAGCCGAGCCCCCGCTGGCGGACGCCCCGGAGCCCGCAACCGCGACGGGTCCCGAAACACCCGCTGAGGCGAAGGCCGGGAGCAGCGCCATCTCCAGCGCCGGGATGGCCGGGATGGCCGGTGCAGCGAAGCTGGTTTCCGCAAATACTGCCCGGCTGGGCCGATGGGTCCGGCGCCAGAGCCTGCCGCGGATCGGCGCTGCGGCGGTGGCGCTCGTCGTCGTCGGCCTTCTGGTCTGGCTTCTTGCCTCAACGCTGGGCGGCCCCAAGCCGTCCGAGGCGGCAAGCTCCCCGGCTGCGGCCGCGGCGTCGTCCGCCCCCGCCAACCGCGGGCCGCTCCCGCTGGAAAGCGTGAGCCCGCTGGACTTCCAACTCGGCGACTGCTTCAAGGACTTCGACCCCGACGCGCCGCAATCCACGGTGGTAGCCTGCGACACCGGCCATTCCGCACAGCTCATCGCAATCGAGCAGTACCCCGCGCCGGACGCCTACCCCGGCCGGGACGAGCTGAAACAGCGGGCCCGTGCCGTCTGCAAGGCCTCTCCCCTGGCGGACAAGTCCAACGACTACGACCTGAGCTACAAGCTCGCCTACCCAAGCTCCTCCAGCTGGGAAAAGGGCGACCGCCGGGTGGACTGCTATGTCACCGCGAACACCGGCAACGTGATCAAGGAGTCCCTGCTGCGGTAGTCGCGACGTCGCTAAACGGTGGAACACAAAGGAGGCCGCCCGGGTTCGTCACCCGGGCGGCCTCCTTTGTGTTTATCCGGCTAGCCCTTGCGGCGCACGGACAGCCCTCCACCAGTGGCGGCACGGCCGTCGGGCCGGTCCGAGGATTCCGCGCCGCCCATGGTGAGCTCCATCAGGTCCGGGGCGGTGTCCACCACCACGGTGTCCCCGTCCGTGATCTCGGCAGCGAGGATGGCCTTCGCCAGCCGGTCGCCGATCTCGCGCTGGACCAGGCGGCGCAACGGCCGGGCCCCGTACGCCGGGTCGAACCCCGTCACGGCCAACCAGGCACGGGCACCCTCGGTGACTTCCAGGGTCAGCCGGCGGCCCTTTAGGCGTTCGCCGAGTTCCTGTACCTGCAGCTCCACGATCCGGGACAGCTCTTCGACGGTCAACGGATCGAACAGCACCACCTCGTCCAGCCGGTTCAGGAACTCGGGCTTGAACGAAGCATTGACGGTAGCCATCACGGCCTCCCGCTTCGCTGCCGGATCCAGGTTAGGGTCCACCAGGAACTGGCTGCCCAGGTTGGAGGTCAAAACCAGGATCACGTTGCGGAAGTCCACGGTGCGTCCCTGGCCATCGGTCAGCCGGCCGTCGTCGAGCACCTGAAGCAGGATGTCGAAGACCTCCGGGTGGGCCTTCTCGACCTCATCGAGCAGCAGCACCGAGTACGGCCGCCGGCGGACCGCCTCGGTGAGCTGGCCGCCCTCCTCGTAGCCAACATAGCCTGGAGGAGCACCGACCAGCCGTGCCACGGAGTGCTTCTCGGAGTACTCGGACATGTCGATCCGCACCATGGCGCGTTCGTCGTCGAACAGGAAGTCCGCGAGGGCCTTGGCCAGTTCGGTCTTGCCGACGCCGGTCGGGCCCAAAAACAGGAAGGAACCGGTGGGACGGTTGGGGTCGCTGATGCCCGCGCGGGCGCGGCGCACGGCGTCGGACACGGCGGCGACGGCCTTCTGCTGGCCGATCAGGCGATGGCCCAGCACACTCTCCATCTCCAGCAGCTTCTGGCTTTCGCCCTGCAACATGCGCCCGGCGGGGATGCCGGTCCAGGCCGAGATCACCTCTGCAATATCATCCGCAGTGACCTGCTCGGCGACCATTTGCGTCGACTTGTCCGTGTTGGCTTCTTCCGCCGCGGCAGCCGCGTTCAATTCGCGCTCCAATGCCGGAATCTCGCCGTAGAGGATCCGCGACGCCGTTTCCAGGTCGCCTTCGCGCGCGGCCTTGTCGTAGGCGGAGCGGAGCTCGTCAAGCTTCGCCTTCAGGTCACCCACCCGGTTCAGGCCTGCCTTCTCGGCGTCCCAGCGGGCGTTGAGCGCGGACAGCTCCTCATTCTTGTCAGCCTTGTCCGCACGGATCGCGGCCAGGCGTTCCACCGAGGCGGGATCCGTCTCGTTCTCGAGCGCCAGCTCCTCCATGGTGAGCCGGTCCACCTGGCGGCGCAGCTGGTCAATCTCCTCGGGCGCGGAATCGATTTCCATCCGGAGGCGCGAGGCAGCCTCGTCCACGAGGTCGATCGCCTTGTCCGGCAGCTGCCGGCCCGAGATGTAGCGGTTGGACAGCGTCGCGGCGGCCACCAGCGCGGAGTCCGAGATGGTCACCTTGTGGTGGGCCTCGTAGCGTTCCTTCAGCCCACGGAGGATGCCAATGGTGTCCTCCACGCTCGGCTCTCCGACGTACACCTGCTGGAAGCGGCGCTCCAGGGCCGGGTCCTTTTCGATGTTCTCGCGGTATTCGTCGAGTGTGGTCGCCCCGATCAGGCGGAGTTCGCCGCGGGCCAGCATCGGCTTGAGCATGTTCCCGGCATCCATCGAGCTGTCACCGGTGGCGCCGGCACCCACCACCGTATGCAGCTCATCGATGAAGGTGACGATCTGGCCTTCGGAGTTCTTGATTTCCTCCAGCACGGCCTTGAGGCGTTCCTCGAATTCACCGCGGTACTTGGCTCCGGCCACCATCGAGGCAAGGTCCAGGGCGATCAGCGTCTTCCCGCGCAGGCTCTCCGGCACGTCGCCGGCCACGATCCGCTGAGCCAGGCCCTCGACGACGGCGGTCTTGCCGACGCCGGGCTCGCCGATGATGACGGGGTTGTTCTTGGTGCGCCGGCTAAGCACCTGGATGATGCGGCGGATCTCGGAGTCACGGCCGATCACCGGGTCCAGCTTCCCGGAGCGGGCAACGGCCGTGAGGTCGGTACCGAACTTCTCCAATGCCTGGAAGGTGTTTTCCGGGTCGGCGTTATCCACCTTGCGGTCTCCACGAACCCCGGGCAGGGCGGCGAGCAGCGCCTCGTGGGAGGCACCGGCGTCACGCAGCAGCTTGCCGACTGCGTCGCTCCCGGCAGCGAGCCCCAACAGCAGGTGTTCGGTGGAGACGAAGGTGTCTCCGAGCCGCTCGGCCTCATTCTGGGCGTTCTTAATGGCCTGCATGGCGGTCCGGGACAGCTGGGCCTGCTGCACGGAACTGCCGGACGAGGATGGAAGTGCCTTGATAGCGGTGCTGGCCTGGACACTGACCGTATCCGGGTCCGTCCCGGTGGCCCGGAGCAGCGCGACGGCGACACCTTCCCGCTGGTCCATGAGCGCCTTCAGTAAGTGGGCAGGCTCGAGCTGCGGGTTCCCTGCCGTCGAGGCGTTCATCGCGGCGGCCGAAAGAGCCTCCTGGCTCTTGGTGGTGAATTTGGCGTCCAAAGAGAGCTCCTTCCGGAATGGTGCTGGTGTCAAAGTTGAGTCTACCCCGCTCAACTCCGCCCGGGACACCCCTGGCTCCATGTTTGCCCACGGCGAAACGGCTGTCCAGAGCGGGCGGTGCCAGGTGGCCAGCGCTGGCTCAACTGGACATGCTCCGCGCCGGGTCTCAGCAATGGACATGCTCCCCGGACTCGGGCTCCAGCACTGGACATGCCCCCCGGACTCGGGCTCCAGCACTGGACATGCTCCCCGCACCGCCCGAGCAATGAGCATCAACCCCACATGTCCATTGGCCAGGGCGCGGACTGGACATGTCCGGCGGAATCCAAGTCCGCCGATGGGCATGCTCCCTCCCCGCTCCAACCCTCTGGTGATCTTGCTCCCTGCACTGGATCGCAAAACTTGACATGCTCCCTGAACCTGGATCGCACCACTGGACATGCTCCCCGCACCGCCCGAGCAATGAGCATCAAGGCAATATGTCCAATGTTCAAGGCGGGGACTGGGCATGTCCGGCGGGATGGCATGTCCCTGCGGGACGGAAGGGTCGCGGTGGGAGGGCGTGGTCCGCGGGCCGCCGCCGCCGCGTGAAGGGGCCGCAGCCGGAGGGAAGGGTGCGCGGCGCCGGAAAGAAGCGATCCGGTGGTCGGCTCCCCCAAGGAACCGACCGCCGGATCGAAGAACTGCTACCCGGAAATTCTGTCATACGTTTGACAGATTTGTCACGAAGGACGCGGACGGCGGTCAGGTGTCGTCGGTAGTCTGGAGTTTATGGATGAGATTTCAGCACACCAGCACACGCGCAGCGTTTTTTGGACAAGGAACACCCCGCGGCCTGGCGGGCCCTGAACGGGCTGGGCCTGAAAGCCAAGGAAGCCGCCGAGGAGGCGGGCCTGGACCAGACCCTCATTGAACTGCTGAACGTCCGCATTTCCCAGATCAACGGCTGCGCCTACTGCCTGGATCTTCACGTCATCGATGCGGTGAAGAATGGCGAATCCGCCCAGCGCCTCGCGGTCCTCTCCGCCTGGCGGGACACGGAGCTCTTCAGCGAAAAGGAATGCGCCGCGCTGACCCTGGCCGAGGCAGTCACCAACATCTCGGATGCCCACGCACGTGAGCGCGAAGGGTCCGCTGCCCGGAAACACCTCAGCGCCCAGGAATTCTCGGCCGTGAGCTGGCTGGCCATCGCGATGAACGCGTTCAACCGGGTCTCGATCGTAAGCCAACATCCGGTCCGGCCTGCCCGCGACTAGGCACCACATTGGCCGCTACGCCGGATAGATGGCCACGGCTGCGGCCTTAACCACGAAATAGACGTCCAGCCCGGGCGCCAGGCCGAGATCTGCAGAGGCTGCAGGTGTGACGTCCGCAGACAACTCCCCGGCCCGGACCCGGATCTGGTCCCCGTGCGGCTCCAGATCAGTAACGGTCACCTTGTACGAGTTCCGGGGGCTGCCGTGCGCCTCACTCAGGAACACGGACACGGCCGACGGCGGGAAGGCCGCCACGCCGGCCTGTCCGGCAACGAGCGGGGCATCGTGCAGGCCTGCGAACTCGAGGCCCCCGGGGGAACGAATTCCTGTCGGCGTCACCGTTCCGGAGACCAGGTTCAGCCCGGCCAGTCCGGCGGCGAAGCTGCTGCGCGGGCGCCGGAGCAGCTCCCGGGTTGGGCCTTGCTCAGTGATCCTGCCCTGCTCCATCACGATCACCCGGTCCGCCAGCATGTAGGCATCCAGCACATCGTGGGTGACGATGATGGCCCGCCTGCCCGCGAGGACCCGCTTGAGCAGCCGACGCAGCAGCGGTGCGGCGTGGATATCCAAGGCAGCCATCGGCTCGTCCAGCAGCAGAACCTCCGGGCTGGCGGCGAGCGCCCGGGCCACCGCCACGCGCTGGGCCTGGCCGCCGGACAGCTCCTCGGGGCGACGTGCGGCCAGCTCGCCGGCGTCGACCTCGGCCAGCCAATGACGGGCGGCGGCACGCGCCTCTATCCTGGGAACGCCCGCACTGCGGGGCCCGAAGGCCACGTTCTCAAGCGCAGTCAGGTGCGGGAACAAGAGGGGCTCCTGTGCCAGCAGGACCGTTCCCCGCCGGTGCGGCGCCGTCCAGGTACCGGTCCGGGCCGACGCCTCCTGCCGGAGGTCGAACAGGATCTTGCCGTCCACCTCGGCCCGGCCGGAATCCGGGCGGAGCAGGCCAGCGATCACCGCGAGCAGGGTGGACTTTCCGGCGCCGTTGGGGCCCAGCACGGCAACTGTCTCCGCCGGGCCCAGGCTCAGCGAGACCTCGAAGCCGCGGGCGGCGACGGCAGCGTCGACGGAGAACGTCACGCAGCCACCCGCTCGCCGGGGGCCGAACTGCGCATACCGGCGGCCGCCGGACGCCGGTAGGAGAGCCCGACGACAATCACCGCGACGGCGACCAGCACCAGGGAGAGCGCGACGGCGGCATCGGCGTCGGTCTCCCGCTGCAGGTAAATCTCCAGCGGGAGGGTCCGCGTGACGCCCTGCAGGCTGCCCGCAAACGTAAGAGTGGCGCCGAACTCGCCCAGGCTCCGGGCAAAGGACAGCACCGCCCCGGAGGCTAAGCCGGGCAGGACCAGCGGCACCGTGACCCGGCGGAGCACCGTGGTGGGGCGCGCCCCGAGGGTCGCGGCCACGGCCTCGTACCGGCTGCCGGCCGAGCGCAAGGCGCCCTCCAAGCTGACCACGAGGAACGGCAGCGCGACAAAGGTCTGGGCGAGCACCACCGCCGTCGTCGAGAACGCGATCTGGACTCCGGCCACTTCCAGGCCCTTGCCCAGGAGCCCCTGCCGGCCGAAGGTGTACAGCAGGGCAATCCCGCCAACAACCGGGGGCAACACGAGCGGCAGGAGGACGAAGGAACGCAGCAGGCGCTGCCCGGGGAAGTCGCCGCGGGCCAGCACGAGGGCCAGTGGTACTCCGAACAGCACGCAGAGCACGGTACTTGCGGCGGCCGTGCGGAGGCTAAGGCCCAGGGCGGTGAGCGACGCGTCCGACGTGATCAGCGGGATGAACTGCGGCCAGTTGACCCTGGCCACCATGGCCGCGAGCGGCAGGAGCACGAACAGGGCCCCGACGCCTGCAATCGCCAGAACCCACCGCGGGATGCCGCTGTACGTTCTAAGCCGTCGCAGATTCACGCGCCGGGGGTGCCGAAACCGGCGTCGCCGAGGACTTTCCGGCCCTCGGGACCGGTGACCTCCGCGATGAACGCCGCCGCCAGGTTCATGTTCTTGCTGGTACGGACCGCGGCGATGGGATAGGTGTTCACGGCCTTGGCCGACTCGGCGAAGGGAACTTCCTTCACCTTGTCCCCGGCCGTCTTGACGTCCGTGACGTAAACCAGCCCGCCATCGGCCTCACCGGATGTGACCTTGCCCAGGACGTCGGTCACGGACGATTCCTCGCTCACCGGCGTCAGGGTGATGCCGGTTTCCTTCTCGACCGTCTTCGTGGCCGCGCCGCACGGAACCTGGCTCGCGCAGATGACAACCTTGACGCCCGGCTTGGCGAGATCCGCAAAGGAGCCAATAGACGCCGGGTTGGCCGGAGGGACGGCAATCGTGAGCACGTTGGTGGCGAAGTCCGTGGGCGCGCTTTCCAGCAGCGAAGCGTCGGAGACCTTGGCCATGTTCTTCGTGTCGGCCGAGGCAAACACGTCTGCCGGTGCGCCCTGGCTGATCTGGGTCGCGAGGTCTGAGGACCCGGCGAAGCTGAACATGATCTTGGTTCCCGGATTCCTGGCCTCGAAATCCCCGGCCAGCCTGGTGAAGGTGGACTTGAGGGAGGCCGCGGCGAAGACCGTGATGGTTCCCGAGAGCTTGGCACTCTCCGACGCGCCGGCAGCGGCGGAAGTTGAGCTGCCCGTCGAAGCGGGGGTACCGGTTGCGCACCCGGCGAGGCCTGCGCCCAGGACGCCCAGGAGTAGGAATGCCGGAATGCTTTTGCAGGGAATTCTCATGCGACGCCCTTGCCCTTCGGTGTTTCGATGATCACTGTGGTGGCCTTGACGACGGCGGTCGCCACCGAGCCCAGCTCCAGGCCCAGGTCCCGCACGGCCTCGCTGCTCATCAGCGACACCACCCGGAAGGGACCGCACTGGAGCTCCACCTGCGCCATCACCTTGTCCGCTGTGATGGCGGTGACGAGCCCGACGAAGCGGTTCCGGGCGGAGCTGCCCACGCGGGCTGGATCATCCGGCAGCTGCGCCTGCTCCCGGGCAAGTTGTGCGAGCTCCAGGCCGTCCACGGCGAGCCGTCCGGCGTCGTCCCTGACAGGCGTCAGGCTTCCGTTCTCGGTCCAGCGCCGGACAGTGTCATCGCTGACGCCCAGGAAGCGGGCCGCTTCGGAAACGCGGATATTAGCCATGGCCTAAGAATAGACCGCATTTGCGGGTCGCTGCACCCACTTACCCGGCATATCCGGCTTTCGGCGCATCGTCCCGTTGGCGTGCACCATAGCCCTCACGCCGCTTCAGCCGTACCATTTTTGGGAGGGGTGGAGCCTCGGTCGCCTAGGAGCGGGCCATGAAGTGGATCAAACCTGACAGCCCGGACTATGACGAGTCCCGGACCCTGTTCAACGCCATGATCGACCGCCGCCCGGCGGTCATCGCCCAGTGCAGCAGCCCGGCCGAGGTGGCCGAGGCGCTGAAATATGCCCGTGCCAACAGCCTGGAAGTAGCCGTCCGGGCCGGCGGTCATTCCGTGGCCGGCATGTCGCTGAACGACGGCGGCCTGGTGGTGGATGTGCGGCCGATGAAGTCCGTCAGGGTGGATCCGGAGGCGCGCACCGCCACGGTGGGAACCGGCCTCACGTGCGGGGAGTTTGACCGCGCCACGCAGGAGCACGGCCTGGCCCTCACCGGCGGCCGGGTTTCGACCACAGGCCTCGCCGGTTTCACCCTCGGCGGCGGGTCCGGTTGGCTGGAGCGCGCCTTTGGTTTCGCCTGCGACGATCTGGTCTCCGTGGACCTGGTCACGGCTGCCGGGGAAGTGGTCACGGCCAGCGCCCGGGAGAACCCCGAGCTGTTCTGGGCCCTGCACGGGGGTGGCGGGAACTTCGGCGTCGCCACATCGTTCACCTTCGGTCTGCACCGGCTCGGACCGATGGTTCACGCGGGACTGCTCATGTGGCCCGGCGACGCGGCCACCGAAGTCAGCCGCGCCTACCGGGAACTTGCCCTCGCTGCTCCCAACGAGGAATCCGCCACCCTGATCTACGGGATCGCCCCCGCGGAATCCTTTGTGCCCCCGAACCTGGCGGGCAAGATGGCGGTGTTCCTGGTCTACGTGTACGCCGGAGACGCCGCGGAGGGTGCGGAACACGCTAAGGCCTACCGGGCGCTGGGCCCCGCCGTGGACCTGGTCGAGGACACGGCCTACGCAGACTTCCAGTGCTCCCTTGATGACCCGCCCGGAAAATACAACTACTGGAGCGCCGACTATCACGACGAACTGTCCGACGCCGCCCTGGACATCATCATCGACTCAGCCCGGAACCTGCCCGGGCCGAGTTCCCAGCAGCTCGTAGCCCATTGGGGCGGGGCGGTCGGAGGCCCGGCCGCGGCGGCTACGCCCTTGCTGAACCGTAGTGCCAGTTGGGTGAGCCACCCGTTCGGCTTGGGCGACACCCCGGAGGGCGGGCAGCAGGCGAAAGCCTGGGTCAAACGGTTCCGCGAGGATATTGCCCCCTATGCAACCGGCGGGGTCTGGCTGAACTTCATCGGCGACGAGGGGCAAGGCCGGATCCGCGCGGCCTACGGCGACGAAAACTACGAGCGGCTGGCGCGGGTGAAACGGGAATTCGATCCGGACAACACCTTCCGCGGCAACCAGAACATCCTGCCCGCCACCTGACGGATCCCCGCCTTGCCCGGGGAGGCAGTGCGGCGCTTGCCCGCGCCTGTGAGACGGTTGGTTGGTAAGCACAGACCACCAGCACGGGGAGACGCAACAACATGGGCAGTCCGGAAAAGACAACCCCTTGGACTGACGGCCTCGGCCGGGCCAGCACCAGGACCGCCCAGGTCCTCCTGCTTGTGGTGCTGGCGGTCGTAGTGGTTTACGCCCTGATCCAGGTGCGGCTGGTCGTAATTCCGGCCCTGCTGGCCCTGATCCTGGCCGCCGCAATCGCGCCGTTCGTGCACTGGCTTCGCCGCAAGGGATGGCCCAGCTCGATCGCGACGACCGCCTCCTTCCTCCTGCTCCTGCTGGCTTTCGGCGGCCTCATCACCGGCATCGTCTTCGCCGTCATGGGCCAGGCCGGCGAGCTGGCCAGCCGGGCCAGCGAGGGCTTCGACCGAGTCTACGGTTTTGTCCGGAACGGTCCCTTCCCGATCGATGACCAGCAGATCCAGCAGGCGCGCGACGCCGTCGTGGACTTCGCGACGAGCAGCACCGTGGGTGCGGGGGCGATTTCCGGCCTCAGTGCGGCGGGCAACTTCATCACCGGCGCCCTGCTCATGGCGGTGATCCTGTTCTTCTTCCTGAAGGACGGCGAGCGCATCTGGGCCTTCGTGTTGCGGGCGTTCAAGGGCCCGAACCTGGTCAAAGCGCGCCGCGTCGGCGAGCGAAGCCTCAACGTGCTCGGCGGCTACGTGCGGGGTACGGCGATCGTGGCGCTGGTGGACTCGTTCTTCATCGGCCTGGCACTCGTTCTGATGGGCGTCCCCCTTGCCCTGCCGCTGGCGGCAATCGTCTTCATCGGCGCATTCATTCCGCTGATCGGCGCCACCCTGGCGGGTGTCCTCGCCGCGCTCGTAGCCCTCGTGGCCAGCGGTCCGGCCAGCGCGCTGATCGTCATCATCGTGGTGATCGTCGTCAACCAGCTGGAGGGGAACTTCCTGCAGCCGGTGGTCATGGGCCAGGCGCTCAATGTGCACGCCCTGGTCATCCTGCTGGCTCTCACCGCCGGCACCATCCTGGCCGGCATCATCGGGGCGATCCTCTCCGTGCCCCTGGTGGCAGTCGCCTGGGCCGCGATCAAGGCCTGGAATTCCGATGACCCCATCACCCCCGCGTCAATTGCCGAGGCCGAGCACGAGACGCGCTTGAACGAAAAAGGCGGCGGCGTTCGCTCCAAGCCGCGGGCCGCGCGGACTTCCGAGGAGCAACTGGAGCAGGAGCACGCCGAGTCGACGGCCGGCGACGCCCGGCACGGCTGAACCGGCCGCGGATTAGACTTCAACCATGGCCGTCTACCTTGACCCGCCGCTCTGGCCTGCCCACGGCACCCATTTCTCGCACCTGATTTCGGACACCTCGCTCGAGGAACTGCACGCCTTCGCGGCGGCGGCGGGCATTCCGGAACGGGCGTTCGACGGCGACCACTACGACGTCGCCGAGGCCCGGTACGACGCCCTCGTGAGGGCCGGCGCGGTCCCGGTGGAGGCGCGGGTCCTGGTGCGCAAACTGATCGCCAGCGGGCTGCGGATTCCCGCCCGGCAGCGCAGCGGTTCACTGAAGCTCCCGCTGCTGACCCGCTGGAACGAGGTGCTCCCGGGCCACGACGCGCTCTTCCTGGACCTTCTGGACCGCTGGGGTGAGGAGCACCGACGCTATCACGGCCGCACGCACCTCCTCGCCGTCCTTGAAGCGCTTGACCTGCTGGCGGAGCCGGCCCGGCCGCCCCGCGCCGTCGTCCTGTCCGCCTGGTTCCACGACGCCATTTACCGCGGCATCGCCGGCCAGGATGAAGAGGAGTCAGCTCGCCTGGCGGAGGACCGGCTCCGCCACGCGGGGCTGTCCGCCGTCGAGGTGGACGAGGTTGCAAGGCTGGTGCGGCTGACGGCAGACCACCGCCCGGAGCCCGGCGACGACGCCGGAGCCCTGCTCAGCGACGCGGACCTGTCCGTGCTCGGCGGGGAACCGGCCGCCTACGCCCGTTACCTGGCGGCCGTCCGGCAGGATTTTGCCCACATCGGTGACGAGGACTTCGCGGCGGGTCGCGCCGCCGTCGTCCGCGGGCTGCTGCAGCTCGACCCGCTCTTCTCCACGAGCCGGGCCAGGGAGCTCTGGCTGGAGGCGGCCCACCGGAACTTGCGCGGCGAGCTCGCCCGAGCGGCAGGCCGCCCGTCACACCCTCGGGCGGAGGTGCTCGGCCAGGCGGTCGAATGATTCCCGCCAGCCGACGCCGTTGCCGTCCCGGTTGTCCAGGGTGTCGAACGGGCCCTGCGTGAACGTCATCCGGGTGCCGCCGTCGATCTCTTCCAGCTGGAAGGTGACCTCGGTTTCGAAGCCGCGGGTACCGTCCGGTTTGTCCCAGGCGTGGGTGAACATCAACAGGTTCGGCGGCTCGATGTCCGTGTGGACGCCGCTCCACCAGTGCTCCTGTCCAGTGTTGCTCTGGATCATGCAGGCGCGGTAGAAGCCGCCGATCTCCAGATCAGTGTCAATGCTCTCTCGCGGGGTGTGGAAGCCGCGCGGCCCCCACCAGGCCGGAGCCTGGTCCGGATCCGTCAAGGCCGACCACACTTTGTCGATCGGAACCTGGAATTCGCGGCTGATGACGAGCATGAGGTCATCCGTCATCACCCCCGGACGCTGTTCCTGGTGCGCAGGGCTGGCGGCATCAGAGCTGGCCTGTTCAGACATTGCGGTCTTCCTCCTTGTCGGCCTAGCGGTAGGCCTTGCTGTACGCGGTTACGAAGGGCCTGTCGCTCGGGACGATCTGTTTGCCCAGTGGCATCAGCGACACCGGGATGAGCTTGAGGTTGGCGATGGCCAACGGGATACCGATGATGGTGATGGCCATGGCGAAGGCCGTCACCACGTGCCCGATGGCGATCCAGATGCCCGCCACGAGGAGCCAGACCACGTTGCCGAGCAGCGAGAACACGCCCGTTCCGCCGGGCCGGTCCACCACCGTGCGGCCGAACGGCCAGAGCGCATACGAGGCGATCCGAAAGGAGGCAAGCCCCCAGGGAATGGTGATGATGAGCAGGCAGCAGACGATCCCGGCCACGAAATATCCGATCGCGAGCCAAAGCCCGCCAAAGAGCAGCCAGATGATGTTCAGCAGTGTCTTCATGGCTCCATTCTCTCCCGTCCGGAGCCAATCCGGCCTAGGGGTTGGCCCTGAACAATCCCTGAGTTGCTCCCCAAGACGCCGCCTGGGTCCGGCGAGCTTTGCGAACGCAGGGATCGGCACAATACTGGGATCATGCCTGCACTCCTGAAGCTTGCCCTGATCATCGCCCTCGTCCTGCTGGTGGTGGGATTTGTGGTGGAGGCAGTGCAGTTCCTGCTCTACATCGGCCTGCTGATCCTGGTAGGCGCCGGCGTCCTGTTCTTCCTGCGCCGTTCGCGCTCGTTGCGCTGACAGCGCTGCTGACGAAATTGGGGGCGAACCGATGAACGTGGGGGACATTCTCGGCCCCATCCTCGAGGTCATGACGTGGGTGGGGTTCGTCGTCGGCCTGCCGCTTCTTGCCTGGGGCTGGATCTCCCTGCGGCGCCGGTGCGAGTGGGCCGAGACCACCGGGAAGGTGATCAGTGCCGGCGGGTTCACCGGTTACCGCTGGACCGACCGCGACGACGCCGACCACCGGTCCCTGCTTCCCGCGACCGAGGCCCACGGGCTGGTGGTCGGGGCCGACGTCGTCCTCTTCTACGACGTGTGCCATCCGTCCCGCTGGGCGGTGGCGCCGCCCAAACGGGACCACGCGGCCTGGATCGTGGGCTCCATTTTCACTGCCGTAGGGGTCCTCGCCACGGTCGGTGGAGTGGTCCTGCTGCTGTTCTGAGCACGTTCCGGGATGCCGGTCAGGCCTGCTTCACCATGGCCGCCTCGACGTTGATTTTCACCTTGTCGCTGACCAGCAGGCCACCGGCCTCGAGCGCGGCATTCCAGGTCAGCCCGAATTCCTTGCGGCTGATCTCCGCCTCTGCACTGAAGCCCGCGCGGGTGGCGCCGAAAGGATCCACGGCAACGCCGGTGAATTCCACCTCGAGGTCTACGGGTTTGGTGATGCCGCGGATGGTCAGGTCGCCGGTCAGGACGTAGTCCTCGCCGTCGCCCCGGATGGACTTGGCCCGGAATTTCATCTCCGGATAGTTCTCGACGTCGAAGAAGTCCGGGCCGCGGACATGGCCGTCCCGGTTGGCGTCGCCGGAGTCAAAGCTTGCGGTCTTGACACTCGCGTGCAGGCTGGAGTCCGCCAGGGAATCCCCCACGCGGGCCTCGGCGGAGGCCTCGTTGAAGCGGCCACGGACCTTGCTTATGCCTGCATGGCGGACGCTGAATCCGATTTCGCTGTGCGAGGTGTCCAGCGTCCAGACGCCGGGGGTCAAACCTTCGGGCAGAGTCACAACGGTCTCCTTCGAGAGGGTGGCGGATGAGACCCGCCGGTCATCGGGGTGCTCCCCTAATGAGCATGCTAACGACGTGGCCGATCCCCGGCTAGCACCTTCCGGAGGAACGCCAGAGGTACCTGTCCCGTGCTTCTCGGAACCACGTGACGTGCCATCTGGTTTGGAACCCGGCGCAACGTTAGTCTGGCCTGAAAAATCACCTGGTATTACTAGAAGCCGATTCATCAAATTCTGCGAGGCATCATGGGCCTCGACGTCGGGCGGGGGGGCGACGGCATGGCTGGTGACGGCTATTCCGGCGACGGCTACGCGGGCACCCAGATGCTGATCCAGTCCAGGATGAGGTGGCCCTGCGTTGTGGGGGCCGGACAGTTCGGCAGGCAGGACTCGGTCTGCAGGATCAGGTGCATAGGGTTGGACGGCACGCCGGTGGTGCTGACACCAATGGACACGCCGTCGACGAAGAACTCGACCTGGCCGGGACTCCATTCCGTCGTGGCCACGTGCCAATCCTTGGAGAACTTATCCGTGAAGAATTGTTCAAAACGTTTCGGGTCCAAAGACATGAAATGAGCCGCCGCGGTGAGGGTGGCGCCGAGATCCCCCTCGGGAAAGTCGATCTCACCGTCCCGTGGCCAGATGCCGCTGTCCGGCCACAGGAGCCACGCCGTCTTGAATCCCGGCATCGAGTCAGCCCGGTAGCGGACCGAGTATCGCCCGTAGAGGAGGCTGTTATCACGCGGCGGGTTCTTGGCGGCGTTGGGAATCCTGGGTGCCGGCGCCGCCCCCATGGAGATGCCGTTTTCCGAGTGCAGGAACCAGTCCAGCATTCCGTTTTGTACGCTGAGCACTTTGGTCGGATAGTAGCCAGACTTGCCACCGCTAACCTGGCCTGCCGTATCCGGCGTCCCGTCCTTGTAGCCCGCACTCCACCGCTCCCGGTACAAGGGGCCCGGGAAGGCGCCAAGCGGGACGTCGCCGGCGGTGAAATCCTCCATGAAGACGTGTTTCCACCCGGGCAGATCACCCACCGGGTTCACATCAGTGGTTCGGGTCGGATTGGGAGACGGAACACGCGACCGGGGGGCCGCCGGGGTCAGGGGCGGGAGGGTGGCCGCAGTTGTACCGGGAGGTGAGGCGGACGCAACGCCGAACGGCCGCTCCGCCCGGGGAGTCGGATTGGTTCCGCAACCCAGGAGAACCAGGACCACGGCAGGGACAAGCATGAACCGTGGGTTATAGAGGCGAGTTCGTTCAGCGCCCCCTTGAGGGGATGTCCGCATTCGGTCAGTGTCGCACGTACCGAGCCGGGCAATCAACAGATTTTGCCGGGCCCCGCTCGCCCCCAGGAGCAGGGCGGAATTCCGCGGATTTCGGAAACTCAAAGCTTCAAGTTAACCCAAGGTTTACGAAAGGTCCCGGGACCAGTATTTATTAGGGGAAAATATACCTAAATGCCCACAATCAAGCAGCCTAACTGGCTGTGCTTACCGGTTCGCGCTCGGGGCAAGCTGTGGTTGGGGCAGCAGACTACGTCATTGAGTGGTGAGGCTGATGTCCATCCCAAATCTCAAACCAAATTTGCGCCCCCAAACGACTCCTTCGCAGTCTGGCCCGTCAGTGAGCGTGGTCATCCCCACCCTCAACGAAGCCATGAACCTGCCGTGGGTGCTCCGCCGGATGCCAGCATATGTGGACGAAGTTGTAATCGTCGACGGCCGTTCCCTGGACAGCACGGTCGACGTCGCCCGGGCCTTGCGCCTGGACGTCGTCGTTGTTGCAGAGCCGCGTCCCGGCAAAGGTAACGCCGTGCGGGCCGGTTTTGCAGCCGCCTCCGGCGACATCATCGTCATGCTCGACGGCGACGGCAGCATGGACCCGCAGGAAATCGGCTGGCTCGTCACCCCGCTCCAGCACGAATACGATTTTGTGAAGGGCTCGCGCTACGTCACCGGCGGCGGTTCGGATGACCTGACCAGGCTGCGGAACACCGGAAACCGGATGCTGACATGGCTGGCCAACGCTGTCCTAAGCAGCGACTATTCCGACCTTTGCTACGGATACATCGCGCTGCGGCGCGAATGCGTGGAGATCCTGGAGTTGCAGTCCGACGGCTTTGAAATCGAGACGGAGCTGATTGTCCGGGCCTCGAGGGCGGGCCTACGGATAGCCGAAGTCCCGAGCCATGAGCTGTGCCGCATTTCCGGGAAGTCCAACCTCCACACGTTCCGGGATGGTTGGCGGGTGCTTCGGACCCTCGCCAGGGAGCGTATCGCGTGGGAGGCCCCCACCGCCGGCGCCCGACCCGAAGCCCTGCGACGGGTCAAATACAAGTATCCGAGCGTCATGTTTCCGCACATTCCCACGGATCCCCAGAGCGTTCTGGGATTGCGTCCGGGAGCCTGAGATGTCCCCCACCGCAGGATTCCCGACCATTTCCGTTGTTATCTGCTCCTACACAGAGGAGCGTTGGGACAGGCTGATGGGCGCTCTGGACTCGGTCCGGGCCCAGACGCATCCCCCGCAGCAGACGATCGTCGTCGTCGACTACAACATGGATCTTTACAAGCGCCTTATCTTCACGGTCCCCGACGTGGTGATCGTTGAAAACAGCGGGCCCAAGGGTCTCTCGGGCGCCCGCAACACCGGGGCCGGGGTCGCGAAGGCGAAGGTGGTGGCCTTCCTCGACGATGACGCCGAGGCCGCACCGGACTGGCTCGAACGCCTCGCCGCGATGTACGACGATCCTGACGTCCTCGCGGTCGGAGGACGCGTCGAGCCGCGCTGGGAGGCCAGCCGGCCAAGGTACTTCGCCGAGGAGGTGGATTGGATCGTCGGCTGCACTTACCGGGGCATGCCGAAGGTCGCCGCAGAGGTCCGCAACGTGATCGGCGCGAACATGTCTTTCCGCGCCGAAGTCCTGGACCGGGTCGGCGGGTTCAACCCGTCGCTGGGCCGCCAGGACGGACTTCCGCTCGGCTGCGAGGAGACGGAACTCTGCATCCGGGCCGTGATGGGCGCCCCCGGGTCCCGGGTCGTCTACGAACCTGCAGCCCTGGTGCACCACCACGTTCCCGCCGAGCGCGGCACCTGGCGCTACATGCTGGCACGCTCCTGGTCTGAGGGCCTGTCGAAGGCCCAGGTCAGCCGGATCGTGGGCCACAAGCGTGCGCTGGGCCCGGAGCGGCGCTACGTCCGGCAGGTGCTGCCGCGGGCAGTCTTTGCCGGGATCCGCGGCTGGATCCGGGGTAATGACCCCGCAGGCCTGAGCCGTGCGGGCGCGATCCTCACCGTGCTTGCAGCCACCGCAACCGGCTATCTACGTGGCCGCCGGCTGCCTGCCGGTTCCCTGCAAGCGGAAACAGCGGTGCTGCCGCAGGACGAACTGTGGAGGGAAGTCCAATGAAGCTGAGGCACGAGCCCCGGGCTCCGAAGATTGCCGCTCCGGCAGTCATGACGTCAGGAAGTTTCCGCCATGAGTCAGTCTGAACGTGACGTCGTCCAGTCCGGCGCCGCCAGCGGTGCCGGCTTCGACATTCATGGTGTGGTCGGAATTGATGTCGCACCGGGTACGCCCGGTGAGTCGCAATTGCGGGACATGCTTGCCCCCTTTCTCGGGAAATCCGTGGCCTCCCGGTGGATCTCCGTCAGCGAAGAGATATTGCCGGTTTCCGGTCAGTCCCATGCGGAAGACGCCTATCGATTCACTGAGAATTCGCTCTATCTCCCCGCGGACCGCGTCCAGATCATTGAAACGGCGGAGGGATACCAGATTCGGGGCAGCGGTGAACTGCTGACCGCCGTGATCCCGTTGCTGGACAGGCTCTGCGTCCAGGAAGAGACTGCGATGATTCACGCCGCAGTCGTCGATTTCCGTGGTTCCGGCGTTTTGCTCCCGGCTTGGGGGGAGTAGGCAAGACCAGTACCGTGGCAAAACTCGTTGCCATGCCGGAAGTGCGCTTCATGGCGGACGACTGGGCTTTCCTCGGAGGCGGCGGCATGCTCATGGGTTACGCCAAGCCGATGTTCATCAAACCCCATCACCGGGCCATCTATCCTCAGCTGTTCCAGGGAACCCGTAAGCCTCTTGCCCCCGGGTGGCTCACGACTCCGGTGGCCCACCTCGCCACCGCTGTCCACCCGGTGATTGTGCGTTACCCGAAGACGGCCGCCTTCACCAGACGCTGGTCTCCGGAGCACCGGATGGTGCACCCGGAACAGGTCTTCGGCGCACACCGGATTTCATCGGCGGCACCGGCCCAGCTCGCCATCTTCCTGGAGCGCTACGACGGCGCCAAAGCACGCCTAGAACCCCGCAGTCCAGACTGGATGACGTCCCGGATTGTCGGCAACTTCCATTCCGAGCTCCCCATGGTCTCCCGCCGTCTCGTCGAAGCGCTGGGTGCGTCCGGTCTGGTTCCGCTAGCGGAACACTTCGGCGAAAAGGCCGCCGTCGTGCGGCGGGCCCTCGAAGACGTGCCGTGCTCGCTGCTCCGTCTCCCTGTCTCCTGGTCCGCGGACCAGGCTTCAGACTTTGTCGCGAACCTGGTGCGCTCGAAGCTCGACGGGTGAGGTGAGCGGACGTGCCCCAACTCGAGGTGTCGGTGATTGTTCCGGCCCGAAACGCCGCAGCCTGGCTGCGCGAGTGCCTGGAGTCCATCACCGGACAGGGTCCCCGCGAGGTGATCGTGGTCGATGGCTGTTCAACCGACGACACTGTCGCCATTGCTCGTTCCTTCGGCGCGCACATTATCTCCGACGAAGGCCGGGGACTGCCTGCAGCCCGCATGCTCGGAGTCCAGAGCGCCCAGTGCGACGTCGTCTCCCTGATCGACGCCGACGTCGTCCTGCCGCCCGGCAGCCTGGAGAAGCTCCTGGGCGAATTCGAGACGGGCGGCTTCGACGGGCTGCAGTTCGGGTTGGCCAGCGAGGCGGACGGGCCCGGCTACTGGGGATCGGCCCTGGCCTGGCACCACAACCACAGCCGGGTGCGTTCCTGGTTCGGCGTCTGCGCCACGCTCATCCGCCGCGACCTGTTGCTGTCCGTCGGCTTCGATGACTCCTTCGTTTCCGGCGAAGACGTTGAGCTGCGGATCCGCCTGGAGAAGGCCGGCTACCGGCTTGGCGTGTCCCCCACCACCGTGGTGCGGCACCGGTTTGCCGACAGCTTTGCCGGCGCACGCGACCAATGGGAGCAGGACGGCGCCGGAATGGCTCGGACGATCCGCAAACATCCCGCGCGGGCCGGGTGGATGGTCGTGCTGCCCCTGCTGGCCACCGTCCGCGGCGTTGCGATGTCACTATTCCGGGCACCCCGCTTCCTGGCTTACTGGCCCGGATTCCTCCTCTTCAACTACCGCTCCATGATCGGCGAGATCCTTCGCCCCGCAGGCCAACCGCTCTCCCTGGGCGAAAACGCTGCGTGGCTGGCTGCGGCAAGGGTGGCCCCGATGGTCACCGGTTTCCTCTTCTGGGCGCTGGTGGCCCTGGTACTGCCCCCCACCCAAACCGGTTTGGGGTCCGTGGTGATATCGGCCGCGCTCCTCACGGTTCAATTGGGCATGTTCGGCGTGGGACCCGCCACGCTGACGCTTTTGCCCGGGGAAGCCGACGGCGGCCGCCGCCTCATCGCTACCAGCCTGCTCACCGTGGGGACCTTTTCACTCGCCGTAGCCGTCGGGCTCGCCGCGATCACTAACTCCTTCCAGTCGGGCGTCGGGGAGGCATGGAACAATCCCCTGGTCACGGTGCTGTTCCTCATCACTGCCGTCTTCGCCGCCGTCGCCTATCAGCTGGACCACGTCGGGTTGGCCCAGGAACGGGCGGACCGCGCCCTCATCCGCAGCATCATCCAGAGCATCGTCCAGCTCGCCGTCGTTGCCCTCGCTTTCCTCCTGGGAATCCACGAATTGTCCGTCGTGGTGGCCGCGGTCGCTGCCGGCGCCATTGCCAGCGTGCTGGTGGGGCTGCGGCAGCTCCGCCGCGCCCGGGTCTCCCCGGATTGGCGGCATGGACTGCGGCCGGGGCACGCCCTGAAGCTCTTGAAGCCCGGACTGCCTAACCACGCCCTGATGCTCGCTGACCGCGCTCCCGGCTACCTGCTCCCCCTCATCGTCGCCGCGACTCTCGGCCCCGCAGCGACAGCCGCCTGGTACATCGTCTGGATGATGGCCTCGGCTGTGTTCTTCGTGCCCCAGTCCGCCGGGTTCTCGCTCCAGACCGCCCTGGCCGGAACGCGTTCGCGGCCCGGGCTCGTCGCGTCTGCCATCCGCATCAGCCTCCTGCTTACGCTCGTGACCGGCGGGCTTCTCGTCTTTGTCGGGCCCTGGCTGCTCCGATTCCTGGGTCCGGACTATGCCTCCGCGTGGGTGCTGATACCCATTCTCGTGCCGGCGCTACTCCTGAGCTGCATCACTCAGGTCTACTACGGGCTGTGCCGGGCGCAAGGGCGCCTCGTTGAATCCACGGCCGTCGCCGTAGTGGCCGCGGCCCTGGTCCTGGGGCCGGCTCCGGCAGTTGCCCATTCGTTCGGCCTTACGGGCGTCTCCATGCTGTGGTCCCTGGCGCAATGCGCGGTGGCCCTGATCGCCAGCTGGCGCCTAATAGCACTGACCCATACCAAGGCGTCCTCCCCGGCCGTCCAACTTCCTTCGTCGGCGAGCCAGGAGCCGACCGGGATGGAGACACCATGACAAACGATTCAGCCACCACCGCACGCGTCACCTCGGGGCGCGGCCTGAAGGACATTGTTCGGAGTTCCGGAGGCGAACCGCCTCCCCGCAGCGGAGCCGGGGCGATGCCGGTGTGGATGGGCGGCGCTCTCGCAGCCCTCGCCGGGCTGGCCCTCATTCTCGCGATCTGGGGCACACTCAGTGTCGATCCCCGGCAGATCGGCGGTTCCGGTCTCATTGGCGCCCTGCCGCCCGTCTATTTCGTGGCTCTTGCCCTGAGCCTGGTCGGATTCGTTGCCTCGCTGAGCCTGCCGCGGTTCAATACAGCTCTTCAGATCTGGCAGATACTGGTCACGGTTTTCATCATCCATGGCGCCGATCCCATCATTCACGGACTCCCCCGGCTCGAGGCCAGCTACCGGCATCTCGGGATCGCCGATAACCTCGCCCAGTCCGGCCAGCTGGATCCGACCTTGGACGCCTACTTCAATTGGCCGGGCTTCTTCGACCTGCTGGGAATGCTTTCGGGCTCGACCGGGGTGAAGGATCTGATGGGCGTGGCGACGTGGGCCCCGCTCGGAGTCAACGTCCTCCTCCTGGCCCCGTTGCTGGCACTGGCGACCCGGCTCACCGCCCATCGACGACATGCCTGGGCCGCCGTCTGGCTCTTCTACTTGACCAGCTGGGTCGGCCAGGACTACCTGGCGCCACAGGCCTACGCCTTCATCCTGCTGATCACCCTCATCGCTTGCATCCTGTCTACCTTTACCGGGTGGGCATGGCACACGGACCGGAACCGGTTTAGCACCGCCCTGGCCCGGATCGTCGGAAAACTGGACGCTCCCGCTCCGCAGCAAGGCCTGATTGGTTTGCCCAGGGGAGACAGTGCCGTCCTGGTCGTGGTTTGTGCGGTATTCCTCCTCGCCATGACCGTTTCCCATCAGCTGACACCGTTTGCGGCTATCCCGATGCTGGCCGCCTTGCTGCTGACGGGCCGGCTGCGGCTGCGCTTCCTGCCCGTCCTGGCCGTCGTGGTGCCGGTGGGGTGGCTGGTGTTTGCGGCGTCGACGTACCTGCAGGGCCATCAGGACCAGCTGTTCGGCTCGTTCGGAGACATCGGCACCAACGCCTTCGGGAGTTTGAGCTCGAGGGTGTCCGGCAGCGACTCGCACCAGTTTGTGGTTTACACCCGCCTGGCCGAGGTGGCTGTGCTGTGGATACTCGCTGCCGTAGGGGCCGTGGTGGGCCACCGACGGCGTGCGCCCTGGCTTACGGCCGCGGTCGGGGCGCTGGCACTGTTCGTCCTCATCCCGATCCAGCCTTACGGGGGCGAGCTGCTGCTGCGGATTTACCTGTTCAGCCTGCCGTTTACAGTGTGCCTGGCAGTGCTGCCGCTGATGTCGGACAAACCTTCCGGCCCCGGGCTGCGGCGTGGCATCGCCCTTCTGGTGCTGGGCGCCGTTCTCTCCGTCACCACCATCGTCACCAGGTACGGCAACGACATCATGGAGAGCTTTAGCACGGACGAAATTGCCCTGGTGAACCGGCTCTACGAGGCCGCGCCCCCTGGGTCCAAGCTGATCGAGGCGGTCCGCAACACCCCCTGGAAGTTCCAGCATTACTCCGGCTACGACTACCGGTCGCTGGTCCCGGCAGAACCGAGGCCTGGTGCCAGCCCGCTGACATGTGATGCCGCCAACCAGATAGCAGCCCGTTCCGGGGCCTACCTGATCGTTACAGTGAGCCAGCTTCACGCCGCAGATCTTCGCGGATCAACACCTGCCGGGGACCTTCGGAACTTTGTCGCCACGTGCGGCACCAACCCCGGCTGGACCAGAATCGCCGAGAATGACGACGGCGTGGTCTTCCGCATTGAAGGAGCAAAAAATGGCAATTGAACGCCGCTACCTAAGCTACGCGACGGCAGCTATCGCCATAGCCGCCGTGCCGCTGTCATTTTTCGGGCCCGAAGGCCTCCGCCTGGCCGTCATCGGGCTGCTGATGCTCGCCGGCCCGGGAACGGCTCTGGTTCTGCTGCTCCGGTTCGGCCCCCCTCCCACCGCGCAGAGCGGTGGAACGGTCCCGCTCGCTATCGCCGTCGCAATTGCCTTCAGCCTCGCGATGTCGACGCTCGTTTCGACAGCAATGATCTACGCACGCCTCTGGTCACCTCCGGTCGGCGTTTGCATATTGTCCCTTGTCACGCTTGGCCTGCTGGCACTTGAGGTCAAGCGCTCGAGTGGCTCCTTGGCAGGTGCGCGGTGATGGTTTTCCTCACCGGGCTGGCTGTCGTCACCTCGCTCGTGACCTGCGATGTCTTGCGGGTACTGAACCCCGAAAAGCCGCTCCCACGGGCCGCGGTATATACGACGGCGGCTCTACTTTCGGTAGTCGGCGTCGCGGTTATAGCGCAACTAATGCGCCTTGTGTAAGCGGCGCCAGACTGCCCTGCCGCTGGGCGAGTCCGTATTAGCCGGACTACTGAAGTAATTTCCAACAATTTCTGAGGTAAATCAATGAGAACACTAAAAGCGCTCGGCTCCGCGGGCACCTTAGGGCTGCTCGTCGCCGGCTCCCTTGTTTTCGGTTCCGCCCAAACGGCTACGGCTGCGACCTGCAGTCCCGCACCGTCAAACACCTACTCGGGGACGACCACCCGTATTGCTACCAGCTTTGAGATCACCGGCTTTTGCGGCCTCATACCCAAGGTGGGGGGAACCGGAACGGGCAAAGGTACCGTGACCATTCAGACCTCGCAGAGGAGAACCGGCACCCACTCAGCCAAGCTGCACGTAACGGACACAGCCGGCTCCCTCGCGAACCTTTCCACGCCTGCTTTTCCGTCCGGCACCAAAACGGCTTACGCCGACGGCTGGTTCAACATCACCACAGCGGGCGTCGCCGGCAACAACGTCCCGTACTTCCGCTTCTTCTCCGGTTCCACCCGGATCGCCGACGTTTACCGGTACAACAGCAACGGGCAGATGTGGCTGCGCGTCACTTCCCCCTCCGGGTCGTTTGTTTACACAAAGCTGACTGCCGGGAGTGTCACCATGAACGCCTGGCATCACGTCGTGATGCGGGTCACGCCAAGCGGCTCCAAGTCAACGATCCAGGTGTGGCTTGATGGGGCGTTGAAATACTCCAGCAGCGCGGTCAACATGAACGCGACCAGCCTGAGCAAAGTCCAGATGGGCGCCGAGCACAGCCGGCAGAAGGGCGACGAATACATCGATGACGTCCTCATCACCACCCGCGCCTCATAGGCGCACCAGGCAGCCGACCAGGGGCCTGGACGCTGCGCCGGAACACCGGTGAGGCCAGTGCTTATGACAAGCGGCCGGAGCCCTGCGCTGACTTGGCGGCGTTCACGAAATCGCGGATCTTGGCCAGGTCCTTAACGCCCCTGGTTGACTCGACCCCGGAGGACACGTCAACGCCCCACGCCCCGGCTTGCCCCGCGGCGTCCGCAACGTTGGCGGAATCCAACCCACCGGCCAGCAACCAGTCCCGGCCCGACAGCCCCTTGGCCCGGACCGACGCGTAGTCCCACGCCTCGCCTGATCCGGGTACGGCGGCGTCGATCAACAGCAGTTCCTCGCCCCAACTGTCGAAGGCCTCCTTCCCGGCTTCCATGGTCACGGCGCGGATCACTTTCAGGCCGGCGTCGTGGACAGTGCACACATCCGCGGGGGTGCGGTCGCCATGCAACTGGACCCAGGCCAGCCCGGCAGCGCGGGCCAGCGCGACGGCGTCCACTGCCGGCTCATGCCGGAAGACGCCGACGGCGGCAACGCCGTCGGGAACGTGGGCCAGGAGCTCCCGGGCCCGGGCCGGGGGCACTTCACGCGGGCTGGGCGTCAGGACGAAACCGACGGCGTCGGCGCCGGCCGCGACCGCGGCCAGCACGGACTCGGGGGTACTGAGCCCGCACACTTTGACAAACATTCGGCTCCTTCTGCAGCGCTCCTGACGTCGACGTTAGCAAGTTGCTGCCGAGCGTGCGGACGTTATGTCCCCTGGCAGCCCGGCACGGCCTTCCGCGACGTCCGGATAGGCTGGGCCGATGGACATTATCCGCTATGCCACGCTCAAAGCCCACCCCTGGCGCAACGGCGGCGGGGTGACCCGCGAGGTTGCCAGCGGCTACTCGCCCGGGGCAGAGGCTAGCACAACCCCCGCCGGCACGGCGCAGGATCCCGATTGGGACTGGCGGGTCAGCATCGCCGAGGTCTCCAAAGCCGGCGCCTTCTCCGCATTTCCCGGCATGGACCGCGTGCTGACCGTGCTCGAGGGCGAGCTGCTGCTGCTGAGCGTCGACGGCGTCGAACATCCGCTGGAGAAATACCGCCCCTTCCGGTTCTCCGGGGATGCCGACTCGGCCGGCGCCCTGCCCACCGGTGACATCCGCGACCTCAACGTGATCACCCGCAGGGGCGTTTTCAAGGGGTACACCTCGATCATCGAGCTTTCCAAGAAGCGGGCCCATCCCGTGTTCGCAGGCCAGCTCGGCATCCTGCTGCAGGGCCAGGCAACGGTCGGCGCCGGCACTGCGGGTTCGGAGCCCGGCACGGCGCCAGCGGTCGGGACCGCCGCCGCCACGGCGCCAGCTGCCGTCGCCGAGCCCGTGACGCTTGACCGCTACGACGCGGTCGTCGGCTCCGACACTGCCTCACCGGAAATCCTGGGCCGTGGCTTCCTGGCCGTGGTGTCCATCGACAGGATGGACGGCGAGCCCTGATCCGTCTGGGATAAACTGGACCCAAGGCCTCACCTCCCCGCGGCCTCCGGACGACGGTTCAGTACCCGGCACACGACAAGACTGGCCACAGGAGCCAACATGTCGTGGTTAATTCTCATCCTTTCCGGGGCGCTGGAGGCCGTCTGGGCCGCCGCCCTGCACCGCACCTCGCAGGCGACGGGCCGACGCCAGCTGGCCCCGGCCCTGGTCTTCTTGATCTCCGTCCTCGCCAGCACCGGAGGCCTGGCCATCGCCATGCAGTCCATCCCGACCGGAACGGCCTATGCCGTGTGGGTGGGGGTCGGCGTCGTGCTGACGTCCGGCTACGCGATCGTCACCAAGGTGGAACGCGCGACGGCGGCCCGGATCCTGCTGCTCGGCGGGATCGCAGCCTGTGTGGCCGGCCTGAAAGTGGTGGCGTGACCATGTCCAGGCCGTCCGCCGTTCCATGGACCATCCTGCTGGCCTCAGCTGTGCTGGAAGCAGTCTGGGCCACCGCACTGGGGCTTTCCGACGGCTTCACCCGGCCGCTGCCCACCATGGTGTTCGCCGTCACCGCCGCCCTCAGCATGGTGGGGCTGGGCATGGCCGTGAAACGCATCCCGCTCGGCACCGCCTACGCGGTTTGGGTGGGGATCGGTGCGGCCCTGACGGTCGGCTGGGCGATGGCGACCGGCGTCGAACCGGCCAGTCCGCTGAAACTGCTCTTCATCGCGGGGATCGTCGGCTGCGCTGCCGGGCTGAAACTGCTGCCGGCCGGGAATGCGGAGACGCCGCGGCCGGCATCAGGCGCCGAGCCTCCCCGGGTTTGAGCCACTACGGCGGCGCGTCCCACGGGGCGCGCCGTCGTACAGGCCACGCCGCAATCAAAGGTGGGGAGAATCGGCCGGCGAGGCGCGCGACCGGCAGCCGGAATACTCGCGCCCGGGCTGGAGTTCTTGGCAGGGACGACATTTCCCGGCAGCACAGAGGATGGGGATCCAGATGAGCGCAGCAGCATCAGTCCGGCTCGGCGACGGCTTGCAGGTCAGCGCCCTGGGTTTCGGCGGCATGGCCCTGACGCCGGTGTATGGCGCAGTGGATCCCGCCGAGGCCCTGCGGACCCTGCACCATGCTGTGGATGCCGGTGTCAGTTTCATTGACACTGCGGACGTCTACGGCGGCGGCAGCAACGAGGAACTGATCGCCCGGCTGCTCAAGGAGCGCCGGGGGGAGGTCCAGCTCGCCACCAAGTTTGGCCTCGTCGGGACACCGGCAACCGGCTACTCGGACGTCCAGGGCGACCCCGCCTATGTGCGCCAAGCCGTGGACCGCAGCCTGCAACGGCTGGGCACCGACACTATTGACCTGTACTACATGCACCGCCGCGACCTCCGCGTTCCGATTGTGGAAACCGTGGAGGCCATGGCGGAGCTGGTGCAGGCCGGCAAAGTCCGGCATCTTGGCCTGTCCGAGGTGACGGCCGAGGAGCTGCGTGAAGCCAGCAGCGTCCACCCGATCGCCGCCGTCCAGAGCGAATGGTCCATCTGGAGCCGCGACGTGGAACGCAACGTTGTTCCGGCCGCGGCCGACCTCGGGGTCGGCTTCGTGCCCTACGCGCCGCTGGGCCGCGGATTCCTGACCGGCACCGTGGAAGCCTCGACGCTGGGCAGCAACGACTTCCGCCGCAACATCCCGCGCTTTGCCGACGACGCCGCCGGGGCCAACCAGGGTGTGGTGGCCGCCGTGCGGTCCGTCGCTGCGGAGCTTAGCGTTGCTGGGCAGGCTGCAACTCCCGCCCAGGTGGCGCTGGCCTGGCTGCTGGCGAAGGGCCAGCAGCTGGGGCTGCCGGTGGTTCCCATCCCGGGCACGCGCAAGGCGGTCCGGATCGACGAGAACCTGGGCGCCCTGGCGCTCGACTTCACTCCAGCGCAACTCGGCAGGCTCGACGCCGCCGCGGACGCCGTCGTCGGGTCACGCTCCGCGGACCCCAACTGGGTGTCCGAGGGCCGTGAATAGCGCCTCCGTAGACTGAAGCCCATGGACTCGCTCATTCACTCTTTACGGAACATCACCATCCGCCGGATTTCGGTCAGCGAGATGGACAACAACGTTTACCTGCTCACCAGCAAGGCATCCGGCGCGCAGCTGCTGATCGACGCGGCCGATGATCTGGCCGCCATCGAGAAGCTGCTCGCGGACGCCGCCGCGGATACTGCCGCGACGCCGAAGCTGGCGCTGGTTGCCACCACCCATCAGCACTGGGACCACGTCCGTGCCCTGCAAGCCCTGGTGGCGGCCACCGGGGTGAAGACGGCGGCCGGGACGGATGATGCTCCGGAGCTGCCGGTGCCGGTGGATGTGCTGCTGGATCACGGGGACGTCGGCAACTTCGACGGCTTCGACGTGACCGCAGTTCACCTGCGCGGGCATACTCCGGGTTCGATCGCCCTCGTGTACCGGGATCCCGACGGTCCGGCGCACATCTTCTCCGGCGACTCGCTGTTCCCGGGAGGCGTCGGCAACACCCAGAAGGATCCGGAACGGTTCGCCCAGCTCATCACCGATGTGAGCGAGCGGCTGTTCGCGGTCTATCCGGATGACACCGTGGTGCATCCGGGCCACGGCAAGCCGACGACCCTGGGCGCGGAACGCCCGCACTTGGAAGAGTGGCGCGCCCGCGGCTGGTAGGCCGCGCCGCGCTTCGTGGTTTGGGCTGCGCTTCGTGGTTTGCGCTGCGCTTTCGGACGGCCGCTACGGGGATCCCCGTAGCGGCCGTCCGTTTGCGCAGCGGAAAACCGGAACCTTAGCGGCTGCGGCGTTCGTTCGACGCCGGAGCGGACGCGCGGCGGGGGCCGCCGGTGCGTGCCGGACGGCCTTCGCTGGAGCGGCCGTTGCCGCCGCCTGCGTAGGATCCGCCCGAGGTGCCGCCGGTGTTGGAGGACCAGACAGCGGCGTTTGCTCCGGTCTTGGCACCGGCTGCGGCGCGCTGGCCGGTTGCCGGACGTCCGCCGCGCTGGCCGCCGGTTGCGCCACCCGTGCGGGGTGCACCGCCGGAACGGGGTGCACCGCTGCGGGGAGCCGAAGCGCCCCGGGCGTCGCTGCGCCCTTCTGCGGCGCGGCCATCCGAGCCGCGGCCGGCCGAGGCGCGGCCACCCGCAGCCGGAACATCGTTGCGGTGAGTGCCATACGAGGTGGAGCGGCTGCGGACGCTGCGGCGCTCGGCGCGCTCGGCATCCAGCCTGTCCTCGTTGCGCTCGATGACGCGTTCTGCGGCGTTGCGGGCCGCGGCCTGGCCCTCATAGGCCACGGCACGGCGCTCGGCACGGGGCAGGTCGGTGCGGGGAGCCTCGGCTCCAACGCGTCCGCGTCCGCCACGACCGCCACGGCCACCCGCGGTGGGCGCAGCCTGGGTGGTGCGGCGTGCGCGCTTTCGCTCGGCGTTTGCACCGGTGGAGCTGCCACCGCCCTGGTTGGACTTGGCGGCCAACAGCGCGGCGCGGGTGCGGGGATCGATTTTGTCTGCCATTTCGCCGACCAGTTCCGCGACCAGCGGCGAGTTAGCGGTCACGCGCTCGAAGTTGACCTCGACGCCGGCAGCCTTCATCAGCTTCTTGACGTCGGACTGCTGCTCGGGCAGGGTCAGCGTGACCACGGTGCCGTCGGAACCGGCGCGGGCGGTACGGCCCGAGCGGTGCAGGTAGGCCTTGTGCTCTGTGGGCGGATCCACGTGGATGACCAGTTCGACGTCGTCGACGTGGACGCCGCGGGCCGCGACGTCGGTGGCTACCAGGACGCGGACCTCCCCGGAGGAGAACTCGGCCAGGTTGCGGTCACGGGCATTCTGCGAAAGGTTGCCGTGCAGATCGACGGCGGGGATGCCGGCGTCCGTCAGGGTCTTTGCCAGCTTGCGGGCGTGGTGCTTGGTGCGCATGAAGAGCACGCGGCGGCCGGCGCCCGAGGCGAGCTCGACGATCAGCTGCTTCTTGACGGTCTGGTCGTTGACGACCAGCACGTGGTGTTCCATCGTGGTGACCGCGGCCTGTGATTCATCCACGGCGTGGGTCAGCGGGTTGGACAGGTAACGCTGGACGATCTTGTCCACGCCGTTGTCGAGAGTGGCGGAGAAGAGCAGGCGCTGGCCCTGGCTGGGGGTCATGTCCATGAGCTTCTTGACCACCGGCAGGAAGCCGAGGTCGGCCATGTGGTCCGCCTCGTCCAGGACGGTGATCTCGACGCCTTCGAGGGTCAGGATGCGCTGGCGGATCAGGTCCTCCAGGCGGCCGGGGCAGGCGATGACGATGTCAACGCCGGCACGCAGGGCCTTTTCCTGGCGGGCCTGGGAGATGCCGCCGTAGATCACGGTGGTGGTCAGGCCCATGGCCTTGGCCATCGGCTCGATGGTGGCGTTGATCTGGGTGGCCAGTTCACGGGTCGGCGCGAGGACCAGGCCCATGGGGCGGCCGGGCTTGCGGAAGTGCTTGGCTTCCCGCTCGGCGAGTCGTGCCACAAGCGGGATGGCGAACGCGATGGTCTTACCGGAACCGGTGCGGCCGCGGCCCAGGACGTCGCGTCCAGCCAGGGTGTCCGGGAGGGTCTTGACCTGGATGGGGAACGGCTCCACGATCCCCTGGGCGGTGAGGGTGTCGGCGAGGGCCTTGGGCGTGCCGAGGGCAGCAAAAGTAGTCATATGTTTCAAAGGTCTTTCAGGCGGTATCCATGCGGATATCGGCCCCCGGTGCCGGTTGGCCCAGGGGTTCGCCGAAGAAAAGTCAGGTGATCAACCGGGCTGCTACAACCTTGCGGCAGTGGCGGCCGGGACCAAATAGAACGCGTTCATCGACGCAGGATGTGCCTCTCACATGAAAAAACCCACTCCCTGCGGACGGATTCCGGAGGAATCCAGCAGGGGAACCGGTGGATGAACCGGAACCGGTCAATCAAGACCATAGTGGGCATCACTGCACATCAAGTTCCACCAGTCTACCATCCGGTCCGGCCTTGGCCCGCTTCCGGCGGCACGGCTGCCCCCAGATGCCGCGTCGCGGGACCTGGCTGGCGCCCGGCCGACCCTCCCGCCGGGTCCGGGGGAGGGTCGGGCCGGGCCGGGCCGGCGACGCTACCAAAGATCGGCGCCACGTTCCGCCACGCCCCTGGCTACAGGGCGAGGCTGGGCGCCTGGAACAGGGGAACGTGCGACGTCGGGCGTGCCCTGGCCCCCGATCCGGCCTTCGCCGAACCGCTGCCCGCCAAGGCAATACCGGCAGTTGCGGTTCCGGCGGCGGATCCGACCGGTGCGGTTCCGGCGGCGGATCCGACCGGTGCGGCGGCGGTTCCGCTCATTCCGGATCCGGCAGTCGCGGTGCCGTGCGGGGACGTCTCCGCCGGACCCGACGTGCGGAGGATGACCAGCGCTTCGACGTCGATCAGCCTCCTGGCCCCAGTCCTGGAGTCCACGATCCAAAATAGATCCATGGATGCAACCGTCTGGTTGACCCGTCCCCGGTGGAACAGTTTGCCGTTGTGCCAGGCCTCGATCTCGTCCCCCACCGACAGCTCCGCACTTGATTGGACCCGCCGGGCCTCCTCTGCAGCCATGGCCTGCTCCTCCCCCTAAATTCCAGCGCTTTTTGTTGTCGCCTTCAGCATGCCGCTGAAACGTTTCGGAGGCGTTTCCATGCGGTGATTTCTTTGTGTCCTTCTCAGGGCGGCCTGCCAGAATGAGGGAACCACGAGGAGGAGAATCATGACGGATCACCAGCATCACACCCCCGGCGGCACGGAAGAGAGCACGGCCGCGCAGCTGTGGGACGAGAGATACCGCAGCAGGCCCAAGGTCTGGAGCGGGCGGCCCAATCCGCAGCTGGTGGCAGAAGCGTCCGGCTTGAAGCCGGGCCACGCCCTCGATCTGGGCTGCGGCGAGGGCGCGGACGCTCTCTGGCTGGCCAGCCGGGGCTGGACCGTGACGGCACTGGATGTCTCCGCCGTCGCGCTTGAACGGGCGGCCGCGCATGCCCGCGGGACGGGGCACGACAGCAACATCAAGTGGGTAGAGCAGGATCTCGGCACCTGGGTTCCGGAAGAACAGTACGAGCTGGTGAGCGCCCAGTTCCTGCACTCGACCCTGCTGCCGTGGCAGCAGGCCCTGCGCCTGGCCGCCGCCGCGGTGCGGATCGGCGGGACCCTGCTCATCGTCGGGCACCACCCCGAGGGGCTGCCGGCTTGGGGGAACCACCAGTCGGCCGAGAAGTACTTCACTGCCGAGGAAGTGGCCCGGGAACTCGGCATCGAGGCACCCGAGTGGCACCTTGACGTGCTGGACAGCCGGCGGCGCAGCGCGACCGGCCCGGACGGCGAGCCAGCGGAGCTCACGGACGCGGTACTGCGCGCCACCCGGCTCGCGGAACACTGACCTCCGGTCCTGCCCTTACCGGCCGCCCAACCGGCCCGACGCCGGGGGTCAGCTGCCGCCAGACGTCCTGGCGACGCGCGGGGCGACCAGGACGGCGGCGACCCCGATGGCGGCGGTGAGCGCGAAGACGCCGGCGAAGGAGGCCGCCGTCGTCGGGAAGGCTGCAAACACGATGCCCGTGGCGGCCAAGGCCAGCGCGCCGCCGAGGGAATCGGAAATGGACATGGCGGAGCTGTTGAAGCCCTCAGTGTCTTTGGTGGACAGGGCCAGGGTCATGACGCTGAGGCGCGGATACAGCAGTCCCATGCCACCGCCGGCAAACACCCAGCCGGCAATTGCGACTGCTGCCGGCCAGCCAAGCGTGGTGGTCGTGAGGGTAAGGAAGACGGCGCCGAGGACCATGGCCGCCCCGATCCGGACCGCCCGGCGGTGATCCAGCCTGGGCCCGAGCCTGCCTTGGACGGCCGAGCCGGCCGCCCATGCGAGGGCTCCTCCGGTGAGGGTGAGGCCGGCAAAGGTCGGTGTGAAGTCGTAGCGTTCCACCAGCAGATAAGGCAGGTACACCTCCGTGCCAAAAAATGCCGCCGAGGCCAGCCCTCGGGTGAGGATCACACTGGGCAGCCCGCGGCGCGCTGTAAGCGTGCCGCGCGGGACGAGCGGTCGGACGGCCAGGAGCGCCAAGGCCACGGCGGCTGCCGCCAGCACACCACCGGCGACAGGGACCTCGGCGGACAGGTTCAGGCCCAGCACGGCGAGCGCGGCCAGGGTTGCCCAGGCAAGCCGCCTATACCCTCCGGAAGGGCGGGCCGGTTCCGAAGCGGCGGGCTTGTCCCCCGCGGTGCCACCGTCCAAGGACTTCCGGGATTCCCGCCCTGCGGTCCCGTGCAGCCCGCGCACAGCCGGAACGATCATGAGCAACGCAGGAACCACCAGCCCCACCACGCCCAGAAAGACCCAGTGCCAGCTGGCAAGCTGGGCCACGAGCCCGGCAGCGAAAGGGCCCACGAGCGAGGGAATCACCCACGCTGCGGAAAACGCGGCGAAGATCCTGGGATGCAGCACGGGCGGATAGACCCTGGCGACCACCACGTAGAGGGACACAGTCATGGCACCTCCGCCGAGGCCCTGCACCAGCCTGCCGGCGACCAGGGCGGGCATGCTCTGGGCCGTTCCCGCGATCAGCAGGCCGAGCACGAACAGGGCCACGGAAGCGTACAGGGGACCCACCGGGCCGCGCCGGTCGGACCAGTTGCCCGCCGCTACCATGCCGATGACGCCGGTAGCGAGCGGGCCGGCGAAGGCGAGCGCGTACAGGGCCGCCCCGTCCAGCTCGCGGCTGACGAGCGGCATGATGGTGGTCACCGCCATGGATTCGAAGGCGGCGAGGAACACCAGGGCGCAGGCGCCGAGGGTCACCAGCAGGTAGCTGCGGTGGAAGAGACCGGCTGATTCCGGGGCCGGGGCAGGGGCGGTTCGGGGCACGGGCGGGGCCTGATCGGTAGTTCCGGACGCCGCCGCAAGGCCTCATCCGAAGTTGGGGCCCCGGCGCGTCCTGCTGCGGTTGGATGGAGAGCTGTCGGTGGAGCGTGCGGAAGGCTAAAGGGGAAGCATGCCACAGCGGGTGCGTGGCGTGCACCACTCTTGAGGATTGGCGGCCGGTCAGCCACCGATGAAGCGGTCCCGCCCTGCGCGGTAGCCGAACACCGCGGCCAGCGCGCCGACCGCAAGGAAGAGTACCCCCGCCGAAGCAAAGGACCCCGTGGACTGGTGCAGCTGGCCGACCAGGAGCGTCCCGGTGGAGCCCAGCCCGTAGCCCACGCCCTGCATCATGCCGGACAGGTGGGCCGCGGTGTGGCCGTCGCGGGTGCGGAGCATGATCAGGGTCAGCGCGACGGCGGTCAGGCTCCCCTGGCCCAGGCCCAGCAGCCCGGTCCACAGCCAGATCAGCTCCAGCGGCCCGAAGATGCTTAGGGCGAATCCCCCGCCCGTCATCAGCGCCACCACGGCGCCGATGGCGCGCTGGTCCCGGAAACTGGCGGCCAGGGCAGGGGCGAAGAGGGAACCGAGCATCTGCAGCACGATCGAGGCGGAGACGATGAGCCCGGCCGTGCCGCCGTCCACCCCGCGTTCACGCAGGATGGGTGCCAGCCAGGCAAAGACGCTAAAGGACATCATTGCCTGCAGGACCATGAAGATCGTCACCTGCCACGCAATGGCCGAGCGCCACACGTTGACGCCGTCGGCGGCCTGCTGGTGCCGGCCAGAACGCTGCCGGACGGCCAACGGAAGGAACAGCATAAAGACGACGCCGGCGGGCAACGCCCAGAACCAGAGTGCGGCCGTCCACTCCCCCGTCACGGCGAACACCGGGTACGTGAACCCGGCGCCGAGGGCCGCGGAGGCGCAGATCGCCGTCGTGTAAAGCCCGCCCATCAGCCCCAGCCGGTGCGGGAAGTCACGCTTGACCAGGCCCGGCAGCAGTACGTTGCAGAGCGAGATCGCGGCACCGCAGGCGGCCGTCCCGGCCAGCAGGGCGGGAAGGTGCCCGGCGCCCGCGGCGTCCAAGGGACGCAGCAGCAACCCGGCGGTCAGCACCGCCATGGCGCAGAGCAACACGCGTTCGGCGCCGAAACGGCGGGCGAGCACGGGGGCCAGCGGGGCGAACACCCCGAGCAGGGTAACCGGCACCGTGGTGAGGACCACCACCGCCCAGCCCGGCAGCCCGGCGTCGGCCGTTACCTCGGGAAGCACGGCGGAGAAACTTGAGAACACGGTGCGGAGGTTCAGGCCGATCAGGACCAGACAGAGTCCCAGATAGACCAGCCCGCGGCGGCTGCCGACGCGGGTAGGCGCGGCCGCGGGGATGTCGTCGATCTCGGCGTCGACCAGCACGGAGCGGTCCCCGGCAGTGGGACTGCTCCCGAACGTGGAGTCCGGGGCGTTCTGCGGTGATGTCACGGTCCCTATTCTGGCAGGCCGCACCGCGCCCACCCTGTCAAGAGCAGCGGTCAGGCCGGCCCGCGGAAACCCGCTGAACTCCACTATTCTGGAAGGGATGAGTGAAACCCCAGAATCCCCCCAGATGCCGCAGCCGTCCCGCCCGGTGACCCCCGGCAGCCAGGCCTCCTTCGGCACCTACGGCGGCCGGCCGGTCAGCTTCGTCCGCCGCGGCACACGCCTGCAGGGCCGGCGGCAGGCCGCCTGGGAAGAGCATTCCGACCGCTGGGCGGTCGAGGTTCCGCGGCATATAGCCAACACCTCTGTCCACCCGGACTACGAGTTCGACGTAGAGGCCGAATTCGGACGCGCGGCCCCGTTGATTGTGGAAATCGGTTCAGGGCTGGGCGACGCCGTCTGCCACGCCGCCGAGGAGAACCCGGACAAGGACTTCCTCGCAGTCGAGGTGTATACGCCAGGCCTGGCCAACACGCTGATCAAGATCAACAGCCGCGGGCTCAGCAACGTCCGCGTCGTGGAGGCGAACGCCCCGGAAGTGCTGGCCACGATGCTCCCGGCAGGCTCGGTCACGGAGCTGTGGGTCTTTTTCCCGGACCCGTGGCACAAGTCCCGGCACCACAAGCGCAGGCTCATCCAGCCGGCGTTCGCCGAGCTCGCCGCGCGCGCCTTGAAGCCCGGCGGCATCTGGCGGATCGCGACGGACTGGTCCAACTATGCAGTCCACGTGCGTGAGGTACTGGCCGGCTCCGCGGACTTCGAGAACCTGCACGAGGGCGAGCGCAGCGGCGGCGAAAGCCCCCTCACCCAGGTCTGGGAATCCGGGGTCGAGTCGCTGGTAGGCGGGGCGCCCGTCAAGGAGGGCCGGGCACCCGTAAGCACGGAACATACGGGTCCCAATGAAGGCACGGATGAGGCCGGTGGTTGGGCTCCGCGGTTCGAGGGCAGGGTCCTGACCAGTTTTGAGAACAAGGCACACGAGGCTGGCCGGCTCATCTTCGACCTCAGTTACCGGCGGCGCTAGGGACACGACGGCGGGTAGCGAAGCTTGCCGACAGACCAGCCCGCCGCAGATTCCCTGCCCGGTCCGGAACCGGCAGCCCTGTTCCCAAGAAGCACGGCGTGGCAGGATTACGGGAGGCGCATCCGCTGGGCAGGAATGTGCTCGGCGGAACTACCGAGACAGTTGAGGGACCGAACATCAAAAGAGAACTGAAGGGCGCCGCCGACGCCGCCGAGGACATTACCAACTCCCGGGCACTTGAGCTGGTGGCCCGTGCCGGGTTTGCCGTGAGCGGCATCCTGCATCTCCTCATCGGCTTGGTCGCGATCCGTCTCGCCATGGGCGGCCAGGGCGAGGCGGACGTGAGCGGTGCAGTCGCGCAGCTCGCCAGCCAGCCGGCCGGACCGGCGCTCCTCTGGGCGTCTTTCGCGGCCTGCGTCGCACTGGCGCTCTGGCAGGCGAGCGATGCCATCTTCGATTTTGAACACCTCCCGGCCAAGAAAAAGCTGGGGAAGAAGCTCAAGGCCGCGCTTCAGGCCGTGGTGTACGCCGGGCTCGCCCTGACCTTGGCATCGTTCGCCAACGGCGCTGGCAAGGAGCACACCGCCTCCACGAGCGACCTCACAGTGTCCGTGATGAAGGCCCCAGGAGGGTACGCCCTCCTGGTCGCCATCGGCGCGGCCGTTGCCGTCACCGGGATCATCTACGCCATCCGCGGTTTCCGGCAGTCCTTCAAGAAGTACCTCCGGCTGCCGTCGTCGGAGCGGGCTCGGACGGCGGTAACGGCCCTTGGCGTGGCCGGCTACGCCGCCAAGGGCATCGCCCTGCTCCTGACAGGCGTGCTCATCATCGTCGCTACTGTGACGGCGCACCCCGAGGAATCAACCGGAATCGACGGCGGACTGAAAGGCCTGCGCGAGCAGCCGTACGGCGTGTATATGCTGGCCGCCGTGGGCGCCGGTCTGATCTGCTACGGCGTTTTCATGATGGTGCGCGCCAAGCTCGCCAAAATGTAGCGTGCCTTGGCGGCGGGCTTGCGGCCGCTCCTGTCCCGTCAGTGGTGCTTCCGGTCCCGGCGCCTGGCACCCGCTCCCGTCAGGGCCGGCAGTCGTCGTGCACAACCACCCTGGAGAGTTCGATGGTTCCGTCCGGCAGCCGCCAGAAATGCAGGCGCCTAGCCCCGGCGACGTTCCGTTCGATCGCGGCCCGGAAGCATCTCGCCCCGTCCTCCCGGCGAACCTGCGGGGCTTCGCCCCCTGCGTTTTCCCGGAGCGCGTGGACTTCGCGCGCCGGATTTCTCTCCGCAGCACCGGTCAGAACCTCGACGGCGGCCTTCAGCGCCTTCGCCGTCACTCCTGGCTCCGTGAAGGAATACAGGGAGGCCGCGAACTCCGGTCCCGCCTTCCAGACGGCCGGCAAGGCGTGAATGGCCTTATCCGCGGCAGGAATGTGCTTCGCCCAGGCGAGGTACACATCGTGCCGGAGGCGTTCGCCCGGAGTTCCGAAGAGCCCGTCCGAGCCCACGGCCGCGCGCCTGAGCGCCTGTTGCGCCTCCCGGTTGCGGGTGCGGAGGCCCTGCAGCTCCTGCCGGTGCCGTTCCGTCCGGACCCCGGCCGCTGCCAGGGCCTCCTGCAGTTCCGCCGAGAGCTCGCGCTCTGCTTCGAGCTGCAGGATCAGCGCGGCATGTTCCTTTTGCGCGGTGACCAGTTCAGCCCCCGCCTCGCTGGCTGCGGATACGAGTTCCTGGAGTGCGGCGACTCTTCGCCGCTCCGACTCAAGCTGGAGCTGGACGGAGCGCAGGACCGCCGAAGGCCGCACCGTCGAGGCAGAGGGATCCTCGGAGGCACCGCCCGGGGACCGGAATGCCGCGGCGCCGGGCGCGGCGCCTGGCGCGGCGCCGGAGCGATCGTCGGCGCCGGCGTCAGGGCCGGAGGCGGCGAACGTCCGCCCGGCGGTGGCTTGCTCCGCCAGATGGCGTCCAGGCTGCAACCATGGGGTTCCGCCTTGCAGCAGCGCGGGCGCTTCCTTGACCGGGGCGTCGTCATCTACGTCAATCAGGGAGAGCACCACCGCGCCGTGCTCGCGCAGGAACCGTGCCACCACCACCTCGCCTTCGGTGACCAGGCTTTCCACCGTGTCAAGCGGATTGGAGGAGATCCGCGCAGCAGCGACGGGCCAGCTGTAGCCCGGGAATAGGGTCAGTTTGGCGCTGCTGGCGGTGACCTGCTCGGCGAGGGCCAGCACAAGGTCGCCGGCGCCGTAGAGCTCCGCGAGCCGGGGGACCGTCTTGAGTCCATTGATGTCCAGGGTCTTGTCTTCAGGGTCAAAGTCGCCCTCGACGGTTTGACCAAGCGACAGCATCCAGTCGAGGCGGACGGGCGGGACCACGTGCTCCCGCTGGATGGTGCAGCACGTCCCGTCAAGCAGTTCGACGATTGCCCGCGATCCGGCGCTGGCGAAGGCCTTGACCGTGCCGTGGACGCGCCGCGGCGCTCCGCGGGCCGCCGTTGACTTCAGCGGAACTTCACGGATCAGGCTCAGGACGTCCTCAATGATGTCCTCCGCCGCACGGGCTGCGGCCGCTCGGTCCCGGGCCATCCGCAGCGGGCTTTGCTGGACGTCCTTCATCCATCGAAGGTCCTCCGAGTACACCCGCGCGGCATTGCCGAAGACGTGTGCCCCGGGCGGCAGGTTGTCGCCGAAGGCGTAACTTTCCGCACCGTTCTCCAGCCAGAAGATGTCCGCCAGACCGCCGACCTCCCGGGCAATGTGTGCCACGTCGATGCGGTTGTGCCGCTGTTCCGGATGCCAGGAGACTACGGCAGCGGGCTTAGTCCGCCGTCCCGCCGTGATCCGGAGCGCAAGCTCCCTCCCAGAGGTGACTACTTCATATCCCTGTTCCATTACGGGTCCCCATTCGCCGGCGCGGAAATGCAAGTGATGGAGAAGCGCTGGACCTCTCCGCCATCAGTAGAGCAGGAGGGGCCGACATTATGAGGGGGCGGCTATCCGCGCGGCACGGCGATTACGGCCACGGTCTGCTGCTGCTCGTTCCGCATTTCGACGCTGGTGATGCTGGTGAGCTGGACCGGCGTGGCGCCCGTGATCCTGACCCGGCCGCTGGGGGTGGCCGTCCAGGCGCAGGCCCGGTCTTCGCCGCCGTCGCGGTCCTTCACCCAGAGCGAGAACGTGCCATCCACCGGCAGGCTCCGGCCATCGACCGCGAGCTCGGTACCCCAGGTCTTCTTGACCAGGCCGACCGTGAACTCAATCCCGTCGCCGGCTTGCACGGAGTAGCTGGCGTCCGGCTTGGCCGGCGGGCTGAGCAGCGGCCCCGCGAGGACACCGACGGCGAGGCAGGCCGCGGCTGCGGCCGCCACCGCTGCGGACCAGCGGAGGCGCACCCTACGGCGGCGCAGGGCCAACTCATCCAGCAGCCGTTTGGGGACGGGAACGATGCTGCCCCCCTGCGGCGCGTGCACCGGACCGGCCGCAGCAGCCACGCCGGTGAGCGCCACGGCGTCCCTCACCGGTACCGCGTCCAGCAGCGCCGGCAGGCTGGCCAGTTCGTCCAGCTCCGCCCGGCACTCCGCACAGGATTCCAGATGCCGCTCGAAGGACGCGACGTCGGCTGGCTCGAGTCCGCCCAGCAGATAGGCGCCGAGCAGTTGGTGTGGCTCCCTTCCGTTCACCGCTGCACCCCCATTTCGTCGAGGATCGTCCGAAGCGCCCGGACCGCGTAGAACGCCCTGGACTTCACTGTTCCGCTGGGAATGTTCAAACTTTTCGAGGCCTCCTGGACCGTGTAGCGGCGGTAGTGGAGGGCCACCAGGACGTCGCGGTGCTCGGTGCTCAGCCGCAGCAGCGCCTCCTCCATGAGGACCCTGTTGAGGAGTTCGTCCACGCGCTCGGCCGGGTCCACGGGGTCCGCCGCATCGCGTTCCGTGACCTCGCGGGGCCGGCGCTGGGCTTTGCGGTAATTGTCGATCATGATGTTGCGGGCCGTCCGGAACAGGTAACTGCGCAGGCTGCCGGTGATCTCCGGCGCCTGTTGCCAGACGCGCAGAACGGTCTCCTGAACCACGTCGTCCGCCAGCTGCGGGTCCCGGCATGCGCTGAGGACAAAGCGTTTCAGGGCCGTGCCGTGATCGCGGTAGATCGCGGCCACCACGTCTTCGTCTAGCGACATTAGATGCCTCCCCGGCCTTGTGCCCTACGCTGTGACCCGCGCCCTGCGCCCTTCTGCCCCCTACGACGTACGGGACCGCACAAAAGTTCATTGCCCCCGCCTTGAACCATTCTTCACCGGACGGCGTCTTAGGGGTTAGCGCTGGCCTGACGAGTTGGCCGGTACGAGTCAAGGAGCTACAGATGAAGAAGCACCTCAGCATTGGCCTGTCCGCTTTCGCAGTTGCAGCATTGCTTTCCGGCTGTGCCGGCGGAGGCGGCACAGCCACGACCACCTCCAGCGCGGCGGCGGCAACTTCCGCTCCTGCGTCGTCTGCACCGGCCAGCTCGGCTCCTGCCTCGGCCGCAGAGCTCATGGTCGCGGACTCCAAGCTTGGCAAGATCGTGGTCGATGGCAAAGGCATGAGCGTCTACTACTTCACCAAGGACACGAAGGATTCAGGGACCAGTGCATGCACCGGCGGATGCCTCGCCGCCTGGCCCCCCGTCTTCACCACCTCCGCCACACCGTCCGTAGAAGGCGTCACGGGCACCCTCGGGACCATCACGACCCCCGACGGCAAGAAGCAGGTGACCATCAACGGCATGCCCATTTACTACTACGCAAAGGACAAGGCAGCAGGGGACATCACGGGCCAGGACGTTAACAAAGTCTGGTACCTGGTGGCGCCCTCCGGCGAGATGATCACCACCGCCCCCGCATCCTAGGGACCGTAGGCCCGCCGGGCTCCTGCCGCTGCTGGGGGCGGCAGACCCGGCGTTAGGATCAGCGCATGGGCAAAATCGATCTGAAGACCACGGCGAGGACCTGGCGATTCATGGTGGAGAACAACCAGGCGCTGCTGTTGCGGAAGTCGGGGCATGACACAGCCTGGTGGGCGGAGAAGGGCCGCGCCGCCGGGCTTGCCAACGACGCCGAGCTCCGCGCGTGGATGCGGGACCAGCACGGCATCACCGGCTACCCCCAGTACGCCGTTTCCTGGGAGATGTTCGGCTACCCGGACTTCATGCTGCGCGATGCCGACGAGCTGTTCGAGGCGCAGTACGCCAACCACCCGGAGCTGCGCCGCATCGCGGACGCCCTCCTGGCCTGGGCGGCGGAAACCGACGGCGTGGAAATCCAGCTCCGCAAAGGTTACGTGTCGCTCCACAGTACGCGGCGGAAGTTCGCCCAGATCACCCGCGCCACGAACAGCTGCGTCGACGTGACACTCCGGATCGATGCGCCGGCCGAGGGAGGGCTCGAAGCCGTTAAGGTCCGCGCGGGAGACGTCTTCACTCGGCGGATCCGGCTGCGCGCCGACACCCCGGTCAAACCAGACGTCCTCGCCTTCCTGACCCAGGCGCTGGACCAGAACAGCTAAGCGCCTCCAGCAGGGCGAACCCTGCAAACTCACGGGTGATCGTCTGGTCCCCAGGCTCGCTAAGATGGATCAGATGACCAACTGCTGAAAGTAGTGCGCACATGCCATCCCATCCGGACGAGAGTGCGGCACTGGCAATACAGACTCCCGCGATTAACGACCGCTCCCTTGCGGCCGGGCTTGCCTACGCCATGGGCAGCCGCGTTTCCGGGATCTCCTTCGACGCCGCCACCGGGCTGATGCTCGGCAAAGTGCGGGGTGGCTCCGAGGTGCCCTATTCGACGACGGCGAAGCTGGTCCGGAAAGCGGGCGGCTGGAGCTGCACCGTGGGTGTCTGCAGCTGCCCGGTCCGGAAGGACTGCAAGCACGTCGCGGCCCTGCTGTTCGCGGCCGAGGACAACCCCGCGACGCGCGTCCAGCTGCTGGCCCCCGCCGATACCTCCCGGCTCTCCCGGCAGGCTCCGGTCCTCGAGGTACCGGACTGGGAACAGGCCCTCAGCCCGCTGATCGCCCGCCCGGGCATCACCCAGTCCACCAACGGAATTTCGCTCGCGCTCCAGTTCGAAATCGAAGAGCCCGCCCCGCATTTCTCCTACACCGGCCGCCGGGACCCGCTGCGTAGCGTACGGCAACTGAAGGCCCGGCCCGTGATCATGGGCGCCAAGGGCAAGTGGATCCGGGGGGACGTTTCCTGGAACACCCTGAGCTACCTGAACTATCGGCGGGAATGCAACGAGGCCCACGTCGAGTGGATGCAGGAATTTCTCGCATCGCATACCGCCCTTGCCAACCGCCAGCACTCGGGCTCTGCGCCCTGGCTGGGGCTTAACACCTACGCCGGCAAGAACCTCTGGAGCCTCCTGGCCCAGGCCCGCAAGATCGGCGTCGTGCTGGTCCACGGCCGCGGCCAGGAGCCGGTGCGCGTGGTGGAGACCCCTGCCGCCGTCGGACTCAACCTCACCCGCTTCGGCGAGGGGCGCAACCCGGACGTCACGGGCGCCGGCGACGACGACACGAGCGCCGGCGGCGACGACAGCGGCGGGCTGTCGCTCGCGCCCACCATTACGGTCGAGGGCGCCGTGATCGACCCTGCCCAGGTTGGCACCATCGGACGGCCAGCGCACGGAATTTTCCTGACCTCGAACGACGACGCCCTGCCCGGCGTTGCGCCGTCGGACCCCATCATCACCCTCGCTCCGCTGGAAGCCGGGCTCAGCGAGGAACTGCTGACCTTCGTGACCGCCGGGAGCACCCTGCACATCCCGGCCCGGGATGAGAACCGGTTCCTGACCGGGTTTTATCCCAAGCTCAAGCAGTCCGCCCGGGTGACGGCCTCGGACGAGTCGGTCGAGCTGCCCGCGCTGGCCGTACCCACCCTGTCCCTGCTGGCCAACTACGGCGCGGACCACCGCGTACGGCTGCATTGGGAATGGCACTACAAGTCCGGGGAACTCGTCACGTCCCAGCCGCTGTGGCGGCATCCCGGCGATCACGGCTACCGCGACGACCCCGCGGAAGCCGGCATCCTGGAGACCGTGGGCCAGCCCTGGGATGTGGTTCCGGCGCTGGGCGAATCCGCCACCGGCGGCTGGGGTACACCGCGTCTGGCCGCCTCGGCCGAACTCAGCGGCCTGGACACGCTGGCCTTCACCGAGGAGGTCCTCCCCCGGCTCCGCGAGTTGCCCGGGATCACGGTGGATACGGCCGGCGAGATTGCCGACTACCGCGAAGCCGAAGAAGCTCCCGTGGTGGCGATTTCGACCAAGGCCACCGACAGCCGTGACTGGTTTGATCTTGGCATTGTCATCACCCTGGAGGGTCAGCCGGTCTCCTTTGCGGCCCTGTTTTCCGCCCTGGCTGCCGGGCAGACCCGCATGCTGCTGCCCAGCGGGGCGTACTTTTCCCTTGATCTGCCGGAGTTGCACCAGCTCCGGGCGCTGATTGACGAAGCCCGTTCGCTGCAGGACAACAAGGATGCGCCGCTGCAGATCAGCCGCTTCCAGGCCGGCCTCTGGGATGAACTGGCCCAGCTGGGGATTGTCGATGAGCAGGCGGCCGCGTGGCGCCAGGCCGTCGGCGGCCTGCTCGAGGGCGGGGTGCAGGGCCTGCCTCTGCCGTCCACCCTCAATGCCGATCTGCGCCCCTACCAGCTCGAGGGCTTCAACTGGCTCAGCTTCCTTTACCGGCACGGACTTGGCGGGGTGCTGGCCGACGACATGGGCCTCGGCAAGACCGTGCAGGCGCTGGCGCTGATCTGCGCGGCCAAGGAGGCCGCGACGGAACCTGCCGCGGAGGCAGATTCAGCGTCCGACGCAACGTCCGCCGGACAGGCCGAGACGGAACCTGCCGACACCGCGGCACCGTCCCCGTCCGGGACGGCACCCGGCGCTGCCCCCTTCCTGGTGGTTGCCCCCACCAGCGTCGTCGGGAACTGGGAGGCGGAGACCGCGCGCTTCGCGCCGGGCCTAACAGTGCGGGCCATCAGCGAAACCTTCGCGAAAAGCGGCTCGCGCCCTGCCGAGGCGATGGCCGGGGCGGATATCGTCATCACCTCCTACGCGCTGTTCAGGATCGATTACGACGCCTACGCCTCGCTGCAGTGGGCCGGCTTTGTGCTGGACGAGGCGCAGTTCGTGAAGAACCACCAGTCCAAGGCCTACCAGTGCGCCCGGAAACTTCCTGCGGCCTTCAAACTCGCCATCACCGGCACCCCGCTGGAGAACAACCTGATGGAGTTCTGGGCACTGACGTCGATCGTGGCGCCGGGCCTCTTTTCGAGCCCGAAGCGCTTCGCCGAGTACTACCAGAAGCCAGTGGAAAAGAACGGTGACAAGGCGCAACTGGACAAGCTGCGGCGCCGGGTCCGGCCGCTGATGATGCGCCGCACCAAGGAACAGGTCATCCATGATCTGCCGCCGAAACAAGAGCAGATCCTTGAGGTTGTGCTCAATCCGCGGCACCAAAAGGTCTACCAGACGCACCTGCAGCGGGAGCGCCAGAAGATCCTCGGCCTGATCGACGACGTGAACAAGAACCGCTTCACGATCTTCCAATCGCTGACCCTGTTGCGGCAGCTCAGCCTCGACCCCTCGCTGATTGATCCGTCCCTCTCGGGCGTGCGGTCCAGCAAACTCGATGTGCTCTTCGAACAGCTCGAGGACCTCGTGGCCGAGGGCCACCGGGCGCTGATCTTCAGCCAGTTCACGGGATTCCTGGGCAAGGTCCGGGAACGGCTGGTCGAGGAAAACATCGAATTCTGCTACCTCGACGGGAGCACCCGGAACCGCACGGACGTGGTCAACGAGTTCAAGAACGGCGCTGCCCCGGTGTTCCTGATCAGCCTTAAGGCCGGCGGCTTCGGCCTGAACCTCACCGAGGCGGACTATGTGTTCCTGCTGGATCCGTGGTGGAACCCGGCCTCCGAGGCGCAGGCCGTGGACCGCACTCACCGGATCGGCCAGGCCCGCAACGTGATGGTCTACCGGCTGGTGGCCAAGGACACCATCGAGGAGAAAGTGATGGCACTCAAGGCCAAGAAGTCCCAGCTGTTCGCCGACGTCATGCAGGGCGACGCGCTCTCCGGAGGCGCGCTGACGGCCGAGGACCTGGCCGGGCTGTTCAACGACTGAGGTCCGGACATCCCCGGCCGGGCCAGGCGGCCGGGCATCTGCTCAGATGAGCATTGCTTCCCGCACCTCGCCCTCTGATTCGACGCCGCCCTGGCCGGAGGAACTGATCCGGCCGGCGGCCAGCACGTGGTAGCTGTCGGCGGCTTTGAGGGCAAAGCCGACGTGCTGTTCCACCAGCAGCACGCGCATGCCGCTGCGCTGGGACAGCGTAAGAATGGTCTCCTGGATTTCGGCCACCACATTGGGCTGGATTCCTTCCGTGGGCTCATCCAGAATGAGGATCCGCGGCTCCGTGATCAGGGCCCGGGCAATCGACAGCTGCTGGCGCTGACCGCCGGAGAGGAGACCGGCGCGGCGGGCCAGCAGCGGCCGGAGCGCCGGAAACATGTCCAGGGCCTCCGCCACGCGTTCCTTCCCGTACTTCCGGCCGTCGGCCACCAGCTGGAGGTTTTCCTGGGCAGTTAGCTGCCCAAAGGACTGCTGGCCTTGCGGAACATAGGCCATCCCCCGCGCCACCCGCTGATGCGGGTGAAGTTTCGAGATGTCCTCTCCGTCCAAGCGGATGCTGCCGCGGGTGGGCTTAAGGAGCCCGACGACGGCACGCAGCAGGGTGGTTTTCCCGGCACCGTTGTGGCCCAGTATGGAGACAAGCGCGTTATCGGGGACGGTGATGTTGACCCCGGAGATGACTTGAGTGCGGCCGTAGCCGGTCTGCAGGTCCGTGATTTCAAGCATCAGTGTTCTTCCATTCCAGCAGTGCCCAGGTAGACGTCCTGCACTTTTTTGTCGGCTTGAACGGTGGCCATGCTGCCTTCGCTGAGCACCGTGCCAGCGGCGAGGACGGTAACTGAGGTGGCGAACGCCCGGACGAAATCAATGTCATGTTCGACCACGATGGTGATCCGGTCCGCCGCGATCCGACGGAGCAGCTGCCCCGTTTCGTCGCGCTCGTCCTGGCTCATCCCGGCGATCGGCTCGTCCAGGAGCAGTACATCCGAGTTCTGGACCAGAAGCATGCCTATTTCCAGCCATTGCTTCTGCCCATGCGCCAGCGTTCCGGCCTGATTGTCCGCCACCCTCTCCAGCCCGATGATTTCCAACGCCTCCTGGACGGCCGGGTCCACGCCCCTGCGCCGGCGCAGCAACTCGCGGGCTTTGCGGCCCGAGCCGGCAGCGATGTCGAGGTTCTGGAGGACCGAGAGGTTTTCGAAGACGCTCGCCGTCTGGAATGTCCGCCCCACGCCCAGCCGGGCGACCTGGTGTACCTTGCGGCCAAGGATCTCCGTACCGGTGTGGTTTACCGAGCCGGTGGCCGCGACCAGCCCGGTGATCGCATCGATGATGGTGGTCTTGCCTGCACCGTTCGGTCCGATCAGGAACCGCAGGTCGCCCTGGGTTACGTCGAGGTCAACGTTGTCCACGGCGACCACGCCGTCAAACGACACCGTCAGTCCGCGCACTTCAAGGTATTTGGGCCGGCCGTGCCTGAGTCCGCCCGCACGGGGCGAGCCGCCGGGCAGCAAAAGGGGTCTGGTCATCGCGTAGCCTCTTCCGGAATGGTCGCAGGGCCGGGTGGTGAAGGCATCGGGGGTCCCGGCTGCTCTGGCGGGTCTTGGCGCGCTGGGCGGGCGGTCTTGGGCTCCTGCACCGCTGCACGCCGGCGCCGCAGCCGGGCGATCATGTCTGGCAGGGAGGCCAGCCCGCCGGGCATGAAACCAATGACCAGGACGAACAGGAGGCCTTGAAAGTAGACCCAGAAGGACGGGAAGGTGGAGGACAGGCCGGTTTGGGCGATGGCCACGCTGAGTGCCCCAAGCACCGGACCAAGCAGGGTGGCCCTGCCGCCGATGGCCACGCCGATCAGGAATGCGATGGACGGAATGACTCCCACGTCCGCCGGGGAGATGATCCCCACGATGGGAACGAACAACGCCCCGGCGATCCCGGCCATCACCGCGGCGATCACATAGGTGACGGTCTTGATGATTGCGGGGTCGTAGCCAAGGAACCGCACCCTTTCCTCCTGGTCGCGCACCGCGACGAGGAGTTCGCCGAACCGGCTGTGCATCAGCTGCCGCGCCGCGGCGAGCGCCAGCAGCAGCACCAGGGCCGCGACCGAGTAAAGCATCAGTCTGTTGGACGGGTCCTTAAGGTCGAGGCCGAAGAAGGACCGGAAGCCGCTCAAGCCGTTGGAGCCGCCGGTGGTCGCCTGCTGGCCGATCAGGAATACGGCGAAGGCCGCCGCGAGTGCCTGGCTGAGGATCGCGAAGTAGGAGCCCTTGACCCGGCGCTTGAACACGGCGAGGCCCAGAACCAGCGCTACCAGTCCCGGCACCACAACAACAGCCAGCAGGGCCACTACGGGACTGCGGAACGGCTCCCACCACCCCGGAACATCGCCGGTGCCGTACAGCGACATGAAATCCGGAACCCCTGAACCGCCGAAGAGGGAGGCATCCGCGAGCTTGAGGTGCATCGCCATGATGTACGCGCCGAGGCCGAAGAACACGCCCTGGCCCAGGGTCAGCATCCCGCCGCGCCCCCAGGCGAGGCCGATACCCACCGCGACGATCGCGAAGCAGAGGAATTTCCCGAGCAGGGCGAGGTTGAAGACGGACAGCGCAGCGGGCGCCACCACTAGAAGGAGCCCCGCGCCCAGGCCGAAGCCGGCCAGCACGCCCCAGCGGCTGGAAAGGAATGTGTTCATGCCAGGCTCCTTGTTTTGAGGCTGAAGATGCCCTGCGGCCGGAGCTGGAGGAACACGACCACGAGAACAAGGATCAGCACTTTGCCTATGCTCGCCGTCGTCGAAAATTCAAAGACGGATTGCAGCACGCCCAGCGCGAACGCTGCGATGACGGCGCCCTTGACCTGGCCGACGCCTCCGGCCACCACCACCAGGAAGGCATCCACGATGTAGTTCGTTCCCAGATACGGGCTGGTGGACCCGATCAGGGTGACGGCCACCCCCGCGACACCGGCGAGTCCTGACCCGATGAAGAACGTCAGCTGGTCCGTGCGGCGGGTGGAAACGCCGCTTGTTTCAGCGAGGTCCCGGTTCAGGACTACTGCCCTGATCCGGCGACCCAACGGGGTGCGCTTCAAAACCACCACAATTGCGGCCACGCAGGCCAACGACAGCAGCAGGATGAACAGCCGGGTCAGCGGAATGGGTGCGCCCAGCAGTTCGATATTGCCCTGCAGCCATTTGGGGGCGCGGACGTCCACGCTGGGCGCCCCGAAAATATCCCGGGCGGCCTGCTGCAGGATCAGGGACACTCCGAAGGTGACCAGAAGGGTGTCCAGGGGGCGGTGGTACATCCTGCGCAGGAGGACCGCTTCGAGGACCAGCCCCAGCAGCCCGCCCACGAGGAAGCCCACTGGAATGGATACGAGCAGCGAGATGCCGGCGTCGGAGATGCTCCGCTGCACCACGAAGGCGGTGTACGCACCGGCCATCATGAACTCGCCGTGGGCCATATTGATGACCCCCATCTGGCCGAAGGTCAGCGACAGCCCGAGCGCCGCCAGCAGCAGCACCGAGCCGAGACTTAATCCGGCGAACATCTGTCCAATCAGCATTTCCATTCCAGCGGGCCCTTCCGTCGTTTACCTGCAGGGATGACTGCGGCTATTTGGCCAGGCCCTTGGCCCAGTCGTAACTGGCAAGGAAGGGGTCCGGGTCCACCGCGGCGGGCGAGGACCAGACCGTCTCGATCAAGCCGTCGGACGTGATTTTCCCGATCCGGGGGGTCTTGGTGATGTGGTTGTTCTCCGCGTCCACGGTGACTGTCCCCTCAGGCGCTTCGAACGTCACACCACCCGCGGCCGCCTGGACCTTGTCCACTTCGAAGGATCCGGCTTTTTCCACCATGGCCTTCCAGAGGTAGAGCGAGGTGTAGGCCGCTTCCATGGGGTCGCTGGTCACGCGGTCGGCGCCGAACTTTGCCTTGAATGCCGCCACGAATTTCTTGTTGGCCGGGGTATCCAGTGTCTGGTAGTAGTCCCAGGCAGTCAGCTGGCCTTCAACGTTTTCGAGTCCGACGCCGGGGACTTCCTCCTCGGCGATTGACACAGACACCACGGGCATCGACTCGGCCGTCAGCCCCACGCTCTTGTACTGCCGGAAGAATGCCACGTTGCTGTCGCCGTTGAGGGTGTTGAAGACAGCATCGGCTTTGGAATCGCGGACTTTGTTGACGATGGTTGAAAATTCGGTGGAACCCAGCGGAGCGTACTCCTCGCCCAGGACCTCCATGCCGTGGGCGGCGGCGTAGGCCTGGATGATCTTGTTGGCCGTGCGGGGGAAGACGTAGTCACTGCCGACCAGGAAGATCGACTTCGTGCCCTGCTCAGCGAGGTAGTCCAGCGCCGGGATGATCTGCTGGTTGGTGGTTGCCCCGGTGTAGAAGATGTTCTTCGACGCTTCCAGCCCCTCGTACTGCACCGGGTAGAAGAGCAGGGCATCGTTGGCTTCGAAGACCGGCAGCATCGCCTTGCGGCTGGAGGATGTCCAACCGCCGAACACCGCCGCGGTGCAGTCCTGCTGGATCAGCTTTCCGGCACGTTCGGCGAATTTCGTGGGTTCGCTGGCGCCGTCTTCACTGATGACCTGGAGCTGTTTGCCCAGCACACCGCCGGCCGCATTGATCTCCTCGGCCGCCAGGCTGAGGGAATCGAACACGGTGCTTTCGCTGATGGCCATCGTCCCGGACAGCGAGTTGATGAAGCCGACTTTGACGCTGCTGCCTGAAGTGTCGACGCAGGAAGCGCCGCCGCTCGTGGAGGACCCGGCCGCTGCCGGATTTGAGACCTGGCTGCCGCAGCCGGCCAGGGCCGTCACCATGGCTGCCGCGGCCAAGTGGATGAAAGCGCGCTTGATTACCGAAACCTTCATGTTTACCTGCTTCTCGCTCCGCGCTGCCATAAGGCAGCGTCTGGTCTCCCGGGTCCGGTGGCGGACCCAACGAGCTCAATGTAGGAGCGAATTGTTTCAGGACGCGCTGGTTATATTTCCGCCCCGTTTCCGCAGGTCCCGGCCGAGCGCGAAGACCGGGTCGCGAGGCGAAGTTCACCGGAAAGGCCGCGGAAAACAACGGCCGCAAAGTTAACCTGTAGGAAACTTCTCGGCCGTCATGTTCGGATTAACGGCGACATGAAAGGCCGGCGCGTCTCCCCCGGGAGTGGCTGCTGTGGGGTGAGTGTGCCGGGAGTCAGCCCAAGTCTGGACGCCGCAGTGGACACAGACAAGGGCGCCTACTCGGGCGTCCGCGGGCGCCACACCACGATGGCCTGGGAGCGCGGCCGGGGCCGCTTGCCGCGGGCGAGGCTGACGACGTCCCCGGCCGTCCCGGCCGCGAAAACACGGGCATCCAGCGGCTGACGGCGCCGTCCCAGCTCCTCCGTCAGTTCGGTCACCCGGCGCTGGAGCGCCGCAACCTGGTTCTCCAGCTGGAGGATCCGCTTGATGCCCTCGAGGGAAACGCCCTCCTGCGAGAGCCGCTGCACCTCGCGGAGCATCGTGACGTCCCGCTGCGAATACCGCCGCGACTTGCCCGGGGCGCGGCTCGGCGAGACGATGCCCAGCCGGTCATACTGCCGCAGGGTCTGCGGGTGCATGTCGGCCAGCTCCGCGGCCACGGAGATGACGAAGATGGGCTGGTCGAACTCGATGTCCACGGCAGGAGCCCGTTCCTAGAGCCGGGCCCTGGCTGCCAGGCCGGCGCGCACGTCCTCGCCGGCCGTCGCGGCCGCGAAGGTCTTTACGGCTTCCTCTGCTTCCTTGTTTAGCTTCCGGGGAACGGCGACGTCGATTGTCACCAGCAGGTCCCCGGTTGCCTTGGCATGCTTGACGCCACGCCCCTTGACGCGGAGTGTGCGGCCCGAGGGGGTACCGGCCGGGACTCGGACCCTGACGGTGTCGCCCTCGATCGTCGGGACCTCGATGTCGGCGCCCAGGGCCGCCTCCGGAAAACTGACCGGGACGTGGATGCGGAGATTGTCGCCATCGCGGACGTAAAAATCGTGCGGCTTCACGGCGACTGTGACCATCAAGTCGCCGTTGCCTGCGGGGCCGAACTGGCCCTTGCCGCGCACGCGGACCTTCTGGCCGTCCTTGATCCCGGCCGGGATGCGGACGTCGATGACTTCGCCGTCCGGTTCACGCAGCCCGATGGTGGTGCCGCGGATCGCGCCGGCAAAGGAGATGCTGGTGGACGCCGTGCGGTCAGCGCCCTTCTGCGGCGCCCGCTGGTAGGGCTGGCCGCCGCCGAAACCGCCGCCGCCTCCGCCGAAGAGGTCGGCGAACTCGGGCGGGATGCCGCCGGGGGCGCCGTAGCCGCCGGAGTGCCGTGTGCCGCCGCCGGTGAAGAGGCCGCCGAAGAGATCTTCGAAGCCAGCATTACCGCCCGCTCCGCCGCCGGCGCCGCCCGGGGCGAAGCGTGCTCCGCCCATGGCCCGGATGGCGTCATACTGCTGGCGCTCATCGGGGTCGGAGAGCACGGAGTAGGCCTCGGAGATGTCCTTGAACTTCTTCTCCGAAGCGGTGTCCCCCGCATTGGTGTCCGGGTGGTGCTGCCGCGCGAGCTTCCGGTATGCCTTCTTGATGTCAGCGTCGGAAGCGTCCTTGGCGACACCAAGGATCTTATAAAAGTCCTTGTCCACCCAGTCCTGGCTAGCCAATGGCGTTTCCTCTCTAGTTCTGTTCTCGGTGGCAACTCACCTTAGGCGAGATGACCTGCCGGCGCGGAGGCCGGATATGGGGCGGCGGTGTGGAGGGCACCGCGGAGCGGGCACCGCCCCATATCCGGCGTAGCGCCGGACGCAACCCTACGCCGGTACAGCCACGATGACTTGTGCTGCCCGGAGCACTCGGTCGCCGGACTTGTAGCCGGAGCGCAGGACCTGGCTGACGGTGTCGAGTTCGACGTCGCCGGGCTGCTGGATGAGGGCCTCGTGGACTGTGGGGTCGAACTCCACGCCGGTCTCATCGATGCGGGTCAGGCCGTACGTCTTCAACGCGTTTTCCAGCTTGGCGGCGATCGCGGCGAACGGGCCGTCGGTCAGGTCGCCGTGCTGGCGTGCGGCGTCGACGTCGTCCAGTACTGGAAGCAGGGAGTTCAGGACGCCGATGACGGCCATCTCCCCCGCCACGGCACGGTCGCGTTCGACGCGCTTGCGGTAGTTGACGTACTCGGCCTGCAGGCGCCGGAGATCATTCCTGAGCTCCTCCGCCTCGGCCTGGTCCACGCCCTGGGCCACGGAGTCCTCCGCAGGCACCTCGACGCTGTTCAGGATGTCCTCCGCCTGGGTCAGCGCGTCCCCGGAGTCGGAGTCCCTTGCTACGTGGGGCTCCTGGTCGGGGTGGCGGGCCTGGCCGGTTTTCGGATCAACCTTGCGGTTGTCGTGGATGACCGGCTTCTGCGGCTGGTTCTCCTGCTCGCTGCCCTGGCTCGGGTTCTCCGAAGATACGTGCTCTTCTTCGTTACCGTGGTGCGGCATGATTACTTCTTCTCGTCTTCGTCAACGATCTCGGCGTCGACGATGTCCTCGTCCGCTCCCGCAGCCTGCTCGCCGGCCGGGGTGCCCTGGGGGCCGGTGGCACCGTCCGGGTTGCCGGCCTGAGCGTAGATGGCCTCGCCGAGCTTGGTCTGGGAAGCCTGCAGCTTCTCGAACGCGGTCTTCACGGCGGCGTCGTCGGTGCCTTCGAGGGCCTTCTTGAGGGCGTCGACGTCGGCCTTGACCTCGGTCTTGACCTCTTCGGGCAGCTTGTCGGCGTTGTCTGCAATCAGCTTGTCGACGGAGTACGCCAGCTGCTCGGCCGTGTTCCGGGTGTCCGTTGCCTCGCGGCGGGCCTTGTCCTCGGCTGCGTGCTCCTCGGCGTCACGGACCATGCGGTCGATGTCCTCCTTGGAGAGCGCGGTGCCGCCGGTGATGGTCATGGACTGTTCCTTGCCGGTGCCCTTGTCCTTCGCCGAAACGTGCACGATGCCGTTGGCGTCGATGTCGAAGGTGACCTCGACCTGCGGGACGCCGCGCGGTGCCGGAGCAATGCCGGTCAGCTCGAACGTGCCCAGCGGCTTGTTGTCGCGGGTGAACTCGCGCTCGCCCTGGAAGACCTGGATGGCCACGGACGGCTGGTTGTCGTCGGCGGTGGTGAAGGTCTCGGAGCGCTTGGTCGGGATGGCCGTGTTGCGCTCGATCAGGTGCGTCATGACGCCGCCCTTGGTCTCAATGCCGAGAGACAGCGGGGTGACGTCGATCAGCAGCACGTCCTTGCGTTCGCCCTTGAGGACGCCGGCCTGCAGTGCGGCGCCCACGGCGACGACCTCATCCGGGTTGACGCCCTTGTTCGGCTCCTTGCCGCCAGCGAGTTCCTTGACCAGTTCGTAGACAGCCGGCATGCGGGTAGAACCGCCGACGAGCACGATGTGGTCGATCTCGGAGAGCTTGATGCCGGCTTCCTTGATGACGTCCTGGAACGGCTTCTTGGTGCGGTCCAGCAGGTCCTTGGTGAGGTCCTGGAACTTGGCGCGGGTGAGCTGCTCGTCCAGGTGGACCGGGCCGTCGGGGGTGACGGAGAGGTACTGGAGCGAGACGTTGGTGCTGGTGGAGGACGAAAGTTCCTTCTTGGCCTGCTCGGCCGCCTCGCGCAGGCGCTGCAGGGCGATCTTGTCCTTGGAGAGGTCGATGCCCTTGACCTTGAGCTGGTTCAGCAGGTAGTCGACGACGCGCTGGTCCCAGTCGTCGCCGCCGAGGTGGTTGTCACCGGCGGTGGAGCGGACCTGGATGGTGGAGAAGTTGTCCTCATCCTTGCCGACCTCCAGCAGGGAAACGTCGAAGGTTCCACCGCCGAGGTCGAAGACGAGGATGAGCTCGTCTTCCTTGCCCTTGTCCAGGCCGTAGGCCAAAGCGGCCGCGGTGGGCTCGTTGACGATGCGCAGCACGTTCAGGCCCGCGATTTCGCCGGCCTCCTTGGTGGCCTGGCGCTGGGCGTCGTTGAAGTACGCCGGCACGGTAACGACGGCGTCGGTGACCTTTTCGCCCAGGTACGACTCGGCGTCGTTCTTCAGCTTCATCAGGATACGGGCGGAGATTTCCTGCGCCGTGTACTTCTTGTCGTCAATGGCGACGCTCCAGTCAGTGCCCATGTGGCGCTTGACGGAGGCGATGGTGCGGTCAATGTTGTTGACCGCCTGGCGCTTGGCGATCTCGCCGACCAGCACCTCGCCGGACTTGGAGAACGCAACGACCGACGGCGTGGTGCGGCCACCCTCGGCGTTGGCAATGACGGTGGGCTCGCCACCTTCGAGAACGGAGACGACGGAGTTGGTGGTTCCGAGGTCAATACCTACTGCACGTGACATGTGTTGCTTCCTTCTTTCCGGAGAAACTTGCTGGGTTGGCTGCGGATCGCGGGGATCCGGTCGTGATTGAGCGATCTGGACTCAACTTTACCCAAGCCGGTTTCAATGTCAATCCAAAGTTGAGCGGACTTGGCTCAAGTTTGGATTTGGGGCGGCGGTGAGCACCGATCCTTAGGCCTCAACTGCGCGGTTTTCCGGGAGAAGTTTGCCTTTCGGGACGCAGATTTCGCTGTGCGCGAAGTCCCTCCGGGCTCAGCGTTCGTCGCGGTTGGGATCCGGGGCAGGGTCGCCGCCGGCTGCCGTCTTCCGTTCGCCGGGAGCCGGGCGGTCGGAGCCCTCGGCACCTGTGGCGCCCGCAGTCCCGTAGTCCCCTTCGGGATATTCGCCCTCCTCCGATGTGAGCGGCTCGCCGCCCACAGCGCCGCCCTTGCCGTAGTCGCCTTCGGGATAGTCGCCTTCCTCGTCACCGACCGTGGAGGCGTCGGCAGTGCCTGCCTCGCCGTAGTCCCCGGCAGCGTATTCTCCCTCTTCGGCCGTCGCCGGATTCTCGCCTGCGGTGCCCGCCTTGCCGTAGTCGCCTTCGACATACTGGCCTTCGGAAACCTCACCCTCGACGGCCTCGGTTTCGGCGTCCGCTGCCGTTCGATCGAACTCGCTGTTCTCGGACATGTTGTGAATCCTTCCTGGAAGAATCGGGTGCGCCCGCACGGGTGCAGGGGCAGTCTATCGAGCGCCGGGGAGAGGGAACAGAGGGACCCGGCTCAGGAGTCAATGCCGCCTGGCGACAGACCGGCGACCTCGGCGAGCACGGCGAGATGGTGATCAAAAAGCTCCTCCCGGGCAGTGAACGTCTCCCCGCCATACTGGCCAAAGACCTCGAAGCTGACGGTACCGAAGAGCGAGGTCCACGCGAGGGCGGCGCGGGCCAAGAGGTCGTCCGGCACGGCCAAACCGAACTCGGCCCGGATTTTCGCCAGATCCCCGCCCAGCCCGGTGGCGATGGCAGGAGCCCGCCGGCTTTCCATCGAAAGCCGCCCGGCGCGGAACGCCCCGTCGAGAATCGCCATGAGGGCAATGACCACCCGCGTCCCGGGACCGGTGGTGCGCTCGGCGGGAGCCCGATACCCGGGCACCGGGCTGCCGAAGAGAAGGCTGTAGCGGGACGGTTCGCGCAGTGCCCAGTCCCGCACGGCACGGCCCAGCGCCTCAAAGCGGCCACGGAAATCGGCTTCCGGCACCGCCGCGACAGCGGCGTCCACGTCATCGCCAAGCTCGTTGTATGCGTCAATCAGGAGAAGGGTCAGCAGCTCCTCCCGGTTGTCCACATAGCGGTAGACCGCCGAGGAGACGACGCCGAGATCCCTGGCAACGGCGCGGAGGGACAGCGCGGCGGCCCCGTGCAGCGCGAGGTGCTCCCGTCCCAGCCGGATAATGTCGGCGACGGTGCGGTCGCGGGCCCGCGCGCGCGGGGTGCGGGGCCGGGAAGCCGCGGCGGCGGGGCCGACGGGAGATTCAGTGCTGTCCTCTGGCATGGATCCAGCTTTACAGACGAGAGCACTGTCAACAAATGTGAGCGGCGCTCTTGACTAGGCCTGCGCGGTGTTCCATGCTGAAGCAGAGAGCACTGCTCTCGCTAACGTCTAAAGGAGATCTGAATGTCCCAGTCTGAAGCCGCCGGGAGCGGATCATCCCGGTGCTACGTCGTCGCAGGAGCTGGCCCGGTGGGCTGGACGGTCGCGGAACAACTGGCCGCAACGGGCCGCCGCGTGCGGATTTTGACGCGGTCCGGAAGCGGACCCACCCACCCGCTGATCGAAAAAATTGCCCTCGACGTTTCGGACCCCGCCTTGCTCGGTGAGGCCTTCTCAGGCGCCGCCGCCGTGTTCCACTGCATCCACGGGTCGCGGTATGACGCGGGCGTCTGGGCGCGGGAGCTACCGGCGGCCGAGCTGAGCGTGCTGGCCGCGGCGGGCGAGGCGGGCGCCGTCGTCGTCTTCCCGGAAAGCCTGTACTCCTACAGCGAGCCCGAGCAGATCATGGCCGAAGACAGCCCGCGGCAGGCCCAGGGCGGCAAGCGCGGGATCCGGACCGCGCTGCTCGCGGCCCGCGCGGCGTCCGCCACTGCCACGGTCAGCGTGGTTGCTGGCGATTTCTTCGGACCGCGGGTCCGTAATGCGCACGCTGGCGAGCGCATGCTCCGTCCCGTCACGGCCGGGCGGCACATGCAGGTGATCGGACGGGCGGACCGGCTGCACTCCTTCACCTACGTTCCGGACCTAGCGGCTGCCATGATTGCCGCAGCGGAGAGTCCGCAGCTGTGGAACCGGGTGTGGCATGCACCCACCGGACCTGCGGTAACCCAGCGCGGGATTGCGGAGGCTTTCGCCAAGGCGGCCGGAGCCCGCGCCCCGCGCGTCACTGCGGTACCAGGATGGGCGCTGAAGGCGACGGGGATGTTTTCCCCCGGCATCCGGGAGTTGGCGGAGACGCTGTACCAGTTCGATCGGCCGTTCGTGATGGACTCCCGCGCCAGCCAGGCCGCCCTGTCACTGGCGCCGACCCCGCTGCATGAAGCAGCCGCCGCCACCGTCGCCTGGTGGGGGGACCAGCGAGAGTGACGGCGGCCGCGCTCCGCGGAGGAGGCGTTGAACGGCGGGGCTATCGGACCGCGGCCTCCGCGGCCTCGGACTCCTCGGCCGACAACTGGCCGCGCGCCGGCCCGTCCGCCTCGGGGCGTCCCAGCCGGCTCGGCCACCAGATCCGGGGTCCGATGTCGTAGGCGAGCGCCGGGACCAGCAGTGAACGGACCAGCACGGTGTCCAACAGGACGCCAAAAGCGACTATGAAGGCGAGCTGCACCAGGAACATGATCGGAATGACGCCGAGGGCGGCAAACGTCGCCGCGAGGACGACGCCGGCGGAGGTGATCACCCCGCCCGTGACACCCAGCCCGCGCAGAATGCCGGCCCTGGTGCCGTGCTTCAGGGACTCCTCCCGCACCCTGCTCATCAGGAAGATGTTGTAATCCACGCCCAGGGCCACCAGGAAGACAAAGCCGAACAGCGGCACCGTGGCGTCCGCTCCCGGGAAGCCCAGCACTTGGTTGAAGACCACGGCGGAGACGCCCAAGGATGCGCCGTAGGAAAGGACCACAGAGGCGACCAGCAGGACCGGCGCCAGCACGGCGCGCAGCAAGAGCATGAGGATCACGAGGATGACGGCCAGGACGACGGGGATGATCGTGACCAGGTCGCGTTGGGCGGTGGTGTTGGTGTCCAGTGCCGTGGCCGTCACGCCGCCGACGAGGGCGCCGGCGTCGAGCTTCTTCACCTCGCGCCGGAGCGATTTCACCACGTCCTCGGCCGGACCGGAATCGGCGGCGAAGTTCAGCGTCGCGTTGATCAGCACCTTGCCATCACGGACCGCCGGCGCGGCCGGTTCGGCGGTGATGGGGACGCCGCCTTCGGCGAGGACGGGGGCGCCGCCTTCGGCGAGCAGGTAGGCGTTCCCGACGCCGTCGCTGGCTTGAACCAGGTCCAGTATTTGCCGGGATTTCGTTTCGTCCGCGACTATCACGGCCGGGCTGCCGGAGCCCGCCTCGAAGTGCCGCGCCAGGGCGTCCTGGCCGTCCACCGCGTTGGAGGCGGCCAGGATGACGTCGGTCTGCGGCACGCCGTGGGCTTTGAGCTGCAGGACTCCGGCGGACGCCACGACCAGCAGCAGCACGGAAGCCACCCAGACGGTCCGCGGCCGGCGGGAAACGAGGGAACCGGTGGCCCGCCACAGGCCTTTCTGGCCTTCGAGCCCGGTGGCCAACTCGGGTTCACGTCCGGTTTCCGGGAGCAGTCTGGGCCGGAACGGCCAGAAGGCGGCACGGCCCAGCAGTGCCATCATCGCTGGCAACAGGCTCAGTGCCGCAAAGAGGGAGCACAGGATGCCCGCGGCCGCCACCGGACCGAGGGCCTTGTTGGAGTTGAGGTCGGAAAACAGCAGGCAGAGCAGGGCGATGATGACGGTGGCCCCGGAGGCGAGGATCGGCTCCCATGCGGCCTTCCAGGCCGAGAGCGCGGCTGCAGTGCGATTGGTGGTGTGCGTCAGCGCCTCCCGGAACCGCGCCACGTAGAGCAGGGCATAGTCGGTCGCGGCGCCGATCACCAGGATCGACAGGATGCCCTGGCTCTGGCCATTGAGCTGGATCCAGCCCAGCTTGGCCATGCCGAACACCAGCAGAATGGCGGCACACAGGGCGAACACGGACGTGAACAGCACCGCGACCGGCAGCAGCAGCGAGCGGTAGACAATCAGCAGGATGACGAATACAGCCCCGAGGGCCACGAGCAGCAGGATGCCGTCGATGCCGGCGAAGGCGCCGACCAGGTCCGCGGTCAGGCCGGCAGGGCCCGTGACGAAGGCCTGCATCCCCGCAGGAGCGGAGGCTTCCAGTTCGGCCCGTAGCTCGGCGACGTTGTTCTTAACCTCGCCGGCGGAGTCGATCGGCACCACGAACTGGACGGCTTTGCCATCCTGGGACGGGATCGGGCCGATCACGGCACTGCCGGCCTGCAAGGCCTCCAGCCTGCCTTTAAGCGTTGCGGCCTCCCTCAGCTGCGCCGGTGTGAAGGCCGAGTCGTTTTCGACCACGATGACGGCCGGGATTTCGCTCGAGTCCCTGAACTTGGCCTGCCAGTCCTGGGCGTGGGTAGCCTCCGCTCCAGCGGGCAGGAAGGATGCCTGGTCGTTGGAGGACACCTCGCTCAACCGGCCGAAGGTGGGCCCGCCGATGCCGGCCACGGCCAGCCAGACGAGGACGAGCAGCACGGGAACCAGCCAGCGCAGCCAGAACGGCACGCGCGCGCTGTGTTGTCGGTTCTTCTTCATGAGTCCTTCAGGTGCGGTCAAGGGAGGAGTAAAATTGAGTCAATCGTAGACTATCTCCATAGTAGAGATAAACCCTTTCTGGGCGGGGCCATTCCAGAGCGGCTTCGGCCGCAGGGGCCCTGCAGTAAACTCCGGAGGGCGTCCTGCGGGGCGAAACCGTCAAGAACCAGGGAAAAGGAGCGTGCGCAGTGCCCACCGAAGCAGCGCGACCACTGCCCCCTTCCGGCACGCCTGATTCTTCGGGCACGCATGGTCCTTCCGGCACGCCTGATTCTTCGGGCACGCATGGTCCTTCCGGCACATCTGATTCTTCGGCCACTCCTGATTCGTCGGCCACCCCGCCGCTTGTCCGGCTGCTCCAGGAGTTCAGCCTCGAAACCAACCGCTACGTGGATGCTGCCGGCGGCCGCAACAACATGCACCGGACCGACCTGACTGCGCTGTCGGTGATCATGACGCACACAGCGAGAAACCAGATCGTCACGCCGGGGGTGCTCCGCAAGGAACTCAATCTCAGCTCGCCGGCCACGACTGCGCTGATCGACCGGTTGCACGGCTCCGGCCACGTCGTCCGGGAACGCCAGGGGACGGACCGCCGTCAGGTGCAGTTGCGGATGACGCCGAAGGCGTACCGCGACGGCGGCGCCATGTTCCTCCCGCTCGCCCGCCAGATGGGAGCGGCCATGGCAGAGTTCACTCCCGAGGAACTCGAGATCGCCACCCGGTTCCTGACCTCGATGATTGAGGCAACGATCAGGGCCGGGCGGGAGGCGGCGGCAGCACCGCCGTCGGACGCTGCCGCCGTTTGAGCCCGCCAGGCGGTAGCGTTTCATTATGAGTGCACAGCAGCCGGACGATGTGTATAGCCACGGCCACCACGAATCGGTGGTCCGCGCCCACGCCTCACGGACGGCGGAGAACTCCGCTGCGTTCGTGGTCCCATACCTTACGCCCGGCGTATCGGTCCTCGACGTCGGCTGCGGGCCCGGCAGCATCACCTGCGATTTTGCGGCCTTGGTCGCTCCCGGCCAGGTCACCGGGCTGGACCGTTCCCCCGACGTCATCACCCATGCCACTGCTCTCGCCGCGGAGCGCGGTGTGACCAATGTGGAATTCGCGGCCGGCAATATCTACGATCTGGACTTTGAGGATGAGACGTTCGACGTCGTCCACGCGCACCAGGTGCTGCAGCACCTCACCGATCCGGTGGCCGCACTGCGGGAAATGCGCCGGGTGGCCCGGCCGGGCGGAATCGTCGCGGTCCGCGATGCGGACTTCCACGGCATGAGCTGGTATCCGGCCATCCCGGAGCTCGATGAGTGGATGGAGCTTTACCAGCGGATCGCCCGCCGGAACGGTGCGGAGCCCGACGCAGGCCGCCGCTTGGTCTCCTGGGCGCAGTCCGCCGGGTTCACCGACGTCGCACCAACCAGCAGCAACTGGTTGTACGCCACAGGCCAGCAGCGGCGGTGGCAGGCCCGCGTGTGGGGTGAGCGGGTGCTGCACTCGGCCTTCGCGGACCAAGCCCTCGAGTACGGCTTCGCCACGGCCGCCGAACTGGCCCGGATCTCCGCGGGCTGGCACCGTTGGGGCTCCACCGACGACGGCTGGTTCCTCATCCCCAACGGCGAGGTCATCGCCCGCGCCTGAAAGAGCCACAAATTTGCCGAAACAGGCCGGAAAGGACGCGACATTCCGGCCGTCCCCGGCGAACGGGCGGCGTCCGTAGGCACGCCACTGAGCCAGGCCGAAACCTCGGCCCGGTTCTCGGGTCCCAGCAAAAGGAGTACCACTATGGCAAAGATAAACAAGACCACAGCGGCCATCATGCTCGTCGCGGTCCCGCGGTCTTGACGACAGCCAGCCATCTGGGACGGCCGCCCGCAAGTTTTCGGCAGCCGTTCCGTCCGTCCGGTTCTGCGGATAGGGTGCACTAGAGACCCCGGGTAAGGAGAACCGCATGCGCAAATTGACGGCCGGACTTTTCTGCTCTGTGGACGGCGTGGTTGAAGACCCGTTCCTGTGGCAATTCGACAGCTTCGACGAAGAGCTGGGCGCCGGAATGGGCGAGATGATGGGCCGGATCGACACCGCGCTCCTGGGCCGCGTCGGGTACCAGCAGTGGGCAGAGTACTGGCCGAAGGCCGAGAGCGACGGCGACTTCGCGGGGTTCATCAATCCGCTGCCGAAGTTTGTCGCGTCCCGGACCCTGGCCGGAGAGCTCGAGTGGCAGAATTCGCGTCTGATCCAGGGCCCGCTGGAGGACTTCGTAGCGGGCCTGAAGAACGGCGACGGCGGCGAAATAGGGATCTTCAGCAGCATTTCGCTGGTCCACCAGATGCTGTTCGCCGGGCTGCTCGACACCTTGATGCTGATTGTCCATCCCGTGATCGCGGGCAGTGGGCGGCGGCTGTTCAACGACGGCGATCCCCTCACCCGGCTGGAGCTGCAGTCATCCCAGCAGACCAGCAAAGGCAACATGATTCTCAGCTACAGCCGTCGCGGCGAGTGACTCCCGTCATCCAATCAAGTCCGCCACTGCCGGGACCGTAAACTTGACTGGTGCAACCCTCCCTTTGGCTGGCCCTCGCCAGCGCCGGCGTCCTGATCAGCTTCACTCCCGGAGCAGGCGCCATCAACACGATGAGCAACTCACTGAACTCGGGATTTCGTCGGTCGATCTGGGGCATCCTCGGCCAGCAGGCCGCCCTGATCGTGCACATCCTGATTGTGGCCCTGGGCGTCGGGGTGCTCGTGACCAGCTCGCCGACGGCCTTCAACGTCATCCGCTATGCCGGCGCCGCCTACCTCGTGTACCTCGGTATCCGGCAGTTCCTGCAGAAACCGGATCTGGATCAGGAGAAGGCCGCAGCCCTGCGCGACGAGCCCGCCCTCTCCATGTTCCGCCGGGGGCTGTGGGTCAATCTGCTCAATCCCAAAGCCATCGTGTTTTTCCTGGCCTTCATGCCGCAGTTCATCCGCGCAGAGCAGCCGCTGCTCCCGCAATATGTGGTCCTTTCCGCCACCGTCGTAGTGATCGACGTCCTCGTCATGTGGCTCTTTTTCGCCGCAGCAGCCACGACCTTCCAGCGGTTCACCCGCGACGCCCGCGGTCAGATGGTCCTCAACCGGACTTTTGGTGCCTTGTTCGTTGCGGTCGGTGTTCTGCTGGCCCTGCTCCACTGAATCCGCCCGAGGGGTCGGGCCTCGACGCCTCCCCGCCAGCGTCCCCAGCGGCTGCCCGCCTCGCCTCCTCTAAATGACAAACGTGACACCGTAAATGACACCCTTGTAACATCGCCGTAATTGCCGCTAGCCAAGAAGTGCCCGGATCGTTCATGCTTAGCAGCATGACCTCATTGTCGAGCCAGTACCGGATCATCGCGGTCTGCACCGGAAACATCTGCCGGTCCCCGATGGCCGCGCTGATGCTCGCGGAGGTTTTCGCCGCGGAGGGGCTAGCCGCGGCCGCAGTGGACTCGGCCGGAACGACAGCCTATGAGGTAGGCCGGCCGATCGATCCCCGCGCAGCCCGGGCGCTGCTGGCCCATGGCATTTCATCAAACCGCCACCTCGCCCGGGAATGGCGGTCCGAATGGTTTCAGAGCTACCAGCTGATCCTGGCCCTGGACGTAGACCACTACGGCTGGCTGCGGCAGGCGGCACCGGACCAAGCGTCGCTGTCCAAGATCCGGATGCTGCGCAGCTTCGATCCGGCAGTAGCGGGCAAGGACCTCCTGGACCAGGGCATCGAGGACCCCTGGTACGGCGGACACACGGACTTCGAGACGACCTGGAACCTGATCCATGCCGCCTTGCCCGGCATCGTTGAGCACGTCCGCGCCCAGCTGGCCCACCAGGGCCCGCTGCAAGGGCAGCGTCCCGAACAGCGGGTACGCTCTATTTCATGACCCCCGCACCCGTGATCATTGCCATCGACGGCCGGTCCGGCGCAGGAAAAACCACCCTGGCAATCGAACTCGCCGCGCGGCTGCGGGAGCATCACAAGGTCTCGCTCTTCCATCTGGAGGATATCTATCCTGGCTGGAACGGCCTCGCGGCAGGCATAGAACGCTACGTCTCCACGGTCCTGCAGCCGCTGCAGCACGGCAACCCTGCCGAATGGGTCAGCTGGGACTGGAACCGCCACTACGACGGCGAAACCCGCACCACCCAGCCCGCCGAAATTGTCCTGGTGGAAGGCGTGGGCGCAGCGGCCGAAGCCGCCCGCCCGTTCCTGACCGCCGTGATCTGGGCGGACTCTCCGGAACAGGACCGCCGCAGCCGGGCAATGCAGCGTGACGGTGCCAGCTACGAACCCTACTGGGATCAGTGGGCCGCCCAGGAGCAGGAATGGCTGGCCGCGGATGACGTCCCGGCCCACGCCGACGTCCGGGTGGTCAACCTCGCGGACGGTGCCGCCCCGGCGGAGGTGCTGGAATCCCTCCAGTACCTGCCCGCGCTGGCCCCGGTGCTCATGCCGGAACTCGCGGCCCGCCGCGGGCTGCAGCTCCGGACGGAACGGATCGACGCGGCGCCGGACGCCGTCGTGCTGTTCGAGCGACTTTTCGGCCGCTCTGCCAACGCAGTATGGCTGGACTCCTCCCTCCCGCCGGAATCACGGGATGCGCCCGGTGCACGTCGCATGGACCCGGACGGCGCAGACCCCCACGGCGCGGCCGAAAGGAGCCGGTTCAGCATCCTGGCGGACGACGGCGGCCGGTTCGGCCAGACGGTCCGGCACAGCTCGGGCGAAACCACCGTTAGCGTCGGAAACGCCACTGTCCGAACCGAGGGACCATTTTTCCGCTGGCTCGACGGCGCCTGGGGGCGCAATGCGCTCCGCGCCCCCGAGGGCTACCCGGGCGAGTTCGCGCTGGGCTGGCTGGGTTATCTCGGCTACGAACTCAAACGCGAGACCGGCGGAAGCGACGTTCCCTCGGATACCCCCGACGCCTGCCTGCTTTTCGCCGGACGTGCCGTCGTGCTGGACCATCTGGAGCGCACGGTGTGGCTTCTCGCCCTGGACACCGCCGACACCGAGGAGTGGCTGGCCGCGGCCCGGTTGGCCGTGGCTCAGTCCGGGGCCCAGTCCCGGTCGCAAACCGGGGCGGTGCCTGCGCAGGCCGGCCGAGCTGCCGCCGTCGAACGGCCTGCCGGGCCGGACTTCACCGCGCGGGACTCGGAACTCGCCTACAAGACCAAGATCGCCGACGCGCAGTACCAGATCACCGAAGGCAACAGCTACGAGGTCTGCCTCACCACGGCCCTGACGGCGCGCGTCCCGGCCGGCGGCCTGGACCCCTGGCAGGCGTACCAAGCGCTCCGGCGGCGCAATCCGGCGCCGTTCGCCAGCTACCTGCGTTTCGGAGAACTCAGCGTGGCCAGCACTTCGCCGGAGCGCTTCCTGCGGATTTCGGCCGACGGCGGCATGCGGGCCGAGCCGATCAAGGGCACCCGGCGACGGGACACTGACCCTTTACGGGACGCGGCGCTGAGGCAGGAACTGGAAGCCTCAGCAAAGGACCGCGCCGAAAACATCATGATCGTGGACCTACTGCGCAATGACCTGAGCCATTTCGCTGTACCCGGATCCGTGTCCGTCAGCCGGCTCTGCACGATTGAAAGCTACGCCACCGTCCACCAGATGGTCAGCACCATCGATGCGCGGCTTCGGCCCGGACTGCCGCGGGCGGAAGCCGTGGCGGCCTGCTTCCCGGCGGGGTCGATGACGGGCGCGCCGAAGGTCAGCACCATGGCCATCCTGGACCGGCTGGAAGGCGCCGCCCGGGGCGTGTACTCGGGGGCGATCGGCTACTTCTCGCTGAACGGCGCCACCGACCTCGCCGTGGCGATCCGTACCCTCGTGATTCATGAATCCGCCGACGGGGTCGGCGGAACCCGGCTGAGTCTCGGCGTCGGCGGCGCGATCACGGCGGATTCCTCTCCGGAGGAGGAATACGAGGAGATCCGGACAAAGGCGTTTGGTGTGCTCTCCGCGGTCGGCGCCGAATTCCCGGCCGGACGGGCCGGCGATTCCTAACGGCGAGTTACTGCAGCGTCGCCGTCAGCCGTGCCACGTTGTCCACGTATTTGACCAGCATCGGACGCTTCATCCAGTCCTCGAGGACCAGCTCGTGCGAGATGTCACGGTATGTGTCCTCCACCGCGCGGAGCCTCTGGACGATATCCTCGCCCAGCAGCATCACCGAGACCTCCAGGTTCAGCGAGAAGGAGCGCATGTCCATGTTGCTCGAGCCCAGCACCGCTACTTCGTCGTCGATCGTGAAGTGCTTCGCATGCAGCACGAACGGGGCCTTGTAAAGGTAGATCCGCACCCCGGCCTCCAAAAGGGCCTCGTAGTACGACTGCTGGGCATGGTGGACCAGGAACTGGTCGCCTTTTTCCGAGACGAACAATTCGACGTCGACGCCCCGCTGTGCCGCCGTCGTCACTGCGTAGAGCAACGAGTCGTCGGGAACGAAATACGGACTGCAGATCGAGACCTTATGCTGCGCCGAATAAATCAGCGTATTGAAGAGCCGCAGGTTGTTCTCGGTGATGAAGCCGGGACCGCTGGGAACCACCTGGGCGGTGATGTCGCCGGCGTGCAGCTCGGGCCGGTGCCCCAGCTGGTGCTCGAGCGACTCGTCGGTTTCGTTGAGCCAGTCGGTGGCGAAAACCACATTGAGGGTGGTGACGATCGGGCCGCGCAGGCAGGCCATCAGCTCCACCCACTCGCGGCCCACCTTGCGGTGCCGCGGGTTGTTATAGGAGGGCTCGATAAGGTTCTGCGAACCGGTGAAGGCGACCTCGCCGTCGATCACCATGATCTTGCGATGGTTGCGCAGGTCAGGACGGCGCCACTGCCCGCGCGCCGGCCGCAGCGGCAGCATGGGCCGCCAGCTGATCTTGCTGGCCTTGAGCCGGGCGATGAGTTTGCTATAGCCCTTGATCCGCAACGTGCCGAGGTGGTCGAACAGGACGCGGACTTCGACGCCGCGCTCGGCGGCGTCCTCCAGGGCGGTGAGCAGTTCGTCGGTCACATGGTCCGTGCTCATGATGTAGAACTCCGCGTTGACGAAGTCCTTGGCCTCGCGGACGGCCGCCGCCATCGCTCTGATGGAATCCGGGTAACCCGGCAACAGCTCCACCTTGTTGCCGTCCACCATCGGGAGCGAGCCCAGGGTCTTGTTCAGCTCCGCGGCGGAAGCCACCCACTCCGGCCCGTCGTAATGGCTCTCCAGGCTGGCCAGTTCCAGTGTCCCTTCCCGGACGCGCATGTTCACGGCTTCCTGCTGGGCGCGGCGCTTGCGGGAAAGGCGGAAGTTCCCGAAGAGCAGGAACAGCACCAGGCCCACGGCGGGGACGAAGAAGATGCCCAGCAGCCACGCCATGGCGGTGGTGGGACGGCGGTTTCCTGGGATGATGCCGAGGGCCAGCACCCGGATCGCAAAGTCGATGAAGGTCAGGATGAGGACCGCCCAGGACGGGAGCGTTCCCACCAGCGGAAATGGCCACAGCACAGGCGAACCCCTCATGTTCCAGACCCGCGGAGCATTTCCGGAACGGGCAATCTTCAAATCCTATCGCGGCCCGCGCCGCACTAAGCTGAAACCATGACTTCTGCCTCTGTTGCCGGCCCCGCCGCTGTGCTGGTGTTTCTGGACCCCGAGCTTGAAGGCGGCCGGGTCGCTGACGCGTCCAAGCCGCAGTTGATGGCCACCGACCAGGGCGCGACCCGCGGCGACGGCGTGTTCGAGTCGCTGCTTGCCGTCGGCGGCCGGCCCCGCAAGCTCCAGGCCCATCTGGACCGGCTGGCCGGCTCCGCGCGGGTTCTGGAGCTCGACATTCCGGCGGAGGACCAATGGCGGCGTGCCATTGAGACAGCGATCCGCGAGTTCCGGGGCCCGCAGGCTCCGGACACGGCGGAGGCCCCTGCCCCGGCCGACGAGCTGGTGGTGAAACTCCTCGTGACGCGCGGGGTGGAAGGCGAGGGCAGGCCCACCTGCTGGGTGCAGGCCTCCGCGCCCGGCGCCGCCGGCCGCCGCCAGCGCGAGACCGGGATCGACGTCCTGCTTCTGGACCGCGGCTACGACAGTGAGATCGGCGAGCGCGCACCGTGGCTGCTGCTCGGCGCCAAGACCCTCTCCTACGCAGTCAACATGGCCGCGCTGCGCTACGCCCACCATCAGGGCGCGGACGATGTCATCTTCATCTCGGCGGACGGGCGTGTCCTTGAGGGTCCGACGTCGACAGTCCTGCTGGCGCACCTGGAAACGTCCGACGACGGCCAGGGCGGCGTCCGCACGATCCGCCGGCTCATCACACCCCAGCTGGACAGCGGAATTCTGCCCGGAACCTCCCAGGGCGCCTTGTTCACCGCGGCCAAGGCGGCTGGCTGGGAGCTGGGCTACGGGCCGCTGGAGCCGAAGGACCTGCTTGACGCCGACGCCGTGTGGCTCATCTCAAGCATCAGGCTGCTGGCCCCGGTCAACCATATTGACGGCAAGGAGATCGGCACTCCGGAGCTGCGGAAGCAGCTTACGGCAGAGTTGAATGCGCTCTACGCCACCATCGAGTAGCCGGCTCCCGGCGCACTCAGGCCCAGGCCTCCCGGAGCGCCCGCCAGGCGTCGTCGTCCCGGGCCGCGCCGGAACTCACTGACGCAGGGAGGCTTTGCTTGCCCCGGCGCCCAGCCGGGCGTCCAGCCGGGCGCCGGACGTGCCGCGCCAGCCCGGCGAGCAAGAGCAAGGCCGTGAATATGGAATAAACCGGGACGAGCGCCGCGAGCCACTGGTGGCGCAGCACAAATCCCGTCCACAGGGTGCCGGTCATGCAGCCGTGGGCCGTCAGCAGGTGCAGCGCCCGGCGGGAGCGCAGCCGCCAGAGGTCCCGCAGAGTCGACGGACACGCGGCCTGGATCCCGGCCCGCGGCGCGAAGGCGACACGGTAGCCGGCTGCACGCACGCGCCAGGCAAGCTCCAGCTCCGAGCCTGCCTCGCCCTCCCGGAACGGCCCGATCTCGGCCAGGACTTTGCTGGGGAACGCCTCGAGGCGGCCGGGAAGGACCGGGAGTCCCCCGACGGCGGCCAATGCCCGCCGGGTTATGGCGGTGCCAAGAGAACTGATCGAAGCCAGCAGCCCGCCCGGGCCTAGTTGGTTCCAGCGGGCCGGCCAGTCGTCGCCATAGACGGCCCCGGTGCGCCGGTCCTCAAAGCCCTGAAGCATGCGGTCGACGGTGGACCGGGAAAAGGTCGCATCAGCGTCGACAAACATCAGGATGTCGCCCGCCGCGTGCCGGGCGCCCAGATTCCGGGCAGCTGCCTCTCCTCCACCGGGCTGCCGCAGGACTTTGATCCGGGGATCCCCCGCTGCCCAGGAGGCCATCAGTTCCGCAGTGCCGTCCGTGGAGCCGTCGTCGACGAGGACGACCTCATACCGGGCGTACCGGGTTCGTGCGATGGACCGGAGGCAATTGTCGATGACGGTGCCCGCATTGCAGGCCGGAACAACGATCGACACGCTTGGCCATTCATCCCACAGGGTCGGAGCTCCCTGGCGCCGGCGGCTGGCTGCACGCAGTTCCAAGCCCAAGGCCAACGGCAGCGCAAGCAGCTGGACGAGGCCAAAGACAGCGATCGGCAGGCCCGTGATGAGCAGCAGGAAAAGCGGCGTGCCGGGGTCCATTACGTCAGACCACGGCATAGGCGAAGGCCCCGCTGCCCTGCCGGAACGAGGCGGGGTTGAAAGACGGGAGATTGAAGGAAGCCAGGACGGCATCGAGCAGTTCCGGTGCGGATTCGCTGCTGGCGCCGAAGCGGGCGTTTACGTCCAGTACTACCGGGGTCCCGTCGTCCCGGCGTCGGACCGTCAGCTCAACGGGGCCCGTCAGTCCCAGCGAACGGACGGCGGCCATCCCAAGGTTGCCGACGTCCATTGCCTCTCCGGCCTCGGCCCTGCGGACGGATCCCGGCGCCGTTACCGGGTTTCCCCCTGCCGATGCTGTCCGTTCTGTCACGATCACGAACGGAGCGGTTCCGTTGTGGGCGGGGGTGCCAAAGACCATGGACAGATATTCCGTACCGGGAATGTATTCCTGGAGAACTTGGCCGTCGGGCAGCGCTGCCCAGTCGACGTGCCGGCTACCGTCGATGAAGATCACGGAATCACTGCCGCGAAAAACCCTCGGCTTGACCACCACGGGGCCGTCCAGCGCCGCCATGGCATCGTCGGCGTCGGCGAAATCACCGGGAACGCCGAAGCGCGGAACCGGGACGCCGGCCGAACGGAGCTGCCAGGCAGTGAAGAGCTTGTCGTTGGCCAGTGCCACGGGTCCAGGGTCCCCGATGATGACGCGGACGTCCCGTCCGAAACCGGCGCGGGCGGCCGAGAGGTGAGTAAGTTCCGCCCTGGCCGTCGGAATGACGAGATTGATGCCCTCGCGGGCGACGAGGCGCCGCAGCACCGGGACCATTTCCGGATCGGTGGCCGGGGGTACGCGGACGGCGGTGAAGCCCGCTCCGGCCGGCAGTTCGCGGACGTCGGCTCCGAGGAATGGGATGTCTCTGGACTTCAACTGCACGGCTAGCGCGCGGCCGGCACGTCCGCCGGCACCGGTGATCAGGACGCGGGGTTTCACGGTTTCTCCATTCAATTCTGAGACGGCATCCGGGGCGTGTCATAACCCTGCGCGACACCCCTCATGAGCGGCGGCTTGCACCCTGAGGCCGCCGGGGTGCGGCAGCCTCGTTACAAGTAAAAGCGAGCGCCCTATCACAAGGCCCGAGTAGCCGATACTCGGAACTGGCTCAGGCGCCCACGTTGGGCGCACTCGCGATACGCGAATTCGGCTCCCGGCTACCCAGAGGGTCCGCTCGAGGCGCGCTTGCACCGCGAAGAATGGGCATGTCCCGCGCTGGTCCCGCTCCGCCGCAGAGCATGCCCCGCGGCCGCGCCTAAGGAAGGACATAGTGGCTATATGTCCTTCCCTCCCGCCCAAGAGAGGGCATGTCCCGCGCTGGTCCCGCTCCACCGCAGAGCATGCCCCGCGGCCGCGCCTAAGGATGGACATAGTGGCTACAGGTCCATCCCTGCCGCCCAAGGGAGGGCATGTCCCGCGCTGGTCCCGCTCGGCCGAAGGGCATGTCCACCGGTCGGCGCGGACACCCCGGACGGACACCGGCTGCATCGCTGCGCGCCGGCGTCCGGGCCGGGTGGAGGCACGCGCCGGTTACGGAACATGACGACGACGGCGGTGCGCCCGGGCGCAGCAGGTGTTACGTTTTTGGAGAGTAATGAGAACCGGCGCCAAGCCCTGACTGGCCGGTCGGCAACCCTCCCTCTTCGCGGCGGGGTGCCTCAGGTGAATACTCGGCATATCGACCATTCGAGCTGCAAGCGTGAAAGAAGGAGCCCCGTCGTGCCCGACGCTTCCGCCCCCGCTGTCCCGGAGACAGCAACTGCCCCCTCCCCGGCCGTTCCCGGCGCCGCGGAAAGACTGGCCTACCGCCTCTTCACCGGACCCGACGACCGCTCCTTCTGTGAGCGCGTTTCCACCGCACTGGCCGAGGGATACGTGCTGCACGGCAGCCCGTCCGCCACATTCAACGGCAGCACCGTCATTGTGGCCCAGGCCGTTGTGCTGCCGGCCGCGATTGCCAGTGCGGACGCCGCCGTCGCCGATGCGGTGGAAGGCCTCGAAATCGACGGTTTCGGCTACGAAGAGACCATCGGGGGCCACGCGTGAGCTACGCCGGAGACCTCAGCCCCCAGGAGGCGTGGGAGAAGCTCGAAGCAGGCGCCATCCTGGTTGACGTCCGCACGGAGTCCGAGTGGGCCCACATCGGCATCCCGGACACCAAAGGCACGGAGAACGATCCGCTGTTCATCCAGTGGAACCTGACCGGAGGCATCCCCAATTCGCACTTCATTGAACAGCTGAAGCAGCAGGCCCCGGAGGCCGACGGGACCGAACTCGTGTTCCTCTGCCGTTCCGGTGTCCGCTCCATCGCCGCCGCGAACGCCGCCACGGAGGCCGGCTTCGTCTCCTACAACGTCCTTGAGGGCTTCGAAGGCGCCCCGGACCAGTACGGCGAACGGAGCGTCAACGGCTGGAAGAACCGCGGCCTGCCCACCAACCTCGGGAAGAACTAAGTGACTTTCAATCCCGACGCCGCCGCCTGGAGCGCTGAAACCCAGGCTGTCCGCGGCGGTCTCGACCGTACCGGCTTCCAGGAAACCACCGAGCCGATCTTCCTCAACTCGGGCTTCGTCTACGAATCCGCAGCCGCCGCCGAGCGGGCCTTCACCGGCGAGGACGAGCGGTTCGTGTACTCCCGGTACGGCAACCCGTCGGTCGCGACCTTCCAGGAACGGCTCCGTCTGCTTGAAGGCACCGAGGCGTGCTTTGCGACGGCGTCCGGCATGTCCGCCGTGTTCACCGCGCTCGGCGCCTTGCTCGGCGCCGGCGACCGTGTGGTCGCTGCGCGCTCTTTGTTCGGTTCCTGCTTTGTAATCCTCAATGAGATCCTGCCGCGCTGGGGCGTGGAGACCGTTTTCGTCGACGGGCCGGATCTGGAACAGTGGCGTTCGGCGTTGTCGGAGCCGACGACGGCGGTCTTCTTCGAGTCGCCGTCGAACCCGATGCAGGAGATCGTGGACATCGCGGCCGTGAGCGAGCTGGCGCACGCCGCGGGCGCGACCGTCGTCGTCGACAACGTCTTTGCCACTCCGCTGCTGCAGCGCTGCGGGGATCTCGGCGCCGACGTGGTGGTGTACTCCGGCACGAAGCACATCGACGGCCAGGGACGGGTGCTCGGCGGCGCGATCCTCGGCACCAAGGAGTTCATTGACGGTCCGGTCAAGCAGCTCATGCGGCACACCGGCCCGGCGCTTTCGGCCTTCAACGCCTGGGTGCTCACAAAGGGCCTGGAGACCATGGCCTTGAGAGTGAACCACTCCTCGGCATCGGCGCTGCGGCTGGCCGAATGGCTCGAGGTGCAACCCGCAGTGAAAGCGGTGTTGTACCCGCTGCTGCCGTCCCACCCGCAGTACGAGCTGGCGGCGAAGCAGATGAAGGCCGGCGGCACCGTGCTGACGTTGGAGCTGTCGCCTTCCCCGGGGCGCTCCGCCAAGGAGGCAGCGTTCGCGCTGCTGGATGCGCTTCGGATCATCGACATCTCCAACAACCTGGGCGATGCCAAGTCCCTCATCACCCATCCGGCCACGACGACGCACCGCGCCATGGGTCCGGAGGGCCGCGCGGCGATTGGTCTCAGCGACGGGGTGGTGCGGCTCTCCGTGGGCCTGGAAGACGTCGACGACCTGATCCGCGACCTCGGCCAAGCGCTCAAGCAGGTCTAGGGCGTCTTCCCGTCCGCGGGATGACAGTTCGCGGCAGTGTTTGCACGCGGAACTGCCGCGAACTGTCATCTCGGCGGCGGCTTCGCGCTCAGACCCGGCGGACCCGCCGCAGCGACGGCTGGTGGGTGCGGTGCGAGGGTTCCGTGCCCTGCGTGGTCACCTGGACGGCGCGGTCGACGACGGCCACAAGCCCGCCGTGTTTGAACGGCTGGCGCTGCAGCTGGGACCCGGTCCCCTCCGCGACGATCCGCGCGATCCCCTCGCGGACCAGTTCGAGCTCGCCCTGCTCGGCCAGCACCGGGGCCAGATAGTCCACGAACGCTTGGACCACCTGGGCAGCGGGGGTCGGCAGGAACGTTCCGAAGTCCAGCAGCTGGCCGCGAAGCCCGCAGTTGCTGGCCTGCCAGGCGGCCATCCGGAGCAACAACGTCGGCACCGGGGCCGGCTCCACACCGTCGGCCCACTCCCGGCCGGCGGACTCGACCAGGGCGCGCACCAGCACGGCAATCAGCCCCGCGTCCTCGGCCCGGAGGCAGACGTCGGCGACCCGGACCTCCACCGTGGGGTGGTGCCGGCACAGCCGGGCGTCGAAGTAGATCATCCCCTCGTCCAGCAGCACACCGCTCTCCACCAGCCGGGTCACGACCCGCCGGTAGACGGGCAGGCTGCCGAAGATCATCGTGGGACCCGAGCCAGGCCAGCGGTTCCAGGCCTGTGTACGGTAGCTCTCAAACCCGGTCTCCGCACCGTTCCAGTACGGGGAATTGGCGCTGAGGGCTATCAGTACGGCCAGCTTGTCGCGGATCCGGTCCATCACCGCCACACCCTCCTCGGCGGACTCCACGAAGGTGTGCACGTGGAAGCCGCAGGTGAGCTGGTTCCGGACCGTGAGCCCGAAGCGTTCCTGCATCGTGACATAACGCGGCGAGGGCGTGGTGTGCGTTGCAGAGCCGCGGGGCGACGTGGCCAGCGCCGCGACGCGGGCGCCGTGCGCCCGGGCGGCCTGATCCGCGAGGGAGCGGCCCTGCCGGAGCTGCCGGAGCAACTCGGTGTAGTCCAGACAGGGCGGCGTCTGGGTTTCGATCTGCTCCAGCTTGAGTTCAAAGCTGAAACCGGCGTCCTCGTGGACCGGCCGCTGAGTTGCGACCACCCGCCCGGTTTCCGGCGCCGGCGGGAGCAGGCCGGGCAGGATGACGTCCGCCAAGGCCAGCGGCATCCCCGTTTCCGGGTCCACGATCAAGAGTTCTTCCTCGACACCAAAGGTGCGCATGAATCTATTGTGCGTCAGGACCTGCGGAAACGCGCTACCCCCGAACGGGGTCTCTCCGCGCCCGCGGAGCGACCCTTGCGGAGCCCCTCGGCACGGGTCCGGAGAACCGCCACTTCCAGGATCGTCTCAGTCCTGGAAGTACTCGATCTTGGCGCCAATAGTGTTGAGCCGCTCGGCCAGATCCTCGTAGCCGCGCTCGATCACGTAGATGTTGCGCAGCTCCGAGACGCCTCGGGCGGCGAGCATCGCGAGCAGCAGGCAGGCTGCGGGGCGGAGTGCCGGTGGGCAGCCCACTTCGGCCGCCCGCCACTTGGTCGGGCCGTTGACGTAGATCCGGTGCGGATCCAGCAGCTGCACCTGGGCGCCGAGTTTGTTCAGCTCAGTCAGGTAGATCGCCCGGTTCTCGTACACCCAGTCGTGGATCATGGTCTGGCCGGTGGCGTTGGCCGCAATGACCGCGAAGAAGGGCAGGTTGTCGATGTTGAGGCCGGGGAACGGCATAGGGTGGATTTTGTCCTCCGGTGCCCGCAATTCCGAGGGCTTGGTGGTCACATCCACCAGCCGGGTGCGGCCGTTGCGGGCCAGGTATTCGCCCGACACCTCGAGACGCTGGCCCATCTGTTCAAGCGTCGCGAGCTCGATCTCCATGAACTCTATGGGGACACGGCGGATGGTGACTTCCGAGTTGGTCACGATGCCGGCGGTGATCAGGCTCATCGCCTCGATCGGATCCTCGGAGGGGAAGTACTCGACGTCGGCGTCGACGGAGGGCAGGCCGGTGATTTTCAGGGTGGTGGTTCCCACACCCTGGATCTCCACGCCGAGCATCTGAAGGTAGAAGCACAGATCCTGCACCATGTAGTTGGGGCTGGCATTGCGGATGATGGTGGTGCCGCGGCGGTGGGCCGCGGCCATGATCGCGTTCTCGGTGACGGTGTCCCCGCGTTCGCTCAGCACGAAGGACCGGTCGTTCCCGTCCGACGACGGCGCCTGCACCACGTAGAACCCGGAGGTCGCCTCCACGCTGAGACCGAACTGGCGAAGAGCCTGCATGTGGGGCTGAACGGTGCGGGTGCCGAGGTCACAGCCGCCAGCGTACGGCAGGCGGTATTCGCTGGATTCGTCCAGCAGCGGGCCGAGCAGCATGATGACGCTGCGGGTCCGGCGGGCTGCCTCCACGTCCATGGAATCAAGGTCCAGCACGGCGGGGCGGCGGATCTGCAGATCGTTCGCGTTGAGCCAGGTGCATTCGACGCCGATGCTGGTCAGCACTTCAACGATCCGATTGACCTCCTCGATCCGGGCCAGCCGGCGCAGCGTCGTGGTGCCGCGGTTGATCAGGCTGGCGCACAACAGGGCGACGCCGGCGTTCTTGCTGCTGTTGACATCCACCGATCCGGACAGCGTGCGGCCGCCCTCGACCCGCAGGTGGGTCATCTGCGGGCGGCCAACCTTGACGATGCTGCGGCCGAAGATGGATTCCAGCCGCTGGATCATTTTCAGGCTCAGGTTTTGCTTCCCTTGTTCCATCCGGGCAATCGCACTCTGGCTGGTGCCCAGCTCGGCGGCGAGCTGCCCTTGGGTCCAGCCCTTCTGGCCGCGGGCATCCCGCAGGAGGGCGCCTACGTGTTCAGCAGTTTCTTGAGTCATACCCAAAAAATATCACGGATGAGCTATCAAGGTAGGCAGATGCCGCAGAAGTGCGGATTAGCTCACAGGAATATCCATGCTGTGCGATAAACAAGCGACGCACCGTGTCCGGCGGAGAGGGCCGGATGCTGGCTACTGCGGAGTAAGGAAGACGAGGTTCCAAGTCCCGGCCGCCAAGGCCGCGGTCACGGCGCCCGCGGCGATCCCGGCACCGCCCAGCAGCACCCACAGGTCCATGCCGCTGAAGGTCGAGGGCCGGGCCCAGGTCCGTTCGGCGCCGCCGAAGCCGCGTGCTTCCATGGTGACAGCCAGCCGGGAGGCGCGTCGGATGGCCTGCACAAGGAGGCCGAAGCTCTGCCCGAGCGTGGAGCGGAGGCGCTGGTAGGGGTTGCCCCGCGAGCCCACACCGCGGGCGCGCCGCGCCATCCCGATGGTCTGCCATTCCTCGGCCATGATCCCGACAAGCCGCATCGCGGCCAGCGTGCCCAGGACGAAGCGGTGCGGCAGTTTCGCGTTCTGCGCCAGCGCGTCGGCCAGGTCCGTGGGGTCCGTGCAGCTCATCAGCAGAACCGCGGGCAGCGCGATCGCCAGCCCGCGGAGCAGGAACCCCAGCCCGAGTTCAAGGGAACCTTCGCTGATGGACCAGATACCGGCGTCGAGCAGTATCCGGCCGCTGTCCGGCGCCAGGATGGCGGTGCTCCAGCCGCCCAGTGCCGCCGCCAGGACCAGCGGCCAGCCGCGTTGCCACAGCAGCGCCAGGCTGAGCCCTGCGAGCGGGAACAGAGCCACCTCGCAGGCCAGCGCCACCGAGGCGGAAACCCAGTCAATGGACAGCGCCAGCACCAGCGTGATCAGGACGACGGCCGCGAACTTGGCCAGAGGGTTCGCCCGGGTCAGCAGCGCATGGTTGCCGCGCAGGCTCAAAGCATCCCTCATGGCGCCTTCACCGGATCCGTGCCCCGGCGGTCCGGGGTGTTGAGGCTGAGTTCGGTGCCGCCGAGCACGGCACTGAATTCCGCGTCGTGCGTGACGGACACAACGGCGGTGCCGGCGTCGAGGAGTTCGGAGAGGAAGGAGGCGAGTTCGGACCAGGTGTTGGCATCCTGGCCGAAGGTGGGCTCGTCCAGCACCAGCACCTGCGGATGGGCCGCGAGCACGGTGGCCACCGAGAGCCGGCGTTTTTCGCCGCCGGAGAGCGTGTAGGGGTTGGCGTCCACCAGTTCGGTCAGCCGCAGCCGCTCCAGCAGCTCGTCCACCCGTTCTTCCCCGCGCCCCAGGTGCCGGGGGCCGAACAGCAACTCGTCGAGGACCCGGCCGGTGACGAACTGGTGCTCCGGTTCCTGGAAGACCGTTCCGATCCGGGCAATCAGCTGCTGCGCCTTCCACTTGTAGGGATCGATCCCCGCACCGTCGCTCAGCTCCAGCGTGGCGGAAACGGCCCCGGAGACCGGCGCCAGCAGGCCCGCCAAGGTCAGGGCGAAGGTCGACTTCCCCGAGCCGTTGGGGCCCGTGATGGTCAGGGCTTCGCCGGCGCGGACCCGGGCGGTGATGCCGGACTGCACGGCTAGGGGCGGGATGGTGCGGAAGCCCCCGCGCAGCCCCGAACGGCGGCCGCGTTCGCGGGAGACGGCCAGGTTCTCGGCTGCCATCAGCAGCGTCCCGGGCCTGTGTCCCCCGGCCCCGTGTCCGCCGGGCGGGTGCCCGCCGGGCGGGTGTCCGCCGGGCGGGGCGGTTGACGTGGCCCCCGCCGGGACTGCCGGCGCCGTACGGGCCCGCGTTTGCGGTACGTAGCCGGGGACCCAGACGCCCGCGGCGGTGAGCATGTCCCGTGCCTGCGCCAGGACCCTGTCCGGCGGACCGTCGATCAGCACGGCCGGTTCGGTCGCGCTGCCGGGCTGGAGGACCACAATCCGGTCCACGAGGTCTTTCCACACGGAGACCCGGTGCTCCACGACCACGAGGGTGGCCCCGGTTTTGTCCAGGCACCGGCCCACGGCGTCCCGTACTTCCAGGACGCCGGCCGGGTCGAGGTTGGCGGTGGGTTCGTCCAGCAGGATCAGCCCCGGGCGCATGGCCAGGATCCCGGCGAGGGCCAAACGCTGCTTCTGCCCGCCGGACAGGGCCGAAGTCGGATGGTTCAGCGGCAGGTGGCCCAGTCCGACGTCGTCGAGCGCTTCCCTCACCCGGACCCAGATCTCGGCCGCGGGCACCGACAGGTTTTCCGCGCCGAACGCGACATCATCGCCAAGCCGGGAGAGCACCACCTGGGTTTCCGGGTCCTGTTGGACAAGCCCGGCCCGGCCCCGCTGCGCCCGCGGTGAGGCGCCGTCGATCAGCAGCGTGCCGGTCTCATCGGAATCCTCCGGGGTGGCCCCGGCGGAATTGTCGCCGGCGGTGTTGTCGCCGAGGACCCCCGCCAGGGCGTGGAGCAGCGTCGATTTGCCCGAGCCCGAGGGCCCCAGCAGCAGCACCCGCTCCCCGGGGCTGATGTCCAGGTCCAGCCCGTTGACCGCGGGCCGGGACCTTCCAGCGTGCCGCCAGCCCCAGCCACGTGCCGTGACCTGGGCGGGGCGGACGGAGTTGGTTGCGCTCATGCGCGGTGGCCCGTCGTCGGGAATTCTGTCAGCGGTGCGGTCTTCAGGAGAACACGGGCTCCGTGGCGGCCTTGCGCGAGGCGAAGGAACTCAGTACCCCGGTCTTCGCCAGTCCCCGGGTGGCGAGCCAGGACAGACCGCCGGCGATCACGGCACCGGAGACGGCGGTGAAGATGATGTAGGCGAGTTTGTCGCCGCCGGCGTAAGCGATGTTCCAGCCCCACGGCAGGAACGAGTCATTGAGGCCGCAGAAGAGGCCCGCACCGGCACCGGCCAGCAACGCCACCGGCAGATTGAACTTCTTGTAGACCAGGGCGGCGAACACGAGCTCCGCGCCGAGCCCCTGCAGGACGCCGGAGATCAGCACCGTCGTGCCGTACTGGGACCCCATGATCAGCTCGCCGGTGGCCGCTACGGTTTCGCAGAAGAGGGCCGCGCCCGGCTTGCGGATGATGAGCATGCCCAGTACGGCGGGAATCATCCAGCCGCCGGCGTAGAGCCCCGTCAGCGGCGGATACAGCGCGTTGACCGGGGCGGAAATCAGGTTGGCACCCTGGGACCAGGCCCAGAAGATGATGCCTCCGGCGACCGCAATCAAGGCGGCCACCACAATGTCCACTACGCGCCAGTTGTAGCTGCGCCGGGCCAGGCCCTGCTTGGCAGAAATATCAGTCATGTCGTCCTCCTGAGGAACAGGAGGGGAGAATGCACCGGCCGGCCGCGGCTTCCGCCACCCCGCCGTGCATTCTGAGAACTCGACTCCCTTGCGCCGGTACTAACCGGATCAGGTTCGAGGGTCTGCGGCTGTCCGCACTCTCAGCGCCCACCGATGGTCCCTGGATTCCTCCAGCTGCCGACGGCGGCGCTCCCCTGTCGTATTTAAGATCACCCTTGTGGGCGGTGTCAGTTTACACCCGCCCGGCGGGGTTTCCTTTGGGCGGGTGTCACATTCACGCTGGCCCTCAGGCGGAGATGCTCCGCCGGAGCGGGCCCGTACCGTCGGTCCTCCCGTCAGGGACGGGACGCTAGGCTAGGGGAAGCCCCGTTCCCTCCCCGAAGGAGTCCGAAGAATGAACATCTTCATCAAGCTGCTCGGCACCGGCATAAGCCTGCTCGCCGGGTTTGTCGGTACCAAGATCGTCGACACCGTCTGGGAGAAGTCCACCGGCAACAAGCCGCCGAAGGGCCACGACGACGACATCCCCACCACCCTGCGTTCGGCCCTGACCTTCGCACTGGTCTCCGCCTCGGTCAGCGCCATCATCCAGGTCCTCGCCAACCGCGGCACCCAGCGCGCGATCACCCGTTTCGCCAAGTCCCAGGACATCGTCTAGGCCGGAGCGCGGGCAGACGCCGGCGGCACCCGTCACCGGCGCCGCTGCCGGAGCCCGTTACCGGCGGCGGCTCGCCTCGTCGTCGCTGTCGTCCGAAAATCCGCTCGCGCCCGCCGCCTGCTGCACCACGGCCTCAAGCTCATCTGCGCTGAGCAGCTCCCGGTGGAGGTGCTTGGTGCGGTACCCGGCCCGCCCCACCATGTGCGCGGACACCGGAACGGTGAGCAGCTGGAAGATCCAGGCGACCACCAGGACGGGCCAGACCCACCAGGTGCGCATCTGAAGCCCCACCGCGCAAAGCAGCAGGAACAGCCCCAGTACCTGCGGCTTCGTCGCCGCATGCATCCTGCTCATGAGGTCGGGGAACCGCAGCAGGCCGATGGCCGCGCCGAGCGACATCAGGGCGCCCACCACCATGAACACCGCCGAGACGGCGTCGATCACGGCGTCGCCGGAGAATGCTTCAGGATTCACGGGCTTGCTCCCGCCGGTCGGCGACGAACCGGGCAACGGTGACCGAACCGATGAACCCGATGATGGATACTGCAACGAGCAGCATGAGGTTGTTGAGGTGCCGGTTCACCGCCATGTCGATGCACAGCGCCGCGCCCACGATGGCCAGCAGCACGTCGGCGGCCAGCACCCGGTCCAGCAGCGACGGGCCCCTCGCGATCCGGATGATCGCACCGGCGGCGGCCAAGGACAGCACGACGGCGGTCACGGTCAGGACGAGCTGCATCATGCGCCCACCTCCTGCTTCAGTGCGGACAGTTCATCCCTGGTGCCCATGATCCGGATCAGCCCGGCCTCGGTGTCCCGGACCTCCTTGCGCAGCCGGGCGGCGTCCTCGGGGTTGCGGACGTTGACGCCGTGGACGTAGAGCGTTGAGGTGGACCTGTCCACCTCAACCACCAGCGAACCCGGAATCAGTGAGAGCACGTGCCCGGTCGCGGTCACCAGCAGGTCCGAATGGCTCCGCAGCGGGACAGCGACGACGGCGCTGATCACCTTCGGCCCCTTGGCCACCGCCAGGTACAGCACCTGGAAGCTCGCCGCCACGACCTTGGCCAGGAAGGTCAGGGCAAAGGGAACGGCGCGCAGTACGTTGAAGCGCCCGCCCAGCTCCACCGGCGGCAGATAAAACAGCCTGGCCACCACGATTGCGATGAGGGCGCCGAACAGCAGGTTGCCGGGACTGAAATCCTGCCAGAGGGCACCCCAGACGATCACCAGCCAGACCAGCAGCGGAAGCTCCTGGCGCAGGGAAATCCGTTTCCGGCTCATTTCTGGCCGCCTTGCAAAGCCGGTTGCGCCTGGTCGGGCTGCGGCGCGGGTTGGGCCAGGGGCGGAACCGGGGCGTCCCCGCCGAGGACCGCGTGGATGTAGCCGGTGCGGTCCAGCATCTCCTCGGCGGACTGGTCCGCCACCCGGAACAGCGGACCGGCGAACACGGTCAGCGCCACGCCGAAGACCACCAGCCCCAGGGTGGAGCCCACCATGGTCCGCGGCAGCAGGGTGACGTTGGTCTTGCCGCCCCGGTCGCCGGTGGCCGAGTCCTCGGGGGAGGCCAGCAGTACCGGGTCGGGATATTCGGCGTCCTCGGGCTTCCGCCAGAAGGCACGGTTCCAAACCCTTGCGATCGCCAGCAGTGTCAGCAAGCTGGTCAGCACTCCCCCGATCACCAGGGCGTAGGCCAGCGGGGTACCCAGCTGGACACCGGCCTGCAGCAGCCCGAGCTTGCCGAGGAAGCCGGAGAACGGGGGAATCCCCGCCAGATTCATAGCCGGAATGAAGAACAGCACGGCCAGCACCGGGGAGAGCTTGGCCAGGCCCGCGACGCGGTCCATGGAGGAACTTCCGCCCCGGCGTTCGATCAGGCCCGTAACCAGGAACAGGCTCGTCTGGATGGTGATGTGGTGGGCCACGTAGAAGACGGCCGCCGCCAGGCCGGCCACGGAGGACATCGCGAGCCCGAAGACCATGTAGCCAATGTGGCTGACCAGGGTGAAGGACAGAAGTCGCTTGATGTCGCTCTGGGCGAGGGCACCCAAAATTCCGACCACCATGGTCAGTAAGGCCGCGACCATCAGCGGCGTATTGAGCGTGTCCCCGGGGAAGAGCAGGGTTTCGGTGCGGACCATCGCGTAGACGCCCACCTTGGTCAGCAGCCCCGCGAACACCGCGGTGACGGGGGCCGGCGCCGTCGGATAGGAGTCGGGGAGCCAGAAGGACAGCGGGAAGACGGCGGCCTTGATGCCGAAGGCGACGAGCAGCATGACGTGCAGCAGGTTCCGCGTGCCCGGGTCAAGGTCGGCGAGCTTGATGGCGAGGTCTGCCATGTTGATGGTTCCGGTGGCGCCGTAGACCATCGCGATCGCGATCAGGAAGAGCACGGAGGAGACCACCGAGACCACCACGTAGGTCACCCCCGCCCGGATCCGCGGCCCGGTCCCGCCCAGGGTCATGAGCACGTAGCTGGCGGTCAGGAGGATCTCAAAGCCCACGTAGAGGTTGAACAGGTCCCCGGACAGGAAGGCGTTGGACACCCCGGCCACCAGGATCAGGTAGGTGGGGTGGAAGATCGAGACGGGCGCGTCCCGGTCCCCGTCGGCCATACCTTGCCCGGTGGCGTAGACCAGCACCGCGAGACTCACCGTGGAGGAGACCACCAGCATCAGCGAGGAGAACTGGTCCACCACCATCACGATGCCCCAGGGCGGCAGCCAGCCCCCGATATTGACGGCGGCGGTGCCGCCCTGCCAGACGGAGGCGAGCAGCAGGCATTCCAGCAGCAATGTCAGGGAGAGCAGCGCGATGCTGACCGCGCGCTGGGCCCGGGAGTGCCGGATCAGCAGGAAGGTCAGCGCGGCGCCGAGGATGGGAAGTACGACGGCGAGCGGGGCGAAACTGGCGAGGTTCACTGTCCGCCTCCTTCCAGTCCTGGTGCGGTCACCCTGGGCGAGCCCGGCTGTTCTTCCGCGGCGACGCTTTCGGCGTTGAGCGTGCGGTCGGCCACCTTGACGGTGGCGGCGGTCCTTGCGGCGGGGGTGTCGGTGATCCCTTCACCGTCCGAGCCGATCATGGTGAGCGGAAATTCCGAGGTCTCCACCGGGATCACGGCGTCATCCTCAGCGTCGAAGCTGGGGGTCTCGGCGACGCGGCGGTCTTCGGCGTCGTCCTGGATCTCGTCCTGGCGGGCCAGCACCCAGGTGCGGTAGATGATGCCGAGCATGAACGCGGTAACCGCGAAGGAGATCACGATCGAGGTCAGGATCAGCGCTTGCGGCAGCGGGTCGTTGTAGTCCTCGGGGTTGGTGTCCTTGTTGAACAGCGGAGCGAGCCCGGCGTAGCCGCCGGTGGCGAGGATCAGGAGGTTGGTGGCGTTCGCCAGCAGCATCAGACCGAGGAGCACCCGGGTGAGGCTGCGCTCCAGGATCAGGTAGATGCCGCAGGCGTACAGGGCGCCCATGACAGTCAGCAGGGTCAGGTTGACGCTCATGCCTGCCTCCTGGCGGTGGAGCCGGTGGCTTCGGCGGGGACCTGGTCGGTCTCCTGGTCTTCGGCGGGGACCTGGCCCGTCTCCTGGTCTTCGGGCGGCGCTCCCGGATGTTCTTCGAAGTGTTCGTCGATTTCCGCGCCGAGGCTGCGCAGCACGTCCAGCACCAGCCCGACGACGACGATGTAGACGCCGATATCGAAGAGGGTCGAGGTGACGAATTTGATGTCGCCGAAGACCGGCAGCCAGAGTTCGATGATGGCGCTCTGGAACACCTGTCCGCCGAGCAGCAGGGGTGCGACGCCGGAGGCAGCGGCCGTGGCGAGGCCGATGCCGAGCAGGGCGCCGGCGCTGACCGGCGTGGCCTCGCGGAGCTCAAAGCGGCCGCCGGCGAGGTAGCGCATGGTGAGGGCCAGCCCGGCGGTGAGTCCGCCGGCGAAGCCTCCGCCGGGGAGGTTGTGGCCGGCCAGGAGCAGGTAGACCGAGAACACGATCATGGTGTGGAAGACCAACCGGGTGACCACTTCGAAGATGATCGAGCGCCGCTCAGGCGCCAGGGTCCGGCCCGCCACGAGCCAGGCGTCGCGGCTGGAGGCCGCAAAGCGGCGGCTCATGGCAAGGGCGGCGTCGTCCCGGGTGTTGCCGCGCGCCCCGCGGAGGCGGCCTACGGTTCCTTCGGCGACAGTGGAGGACGCCCGGATGCCGTCCCCGCGCCCGCGGACGAAGATGAGGCTGGCAACTCCGGTGGCCGCCAGGGCGAGCACGGAGATCTCCCCGAAGGTGTCCCACGCGCGGATGTCCACCAGCGTGACGTTGACGATGTTCAGCCCGCCGCCGCCTTCGTAGGCCAGTCTCGGGAACTCGAGCGAGACCGGGCTGGCCACGCGGGCCCCCAGGGCGTAGATCGCGGCGTAAACCATCGTGATGCCGAACGCGACGCCGATGATGACCCGGACCACGCGGTACTTGCCGCCGGTCCGGTCCCGCAGCTCGGCGGGCAGGCTCCGCATGGCCAGGACAAACGCCACCAGGATGATGGTTTCGACCAGCATCTGGGTCAGGGCCAGGTCCGGCGCGCCCTGCAATGCGAACATCAGGGCGATGCCGTAGCCCGTGACGGAGACCATCAGCACGGCGAGGAAGCGCTTATTGGCGCGCACCGCGGCGAATGCGCCGATCACGGTCCCGGCACCGACAACCAGCTGCAGCGGGGAGTTCGGATCAAGAAAGTACAGGTCCTCCGGCAGGGGCTTCCGCGCCGCGACCAGCGCCGTGAGCGGGAGGACGAACGCCACGGTCAGGATGACGGAGAGGTAGAAGAACAAGGATCCACGCTGGGTCCGGCCGGTGACCCAGACGGCGGCGTCGTCGAGCGCCCCGATGACCAGCTGGTAGCTGCGGTCCCCGTCGATCCAGCCCGGGACCAGGCTCTGAAGCCGGGCCACTGCATTGCGGGCGTAGAACATGGCCAGGCCGAGGAGGAAGGTGACGGCGGTCAGACCGAGCGCCGGCGTGAAGCCGTGCCACAGTGCCAGATGGCCCGCGGCGGCCGCTGCGGCTCCGCCGTCGGCCGCTGTTCCGTCGGCGAAGAGGGCGGCGTAGGGCTGGATCCAGCCGTCCACGGGGTCCGGCCATAAGCCGTAAACAATGGTCAGCAGGCTCAGGACGGCAGGGGCGGCGAGGAATGCCGGCTTGATCGGTTTGAATGGGGTGGCCTCGACACCGGGCTTCACCGCGAAGGCTCCCCACATAAAGCGGGCGCTGTAGGCGAACGTCAGAATGGAGCCGAGTACGAGCCCCGCCAGGAGCGCCGGACCCCACGGCCCCGTGGCGGGATCGGTGCCGTAGTGGACGAACGCCTCGAAAACGGACTCCTTCGCCACAAACCCGGCGAGCGGCGGAATGCCCGCCATGGACGCGGCGCCGATCGCGGCCACGATGGCCAGCGCCCGGGCGGACCCAAAGACTCCGGAGAGCTTCCGGATATCGCGGGTTCCGGCCTGGTGGTCGATGATGCCCACCACCAGGAAGAGTGTCGCCTTGAAGAGCCCGTGCGCCAGCAGCAGCGCCAGGCCGGCGAGGGCTGCGTCCGGTTTGCCCAGCCCCACCACCATGGTCAGGAAGCCGAGCTGGCTGACGGTGCCGTAGGCGAGGATGAGCTTGATGTCCGTCTGGCGCAGCGCGCGGTACCCGCCGACCAGCATGGTGGCCAGGCCAAGGCCCAGCACCAGCGGCAGCCAGAACGCCGTTTCGGCGAACCCCGGGGCAAGCCGTGCCACGAGGTAGATACCGGCCTTCACCATGGCGGCGGCGTGCAGGTAGGCACTGACCGGCGTCGGGGCTGCCATGGCGCCGGGAAGCCAGAAATGGAAGGGGACGAGCGCCGACTTGGTGATGGCACCGATCAGAATGAGAACGACGGCGGCGCCCACCGTGGCTCCGGCGGGTCCCGTTACCAGGTCCGGAGCCTGCTCCAGGATGTCCGAGATCCGGTAAGTCCCGGCGCTGAAGCCCAGCATGATCAGGCCCACGAGCATCGCCAGCCCGCCCGCGGTGGTCACGATCAGGGCCTGCAAAGCCGAGCGGCGGGCCGACAGCCGGGTCCGTGCATAGCCGATCAGCAGATACGACAGGACCGTGGTCAGTTCCCAGAAGATGAACATCAGGAGTAGGTCGTCCGCGGTGACGAGCCCGAACATCGCCCCCGCGAAGGCCAGCAGCTGCGCGCCGAAGCCGCCAAGGTAGTCATCCGTGGTCTTGAAATACCGGGCGCAGTAGACGAGCACCAGGGCGCCGACACCCAGGATCAGCAGGGACATCACCCAGGCCAGGGCGTCCATGCGGAAGGCGAGCTCCAGCTGCAGCCCGGGTATCCACGGCAGCACCTCTGCCGTTCCGGCGTGCGCAGGGTCCGCACCAGCGTCCGGATAGACCGCGCCGTACTGCAGGACCAGCCAGATGAACGATCCCGCCGGCACCGCGGCGAGGGCGTAGAACGAGTTGCGGCCGAACTTCCGGAAGAGAAACGGCGCCACGGCAGCCACCGCAAAGTGCACGGCAAGGACTGTGATCACTGGTAACTCCGCAACGTCAGGCATTCGATGGTCAAAAGTTGGAGCAGGCGGGTATTCGTTGGGTTCGGTGCGGCCAGTTTACCAAGCGGGGACAAATTCTTTTCCCGGTGCGGATACTATTTCGGCTATGAACTCCGCTGCTGCCCCCGAGGCCATTCAACCTGCCTCGGAAGTGGAGTCCGGAAACGGGGTTTCCAGGGGACGGGTCCTCGCCTGGGCGGCCTGGGACTGGGGATCGGCAGCCTTCAACGCCGTCATGACCACCTTCGTCTTCACCGTCTACTTAACCTCGAGCGCCTTCGGCGGGGAGGACCATGCGTCGGCCGTCCTCGGCGGCGCACTGGCCATCGCCGGTGCCGCCATCGCACTGCTGGCACCGGTCACCGGTCAGCGCTCGGACGCTGGCGGCCGGCGCAAGCTGTGGCTGGGGGTCAACACGGCCGCCGTCGCGCTCCTGACCGGACTGTGCTTCTTCGTTTTGCCGCGGCCGGAGTTCCTCCTGCTCGGCGTGACACTCATTGCGCTCGGGAACGTGTTCTTTGAGTTCGCCGGATTGAACTACAACGCCATGCTGGCCCAGATCTCCACCCCGAAGAATATTGGCAAGGTCAGCGGCTTCGGTTGGGGCATGGGGTACCTCGGCGGAATCGTGGCCCTGCTGATCGTGCTGCAGCTGTTCGTCCAGCCCAGCTTCGAATGGTTCGGGGCATCCACCGAGGACGGTTTGAACATCCGCCTCGTAGCAGTGTTCTCGGCCCTGTGGCTGGCGATCTTCGCGATCCCTGTGCTCTTCGCGGTGCCGGAGCTGCCCAGCACCAAGCAGGGCGCCGGCCCGGGCTTTCTGGCATCCTATGGCCTGCTGGTCCGGCGCATCAAAGCGATCTACAGAACCAGCCCGCACACCATCTACTTCCTGCTGGCGAGCGCGGTCTTCCGTGACGGGCTGGCTGCAGTTTTCACCTTTGGCGGGATCATTGCCGCCGGCACCTTCGGGTTCGAGCTGAAGGAGGTCATCGTCTTTGCGATCTTCGGCAACGTCGTAGCTGCCGCGGGCGCCATAATCGGTGGTTTCCTCGACGACAAGGTGGGCCCGAAGGCCGTCATCGTCGGGTCCCTGACCGGTCTCCTGGTCGCGGGTTCAGTGATCCTCATCCTCGGCGGCGGAAACCATGTCTTCTTCGGCATGGACTGGGCGGGCACAACCACCTTCTGGATATTCGGGCTGTTCCTGTGCCTGTTCGTGGGACCGGCTCAGTCCGCCTCCCGGGCCTACCTCGCGCGGCTCGCGCCGCACGGCAAGTCCGGGGAACTGTTCGGCCTCTACGCCACCACCGGCCGTGCCGTCAGCTTCCTCGCCCCCGCCCTGTTTACCCTGTGCATTACCGTCGCCGCCCCCCTCGTGGCACCCGGAGAAGCGCAGCGCTGGGGCATCCTCGGCATCATCTTGGTGCTGCTGGCTGGGCTGCTGGTGCTGCTGCCGGTCAAGGCGCCGGGCAAGGCGCCGGGCAAGTCAGAAATCGCCGTGGTCCCCGCCGCCTGAAGCTGCCATAAACCTGCTGCCGCGCACTAGGCTGGGAGCATGAACGTGGATGAGACAGACCTCCCCGGCCTCGGCCGGCGCAAGGACTTCATGACCGCCTCGGGACGCCGCATCGGCGTCGTGGAGTACCGCGAGGGGCAGACAGAATTGATCGTCTCCACGTGGGACGACCCAGACACCTGCCAGGCGTCCATCCCGCTGACGGCCGAAGAAGCCGCTGCGTTGGGCAACCTCCTGGGCGGGCAGCGCCTTGCCATGCAGCTTTTCGAGGAGCACCGGGAGATCCCGGGAATCGTCACGCGTCAGTTCTCCATCGCCGCCGACTCACCGTTCGTCAACCAGCCGATGGGGAAGGCCTGTATCCGGACCCGCAGCGGCGTGTCGATCGTGGCCATCATGCGCGAAGGCGAGGTCGTCCCCTCCCCGGGGCCCGACGTCGTTCTCCATCCCGGTGATCTGCTCGTTGCGGTGGGAACGCAAGAAGGACTGGACACAGCGGCCAGCATCCTGCGCAACGGATAAGCGGCATGGATCCGCTCGCACTGACCCTGATCGAGCTGGGGGCCGTCGTGTTCTGCCTCGGCCTGCTGGCTAGGCTGGCCGGGCGGATCGGTATGTCACCCATCCCGCTGTACCTTGTGGGCGGGCTATTTTTCGGGGCCGGCGGACTCGTCAAGCTTGAGGGCATGCACGAGTTCGCGCATCTCTCGAGTGAGATCGGCGTCATCCTGCTCCTGCTAATGCTTGGCTTGGAATATACGGCAGCGGAGCTCGTTACGGGTCTTCGCCGGTCGTGGCAGGCGGGCATCGTGGACCTGGTCCTGAACTTCCTGCCGGGCGCCGGACTGGCGATTCTGCTCGGCTGGGGCGCGGTGGGGGCAATGGTGATGGGCGGAGTCACGTACATCTCCTCCTCGGGAATTGCCGCCAAGGTGATCACGGACCTGGGCCGGATCGGAAACCGCGAAACGCCGGCGGTGCTCTCCATCCTGGTGTTCGAGGATCTCGCCATGGCCATCTACCTCCCGGTCCTCACGGCCACGCTGGCGGGAGTCAGCTTTGTGACCGGGCTGCAGACGGTGGCGATCTCGCTTGCGGTGGTCACGGTGGTCCTGGTCGTGGCCCTGCGGGGCGGGCATCATGTGTCCAAGGCGGTGCACAGCGAAAACTCCGAGGTCTTCCTGCTCAACCTGCTCGGCGCGGCCCTGCTAGTGGCCGGGCTTGCCGCCGCCATGCAGGTGTCCGCGGCCGTGGGCGCCTTTATGCTGGGGATCGCCATTTCCGGCGCCACGGCGCACAGTGCGACGCGCATCCTGGAGCCCCTGAGGGACCTCTTCGCGGCCATTTTCTTCGTGGTGTTCGGCCTCAACACGGATCCCTCGACCATCCCGCCCGTCCTGGGCTGGGCCCTTCTGCTGGCCCTCGTGACGGCGGCCACCAAGATGCTCACCGGAATCTGGGCCGCCAGGCGGGCCGGGATTGGCGTGCCGGGCCGCTTCCGCGCGGGCGCCGCCCTGATCGCGCGTGGCGAGTTCTCGATAGTCATCGCGGGCCTGGCCGTCGCCTCCGGAGTGGTCCCCGCAGAGCTCGCGGCCCTCGCCACTGCCTACGTGCTGATCATGGCCATCACCGGCCCGCTCGCAGCCAAGTTCGTGGAACCCGTAGTTGCGATGCTGCGCCGGCCGGCCAATCCGCCGGCTGTACGCACGGCCGGCGGAATCTAGCAGCCGCCAGGCTCAGCGTTCCGAGCAAACGTGCGGGGTCAAATCTCCGTGCGGTGGAAATTCAGGTGGCTGCGACTCGCCGTGGGGCCCCGCTGCCCCTGGTAACGATTGCCGTATTCGCCGGAACCGTAGGGGAACTCGGCGGCCGAGCTGAGCCGGAAGAAGCACAGCTGGCCGATCTTCATGCCCGGCCACAGTTTGATGGGCAGCGTGGCCATGTTGGACAGCTCCAGCGTTACGTGGCCCGAGAATCCGGGATCGATGAAGCCCGCCGTGGAGTGCGTGAGCAATCCCAACCGGCCCAGCGAGGACTTGCCCTCCAGCCGGGCGGCGATGTCGTCCGGCAGTGTCACGGTCTCGTAGGTGGAACCGAGGACGAACTCCCCCGGATGAAGGATGAACGGTTCTCCGGACTCCACCTCCACGAGACGAGTCAGCTCGGGCTGGTCCTCCGCCGGATCGATGTGGGCGTACTTGTGATTGTCGAAAAGCCGGAAAAACCTATCGATCCGGACGTCCACCGACGATGGCTGAACCATGGCAGGGTCGAACGGCTCCAGCACTATCCGCTGGGAGTCTACTTCGGCACGAATGTCGCGGTCTGAGATCAGCACAGATCAAAAATACCGTATCCCGTGCCGGCCGGGTCGCCGGCGGCCTGTATGACGCCCGGCGATGCCGCTGCGACGCCCGCCGAAACAGGTCGCCGGGAGAGCGCGTCCGGAACGTCTATTCTTGGTGCGGCATATCTTCCAGCACTGCTTTGAGACGTTCCAGCTGGCAAACTTCCGCTTTCATCGCCCGCCGGAACGGGTTCCTCAACCGGTCCAGGATCCCTTTCGGTTCGCACTCCAGTGCAAAGCGGACCCGCGTGCGCTGGCCTTCGGTGCTCAGGTAGTAGCCACCTCGTGGCCGGGTTTGGCCGACGATGACCCGATACTGAATCTCAGCCCCCGGGCGCGCTTCGATGATCTCGAAGTCCCCGGCCACCGTGCGTCCCCCCGGGCCGGTGAGAAGCTGCCGGTATACGGCACCCTTGGCCCCCTCAGCACCGGACTGCAGTTCGACGCTGCGGATTCCGACCCGCCAGCGCGGCAGATTCCGGGCGTCAGCGAGGAAGTTGTAGACACTCATTGCGTCGCTCTTGATGAGGACGTCGTACTCTGCGGATGCCACGGAAATCCTTGCTCGGCGGACAGCGGACGGCGTAGCCCGCTTCCCCCGAACTGCAGCTAACCCCTTCAGGATAGACAGTGCGGCCCGCCGCGCACGGTCATGCGGCGGGCCTTTATCGAAGAGTTATGCGCCCCTGGCCCCAGCGGCCTCCTTCTCGTCCGGTCGCCCGGGATCCTTCACATTTCCACACTCACGAACTTGCCCCGGCGGACGTGGGCGGGCCGGAAGGACCCGTCGTCGTCGTGCTTGGGCGGCGTGGGGGAATGGTTCTCCGGGTGGGTGGCGCCATATCCGGCAATGTAGGCCGTGTTGGCGTCGGGTCCCCGCCGGGGAATCCTGTTCTGAACCACGCCCAGGATGTTGGCGTCCACAAAGTTGAGCTGGTCGATCGCCTTTGAGAGGCTGTGCTGGCTGACCTTCTTCGTGCCGACCACCAGCAGCACACTGTCTGTGCTTCGGGTCAGGACACTGGCGTCCGCGACCGGGAGGATCGGCGGCGAATCGACGATGATCAGGTCGAACTTCGTCTGCAGCTCCTCGATGAGATTGCTCATGGCTGCCGAGCCGAGGAGTTCGCTCGGATTGGGCGGCAGCGGTCCCGAGGCGAGCAGTGCCAGGCCATCGTGAGCCCAGTACTGGATGCTTTCCTCGAGGCTCGACGTCCCGACCAGCACCGTGGTGAGCCCAATTTCGCCCTCAATGCCGGTGGCGGTTGCGACGGAAGGCAGGCGGAGATCCGCGTCCACCAGGATGACCTTGCGGCCGCCCTTGGCGACAGTCAGCGCCAGATTGAGCGCCACGGTGCTCTTGCCCTCCCCGGCCGAAGCCGAGGTCACGACGATCGAGCGCATCGGCCGGTTCACGCCGGCGAACTGCAGGTTGGTGCGCAGCTTTCGGAAGGCTTCCGCCCCCGTTCCGTCCAACACTGAGGGAGCCGCGCCGAGCAGCCGGCCGCCCCCCTGTTCGGTGATTCCGGCCAGAAGCGGCAGCTCGGTCGTTTTGCGCAGATCAGATTCGGTCCTGATGTTGCGGTCCAGCACATGCCGCAGGACCGCCGCTGCGACTCCTGCTGCGAGTCCGTAGAGCAGGCCCAACGCGAGATCCAGCTTCACATTGGGGCTGGACGCCTCGGTCGGCGTGGACGCGTGGTCCACCGGGCTGAGCCGCACCGGCGTCGGCGTCCCGTTGGTCGGCCGCTCCAGGTCGGCAACCGCGGTAATAAGGCTCGCCGCGACGGCGTTCGCGATGTCCGCGCTCCGCTGGGCAGACCTGTCGCGTGCTTCGATCTCGATAATGACGGTGTTGCGCGCGGTAGAGGTCTTGATCTTGGACGCCAGTGCCTCAGGTGTCATGTCGAGGCCGAGTTTGTCGATGACCGGCTGCAGAACTGTCGGTTTCGACGTGACGTCGACATACGACTGGACCCGGGCGAGCGCGAAGACGCTGCCCTGCTGCAGCTCTGCGGACGTCTCCGAGTTCTGCGTCGACACGAAGAGGCTTGTCGACGCGGTGTAGGACGTCGGGGTGAGCAGCGAAGCGACGCCGGCGAAGATCGTCCCCAGCAGGGTCAGGGTGGTGATCAGGCGCCAGCTTCGACGCAGAATAAGCAATTGTTCACGGACGTCCATGGCGTGTCCTTTCGCGGGCGGAAGTCGCTGAAGGGAGGACGGGCCGCGGCGGCTTCATGCCGCGAGCCAGGTGTAGCATCCGTCGGACACCACGCGAGCGGTGCCGGCCGGGATGGTCACAGTGGAAGTGCCGTTGGATTCGGCAAGGGTTCCGCCAGCGGCATCGAAAGCGGTGAGCAGACAGGTCGGTGACGGGTTCCACGCCTCATAGGAGCCGGAGGAGATGGAACCCGCACCCTCCTTGGGGGCGGCGTCGCCGATGGTGTAGTCGCCGTCGGTGAAGCCTCGGCCGGCCGCATCGAGCTCCGGCTGAAGTCCGGGGCAGAGACCGGTGATGACGTCGGCGACGTCGGCATCCCGCTTTTCGATCAGCTGGGACACCACGGCCTTCTGGTCCACTGCCTTCACAGCTTCGAGTTCGGCACAGCGCTCCTGGCCGACCTGCAGGACGGCGTTGGGGTCAGTGCCCTCCGGCACCCGCGACGCGAGGTACTGCTGCTCGACGGGTGCAAAGGTTGGAATGGGTGCCGCCTGCGGCCCCGGTGCCTGGGCTTCTGCTGGCGGGGCTGCGGTGTCGGTAGGTTCCGCTGTCCCAGCGGCGCCGTCAGTCGGTTCCGAGGAAGGCCCCAGCGGCCCGGAGGTCGGAGATTCAGAACTTGCGACGGCGGCGGAGGACGCGGGGGTGGCATTTGGACTTCCCGGGGCGGTGCAACCGGCGGCTGCGAAAACCGCAGCCGCCAGAAGCACCAATCCCAGGGGTTTTGAGAGACCGTTATTCATGGGATGTTTTTCTTTCGAGAGCTGTTCTTGTCTATGCGGTGGGCTCGAAGTTCAAGACCAACGCCGGACGCTTGGCAAGCGTGGCTTCCCGCGAGAAGAACCACATGTTGTCGGTTCCTGAGCTCTGCATCGAGAAGTTGATATCGCCCGCAAGCGCTGCTGAGATTGCCGCCGCGTCGAGTTCGATGGAATACGACGCGTTGGGTGCAGTCGGACCGGTAAGTGTGCCCAGCGTGGTGCTGCTGGTTTGGGGACGGTTGTTGTACGTGGTGGTTGCCTCCGACCAATCACCGGCCATCGCCACCGTTTGCTGCGGGTCGTTGGAGCCAGCGAAAGTATCCGCAGTCGTCGAGAAGTTCAACGATGCCGACACGAGACGCTGGCCCGCGGGGACCTGGGACGCCGCGTTGAAACGCATGTACGTGATGTAAGCCGACGTGCCCCGAGTGGCCAGGGTTGTGAAGCCTCCTGCCACGGCAGTCGGAGCCCCCGCGTTCACGTAGGTGTCGGCGGTCGGAGCCAGCCTCAGCGTGACGGCCTGGGGTGCAGGAACCACGGTGGCGGCTGCCTCGTTGGACGGGCCGCTGACATTGCCGGCCTCGTCGGTAGCGAGCACGTTGTAGTAGTAAGTGCCAGCCGGGCGGGCCGTGTCCGACCAGCTGAGCGTGCTCCCGGTGACGGTGGCGGCGAGGCTGGCGTCCGACGGCGTGAATCCGCTGGTGCCCGACCGGTGGACCTGGTAGGCAGTGACCCCGACGTTGTCGGTGGTTGCGTTCCAGGAAACCGTCACATCATTTGCGTTGACCGCGGCAGTGACTCCCGTTACGGCGGCGGGGGCCTCTGTGTCGGGTACCGGCTGCCCGATTCCCTTTCCGAGGTTGTAGTGGTCGGTGACCTGCGTTGCCGAGAGCACCGAGGGGTAGACAGCGAACTCGTCGATGGAGCCGGCGAAGTAGTTGCTCGTAGGGCGCAACGGCCAGCTGTTGAGCTGGTCTCCGCCGATCCGCCACGATCCCCAGTAGGGCTGCGCCGCGGTCTGGGTGGGCAGTGCCCCGATCTGGGCTCCGTCCACGTAGAGCCGCATGCCGTCGCTGCCCTGGGTTGCCACCGCATGGTGCCAGGCGTTGTCGTTGTACGGAAGAACCGACGTGACCGTCCGCGTTCCGTTGACATACACGCCGTAGACCAGCGTGCCGGCGTTGGTCATGTAGAGGTTGCGATCGTAATTGCTGCTGAGTCCGGGATTCGTGCCGTGCCGGTTCGGCTGGCCGCTGCCGAAGCCGAAGATCTTCCCGCCCTGGGTCGTGTTCGTCTTGAACCAGACTTCGGCGGTGTAGACGGTGGGCGCATTGCCGCGGTTCTGGCCGTAGGCGTAGGCGCTGGTGCCGTTGAACGTCGTCGACCGGCTGGGGTCGTTTGCGACCGCTCCCGTGTCGCCGGCGAAGGTTGGCCCGCCGTAGCTCAGCTCGAGATTGTTGCCCGGTGAGCTGTCGGCGCCCACCGTCGGTCCGGCGTTGTCCAGCCGCCAGTACGTGCTGGCACCGGCCCCGAGAACTGCAGCGGGGTAGGCGGCATTGGTCCGGGCCGTCGCGACGGTAACTGTCGCCGAGAGCGCGCTCGTGTTGGTGCCGTCCGTCGCCCGGACGCGGTAGCTGTACTGGGTTCCGGGTACGGCCGTCTTGTCGGTGAAGGACACCTGGCCGGTGGACCACCACAGTGAGCTGGCGGTGACGGTGCCCAGCGGAGTCGCCGAGCCGTTCCGGTACACGTTGTAGGTCAGCTCGGAATCATCGTTGTCCAGGCTCGCGCGCCACCGGACCTGGTTTTCACCGGTGCTCAGGCTGGCCGCGGTGACGTTGGCGGGCGTCGAGGGCGCCGCCGTTCCCGGGCCGGGACCGAACCGGGTCAGACCCTGCTGGTTCCTGCCGTTCGTCATGGTGAATTCGCCTGCAACCCACAGCACGTCACCGGCGCCCGTGTTCGTGTGCGTCAGCGCACGCGGGCCAATTTTCTCGCCGATGCCGTCGTTCGTGTCCGGGCTCCAGCCCAGGTGGGTGCGGTCGTCGGCGCGCTGCGCGGTCAGGTGCTGCCGCTCACCGTCGGCCATCATGTTCATGCCGGGGCAGTCGTGCAGGTGGCTTGCGCCATAGAGGACACCCTGGTAGACGTCCACTGCCTGGGTGGCGCCGAGGCAGGTGTCCCGCCAGACCTGGTCGTAGGTATCCAGGCTGAAGCGTGCCCGGCCGTCGAAGACGCCGCCGCCCGTGCCCTCGTTGCCGATGAAGAAGCTCTGCCCGTCGTCAACAATGCTCTTCGTGACCGACGTGCGCGGAATGAAAGTGGCGCCGTAGGCGCGCACATTGGCGCCGGTGGTTGCGTCCACGACCGCGATCGCCTGGGAGGCAACGCCATTCACTGTGGCGAAGTCGCCGCCGATGACGGCGACGTTGCGGCCGGCCGGAAGGGTCAGTGCCCGGCCGGGCGCACTGGCCGCCGGGGCCCAGGGCAGCAGCGCACCGGTGTTGTCCACCGCGGCGAAGCGGCTGCGGGCGTCCGTGCCGACGGTCTGGAAGTCACCGCCGAAATAGACGGCCGTGTTCGTTGCCGCGATGGTCCGGACTACTGCTGAGACCGGGGCAGGCCGGAAAGTGGTGTCCACCGTGCACTCCGGAAGTTTGACGGCGGCGATCCGCGTGGTGTTGACGCCGTTGATCGCTCCGAACTGGCCGCCGATGTAGAGCCGGGTGCCGTCCGGAGTCACTGCCAGCGCACGCACGGTTGTCCCGGTACCGCCGGTCGCGGACAGGGCACAGGAGGTCGGGTTGCCCGTGTAGGCGTCGAAGGCCGCGAAGTTGACGGCATTTCGGGACTGCGCGTTGCCGGCCGCGGTGCCGGGAGGCCGGATCTGGGTAAACGTTCCGCCGGCATAGACAACACCGTTCGACTGGGCCATGGCCCAGGCAACGCCGTTGGTCTGCCAGGTCGGGAGTTCGCTGGCGGAAAACGCCACTCCCGGAGAAAGGGCGAGCGCAGGACTGCTAGTCGCCATTAACGGCGCAACGGCAAGTGCAATACCTGCCAATACAGCTGGGATCTTTTGACGCATGGAGTTCCCCCGTACTTAACATGAGCTTCAGGGCTGAAACTACAAAGATCCAATCAGCAAAGCCCAAGTGCGGGAACGGTTGCTCCTACTAGCTTTTCAATAGGCCCTACTTGTCTTGCTGGAACGAGTACCTGCTTTTTCCGTTGTCCCACGCGTTTCTCCCGAAAGTGCTTTCCGCCGGGCGGTTGCCCCCTCAGCATGGAACTTGGGGGGACCAGCCCCGCGCCTCGACGGCCGGCTGGTGCCTATTACACCTATTCGGCATCAGTGAAGAATCGAGACCGCCATGACCGTTCGCATTGGCTACGCATCGGGTGTTTACGACCTGTTCCACATCGGGCACCTCAATCTCCTGAAACACGCACGACAGAACTGCGACTATTTGATCGCCGGGGTCGTCTCCGCTGACTCGACCATGCGCCAGAAAAGCAAAGAGCCGGTGGTACCTCTGCATGAACGTCTTGAGATCGTGCGGAATATCCGACTCGTCGACGAGGTGGTGGTAGACGACTTCGTCGACAAGGTGGACGCCTGGCGCGCTTTTGGTTTCAATGTTTTTTTCAAAGGTGATGATTGGCGCGGAACCGAGAAGGGGCTCCGCCTTGAGGCAGGAATGCAGGAAGTCGGCGTCGAGGTGGTGTATTTTCCGTACACCGTCCATACCTCCAGTACCATGCTCCGCCGGGCCCTGAACCTGCTTGGCGGCGGTCTTGAAGATAACGAGCCGTTAGAGGCTTGAGATGTTTTTGGATAACAACTCCAGAGTTTCTGGGCCGAATCCAAGAGCTGCTTCGGTTGGTCCCACATTCCTCTCCCGCCGCCAAGCCATCGCCTTGGGGGCGTCGGGATTGTTTCTTGCCGGCTGCAGCCCGGCGAAACCGGCTGCCGAGGCCGCGCCCATACATACAGTTGCGAGCCTCTTTAGCCAGGATCGTTTCTTTGTGGCACATCGTGGATCGGGAGACAACTGGCCTGAGCACACGATGCGTGCGTATCTGCAGTCGACGAAGGCCGGCGTTCCGGCGCTTGAAGTATCCGTGAACTCGACGAGCGACGGAGTGCTGGTCTGCCATCATGACCAGAACGCGCTCAGGGTGACTGGCCAGGACCGTGATGTGGCCGAACTCACGTACGCGGAGCTGAGCGCCCTCCGGGTCGACGCTCGGGGCTGGCTCGGCCCGGCGACAGGGCTGGAGCCGATTCCGACGGTGCGGGAAGTCCTCGACCGGTTCGCCAGCTCCCATGTGATTTTCATCGAGGACAAACAAGGAACCAACACGGTGGCACTGCTGGACCTGATGGACAGCTACCCGGCTTCCACCGAGCACTTCGTCTGGAAGCAACCCGCCCCGGCCCTTCAAGTAGCGGAAGCCTCGGCACGCGGCTACAAGACCTGGGGCTATTTCATGCCCGATACCGAACCTCGCCTTGACGAGTTAGCTACCCGCTTCGACTATCTCGGCATTCATCACAGCGCAGATGACGGGACCATCAGCAAAGCCGTGTCCTACAACAAGCCCGTCATTTGCTGGGAAATTCACACCCGCTCCGCTTGCGACCGGGTAACCTCTCTCGGCGTCCAGGGAGTGATGTGTGCCAACGTGCCATACGTCATGTCGACTGGGCCTGCGGAAACCCAAGATCGGTTTTCCACCGGCGAACGGGCTGCCGGCGACCTTCCCTGGACCGTGGACCAGGGCTGGGATGCCCAGCCAACGGTCGACGCCGCTTCTGCCTCCGTATTGTTGGACAAGGACCAGAACTTCAGTTACCGGCTCGGCTCGATGGGTCCCGTCACTCGGGAGATGCACAGCCTGGCCTTCGACATGTGTTGGCCGAAGGAGCTCCCCTCGGAACTGCTTCATGCCGGAATAGCTTTCGGGCAGCAGGATGACTCGCCCTACCGTGTCCTGCTGCCCAGCAGCGTCGGCGGCTATCACCTGATCATCCGACCGGCAGGCGAGCTGGTCCTTTACCGGCGGGATCCCGGAAACCCAGCCGGCACCCGACTGCAGTCGATCATGACGGCCCCGGTCCGCGCCGCAGAATGGATGCGCTTCAAGATCGAGGTCACGCCGGCTTCACTCCGGTTCTCCAGGCTGGATGGCACCGGCTGGTCCGGAATGACCATGGACCGGGAATATCGCGGCGGCTACGTCAGCCTCTGCAAGGACTACCCGGATCCTGTCCCGGTGCAGTTCCGGAACGTCTCCATCACTTAGTCCGGACCGGGCAAATCCGGGACCTGACAAACCCCCGCCGGCTTCATCGTTCAGTTCCCCACCCTCACCTTGTGTCAGCGGCCGGCCGCAGCTCGAGCATCAGTGGGCGCGGACCGGTGCGGGTGTTCCGTCCGGGACTTCGACCTGGACAGCAGCGTGGCTATCCCTCCGACGACCGTGGCGGCAGCCACCGCGACAGTGAATGCCCATGCAGCCGCCGGGGTCCCGCCCGCATAGGCCAGAGCAAGCGGCAGCACGAGGGTCAGGCCGGCCAGGACCGCGCGCATGAGGGTGGACAGCCGGTTCGCCTGGACCGACCGGTAGTAGGCGAGCAGCACGGTGTAGGGCACCATCGCCACGTACTGCAGGAAGTACGGCAGGCGGAGTTCGGACGCCGACTGCCAGGTGTCACCGAGCAGCAGGGCTCCCACCGAGGCCGGCAAGACCATCACCACCGCGCCCCAGAATCCCGCCAGGGCTGCCACTATGACGAATGTTTCAATAAGCCGGTTCCGGAACACCCGGGTTCCCCGGGAACGCACCAGTTCAGGAATGACAGCCATCTTGATCGCGGAGAAGGCGGTATTTAGCGGTGAGAAGAGCAATTGTGCGGCGCGCAGCGCGCCGACGCCCGCGGCGCCCAAGGGGATCGCGAGGAGGTAGAGGACAACAAAGGTGGACGCGTTGAGGGCGGAGAACTCCCCAAGGTAGCGCAAGCCGGGGTTCCGGTTTGCGCTCAGCCAGCGCGTCCCGGCCCGGGGCGACGGCAGCGCCCGGCCAAGAACGAGGCCCAATGCCAGTGCCGCAGCTGCGCCGCCGCCCCAGCAGAGCACCACGGCCGACACCGTGCCGGCGTTGAGCGCAACGAACACCATCGAAGAGATGGACAGCACGGCCCACACGCCGTCGATCAACAGCGCGCGCGACGGGCTGCCCTCGCAGATAAACAGGTATCTGAGCGTGTCCTGGACGAGCACAAACGGCAGGCTCGCGGCGATCACGAGCCAGAGGAGGCGGGAAGATTCATCGGTCAGGATCGCGCCCGTGAGCAGCAAAGGCAGGGCAGCGGCGGCTGCCAGGACACTGGCGCCCAGAACGGCCTTCCTCGCGGTGGGATCCAGGGCGCCCGCAGCGGAGTACTTGACCAGCAGGGTCTCACCGATGAGGGCGCGCTGGGCGCCGAGAAAGAGGAGCAAACCGGCGTAGCCCAGGGAAAATTGGCCAAATTCGCCGGCGGTCGCAACGTTGGCCGTGATGGCCACCGCTACGAAATTTGAAATGCTCGATACCGCTTGGTCCCCAATTGCAACGTATCTGCTCAGCCGGGCCATTCAGCCCATCCTCGCCAGCGTACGGAAAAACTTGGTTAGGTAGGCGGCGCAGAACAGGCAATGAATGAGCGCCAAAGCCGCATACAGCGGCAGGAAGATGCCGGCCCAGGGCACTGTCACCAGCACCAGGCAGGTTGTGCCGTAGTCAACCGGCAACGTCAGGACAGACCGCTTCAGCGAGCTCCGGGTATCCGGGCTGCCGCCCGGCAAAGGCGGCGCTGAGTGCCGGTTCAGCTGATCAAAGAGAGCGCCTGCGAAGAAGATCGTGGAACTCGCGAAGAGGAACACCCCGCACAGCACGGCCAACGGCAGGGCCGGAATCGAAGTGGCACGCAGAAGAAAGCAAAAGACGGATCCGTGCAGCACAACGATCCTGCCGCTGTCCAGCACGTGGTCCAGCCACTCGCCCAACTTTGAACTGCGTCCCTGGAGCCGGGCGAGCTGCCCGTCGGCGGAGTCGAGGATAAAACCGGCAGCGAGGATCAAACCCACGAGGGCGTAAACCGCCCCGGAGCCGGGCCCGAACGCCAGCCACAGCAGGGCGCCATAGGTAAGGATGGCACCGGCGAACGTGACGTGGTTCGGCCTGAACCGGGTGTTCCGGAGCGCGGCCGCCACAACCCGGCCAGCGGGCCTGTTGATGTAAAGGGTGTACACCGGTACGCCCTTCTTGCCCTTTTGGGCCAGGCTCAGTTCCCTGAAGGACTGGGAGAAATTGGGCTTTGCCTGGCCTGGACGCTCGAGCTTGTTCGTGGTCATTAGCTGTCCCCAGGCTTTCGTTTGACGGTTCCGCTCAGAAAGGCAATTGCCAGGGCGAGGATCATTAGCCGGCCCATGGACTGCAGCAGGGATCCTCGCAGGAGGATGAACATGTACCCGGAGAAGATGGAAACGCCGAGGTAGCCGACCGACCCGGCCGACAAGGCGCCCGCCCCGAAGCCGGAGTCGAGCCTCCTGCTCAGCAACCCCAGCACGGCAAAGGAGAGGATTACCCCTGCTACTCCGAAATTTATCCAGGCCTCGGCCCATAGGGGTGAGGAAAGGTTGACGTTGGCGCTGTTCATCCACAGGCCCACCTCAACCCCGCTGTCGAGCGGCTTGGTCGGCCAGATGACACGCGGCACCCAGAACAGCAGGGCGCCCAGGAACTGGTTTCCCCAAGTAAATCCCTCGTCCCGGGTGAAGCCAAGAGTGTTCGCCAGCATACTGAACTGGTCGTAATCCTTGGTGGATATCATCCGCCACACTGAGTCCGTTTGCAGCAGGGCCCCGGTCCCGGCCGCGCGGCGCGTGATGTCACTTAGCGGGAAAAGAAAAATCGCCGCTACAACCCCGCCGATTATCGCGAGGTTGAAGAACGACTTGCGGGCCCCGATCAACGGCATGATCAAGCCGAAGAGCACAGCCAAGGTCCAGTAACGCGAATTGGAGATCGGGTTGTTGACGATCACGTTCAGCCCGACCAGGGCGACCATCAGCGCAGTGTCAAGAAGGTTCAGGGAACTCCGGAGCAGGCGCACCGCGTGGATGTAGAAAATGAGCCCAACCAGGCAGGCCACCGACCCGAAGGCGGAAATGATCGCGCGGGCGGCCTGCCCGCTGTCGGGGCTCACCTGGTCGAGGGCCTGGCCGGCCTCCTGGCGGCTGGCAAAGAACACGCTGATGCCGCCGACCTGCGCCACGTAGACCAGCCCGCCCAGGACCGCGATCCCCGCAAAGATCCGCAGGGTGTCCATGCTGCGCAGCGTCGCCACCGGTGCCGTGGTTCCGCCTTTCGCGGCGAGTCGGATGTGGTAGGCAATGTCGAAGCTGATACAGCCGAGCAGCGTGATAGCGGTCGTGGCCTGGAGGGTGGCGTCGTCCACCTGGACGGCCAGGATGGTGGACGCGCCAGTCGACAACTGCGCCAGCGGGACGACGCCGAGGCAGATATATACGAACATCCAGAAGACGCCTGCGACCGGACGCACTTCGTCCCGCCACAGGATGACGCTCAGGCGGAAGGCGGAATAGAGGAGGGCCGAATAGCGGATGAGGAATTCGGAATCGGTGTAAGCCGCCTCCGAAGTCACCCGAAGGATGAACGGTATGGCAACGGCGAAACACAGAAAAGCCATAATGGCCAAAGCCGCCCTCATTCCGGGCTTGGCCTCACCCGGCAGGCGGACCGGGCTTCGGAAGTCAGTTCCGGCCGGCATCGATCGCCTCCGCGTAGAAGTCCAGCAGACGCCCCGCGAGTGATTCAGCGGACCACAGGCCCCGGTGCAGCTCCCGGGCACGCGCGCTCAGCCGGTGCCGCAGATCCTGGTCGGCCGCCACCGCGGCCATGGCGGCTTCGAACGCCGCCGCCGTGGGCTCGGCCACGATGGCCGCGCCGGCCTCCCGGAGGCTCGAGGACAGTCCGCATTCCGAGGTAACGATGATGGGCGTTCCCACGCCGGCTGCCTCGATAATCACCATCGGATACGGTTCGTGGCGGGCCGGCAAGACGACGGCTGTCGCGTGGGCCAGTGCCTCGAGCACCTCTGGTTCGGTCAGCTCCCCCGGCAGGTCGAAGCGGTCCTGGAAGCCGGAAGCGTCGATCAGGGCGCGCACGGCACCCAGTTCACCCTGGTCAGGGCCCGCGACAACAAAACGGGCTTCCGTTCCCTTCCGCAATAGGGCAATGGCGGCCTCGACGAACACCGTGGGCTGCTTTCGGGGCGCAAGGCGTGAAACAAAGAGGAAGATTGCATCCTGCGGGTCTTCCCACGCGGTACCGGGGTCCGCGGTGGCGTTCACCACCCTACGCATCTTCGTCCGTGGCACCCCGAGGGATTCAAGGTTCTTCTCTTCGGCTTCCGTCAACGTCAACCACAATTGCGGTGTCCGCATCGCACGCCTAAAGACCAGTGAATCGAACAGGCGCAGCACCCGCGAGTCCGGTACCGCCAGCATGCCGTGGGCCTGGGCGATGACAGGAGCGGCCGCACGGCGCAGCAGGAGGGCACTGCAGGTGGTGATGAAGTCCCGGCAGAGGTGAAGCTGCACGACGTCGACCCCCCGGCTCCGGTCCCACACGTGGCGGACGAGGCCGATGCCGATCAGACCCCTGAGCCGGGCTCCGCGGAACGGCCGCCGGACCGGGAAGATCCGCTCGTGTGATCCAGGCCGAGCGGCGGGGACGGCCCCGAGCCAGCCTCCGACCAGCTCGACAGCGGCGCCGCGGCGGATCAGGGCCGCGCTCTGCATGCGCGCGACAGCCCAGACTCCGCCCGCTACAGCTCCCGGGCCTGCAAGGCCACCGATCTGCAACACACTAATGCGTGACCGAGCCGCTTCACCGCGCTCAGGCATGGTCAGCCAGCCGCCAGCCATTGCGCTTGAGTTCACGTGTTTTCAGTCCGATCTGCCAGTAATAGGTAGCCAGCGCGACGGCGTAATCGAACCCGGCCCGCCCGTCCAGGAAACCGCGGCGGACGACGTAGCTGTAAAGCCAGAAGGCGAGGGGTTTGAAGGGGACAACGTCAAAGCGTTGCCCCTGGCCGCTCTTGAAGGAGCGGACGGTGCGCATCATGACGGGGTCAGCATGGATATACGCTTCCCAGTCGGAGTACTTGTTGTGCCTGTCGAACCAGGTGCGCACCGGGTCGAGGTCATGGTGGGCGAGCAGGCCCTCGGTCCGCCCGATGTCGCCCACCGTCTCCGGCTGGTAGTGCACTTCTAGTTCCGTGATCACCGGAAGCTTCATCAATCCGGTGTCCTTGTATTCGTTGAACCCCCGCTTCAAAAGGGTCCGTTTGACGACCTGATGGCCGTGCTTGAGCTCCTTGCCAGCGAAGTGATAGGAGATGGGGATGTCAAAGGCCACCCGGTGTTCCGACGGGTTCGAGACGATCGCGGCGATTTCCGCGAGCAGCTCCCGGCTCGGATATTCATCGGCGTCAAGGAACAGGATCCAGGGGTGGCGGGTGGATGCGTGCTGCAGCTGCCACTGCTTCTTCTGCGGGAATTCGCCATTCCAGGTGAAGTTGACAACCGTCGCCCCGGCGGAGCGGGCGAGCTCCGCGGTCCGATCGGTGCTGTTGGAGTCAACAACGATGACTTCGTCGAAGTCACTGAGCGCCGCCAGGCACTTCTCGATGCTCGCCTCTTCATTTTTCGTCTGAATCAGGACCGAAACTGGTATCTTCTGCATGCACTTCCCCCTCAGGAGTGGATAGCCGATAGTATTTGCAAATGGATTTTCTGAAGCGCAGAAACCGGAACAGAACATCCTTCCCATTCCGATACGCCAAGGAACTGGGGTTTGGTCTGCTCGCCGTGGCGGCAATTGTTGTCGCCGTGCTGGCGCTGACCATGCGGGACAACGGGGTGAGCGCGTCGCCGGCTCCGACCTCCGCCGCCGCCCAAGCCACCCGGCCCACTGTGCCGAACGTTGACATCATCGGGGACTCCTATACCGGAGGTTCCGATGAGGGCGGCTACGGCGCGGCCAACTGGACAAAGATCGTCGGGTCCCGCTTTTACTCGGAGTCCCGTCCCGTCGACATGAACGTCACCGCAGTACCCGGCGCCGGATACATCACCCGTGGACCAGACAAGGCCACGTTCGCCGAAGCCGCCACCAGCAACCTGCGCTCGTCGGCCGACCTGGTCCTCGTCTTCGGGAGCAGGAATGACGGCAAGCAGGACGCCTCGGCCATGGCTGCGGCTGCAACGGACCTCTATGCCAAGATCCGCGAGCGTGCGCCCCATGCGAAGCTGATCGTGGTGGGGCCGGCGTGGGTCAACGAGAACGTGCCGGACTTCATCACCGCGAACACGCAGGCGATTTCCGGTGCCGCATCTGCCGCCGGTGCCGCATTCGTCAACCCGCTGAGCGAGGGCTGGTTCTTCGGCGCCGACGCCAAACTTATTGGCGCCGACGGCGTCCACCCCACCGATGCAGGCCATCAGTACATGGCCGAAAAGATGTTTGCCCTGATTTCCAAGACCCTGCCCACCATGGCTACCCCCTAGGGTGCATTGTGCCATCACGGCAGTTCGTTTTCGCGGAACCGCTCCCTGATGACGGCGGGGCCGGCGGACCGGCCGTAGACGGCGTTCGCCGGAACGGACCCGCGGACCACGGTGAGCGGCTCCACCACCGCTGAGCGGCCGATGTGGGCGCCGCCGAGCACCATGCAGCGCGTGGTGACCCAGGCGCCGTCGTCGATCCGCACCGGACTGGTGATCAGTCCCATGTCCGTCCGAGCCCGGTGGCTCCCGGTGGTGATGAAGCATTCCTGCGAAACGACGACGTTCGACCCTATGACCACGTCGTCCTGGTTGTGGAACCAGACTCCCTCGCCGATCCAGCATCCGGACCCGATGCGCAGCTTCCACGGCAGGCTGACACGGGTCCGGGGCCGGAAAGTCACGCCCGGCCCGATCTCCGCGCCGAAGGCACGCAGCGCGGCCACCCTCAGACGCGAACTTATCTGCCAGGGGTTGCTGACGAATAACAGCTCACAGACGCGCCACGCGTACACCACAGCCCGCGGTTTGTCCCATGTTTCACCTGCCCCTGGCGCCTGGGCCAGGTCAATTACCGGTGGTTGCTGCCGGCCCGTTCCGGAAGCCTGAGATGGTAGAGCGGTCATCAGGACACCCCCTCCGGCGTCCGGGCGAAACGCTGCCCATCAATGGCGGCTCGCAGCTCGCTCGAACCTTCCGTAAACCCACTAGTCCCCGAAACAAGTGTGGTCATTGCCTTGCCTTCCCATTCGTAAAACCGAGACCTTCGGACTTTCAGTACGCTCCTACCGGCTTGATGAGCATCTTGGCGGTGCGCCAGATGATGATCAGGTCCCCGGCCAGAGACCAGTTTTCGACGTAATACAGGTCCAGCCGAACGCTGTCCCGCCAGTTCAGCTCGGACCGGCCGTTGATCTGCCACATGCCGGTCAGGCCCGGCTTGATGTACAGCCGCCGGAGGACCTTGTGCTGGTACTTGTCGACCTCACGCTGCAGTGGCGGCCGCGGACCGACGAGGCTCATGTCGCCCTTGAGGACATTCCAGATCTGCGGAAGTTCGTCCAGCGAGTGTTTCCGCATCCACCGGCCGACCTGGGTGACGCGGGGATCGTTCTGCATCTTGAACAGCACGCCGGCGCCCTCGTTCTGCTCCAGGAGCCCGGCCAGGTCGTCCTCGGCGGACTGGACCATCGACCGGAACTTCAGCATGTGGAACTTCTCACCACCCCGGCCAACCCGCTCCTGCCGGAAAATGACAGGGCCCGGGCTGTCCCGTTTGATCATGACCGCGAGGAAGATGAACACCGGCAGGAGCGCCACCAGGGATACGGCGGCCAGCACGACGTCGAATATTCTCTTCAAGGCATGTTTCGCACCGGCATACTGGGGCAGCTCCACGTGCATGAGCGGAAGTCCCTCCACTGGCCGGGAGTGGATCCGTGGACCGGCCACGTTGGTCAGCCCGGTGGTGAGGATCAGCTGGGTGGACGACTGCTCGAGCTTCCAGCCCAGGCGCTGGATGTAGCGGCCGCCGCCCTTCATGGGGCCGGCAACAATCACGGCGTCGGCGTCCACCGAGGCCACGGCTTCGACAACGCTTCGCTCATCGCCAACCACTTTGAAGATCTGGCCGCCTTGGCTGAAGGCGCCGGGGCCGTGGGCACCGGCCAGCGCGACACCTACGACCTTGTACGCCGCACCGGACTTCTTTTCGATCTGGCTGACGACGTATCGGACGTCCTTCGGCCTGCCCAGCACGACTACGCGGGACAGGTAATGGCCGTGAATCCGCTGCCTGGATAGCCACTGACGCAGGCTCCAGCGCGCGGCCAGCAGGCCGATCAGTCCGGTGGGCAGGGCAAGGGCGAAGAAGCCCCGGGCAATGTCGATGTTGAGGACAAAGCAAACCAAGGCGATAAGTCCCAGCAGCATTGCACTGGCGCTGACGACGCGCCGGTATTCGTCGATGCCGATTCCCACGATCCGGGTATCCCGGCTTTTGTACAGACCCAGCGCCAGCATCCAGGCGGCCGCAATGGCCACGGAGATGTGCAAGTAGTCAATGTGGAAGGTGCCGAGTTCGACCACGCTCGCAGTGCTCAGGCCGAACCGGGTGAGGTGGGCGGCAGCGGTTACGGCGGCAATCACCACGGCGTCAGCGCCGATGAGCAGGTGCCGGTACCGGTTAGCCCAGCGGACCCCCTCACGCCGCGAGCTGCTCGTCACGCGCCCCAGCTTCGCCGCCTTGAAGTCCGGAAACGTGAATGTGGGTGCAGGCAGCGCCAGGGTGCCGGCAACCGGACCGGCCGCTCCCTGCCGTCGGGCAGGAATCCGGACGGTCCCCGCTGATGGAAATGCTGAATAGACGGCGCGGCCCTGCTTGAGCTCACTCATGCTCGCCGCCGCTGACTCGTTGTGGACCGTTCAGTCCGTCTTGTTCCTGCACTTTTGGCCGGCGAAGCCCACCCTTTGGCAACACGGGATGGACCACCATCAACTTCTCGTCATACATCGTGAGACCTTCTAGCGACTGGGTTGGCTGTGGTCTCCCCTAGTAAATTAGATGGCCTTCGAGTGCGCACGAGTGTGCCCTACCCCCATTCGCCTTTTGAACCACTCGACATCTACGCCGCCGCGGGCTGACTACTTGTCTGGACTACCCGGACCCGAGAGGGAACTACCCATTCCTGTGCCGGGGATGGCCACAGTGTCGTTGCCTGCAGCAAATCCGCCCGGGAAACAGGGCCGGCGGACGAAGGTGTTCAACCACCGGGCCAGACTGAGGTAATGTGAATCTCGTTGTTCGGGACTTGGCTGGATTCTGGCCGGTCCCAACGCGGCTGTAGCTCAATGGTAGAGCGCTAGCTTCCCAAGCTTGATACGCGGGTTCGATTCCCGTCAGCCGCTCCATTTTCCGGTTCGGCTGCTGGCTACCGCACAGCTCCCGAGCCGCAGCCCGTTAGGTTGCTACCTGTATCGTTCGGAGTCAGGAACCCCTTCGGTTCCGCCAACAGGAGCGATCATGGCTGACAAATCCCCCCGTCAAGCAGCATCCAAGAAATCCGGCAAATCCATCAAGGAAAAGCGTGCCGACAAGAGGACCGCTGCAGCGCCGCCCAGCTCCCTGGACAAGGCCACCAGCTCCAAGCCGGCGAGCCCCAAAAAGAAGTGAGCGGCACCTCGAGCCGGCTCACCCTCGGAGTCCTCGCCAGCACGCGGAAGCCTGACGAGCGGCGCCTCCCGATCCACCCCCTCCACCTGGACCGCATCGCACCGGAACTCAGGCACCAGCTGATCCTGGAAGAGGGCTACGGCGAGCGTTTCGGCGTCTCAAACGAGCACCTGGCGCCCCTCGTGGGGCGCATCGTGCCGCGCGCGCAGCTGCTGGCGGAGGCCGACGTCGTCCTCCTTCCCAAGCCGCAGCCCGAAGACCTGGCCGAACTCCGGGACGGGCAGGTCCTCTGGGGCTGGCCGCACTGTGTCCAGGACCGGGCCATCACGCAGCTGGCGATCGACAAGAAGCTCACACTGATCGCCTTCGAGGCGATGAACCACTGGGCCAGCGACGGCGGATTCGGCCTGCACGTGTTCCACAAGAACAACGAACTGGCCGGCTACTGCTCCGTGCTTCATGCCCTGGCGCTGACCGGCTCCACCGGCGTCTATGGCCGGCGCCTGAGCGCCGTCGTGATCGGCTTCGGGGCCACCGCCCGCGGCGCGGTGACGGCCCTCAACGCCCACGGCATCCACGATGTCCAGGTGCTGACCAACCGCGGCGTCGCCGCGGTTGGCTCGCCCATCCACTCGGTGCGGATCGCGCAGTTCGACCACGACGACAAGGCCCCGTTCCTCAGCGAGGTCATCACCGAACGCGGCCGCGTGCCGCTGGCGCCGTTCCTCGCCGAGAGCGACATCGTGGTCAACTGCACGCTGCAGGACCCCAATGCGCCGCTGACCTACCTGCGGACCGAAGACCTGGACGCGTTCCGGCCCGGCAGCCTGATCGTGGACGTGTCCTGCGACGAGGGCATGGGCTTCAGCTGGGCGAAGACCACCACGTTCGCCGATCCCATGTTCAAAGTGGGCGACCACATCGACTACTACGCGGTGGACCACAGCCCTTCCTACCTGTGGAACGCCTCCAGCTGGGAAATCAGCGAGGCACTGTTGCCCTTCCTGGAAACCGTGGTGTCGGGTCCCGAGGCGTGGACGTCGAACGAGACAATCCGCCGGGCTATTGAAATCCGCGACGGCGTAGTCCTCAACCCGGACATTCTGCAGTTCCAGCAGCGGCAGCCGGAGTACCCGCACCTGCCCACAGCGGGCTAACGGTTCCGCACGGTTCCCGGAATTCCGCTGCGAAAGTGGACAGCCGCTGCGTGGATCCACGTAGCGGCTGTCCGAAAACGAGGCGGAAAGCTACGATGCGGCGCCTGCCGGCCGGCTGCGTCCGCCCCGGACGATCTTCACCAGGCGGCGCCGGTCCTTCAGATCCACCCTGAGCATCAACTGGCCTTGGCGGGCCAGCACGACGGCGACCGTCGCGGCTGCGAGTGCCGGCACGCCGCCGGACACCAAGATGGCGGCGTGCGGGTCGACGTGCTCGGCGAGCCAGCCGATCAGGGGCCCGCCGATCGCCTGGCCACCGATCAGCACCATGATGTACAGGCTCATGACCCGACCGCGGATAGCCATGTTGGCGCTGGTCTGGACGAGCTGGTTGGCCGCGGTCAGGAACATCAGGCACCAAAAACCGGCCAGGACCATGGCCGCACCGAACCACACGAGGGACGGCGCGAGCGCGGACAGGCAAAGCATCAGTCCGTACATTCCTGCCCCCAGCATCACCGACCGAAGCCGCAGCGTCCGCCGCCGGGCGGAAGTGACGGCCCCGGCCAACGCACCCAGGGCCACCAACGCGTTCAGCAGGCCGTAGCCGCCGGCGCCGACGTCGTAGACCTGGTCCGCGAAGGCGGCCAGCAGCACCGGCAGGCTCATGGCGAACACCGCGACGAAGCCGGCCATGAGCCAGGGCCAGTAAATGGTCGGCTTGCCCAGGGCGTAGCGCAACCCCTCCCGGAGCATGCCCTTGCGCTTGGGAACGGGGGCGCTGGTCTGCAGTTCATCCTTGCGCAGGGTCAGGAGCATGGCGACCGTGGAACAGCAGGCCACGGCGTTCGCGGCGAAGGCCCAGCCGGCGCCCACTGCCGTGAGCAGGACACCGGCGAGCGCCGGGCCGATCAGCCCTCCGAGCTGGAACGTTGTGGAGTTCACGCTGATGGCGTTCCGCAAGTACCGCGGACCGACGAGCTCATTGACGAAAACCTGGCGCGCGGGCTGGTCCAACACCGTGACAAATCCGAGGGCCAACGCAATCCCGTAGACGTGCCAGACTTCGATCCGCTGGCTCAGGGCCAGGACCGCAAGGACAGCCGCGAGCAATGCCGCCACCGACTGGCACAGCATCAGGATCCTGCGTTTCGCGAAGCGGTCGGCCATCATCCCCGCCCATGGTCCGAGAAACAGCGAGGGCAGAAACTGCAGCGCCACGGTGATCCCGACGGCGGTGACGGACCCGGAGAGCTGGAGGACCAGCCAGTCCTGGGCGATCCGCTGCATCCACAGCGCTATCACCGCGATGAAGTGACCAATAGCGAAGATCCGGAAGTTCCGGACCTTCAAGGAAATGAACGTGTGGCGCCAGGGCAGGCGCTCCTGGACGACGGCGATCGGCTGGGTGGTCGTGTCGGGCGAGCCGGTCACGTTGGCCTGTAACGGCGGAGGGGGTGCCACGAAAAAGTCCTCTGGGAAGCGGGGGCGGGTTGCCTTAACGCTAGGCTCGACCGTACAGATTGCGGAAGGTTATTGACCGCATAACTCGCATTACGGACCGCAATGATCCGCACACGACCACTGCCCCGGGAGGCCGCATGTTTGACCCTGCCCAGCTCCGTTCCTTCCTGGCCGTGGCCGAAACCTTAAGCTTCACGAAGGCCGCAGAACGGCTGGGACTGGCCCAGCCGACCGTGAGCCAGCATGTCCGCAAGCTCGAGGCCGCGGCGAAGCGGGTCCTCGTGGCGCGGGACACCCGCGAGGTGAGCCTGACCGACAACGGTGACGCCATGGCCGGCTTCGCCCGCACCATCCTCTCCGCCCACGACGCCGCCGCGCGTTACTTCTCCGGATCGGCCATGCGCGGCCGGTTGCGCTTCGGCACGGCGGACGACCTGGCGATCACCGGGCTGCCGAGGATCCTCAGGGAGTTCCGCCAGATCTACCCCCAGATCAATTTGGAACTGACGGTGGGGCAAAGCGACCAGCTCTACAAGCGGCTTAACGCGGGCCAACTGGACCTTGTCTTCGTCAAATGGGTGGCCGGAGCCAAGGACGGCACCGTGGTGCAGCAGGATTCCTTCGCCTGGGTGGGCCTGGAGCAGACCGCCCTTGACCCCGCCGACCCCGTGCCCCTGATCGCGTACCCGGCGCCGAGCCTGAGCCGTAAGCTTGCCATCGACGCGCTCGAGTCCGCCGGACGGACCTGGCGCATCACCTGCACCACGCGCCAGATCAGCGGCGTGCTCGCCGCCGTCCGCGCCGGCATCGGGGTGGCCGTGATGCCGTCCTCGCTGGTCCCGGACGACCTGACGATCATCACCCGGCGCTTCGACTTGCCGCCCGTTGGCGACGTCGACTTCACCCTCATCCGCAACCCGCTGGCTAATGCCGAGGTCATTGACGCCCTCACCCAGGCCATCGCCGGGCGGACGCTCAAGCGTTCAGCCTGAGCGCCGCCGTCCCGCCGGGCGCCGTCCACACCTGACTTCTGGGGATTTGCGCTGCAGCTACTTGGAGGGTGTACTTACGCGGGCCATTGATCACCTGCAGTGGGTGGCCTATCCTAAGAACGTTGAAGGTCAAGAAGTGGCCCACAACAACGATTCGAAAACGCACGCTCCCCGCGGCGATTGCCGTCCGGCAACCACCCCGGAGCGTTCGGGATAGGCCGACAATGACGCCAGCCATAAATCACCCCCATGCGCCCGCACCTTCGGATGTCGCTTTGAAGCCGATGCGTCCGCTGACGCCTGCAACGCACCGCGGCGCCGCCGCCCAGCATCCGAGCCGTGGCCGCCGCGACGCGCACGCGATCTCCCTGGCGGATGCCGACTACGCGAGTAGCCCTTACTGCGAACGCTGCGGTACCGACGAATTCATCTATCTGGAGACATTTGTGCCCGCCACGCACCGTCGGGACGGATCCGTCAGCCGGCTCGGTGAGGTCACCTACTTCTGCTCCGGCTGCGACGACTTCTCCGCCCACGCGGTGCCCGCGTCTTGGGTTCCGCCCGGCTGGTACTTCGGCTGACGCCGAGGCAAACCCGGGACTACGAGCCCGCCTAAAGACTTGAGCCGGGCGGCCACCATTGGAGGGTGGCCGCCCGGCTCATCTTGTTCTGCTGAGGCGTCCCTAGATCAGGCTGTCCGAGATGTGGTTGGGGGTGCCGAAGCGGTGCGCCGTGATGCTGATGGCCTGTTCGTGCAGGAACGGCAGCAGCTCAACGCGGCCGGCCTCGGTGACCCGGTGGCCATAGATCGCCAGGTCCGGACGGCCGCCGGTGGCTTCGGCGAGGGCCTTCGCGTTCCCGCCGATAAGCCGGATCCGGCCGCCTGACAGCTGGCCCGCGTCCGCAAGACGGCCGGCGGCCGCCAGCCACTCGGCGTCGTTCTCCACCGTGACGTCGATGCCGAGACCGTGGAGAACCGTACGCAGCGGGACGGGGAGTTCGGCGGCACAGGACACCGTCAGTGCGGAGCCCGCCTGCACGCCGGCGGCAACGGTCCGGACCAGGTGGCCCAGCGGTTCACCTTCGGCGAGCCGCACCGTGACCGGCAAGGCGCGGTACCGGAAGATGTTCCGCTCCGCGCTCAGTCCGGAAACGTCCTTGGCGGTACCGAACTCCTCGGCCCAGGCCTTTGCGTCGGAGGCCAGCGCACGCTGCAGCGTCTGCAGTTGCTCGGCAGCCAGGAAGGACTTGGCGGCGTTTTCGATCCGTCGGACCCCGGCGTGCGCCGGAGTTGCACCGGCGGTGCTTGCCTTGCTGGTCCATTCGCCGAGTCCGACGAGGTAGTTCGGGCCGCCGGCCTTGGTGCCGGCGCCGACGGCGGATTTCTTCCAGCCGCCGAAAGGCTGGCGCTGCACGATGGCGCCGGTGATGCCGCGGTTGACGTAGAGGTTGCCGGCCTGGACGCTGTCCAGCCAGATGCCGAGTTCATCCGTGTTCAGCGAGTGCAGGCCGGAGGTGAGGCCGTAGTCGATCTGGTTCTGGATGGCGATGGCTTCTTCCAAAGTGTCCGCGGTCATCACGCCTAGCACCGGCCCGAAGAACTCGGTGAGGTGGAAGTAGGATCCACGCCGGACGCCGTAACGGACGCCGGGGCTCCAGAGCTTGCCGGATTCATCGAGCTTCCTCGGCTCGACGGCCCAGCTCTCGCCTTCTCCGAGCGTGGTGAGCGCGTCCAGGAGCTTGCCGTTCGCGGGTTCGATAATGGGACCCATCTGGCTGGCGGGATCCTCGGGGTAGCCGACCTTCAGGGACGTGACGGCGTCGATGAGCTGGTTGTGGAAGCGCTTGGACTTGGCCACGGAGCCGACGAGGATCACCAGCGAGGCAGCGGAGCACTTCTGCCCTGCATGGCCGAACGCGGAGTAGGCGACGTCTTTGGCCGCGAGGTCAAGGTCGGCGCTGGGCGTGACGATGATGGCATTCTTGCCGCTGGTCTCGGCCAGGAGGGGAAGGTCCTTGCGGAAGGACCGGAACAGCTCGGCTGTCTCGTAGCCGCCGGTCAGGATGACACGGTCCACTGCGGGGTGCGAGATCAGCTGCCGGCCGAGTTCACGCTCGCCCAGCTGGACCATGGTGAGCACCTCGCGGGGCACGCCGGCTTCCCAGAGGGCTTCGATCATCACGGCGCCGCTGCGGCGGGCCTGCTTGGCGGGCTTGATGACGACGGCGGATCCGGCGGCGAGCGCTGCGAGCGTGGAGCCGGCCGGGATGGCTACCGGGAAGTTCCACGGCGGGGTTACGACGGTGAGCTTCGCCGGGACGAAGGTGGCGCCGTCGACGTCGTCGAGCCTGCGGGCGGACTCGGCGTAGTAGTGCGCGAAGTCCACGGCTTCGCTGACTTCGGGGTCGCCCTGGTCAATGGTTTTGCCGGTCTCGCTGGCCATGACCTCGAGCAGGTCGGCGCGGCGTGATTCCAGCACGTCGCCGGCGCGGTGCAGGATTTCGGCGCGCTCGGCGCCGGAGAGGGCGCCCCAGGCCTTGCCCTTCTCGATGGCGGTGTCGATGACCTGGTTCAGCGTCGCCTCGTCATTGATCGTGGCGGCTTCCACGGCGGCGTTGCCGAGTGTGGATGTTGGAACGCGGCCGAGGATCGCACGGCCCCAGTTCCGGTTGGCCGGCAGCGCGGGGTCGGTGTCCGGGGTGTTCTCAAAGGCGTCGTGCGGCATCGGCGCGGCCGGGAGGCTGCGGTTCTGCTGGCGGTTGGGCGGCGGGACCGCGTCGTCGAGCTTGGCGAGGGAGGCGAGGAAGCGCTGCTTCTCGCGTTCGAAGAGTATTTCGTTTTCGCTGAGTTCGAAGACGGCGGACATGAAGTTGTCCTGGCTGGCGCCTTCCTCGAGGCGGCGGATCAGGTAGGCGATCGCGACGTCGAACTCGGCGGGGTGGACCACGGGTGTGTAGAGCAGCAGCGAGCCGACGTCCTTCTTGACGGCTTCGGCCTGGCCCTGGGCCATGCCCAGCAGCATCTCGAATTCGATGCCGGATTCCACGCCGCGCTGTTTGGCCAGCAGCCAGGCGAAGGCGATGTCGAAGAGGTTGTGGCCGGCGACGCCGATCCGGATGTTGCGGATCCGGTCCGGGTGCAGCGAGTAGTTGAGAACGCGCTTGTAATTGGTGTCCGAGTCCTGCTTGGTGCCGCAGGTGGCGAGCGGCCAGTCATGCAGGGAGGATTCGACCTGCTCCATCGGCAGGTTGGCGCCCTTGACGACGCGGACCTTGATGGCCGATCCGCCCGTGGCGCGGCGGACGGCGGCCCACTCCTGCAGCCGGATCATGGCGGCCAGTGCGTCCGGGAGGTACGCCTGCAGCACGATGCCGGCCTCGAGGTCCTTAAATTCCGGCTTGTCCAGGATCCGGGTGAAGACCGCAATGGTCAGGTCCAGGTCCTTGTACTCCTCCATGTCCAGGTTGATGAACTTGGCTTTCTGCCCGCCGGCGGCAAAGGAGGCGGCGCGGGTGAAGAGCGGGGTGAGCTTCTCGACGACGTGCTCCACGGCCTCGTCGAACGCCCAGGCGGAGTGCGGAGCCACGGTTGAAGAGACCTTGATCGAGACGTAGTCGACGTCTGGGCGGGACAGCAGCGTGTGGGTGCCCTCGAGCCGGCGGGAGGCCTCGTGCTCGCCGAGGACCGCCTCGCCGAGGAGGTTGACGTTGAGCTTGATGCCGTCCTTGCGGATCTTGGCGATGGCCGGGCCCAGCTTGGCGTCGGTGGCGTCGACGATCAGGTGGCCGACCATTTCGCGGAGCACGCGGCGGGCGACCGGGATGACCACCTGCGGCAGGACCGGGGCCATGGTGCCGCCGAGGCGGACGGCGCTGCGCATGTACCAGGGCAGGAAGGCCGGGACTTTGGGGGCCAGTGCGGCGAGGTTGCGGGCGGCGACCTGCAGGTCTTCGGGGCGGACAACGCCGTCGACGAACCCGACCGTGAAGTCGAGGCCGTTTGGATCCTTCAGGACGCCTGCGAGCTGCTCGGCAGAGGCATCAACGGGGACCTGCGCGGCTTCGGTGAGCCAGCGCCGGACCAGCGCGATGCTGTCCTCCGCGAGGGCGGCGGCCTCCAGCACCGGGGAGCCTTCCGAAACGGCGGCGTGCTCGGCGGCGGTGCCGGTGTTCGCGCGGGACTCCGTTGAGATGTTGGTCATGGCGGCTTCTCGTTCTTTCTCGAAATGGGGACCGTTCTTAGAATCAGTATGCGACCGGATTTTCATAAGATAAAGCGATGTTTCCTGAGCAATACAGATTAGAAAATGAGAACCTTTCAGCAGCCGTCCGAGCGGTCAGAAAATCCCCGGAATGTGGCGGTTAAACAGATCTCGGCAGGCCCAACCCCCACCCAGCCGGTTGCCCTATCACTTACGGTGCCCGAAAGCCCCCAAGAGCCCGGAATAAGGACCCTGAGTGATAGCGCAACCGGGAGAGGGAGGCGTTGAGCCTGCCGGACCCTGGTGCGGGGATGGTCAGCCGACGGGCCGGTGCATCTCCACGGCCTCCTCGTGCCGGGGGCTGCTCGGGTTCATCAGCGAGTGCTTGCGGCCGTATCCGAAGTAGATCACGAGGCCGATGACAAGCCAGATGATGAAGCGCAGCCAGGTCTCCCAGTGCAGCTGGAACATCAGGAAGGCCGAGGACAGGACACCGAAGGCAGGCACCAGCGGCATCAGGGGCAAGCGGAAGGTCCGCGGCGCATCGGGCTTCTTGTAACGGAAGACGATCACCGCCAAGCAGACGACCACGAATGCGGCCAGGATGCCGATGTTGGTCAGGTCGGCCACGGCCTTGATCGGGAACACGCCGGCCAGCAGCGCGGACGCGATGCCAGCGATCCACGTAACCCGCTGCGGCGTACCGTGACGGTCCGTCTTGGAGAACCATCCCGGGAGCAGGCCGTCGCGGCTCATGGAAAACCAGACGCGGGTGACGCCGAGGAGGAAGGTCAGCATCACGGTGAGGATGGAGAGCACGGCGAACACGGAGATGATCGTGGCGATGACGGGCAGGCCCACGCCGGTGAAGGCGGAGGCGAACCCGGCCGTGGGGTCGATGTCCCGATAGTTCTGCATGCCGGTGAGCACCAGGGTGGCGGCCACATACAAGAGCATGGCGATGACCAGGGAGAGGAGGATGGCCTTGGGCATGTGCTTCTTGCCATCGGTCGCTTCCTCGGCCGCTGTACTCATGGCGTCATAGCCGAACACTGCGAAGAACACCGTAGCGGCGCCCGCGAAGACCGGGCCGATGCCGCTGGGCATGAACGGGTTGTAGTTGTCGGCGTTGATGTAGAAAATGCCGAGGCCGATGATGAACAGGATCAGGACGACCTTGATGGCCACGGCCACCAGCTCGAAGCGGCCAAAGGTCTTGGTGCCGCGGGAGAGGATCCAGGTCACGATCAGGCAGACGACAATAGCCGGAATATTGACGATGCCGCCCCGGCCCTCGTCCGCCGTCGATGCCATCCAAAGCGGCATATCGACCCCGATGCCGGAGAGGAACGCACCGAAGTAACCGGAGATGCCGATCGCCACCACGGCGACGATGGCGATGTATTCCAGCAGCAGGTCCCAGCCGATGAACCAGCCAATTACCTCGCCGAGGGCCACATATCCGTAGGTGTAGGCCGACCCCGCACGCGGGATCATGCCGGCAAATTCCGCATAGGACAAAGCGGCCGCCGCGGAAGCCAGTCCTGCAATCAAAAAGGAAAACAGCACCGCGGGACCGACGCCCGGTTCCGTCTCGCTGCCGTGGGCCACGAGGCCTGCGAGGGAGAAGATGCCGACGCCGATAATGCCGCCGACGCCGATCGCTGTCAGTTGCCAGAGGCCAAGGCTCTTGAACAGACCGCTATGTTTGTTTTCTACCTCGATGTCATCAATCGGCTTTTTCCGCATGATGGACTTGGTCAAATCTTGTGCACTCATCAGGGTCTCCTGCTCAGCTATGTTGCCCATCAATCCACCCTGTGATGGGGGTTACTCAAGACAACAGTATGCAAGCCCAATTGCATTAGATAAAGTGAATTCTCCTAATCAATAACCATTAGAATTCACAAAGGACCATGATGCTCGACGTCCGCCGGTTGCGCCTGTTGCGCGAACTGAAAATCCGCGGCACGCTGGCCGAAGTCGCCGAGGCGCTCCAGTACAGCCCGTCGTCGGTCTCGCAGCAACTGGCGCTGCTGGAAAAGGAGGCCGGTGTTGAGCTTCTGCGGAAGACCGGGCGCCGCGTCCAGCTCACGCCCCAGGCCGAAGTTCTAGTGGCGCACACGGCCCAGTTGCTGGAGACACTGGAGCAAGCGGAGGCGGACCTTGCGGCGTCGCTCACCACGGTGACCGGGACCGTGCGCATCGCCGTCTTCCAGTCGGCGGCCCTGGCCCTCATGCCCGACGCGCTGACCCGGATGTCGTCCAGCTACCCGGAGGTCCGGATCGAAATGACGCAGCGCGAACCCGAAACCGCCCTCCACGAGACCTGGGCGCGGGACTTCGACCTGGTCATCGCCGAGCAGTATCCCGGCCACGCGGCCCCGCGGTACGCCGAACTGGACCGCATCCGGCTGACGGGCGACGCAATCAGGCTCGCCGTTCCGCCCCGGTCGCCCGACCGGCCGGACATTACATCCCTCGCCGACACGGCGGAACTGGCTTGGGTCATGGAGCCGCGAGGAGCGGCGTCGCGCCACTGGGCCGAACAGGCGTGCCGCAGCGCGGGCTTCGAACCCGACGTCCGCTTCGAAACTGCGGACCTGCAGGCGCAGATCCGGCTGATCGAATCAGGCAATGCGGTAGCCCTGATGCCTGATCTGGTCTGGACGGGCCGGGGAACGACGGCCCAGCTGATCCCCCTGCCTGGTGATCCGCACCGCACCGTCTTCACCTCGGTGCGTCGCTCGAGCGCCAAACGGCCCGCCATTTTGGCAGCGCGGGAAATCCTGGCCGAGACTGCCGCCTCCATCTCCCCCGCCACCGTGTCCGCACCGGAATGAGCTGCCGTGTTCCCTGGCTCACAGCGCGGCGCACCCGCCGGCGCTAGACTGGTTCCGTTATGAATCGCACAATATTCAAGTCCAAAATCCACCGCGCCACGGTCACGCACGCCGACCTCCACTACGTCGGTTCCGTCACCGTGGACCTGGATCTACTGGAGGCCGCCGACATCCTGCCCGGTGAGCTCGTAGCAATCGTCGACGTCACCAACGGCGCGCGGCTGGAGACCTACACCATCGCCGGCGAGCGCGGTTCCGGCGTGATCGGAATCAACGGCGCGGCCGCGCACCTGATGCACGAGAACGACGTCGTGATCCTCATCACCTATGCCCAGATGACCACGGAGGAGGCGAAGGCGTACACGCCGCGCGTGGTCCATGTGGATAAAGACAACAAGATTGTGCAGATCGGCAGTGACCCCGCGGAAGATGGCCACACGCCGGGGCTGATGCGGCCGCCGCACGCCTTGAACAACGCCACCCTGAACTGACGCCACCCCCGGGCAGACTGGCCCGGTTTCGGCGTAACAGGCGCCCAGAGTAAATAAAGCTGATTATTCTGGGAGGGTGATCCCCACCCATCCCCAGCCCCGAACACGCCGGGCCGCCGCGTGCTAGGGGTGCTCGCGGGCTTCTTCGTGGTCTGGTGCATCATCTTGGTAGGCATGTTCGTGGGCCGGCGCGGGATCCTCGGCGAGAACGCCCGCTCCGTGCTGAGTGCGCTGACCTTCTTCGTCGCCAGCCCCGCTTTGTTGTTCGAGACGCTCAGTAAGGCGAAACTCCAGGACGTCTTTGCCGCGCCGCTGCTGGTGGCGGCGGTGGGCGCCGTCGCGACGGCGGCAATCTACTTCGGGATCGTGCGGTTCCTGCTCAAGCGGCCTCTGCCGGAGGCGCTGATTTCGTCGATGAGCGCGTCCCTGGCCAATTCCGCCAACCTGGGCATTCCCATCGCGGTGTATGTGCTCGGCAGCGCCAGCTATGTGGCGCCGCTGCTGATTTTCCAACTGGCATTCCTGACCCCGATCTTCCTGATTGTCCTGGACGCCACCACCAGCACCCACCGGACCACCACGCTCGGATTCGTGCTGATGATCCTGCGCAACCCGATGATCGTGGGTTCCGGCCTGGGCCTGCTCGTGGCCGGAACGGGGTGGCAGGTGCCCGCGCTGGTGTTGGAACCGATCCACCTGATCGGCGGGGCTGCCATTCCGGCCATGCTGCTGGCCTTCGGCATGAGCCTCAACGGCTCCCGCCCGTTGCAAGCGGCCGGAGGTCGGCGCCTCGACACCATCCTGGCCAGCGGCTTCAAGCTCATCGTCCACCCGCTGCTGGCGTACGTGTTCGCCCGCTTCGCGCTCGGCCTGGACAGCCAGGCCCTCTTCGCGGCCGTCGTCACGTCCGCCCTGCCCACGGCGCAGAACGTCTTTGTCGCCGCCAGCCGCTACCGGACCGGCATCACGGTCGCGAAGGACACCGTGCTGATCACGACAGTCGTGGCCGTGCCGGCCATGATCGGGGTGGCCCTGCTCCTGGCGTGACACCGGCCCGCTTGGCACCACCACTCCCCCTGCTATCCCGACCCTCTGGAGGACCTTTGAGAACAACCGTGGACACTGTCGTCATCGGGGGCGGGGCCATGGGCTCCGCCGCGGCGTGGGCGCTGGCGAGGCGCGGCCGCGACGTGACCCTGCTGGAACAGTTCGGGCCCGGGCACCGCAATGGCGCGTCCCACGGCGCCACGCGGAACCTCAATCTGGCCTACTCCGACCCCCATTATGTGGCGATGCTGGCGGAGAGCGTGGCGCTCTGGAACGAGCTGGAATCCGACGGCGGGGAGCGGCTCCTCGCCCGCACCGGCGTCGTGAACCATGGCACCGATCCGCGGCTGGGCGACGTGCAGGCCGCGTTGCTTGCTGCCGGCCTGCGGGCTGAATTCCTCGCCGCGGCGGAAGCGGCCGAGCGCTGGCGGGGCATCCGGTTCGACCAGCACGTGCTGCATATGCCCGACGGCGGACAGTTGAACCCCGACGTCGCCCTGCCGGTCCTGCAGCGGCTCGCCGCCGGAAACGGCGCCGTCATCCGCCACCGGTCAAGGGTGGTGGAGCTGGCAATCCTCGACGACGGCGTCCGGCTCACGGCCGACGCGGACGGCCGCACCGAAGTACTGACCGCCCGGCAGGTCATCGTCACCGCCGGCGGATGGACGTCGAAGCTGCTTGCCGGCGTGGCGGGACTGCCACGGCTGACCGTGACCCAGGAACAGCCCGCACACTTCGCCGTCACGGACGATGGCGCCGTCTGGCCGGGATTCAACCATGCCCCCGGCCAGGGTGCGGAATTCGCGGGCTGGTACTCGCCGGTCTACGGCATGCCGACCCCCGGCGAGGGGATCAAGGCGGGCTGGCACGGGGTGGGACCCGTGGTGGACCCGGACCGGAGGTCGTTCGCGCCGGAGCCCCAGCAGCGGGCAGCCCTGCGGGATTACGCCCGCCGCTGGCTGCCGGGCGTCGACGCGGATTCGCTGACCGACATCAGCTGCACGTATACGACCACGATGGATGAGAATTTCGTGCTTGACCGCATCGGGCCCGTCGTAATCGGCGCGGGCTTCTCCGGCCACGGATTCAAATTCACGCCCGTCATGGGACGCATCCTTGCCGACCTCGCGACTGGCGAGGGCCCCGCGCCGGCCATCTTCTCGGCGTCCCGGCCAGGAGTGCGCTGATCGCCGCCGTCGACTGGATCGTTCGCGGCCTGGCCGCCGTGCTGCTCGTATCCGCGACCGCGTGCGCCGGCCCCGGGACCGCGCTGTCACCAGCCGGCGGGGGCTCCGGCGATTCCGCGGCGGGCCCGCCGGCGACGGCGGCGTCCGGGAACGCCCCGCATTCCCAGCCCGCCTCTGGCAGCAAGGCCCTTGGCGTGCTCGCAACGCTGCCCGTCAAGGGCCGGGCCCCCAAGACGGGGTATTCGCGGGATCAGTTCGGCCAGGCCTGGGCCGACGTCGACCGGAACGGCTGTGACACCCGGAATGACATGCTCCGCCGTGATCTCACCTCCCTTGCCGTCAAGCCCGGCACACGGGATTGCGTCGTCCTGTCCGGCTTTCTGAACGACCCCTACACGGCGGCCGCGATCAACTTCCAGCGCGGCAGCAGCACCAGCACCGCCGTTCAGATCGACCACGTCGTGGCCCTTAGCGACGCCTGGCAGAAGGGCGCCCAACAGCTCAGCCCGGCCCAGCGCACGGCCTTCGCCAACGATCCCCTGAACCTCCTGGCGGTGGACGGCCCCGCCAACCAGCAGAAAAGCGACGGCGACGCCGCAACCTGGCTGCCGCCCAACAGATCCTTCCGCTGCGAATACGTCGCCCGCCAGATCTCAGTGAAGTCCAGCTATTCCCTATGGGTGACCCAGGCTGAGCATGATGCGATGGCCCGGGTCCTTGGCGACTGCCCCGGCGCGACCTAGCCCTTTGGCAGCCCGTCCAACAGCTGCGCACAGCGGATGAAGCCCAGGTGCGAGTAGGCCTGGGGATGGTTGCCGAGGTGCGTTTCGGTGCCCGGATCGTATTCCTCCGGCAGCAGGCCGGTCGGCCCGAACAGGTTCACGAGCTGGTCGAAGAGATCCCAGGCCTCATCGATCCGCCCCACCGCCACATAGGCCTCGATCAGCCAGGTGGTGCAGATGTGGAACCCGCCTTCCAGTCCCGGCAGGCCGTCGTCGTACCGGTACCGGAAAACCGTGGGCCCGACCCTCAGCTCCCGTTCCACGGCGGTGACCGTGTCCAGGAAGCGCTGGTCGCTGACATCGAGCAGCCCGGAGAGCCCGATGTGCAGCACGGCCGCGTCCAGATCAGGGCTGTCGTAGGCCACCGTGTAGGATTCCGCGGCTTCGTCCCAGCCCTCGCGCAGGACTTCCTCCCGGATGGCGGCGGCCTCCGGCTCCCAGGCGGGCAGCGGCGCGCGGCCGTGCCGGGCAGCGGCCCGCAGCGCCCTATCCAGCGTCACCCAGCACATGACTTTGGTGTAGATGTGGTGCCGTGGCGCCCGGCGGGCCTCCCAGATCCCATGGTCCGGCTCACGCCAGCGGGCCAGCACGGCCGAGGTCATCTGGACCATGAGCTCCCAATGCGCGTCGGAGAGGGCGCCGTTCCGCTTGCCCAGGGCATCGATCAGCTCCGCGATGGGCCCGAAGACGTCCAGCTGCACCTGATGGTCCGCGGCGTTGCCGATCCGCACCGGGCGGGAGCCCGCATACCCCGGGAGGCTCTCGATAATGGCCTCCGTGGATAGCGGTGCACCGGTCACCGAGTACAGCGGGTGCAGCCATTCGGGCCCTGGCGCGTGCGCCAGGATCCGCCCCAGCCAGTCGAGGAATCCTTCCGCCTCCGAGGTGGAGCCTAGGTCCACGAGAGCATTGACCGTCATGGACCCGTCCCGCAGCCAGCAGTACCGGTAGTCCCAGTTCCGCGTGCCGCCGATTCCCTCCGGCAACGAAGTAGTGGGCGCGGCCAGCACGGCGCCGGTGGGTTCGTGGACCAGGGCGCGGAGCACCAACGCGGAGCGCCGCACCAGCGAGGGCTTCACGCCGGGCAGCTGCAGCCCATTCACCCAGCGCCGGGAGTGATGCGCAACGGCGGCGCGGCGCGAGTTTTCGTCCGGCGGCGCAGCGCGCCGGGGTTCGGTGTCGCCGCAGCGCAGGTTCAGTACGACCGGGCCGTGCCCGAGCTCGACGTCGGCTGTCGCCGTCGCATGGCGCCCGTCGGACGTGATGGTGAAGCTGACGCCCGGTGCCAGCAGGATGATGGGATCGGAAGTGCCCACGACGTGCAGGTCCGCACCGCGGGCCTCCATGCTGAAGGGCGCGTTCGCGTAGTCCGGCCGGGGCGCGAAAACGATTCTCGCCGCGCCCGTTCCGGAGACCACCCGCACCAGGCTGGTGATGCCCTCGGGGGCCGGCTCAAGATAGTCGGTGACGGTCACTTCGGCCCAGCGGGTTTCCACGATCATGGTGCTGTCCACATAGCGCTGGCCGAGGACCTGCGAGGCCTTCACCGGTTCCACCGAGAAGTGCCCGGCCGCGTCCCCGCCGAGGAGATGGGCGAAGAGCGACCCCGAATCCGGCAGCGGGTGGCTCATCCAGCAGATCTTGGCGTCCGGCGTGATGAGGGCCGTGGACGAGCCGTTGCCGATCAGGGAATGCCGTTCCAGGCCGACGGCATCCTCCCCGAACAGCCAGGCCCGTCGCAGTTCAAACAGGATGGCAAGGACCCGGGCGAACGACTCCGGGTCCCGCAGCCGGTGCGCGGCCGCAGTCGGTCCCTCCCCCACACGGAGGCCCATGTCAGGACCGCGGAGCGTGCTCATGGCGAGTTCGTCGCTGGCGGCGTCCCCCGCGTACAGCGCGGCGCTCACACCGAGCATGGAGCGCAGGTGCTCAAGCGCGGAGGCCTTGGACGGTTCCACCACCGACAGGTCCAGGACGGAGCCGTCCACAATAAAGGAAAGCCCGTGCGTCCGGGCGATCTCTTCAGCCTGTCTCGTGGCCAGCGCGACGACGGCGGGTTCGGCCGGGCGGGTGTGTACGGACACGGCGACCGGCTTCCGCTCGATGGTGATGCCGCGGTAGGCGCCGACGGTTTCGGCGAGCGCCTGGCTGGCCTGCTGGAGCACCAATTCGGTGGCAAGGGACAGGCCGTGAGCGTAGCCCATGTCGAACTCAGCCCCGTGCGAGCCGACAAGGTGCACCTCCGCGGGGAGGCGGGAGACGGCGGCCAGATCCCGCAGTGAGCGGCCGGAGATGACGGCGGCGTGGGTGTTTGGGAGGGCGGCCAGCGCCCGCAGCGCAATGGCCGCGCTGCCCAGCGGAAGTGTCTCGGTGGAAATTCCTTCCGCCGAGCACAGCGTCCCGCCGTAGTTGCAGGCCACGAGGAGTCCCGGCGTGCGGGCCAGGATCTTGAGCTCCGCAAGCAAGTGCGGGGTCAGCCCGTCGTCGGAGGCGTTCGTCTGCACGAAAGCACGAAGCAGGCCCAACGGCAAGGATTTCGTCAAAAGTGCAGAGTCAGCGAGGGACTGATTGAGCGGGGTGGGCATGCGCGGAGTCCTTCGATAGTCCCCAATGCCAGCATGAGAATCGTCCTGCAAAAGGACACATCTCGAGTATTCCCCTCGGCCATTTCGGCCGGATGTCCCGTCTGTTGCAGCTATGTAACGTCTGCGGCCGGCCCGGCTTAGCAGCTCGGGGCGGCGTATTCGTAAGCGCCCGCATCGGCCGCGCTGGTTCCGGCACAGTCACCGTTTTGCGGTGTCTGCCCGGAGAGGTCGAGGCCCTCCGCGTTTGGGCCGGCCCGGTCGATTGCGGGGCTGCCCGCCGCCAAACGCAGGTCAGCGGGCGCGTCCACGAACCGCGCCGCCGCAGTGCTGGAGCTGGCGCTCGGGGAGATGTTGGTGGGGCCGTTGAGGACGTTCTGCGTCTCGGTCCAGCCGGAGCCGTCCATCCACAAAGAGTTGCTCACTCCCACCAGGATGTTCGCCCTGATCACCGTGGAGGAGGGACAGGATGCGTGGCAGACCACGGCCTTGGATTCAGCGCCGTCCAGCCAGACGGTGTTGTGTTCAAAAACGGTGCCGTTGGTGGGGCCGAAGGAAGAAGTCGGACCGCGGGCGATCAGCCCGGTCGCCTGGGAGCACTCCACGCCGCAGCTGGCGCGGATGAGGTTGTAACTGAACGTGTTGCCGTCAGCCGTTCCGCTGGACCGGCCGATTTCGGAAAATACGTTGTTATCCACGGACACGTTGTGGTGGATCTTGTTGCGGCTGCCGTTGAAGATTTCAAAGGCCGCACCGTCGTGACTGAAGTCGTTGGACTTCGCAGTGGAACCGGTGATGGTATTGCCGGAAAATTCGTTGTCGCTACCGTTGATGAGCACCCCGAACGCGCCGGAATCGTCATTACAGTAGACGGCGCCCGGGGTTCCGCAGCCTACGCCAGGAGTGTTGACGTTCATGATGTTGTTGCCCGTCAGGGTGTTATTCGTATAGTTGCCGAAATCGGAGCCCTTGCCCACCTGGATGCCTGCCGCGTTGTTGACCGCATCGGCGTTCGTGACGACGCCGTGGTCGCCGTAAATACTGAATCCCGAGTAGCCGCACCCCTCGGCGCGCACTCCGTCCACCGTGACGTAGTCGCCATTAACCCTGACGCAGCTTCCTGTCTCCCCCACCACGATTGTCGGCGGATTGCCGCTTCCGTAGCTGTTGAGCGTGATGGCCGCCCGGGCCGTTCCGCTTTCGTCGATGACAATACCGCCGTTCCAGGTGTCACCGCGGCGCAGGCTGACGGAATCACCGGGTTCCAGCACGGTGTTGTTGACCTGCGAGAGCGACTTCCAGGGGGCGTCAACGGAGGTCCCAACATTGCTGTCGTCACCGGCATCACTGACGTAGTACTTTTTTCCGAGGACCGGGGACTGGCTGTCCGGCGGCGCCGTGGACTGTCCGGCGGCCGCTCCCGGACCCGAGACCGGTGCTGGGGACGAGGCGCCCTGGATCAGGCCGGCCATGACTAACAGGGTCATCACAGTGGCTGCAGCGGTGGCCTTGATCTTCAAGATTGCCCCTGGATTTTTCTAAGCTATCCCGGAATGCGGGTGTAACGACAGCTGGTTTAGCGACGGCGGCGTATAACGAGTAGGCACCCGACGGAGCCGGCAGCCTAGAGGGCTTAACCGTAGGATCGCGCCCTGCCGAAGTCAACGGCTCGCCCGGCACCGTGCGTTCCGTGCGCCGGGCGTTTCCGGCCTCCGCGGGAACCCTGGGGGGCGCATAGGCCCTGACCGCTTAGGCCCTGACGAGGCCCGCGGTCTGGGCGAGCAGTTCAACGGAGCGCAACCGCCCTTCGGTTCCCGTGCTCTGGTGGGCAACGATCAGTTCGTCGGCGTCGGAGTGGGCCGTGAACTCGTCGAGGTACTCCACCACGGCGTCCGGCGTTCCGACGGCTGAGTACGTCATCATTTGCGACACGTGCTGGCCCTGCGGCGAGTCCAGGACCATGTCGGCCTCATCGTCGCTGAACACGCGGCCGTTGCCAAAGAACAGCGAGACGCGGGCCCGCAGGGTGTCGCGGTGCATGGCCTGCGCCTCCGCGGCGGAGTCCGCCGCGATGACGTTAACGCCGGCGATCACGTACGGAGCGTCCAGCTGTGCCGAGGGTTTGAACTCGCGGCGGTAGATGGCGACCGCGTCCTGCAGGGCGTTGGGTGCGAAGTGGGAGGCAAAGGCGTACGGCAGGCCCAGCTGGGCGGCCAGCCTGGCGCCGAAGAGCGAGGATCCCAGGATGTACAGCGGCACGTTGGTGCCCTTGCCGGGTGTTGCCTCGACACCCTCGATGCGGGTGGGGCCGTTGAGGTAGCCCTGGAGTTCCAGCACGTCCTGCGGGAAGCTGTCGGAGGACATCGGGTCCCGGCGCAGGGCCCGGAGGGTGTTCTGATCGCTGCCCGGCGCCCGGCCAAGACCCAGGTCGATCCGTCCCGGGTGCAAGGTCTCCAGTGTGCCGAACTGCTCGGCGATGGTCAGCGGGGAGTGGTTGGGCAGCATGATGCCACCAGCGCCGAGGCGGATGGTTTCGGTGTGGGCGGCGATGTGGGCGATCAGCACGCTGGTGGCGGAAGATGCGATGGACGACATGTTGTGGTGCTCGGCATACCAGATCCGCCGGTAGCCCAGCTTCTCGGCGAGTTGCGCCATGGCCACGCTACCCGCGAAGCTTTCTGCCGCCGTCTGGCCCTTGCCGATGGTTGCCAGGTCAAGAATGGAAAGCGGAACAGTCACGGAAAAAGCCGGCCTTTCGTAGTGAAGCGTTGTCAGGCGCCGCCGGTTTCCGGCACACGCACAGCAACCACAACGACGGCGGGACCCCGGTTATTTCTGCTGCGGACCATTTCCCTCGAACGACGCCCCGCACGTCAGTACCTCGGCTGCACGAGAAGTTCTGCCAGCTGTTTCCGTTTCCATGTCCAGCCACCAGACATACGACGCCGGTTTGCTGACCCCAGGGCTCACGGCGCTAGCCGAATACGCCCGGACCGGGCTGCCGGACCCGGCTAAGCTAACGGCATGGCCATCAAATCCACTGCAGATAAAGTCGCCACGATCCAAAAGGGCTATGCCCTCGAGGGGCCCACGATCGAGCTTGGCGCGGCGATCGTCGACGGCGAACTCCACAAGGACGCTCCCGTCCGCCTGCCGCTCTCTATGATGAACCGGCACGGTCTGGTGGCCGGCGCCACCGGCACGGGCAAGACCGTCACCTTGCACATGATGGCAGAGCAGCTCTCCGCCGCCGGCGTGCCCGTGTTCCTCGCCGACATCAAGGGCGACCTCTCCGGGCTGGCCACCGCCGCCACCGGCACCGAGAAGCTCATGGCCCGCACCGAGAGCATCGGGCAGCCCTGGTCCGGCAAGACGTTCCCGGTGGAGTTCCTGGCCCTCGGCGGAGACGGCACCGGGATCCCGGTCCGCGCCACCGTCACGTCCTTCGGCCCCATCCTGCTCTCCCGCATCATGGAACTCAACGACACGCAGGAATCCAGCCTCCAACTGGTCTTCCACTTCGCGGACAAGAACAACCTCGAGCTGATCGACCTGAAGGACCTGCGCGCCGTCATCCAGTTCCTCACCTCGGACGAGGGCAAGGACGAACTCAAGGAACTCGGCGGACTTTCCAAGGCCACCGCCGGGGTCATCCTCCGTGAACTCATCACGCTCGAGGCGCAGGGCATGGAAAAGTTCTTCGGCGAACCCGAGTTCGACACCGCCGAGCTGCTGCGCACCGCCCCGGACGGCCGCGGCGTCGTCAGCTGCCTGGAGTTGCCCACGCTGCAGACGAAGCCGATGCTCTTCTCCACCTTCCTGATGTGGCTGCTGGCGGATCTCTTCGAGGAACTGCCCGAGGCCGGCGATCTGGACAAACCTAAACTCGTGTTCTTCCTGGATGAGGCACACCTGCTGTTCAACGACGCCTCGAAAGCTTTCCTGGACGCCATCACCACCACCGTGCGGCTGATCCGCTCCAAGGGCGTCGGGATCTTCTTCGTCACCCAGACGCCGAAGGACGTTCCGGCCGAGGTGCTGGGGCAGCTGGCCAACCGCGTGCAGCACGCCCTGCGGGCCTACACGCCCGAAGACGCCAAGGCACTCAAGGCGACCGTCTCCACCTTCCCGATGAGCGATTACGACCTGGAAGAGACGCTTACCTCGGCGGGCATCGGCGAAGCCGTCATCACGGTCATGAACGAGAAGGGCGCCCCGACTCCCGTGGCATTGACCCGCCTTCGGGCGCCCGAATCCGTGATGGGTCCGAGCAGCGATGCCCTGATTGCGAGCACCGTGGCCGGCTCGGCCCTGCTCGCCAAGTACGGCACGGCGGTGGACAACGTCTCCGCCTACGAGAAGATCACCGGCAAGCCGGGCACGGACGGCCGGGCAGCGGGCGCCGGAGGGTCGTCCCCGGAGAAGGTAGCGGACGTGGCAGGCGCTCCGGGGTCCGGCGTCGACGCCGAGGCCCGGCGGATCGAGGAAGAGATCCTGGGCCGACCCAGCAGCCGGCCCGCGCCGGCGCCGGAACGCGCCCAGGCACCCGAACGCCAGACCCGGCAGGCGCCGCAGGGGACGGGGGGCATGGCCGGCGATCTCGCCGGGGCGCTGGGCGGGGCGCTGGGCGGCGGCCTCAAGAGCATGGCCCGCTCGCTCGGAACGCAACTGGGCCGCGAGCTGCTCCGAGGCGTCTTCGGGACCGCACCCAAGCGCCGGCGCCGTTAGCCACGGCGCCCCCGGGGCGGGGCCGGTTGAGCCCTGTTCGCCCGGCCCGGGATGACGCATGTCACACGGGAAAGCATTACCGTGGCGTGCAGGTAACGTAAGGTACGTGCAAATGAGTCAGGCGTTAGTCAGGATCGCAGCCGGATGGCTGCTGGGCCTGATGCTCGCCGTGGCCGGAGCCATCGTGACGGTGACCGTGGTCAACGACACCATCGCGGGCCCGCAGCAACCCGTCCGTGAGTACCTCGACGCCCTGCAGAAGGGCGAAGGCGAAAAGGCGCTGGGCCTTCTGCGTGCCTCGGTTCCGCAGAGCAACGCAGCCATGCTCGACGGGTCAGCGCTCCAGACCGCCGCAGCCCGGATCAGCGACGTCAAGTTCGGCGAAGCGGAGGACCGCGGCGGCAACCAGGTCATGGTGCCGATCGAGTACACCATTGACGGGTCCGGGCTGCGCACGGAGTTCCTGCTCGAAAGGTCGGGAACGGAGTGGCTGTTCTTCCACCAGTGGTCCTTCGTCCCGTCGGCTCTCCCGGTCCTCGACGTCACTGTCGTGAACTCGAACGAGGCCACACTCAACGGCGTGCCGGTGAACATGCCAGGCGGCCGTAACTCATTCGCGGTCTTCTATCCCGGGGAGTACGAGGCCACGCTGAACGGCCAGTATTTCTCGGCGCCGCCGACGCGTGCCACCCTCTCCGGACGGGACGTTCCGGCCGCTCCACTGAACCTGCTGACCCAGGCCACCGACGCCCTCAAAGACGCCGTGAGCGCCAAGGTCAAGGAGTTCCTGGACGGCTGCGCCGACGAGGCGGACAAGCAGCAGCAGCTGCAGCCGGACTGCCCGTTCTACCACGCGACCAACAACCGCGTCGTCGACGGAACCATCGACTGGAGCATCACCGATTATCCGGCCGTCAGCATTGAGCCCTTCGGCGGCCGCTGGGTGGTGGCGCCGCTGGACGGCAAGGCCCGGATCACGGCCCGTCAGGTGGACCTGTTCACCGGTGCCCCCGGCGAGATCAGCGAGGTCCACGATTTCAGCTTCACCACCCGCCTGGAGATCGACGCGGACACCGTAAAGCTGACGCCGCTCCTAAGCTACTGAGCCGCCGGCTGCCGAACCGGCCCGGTTTTGAGCTGCGCGCCGCCGCTTTAGCGCCAGGTACGGGGCTCGACGGCCGCAAAACCGGGCCGCTTCGGTTGCGGCCACCGCAGGGAACCCCGCGCCAGCACGTCACGCACTTGGGCCAGGACGACTTCCGGCGCAAAGACGACGTCATCGTAGAAAAAACGCAGCACCGGAAGCCCGTGAACCACCGCCGAATTGTCCCGGCGGCGATCCTTCTTGAACTGGCGTGAGTCTAGGTGGAACGCCAGCCCGTCGATTTCGACGATCAGGAAGCCTTCAAGCAGGAAATCCACCCGGCCTATGCCCTCGATCCACACCTGGGTTTCGGTGGAAATCCCTGCCTCCCTGAACAGGATCCGGGCGAGGGTCTCTAGGAGGGAATCCGCACCACGCTCAACCCTCGCGACCACATTCCGCGCTTTCCCGCACCGGTTCCCCACAAGGTGCCGGAGCAGGTACCTCAGGTCGATGTCTCCCCGGTTGTAGGCGCTCTCGACCATGACCAAGGACTCCAGCGGCGGCAGGCAAAGGAGTGCGTGAAGGAGGACATCCGGCAGGGCGGCCACCGCTCCCCCGACGTTGGGCTGGGTCAGGGCCGTCCGGTGGCTAACGCAGGAGTGCGTCCGCTTGCCGTTGCTGTGCCAGTAGTGGGGCACCGCCGCAGGGCGCAGCATCCACAACCTGAACCTCGGCGCCGCGGACAGGCAGGTCAGCAACGCCCGGGACCGCTTTGCGGCCACCAGTTCCGGGTCCGCGCCGGGGAGCGCCAGCAGCCCCCGCTCCAGCCGAACCACGGCACCGCTTCGGACGGCACTCCGGATGGCGGTTTCACCGGCGCCCCTCGCGACAACGGCCCGGGTCAGGGCCACGCCGCCAACGGAGCGGAGTATCTGCACAGGATCCATGTCACTAACTGTGCAGCGGCCCGGACAGACCAAACAGACGGCCCGGACGCTATGTGGACGACGTTCCCCCCGGGCTGGCCCATCATTGGCAGTCCTCAGGCTCAACCGCCACGGCCACCGCAGGGAGGTGGCGGCCAAAACCGGGCTACTTCGGTGGTCGGCTAGTCCATTCCGCGGAGGTCCAGCACCAGCTCGGAGTCGCCGTCAGCCTGCAGGAGCACCGGGATCCCCCAATCCTGCTGGTACAGGTGGCATGCGGCGTGGTCGGGGATCTCGCCGTCGGCGTCTTCCGGGCCGTCACAGGCCGCGGCGCGGGCAGTGATGTGCAGCACGCCCTCAGCGATGTCAGATGCGAGTTCCAGCGTCCGAAGCAGGCCCACGGAGGTCCCGCCGCCGGACAGCAGCAGCTCCGGCGGGGTCGAGGAGATCTTCAGCTGCGTGGGATCGCCCCAGCGGTCATCCAGCTTCTGGCCTGTGGGGGCGGTGAACCGGACGGTCAGCTGTAGCAGCCCGGGGGCAACCGGGGTCTTCGGCCGGTGGGTCTGGGCGGCGCCCTCGTCCACCTGCTGGGCTTCCTTCGGGATGGGCACGTACACCAGCTGGTGTTTGTTGGCCTCGACCACCACCAGGAGCGGCTCCGCGCCGGCCACGTGTGTGTGGTCAACAATGACGTCGGAGGGCTCGGAGAGCCCGCGCGCCAGCGTGGACACGGTCCCGGATGCGGGGTCGTAGCGCCGGACCGCGCCGTTGTAGGTGTCGGCGATCGCCACCGATCCGTCCGGCAGTACGGTGACACCGAGGGGGTGCTGCAGCCGGGCTTGGGAGGCGTCGCCGTCGCGGAAGCCGAAGTCGAACAAACCCTGGCCGACGGCGGATTCAACCGTGATGCTCGCGTCCGTTCCGATGACCAGCTTCCGCAGGGCCGAGGTTTCGGAATCCGCCACCCAGATGTTCCCGTCGGCGTCTTCGGCGAGGCCGGATGACTGGGCGAACCAGGCTTCCGGCGCCGGGCCGTCCAGCAGGCCTTCGAGTCCGTTGCCAGCGATGATGGACACAGCTCCGGTGAGCGGGTCGAAGCTGAAGATCTGGTGCACGCCGGCCATCGCCACGACGACGGCGTTCAGCTTGGCAGACCACACTACGTCCCACGGGGAGCTCAGGGAGACCCGCAGCGGGTCCGCCTCGAGCCGGGCACCGTAGGCGGCGCCTTCCTCGTCCACGCGGGCCGGGCCCGTTTCGAGCAGGCGCTGCACGCCGTTGCCGGCGATGGTAATGACCTTCCCGTCGGCAAGCGACAGCCCCCGGAGCCGATGGTTGACCGTGTCGGCAACCACGACGTCGTAGCCGACCTTCGCGGCGACGTCTTCCGGGAGCAGGACCAGGCCCTGCGGCTCGTTGTAGCGGGAGTCCTCGGGACCGCCGTCGGCGTGGCCCTTTTCCCCGGAACCGTAGGTGCCCCGCACCGACTCGAAATCGGTGGAGAGCTCTACCAGTCGGTGGTGTCCGGTGTCCGTGACCAGCCAGGACCCGGCGTCGGCTTCCCCGGCAGGGGAGCCTTCGGCTGAGGCGCCGCGTCCGGCCGGGAGGTACAAGGCCTTACCGGGGAAGCGCAGCGTGCCCGACGTCGGTTCGGGCGCCACGTAGGGGCCGTCGCCGCGGTGCAGGGTGCCTTTGGCCTCGTGCTCGGCGATCAGTTCAGGAAGGAGCACGGAGAGGCCGTCCGCGTGGCCTTCGCCGGAGAGGTGCGCCACGATGTAGCCCTCGGGGTCGATGACCACCAGGGTGGGCCAGGCGCGGGCGGTGTAGGCCTTCCAGGTGTCCAGCTCCGGGTCGTCCAGTACCGGGTGGCGGATCTCGTAACGCTCAACGGCCGCGGCCAAAGCCACCGGGTCAGCCTCGTGCTCGAACTTGGGCGAGTGCACGCCGACCGTTACCAGGACATCGGAGTACTGCTGCTCGAGGGGGCGGAGTTCGTCCAGGACGTGCAGGCAGTTGATGCAGCAGAACGTCCAGAAATCCAGCAGCACAATCTTGCCGCGGAGGGATTCCAGGTCCAAGGACTTGCCGCCGGTGTTCAGCCAGTTACGGCCCACCAGTTCGGAAGCGCGGACCCGGAGGTGGGTGCGTACGGTTTCGCTCATCAGCGTCCTTCCAGCTTTGAGTTGCGTTCGGCCAGCTTGGCATCGCGTTCGGCCAGCTTGGCAAACATATCGTTGTAAGCAGTGAGATCGGCGTCGTTATTCCTGTCGGCTGCCCTGTCGGTGCGCTTGGACTCGCGGGCGTCGGAGCGGGACCATTGGACCGCGACGCCGATCGCGACCAGCAAAGTGGGCACTTCGCCAATGCCCCAGGCCACGGCGCCGCCCATTTGCTGGTCCAGCAGTGCCGAGGGACCCCAGGTGCGGCCGAGATTGCCGAAGTAGTCCGCGGCCAGCAGACCCGTACCCCCCATGATCGCGACGCCGAAGAAGGCGTGGAAGCCCATCGTGGCCAGCAGGAGCAACAGCCGCATGGGATAGGGCGCCCGCCGCGGCAGGGGGTCGGTGCCGATCATCGTCAGCACGAAGATGTAGCCGGTCAGGGCGAAGTGCAGGTTCATGAGCTCGTGGCCCACGTGGTCCCGCATGGCGTAACCGAACGCGTCCGAGTAGTAGAACAGGACGATCGAGCCGGCGAAGTTGGCGGCGGCGAACAGCGGGTGGGTCACCAGCTGGGAGAACTTCGAGTGCAGGAGGATCAGCAGCCATTCGCGCGGCCCCCGCGAACCGTCCCGCCGCGGTGCCAAGGCCCGGAGGGCCAGCGTCACGGGTGCGCCGAGGACCAGGAAGATCGGCGCCACCATGGTCAGTGCCATGTGGTCCACCATGTGAGCCGAGAACAGGATCCGGCCGTAGACCGACGGCGGGCCGGACGTAACGTACGTCAGTACCACCAGTCCGATCACCCAGTTCACGGACCGGAACAAGGACCAGGAGTCACCGCGCCGCGCCACTTTCCATACTCCGAGGAAGTAGGACACCAAACCGAAGACCGCGACGGCGACCCACAGCCAGTCAAACCGCCATTCGGTCAACCAGCGTTCCGGCGTGAGTTCGGGCGGAAGGTCGTAGCCCGAGAGAATGAAGGCCGGGGATGCGTCCGGGGCATAGGTGGTCGGCGCCGGCGGCGCGGAACGGCCGAGGGCGACGGCGACGCCCGACGTCGCCCCCATGATGATCAGCTCCACCACGACAAGCTGCCAGAGCACGCGCCGGGCGGACATGCCAACGCCCTGACTGCCCAGCTGCGGGATGACCCAGCTGCGATGCATCAGCCCGACGCCGCCGAGCACAAGGGTTGCTGCGGTCTTAGCCACGATGAGCTGTCCATAGGAGGAGCCGAAGAGGTCGGCCCAGCTGGTCACGCGGATGCTGGCATTGACCACGCCGGAGGCAAGAACCAGGACGAAGGCGAACCCGGCCAGGGCCGAGAAGCGGCGGAGCGTCGGCTCGGTGATGTCCTGCCTCGCGCCGGCCTTGCCCGAAGCCCCGGCGGCGCCGCGGCCCCCGGCGGCGAGAATGCCGGAAAGAAACACCAGCATGATGATTCCGCCTACCCACGCCGACACACCCACCAGGTGCAGGCCAAGCGAGTTGATGGCGCCTTCGTGGTCATCTGAACTGGAGGAGTGGCCAATCAACGCTGACGGCACCAAGCCCGCCAACGCGAGCACCAGGGTGGCCGCCAGGCCGCCCAGGGACCGGACTCCGAACAGCGCGGTGGTGACAACGGCGGCGATGATGACCACGGCCAGCCAGGCCCGTCCGGTTTCGATATCCGTCATGAAGTAGACCAGGGAGCGGGTGAATTCCGGGTCGCCGGAGAGCCCTTGGCCCGCCACGTCCGCGTAGCCCAGCACGAGTACGGCGATCGCAGAAAGGGTCCAGACGGCACCTGCGCTTGCGGCGACCGACAGAGCACGGGTAAAGGCTGGATGTTCGGTCGCATCCGCTTCTTTGGACCGGGAGCCTCCGAGGCTGCGCGGCAGGATCCCGACGGCGAAGATGAGACCGCCGATCACGGTGGCGAGGGAGACGTTGTGAAGGGCCTTGCTGACAGGCAGACCCCAGCGGACCAGGGCCCCGGGGTCCGAGACCTGACGGGCCGCGGCGGCGCCTGTGAACAGCAGCGCAGCTGCCAGGCCCGCAAAGAGCGCTACTAGGCCTACCAGCTGCCAGGACGGGGCTACGCCGCCCGGAAGACCAGCTGGGCCTCGCGCTCCCCCGGAGGAGTTTGGCGGAGCGGCTGTGGCACGGGAATTAGCGGCGGAAGGCACACCTCCATTGTCCGCTACGCCCCGGCCGGTCGCCCAATCGGGAGGAGTGACGTGCCGGCGGACCGGTTGGGGCCGTTTGAGGGCGGACCGGGACGGGCCGGGACCGGGTCCGGTCGTTGCGAACGGACCTGCAGCTCGCCTTAACGCAAAAGGAGCGGCAACCCGGGGGTTGCCGCTCCTTTGAGTCTTGAAGACTACTTCTTCTTGGCGACTGCAGCCTTCAGCTTGGAGCCAGCAGACAGCTTGACGCTGTGGCCAGCGGCGATCTGGATGGTCTCGCCGGTCTGCGGGTTGCGGCCGGTGCGAGCTGCACGGTCGGTGCGCTCAACGGAGAGCCAGCCCGGGATGGTGATCTTTTCGCCCGAGGCGACAGAGGTCTCGAAAACCTCGAACAGTGCATCGAGCACGGAGTTGACAGCTGCCTGGCTGGTGCCGGCCTTGCCTGCTACCTCTGCAACAAGTTCACTACGGTTCTTAGCCATTTATGTCCTCCTGGACGCTCATGATTTCGGGAGCCTGCACACGGTGTGCGTACAAGCCACTGTTCGAAAACTTACCAGCTTGCCGCCGCCGAGGTGACAAATTCCGCGTGTTTTCAGCGTTTTCCGGGGAAAATCGCCGGAATCCGCCGCTTTGGAGGGCATATTTCGCCGATAGCGGACGGGGTCCCTGGTCCGCCCAGTCCCCGAGGGAGGCGGCGTCACGGGGAACAGCCACGCCGCGAGCGGCCGCGTCGTCCGGCACCGGGGGCAGCCGCGCCGGCGGGCGGTGGGTTGTCGGGGGGCGCTCCCTTTCCTGCTGGGCGGCTCCGATGATGGGTGGGGGTACTGGAGTCCGGCGGGATGTCGTCTGCGGAGGTCCCGCCGGCGCTTCTCGCAGGGGCCGGTGGTGGGCGCCCGGAGGCGGGGACGGGACGGGGCGGCCACGGGCCGGGGCGGGGACGGGCTCTGCCCGGCGGTTGTGGCGGGTTGTTTGGTGGTGGGGGGTTAAATGCGGGAGAGCCTCCAGACGGTGTCTGGAGGCTCTCGACCGTAATTTATGTCCGGCGGTGACCTACTCTCCCACACCCTCCCGGGTGCAGTACCATCGGCGCTGTGGGTCTTAGCTTCCGGGTTCGGGATGGGACCGGGCGTTTCCCCCACGCTATGACCGCCGTAACCCTGTTACCCGTCCCCCGGGCGCCTGGGCGTCGGGGGTGGGAAATCTGTGGTTACAACATGTGCTCCCGCCCTTTGGGGGCGGGGGTGGTGTTGTTATTCAGTTGTGGTTTTGTTCCCGTGGCAACAAAGCCGGCGGGACCGGGTTTGTTGGTTGGGAACCACATAGTGGACGCAAGCAGTCTTGTTTCTTTGTACCACCCCTGGGTGCGAACCCCTTTTGAACGGGTTCGCGGGGTGGTGTGTGGTGTAAGTTATCGGCCTATTAGTACCGGTCAGCTTCACGAGTCGTTAGTCCTCGCTTCCACATCCGGCCTATCAACCCAGTGGTCTGGCTGGGGGCCTCTCACACACAAGGTGTATGGAAATCTCATCTCGAAGCGAGCTTCCCGCTTAGATGCTTTCAGCGGTTATCCCATCCGAACGTAGCTAATCAGCGGTGCACTTGGCAGTACAACTGACACACCAGAGGTTCGTCCGTCCCGGTCCTCTCGTACTAAGGACAGCCCTTCTCAAATTTCCTGCGCGCGCAGCGGATAGGGACCGAACTGTCTCACGACGTTCTAAACCCAGCTCGCGTACCGCTTTAATGGGCGAACAGCCCAACCCTTGGGACCTACTCCAGCCCCAGGATGCGACGAGCCGACATCGAGGTGCCAAACCATGCCGTCGATATGGACTCTTGGGCAAGATCAGCCTGTTATCCCCGAGGTACCTTTTATCCGTTGAGCGACGGCCATTCCACAATGTACCGCCGGATCACTAGTCCCGACTTTCGTCCCTGCTCGAGATGTCTCTCTCACAGTCAAGCTCCCTTGTGCACTTACACTCGACACCTGATTGCCAACCAGGCTGAGGGAACCTTTGGGCGCCTCCGTTACTTTTTAGGAGGCAACCGCCCCAGTTAAACTACCCATCAGGCACTGTCCCTGACCCGGATTACGGGCCGAAGTTAGATGTCCAAAGTGACCAGAGTGGTATTTCAACGATGACTCCACCCGAACTGGCGTCCGGGCTTCAACGTCTCCCACCTATCCTACACAAGCCACTCCGAACACCAATACCAAACTATAGTAAAGGTCTCGGGGTCTTTCCGTCCTGCTGCGCGTAACGAGCATCTTTACTCGTACTGCAATTTCGCCGAGTTTATGGTTGAGACAGCGGGGAAGTCGTTACTCCATTCGTGCAGGTCGGAACTTACCCGACAAGGAATTTCGCTACCTTAGGATGGTTATAGTTACCACCGCCGTTTACTGGGGCTTGAATTCTCAGCTTCGCCTTGCGGCTAACCGGTCCTCTTAACCTTCCAGCACCGGGCAGGAGTCAGTCCGTATACATCGTCTTGCGACTTCGCACGGACCTGTGTTTTTAGTAAACAGTCGCTTCCCCCTGGTCTCTGCGGCCCCTGCACGCTCCGGACAGCTTGTGTCCATCACGATGGGGGCCCCCCTTCTCCCGAAGTTACGGGGGCATTTTGCCGAGTTCCTTAACCATAATTCTCTCGATCGCCTTAGTATTCTCTACCTGATCACCTGTGTCGGTTTGGGGTACGGGCGGCTAAAACCTCGCGTCGATGCTTTTCTCGGCAGCATAGGATCACCAAATCCCCCCATACGGGGGTCCCATCGGGTCTCAGGCATCATGAACGGCGGATTTGCCTACCGTTCGCCCTACATCCTTAGACCGGGACAACCATCGCCCGGCTTGGCTACCTTCCTGCGTCACACCTGTTAATACGCTTGCCTCCCAGGATCAGGTCCCGCGCTCCACCAAAACCCTTCCACCACAAGGGCGGTCGGGCAGGTCTCGGGCGGTTAGTATCCCCTGTTCAGCATGGGCGGTTTTTCGCCGGTACGGGAATATCAACCCGTTGTCCATCGACTACGCCTGTCGGCCTCGCCTTAGGTCCCGACTTACCCAGGGCAGATTAGCTTGACCCTGGAACCCTTGATCATTCGGCGGACGGGTTTCTCACCCGTCTTTCGCTACTCATGCCTGCATTCTCACTCGTGTAGGCTCCACCGCTGGTTTACACCGCGACTTCACTGCCCACACGACGCTCCCCTACCACTCCAGACGCCTGAACCACGAAGGCTAGGCACATGTCTGAAATCCACAACTTCGGCGGTGTACTTGAGCCCCGCTACATTGTCGGCGCGGAATCACTTGACCAGTGAGCTATTACGCACTCTTTTAAGGATGGCTGCTTCTAAGCCAACCTCCTGGTTGTCTTCGCAACTCCACATCCTTTCCCACTTAGCACACGCTTAGGGGCCTTAGTTGGTGGTCTGGGCTGTTTCCCTCTCGACTATGAAGCTTATCCCCCACAGTCTCACTGCTGCGCTCTCACTTACCGGCATTCGGAGTTTGGCTGACGTCAGTAACCTTGTAGGGCCCATTAGCCATCCAGTAGCTCTACCTCCGGTAAGAAACACGCAACGCTGCACCTAAATGCATTTCGGGGAGAACCAGCTATCACGAAGTTTGATTGGCCTTTCACCCCTACCCACAGCTCATCCCCTCCATTTTCAACTGAAGTGGGTTCGGTCCTCCACGACGTCTTACCGTCGCTTCAACCTGGCCATGGGTAGATCACTTCGCTTCGGGTCTAGATCACGCCACTGCAACGCCCTATTCAGACTCGCTTTCGCTACGGCTTCCCCACACGGGTTAACCTCGCGACGTAACACTAACTCGCAGGCTCATTCTTCAAAAGGCACGCCGTCACAACTACAAGGTTGCTCCGACGGATTGTAAGCACACGGTTTCAGGTACTGTTTCACTCCCCTCCCGGGGTACTTTTCACCTTTCCCTCACGGTACTGGTCCGCTATCGGTCATTAGGGAGTATTTAGGCTTATCAGGTGGTCCTGACAGATTCGCACGGGATTTCTCGGGCCCCGTGCTACTTGGGATACTTCACCAGGCGGTACACAACATTTCGGTTACGGGGCTCACACCCTCTCTGGCCGGCCTTTCAAGACCGTTCACCTATGCCTGTACTACTCACCCCACTGTCCCGGCAGAGACAGAATGGGAAGTCCCACAACCCCGACCATGCAACGCCCGCCGGCTATCACACATGGAACGGTTTAGCCTGATCCGCGTTCGCTCGCCACTACTGACGGAATCACTATTGTTTTCTCTTCCTGCGGGTACTGAGATGTTTCACTTCCCCGCGTTCCCTCCACGCACCCTATGTGTTCAGATGCGGGTCACCAGGCAGCTCGCGCCCCTGGCGGGGTTTCCCCATTCGGACACCCTGGGATCACAGTCCGGTTATCGACTCCCCCAGGCTTATCGCAGATTCCTACGTCCTTCTTCGGCTCCTAATGCCAAGGCATCCACCGTGTGCTCTTAAAAACTTGACCACAAAAGATCAAAAACGCTATTTCGAGAGAACCACGAAAACCACCCGGACACCACCACCACAACCCAAAAGGGCCACAGCACGCAGTACCCGGACAGATCCAGGTTCATATTCTTGGAAATTGCTTCTTATAAAAGATGCTCGCGTCCACTATGTAGTTCTCAAACAACAACCCCGTACCACACACCCCACACGAACCCCCACAAAAGGAGGGCCAAACCGTGCGCTCGGTGCAGCCAGGAAACCAGAAACAAACCAGTCCCGGAAGTTACCTCCCGGTCCTGTTGTCTCAGGACCCAACAGTGTGCCAAACACTAAACCGCCCGTACCCGCCCCCGCACCGTTCCAGGACACCCTCAAGAGGGGATCCGTACTGGGTGCCGGGAAAGAACCGACGGCCGCTATTCGTTGATATTCCACCCGTGAGCACCCGCCGCAGAACAAACGTCTGCGCAACGGGCGTACTCCTGACAACCCCACCACACGGGCATGCGCCCGGCAGGGTGGTTGTAGGTGCTCCTTAGAAAGGAGGTGATCCAGCCGCACCTTCCGGTACGGCTACCTTGTTACGACTTAGTCCCAATCGCCAGTCCCACCTTCGACAGCTCCCTCCCACAAGGGGTTAGGCCACCGGCTTCGGGTGTTACCAACTTTCGTGACTTGACGGGCGGTGTGTACAAGGCCCGGGAACGTATTCACCGCAGCGTTGCTGATCTGCGATTACTAGCGACTCCGACTTCATGGGGTCGAGTTGCAGACCCCAATCCGAACTGAGACCGGCTTTTTGGGATTAGCTCCACCTCACAGTATCGCAACCCTTTGTACCGGCCATTGTAGCATGCGTGAAGCCCAAGACATAAGGGGCATGATGATTTGACGTCGTCCCCACCTTCCTCCGAGTTGACCCCGGCAGTCTCCTATGAGTCCCCGCCATAACGCGCTGGCAACATAGAACGAGGGTTGCGCTCGTTGCGGGACTTAACCCAACATCTCACGACACGAGCTGACGACAACCATGCACCACCTGTAAACCGACCGCAAGCGGGGCACCTGTTTCCAGGCGTTTCCGGTTCATGTCAAGCCTTGGTAAGGTTCTTCGCGTTGCATCGAATTAATCCGCATGCTCCGCCGCTTGTGCGGGCCCCCGTCAATTCCTTTGAGTTTTAGCCTTGCGGCCGTACTCCCCAGGCGGGGCACTTAATGCGTTAGCTACGGCGCGGAAAACGTGGAATGTCCCCCACACCTAGTGCCCAACGTTTACGGCATGGACTACCAGGGTATCTAATCCTGTTCGCTCCCCATGCTTTCGCTCCTCAGCGTCAGTTAATGCCCAGAGACCTGCCTTCGCCATCGGTGTTCCTCCTGATATCTGCGCATTTCACCGCTACACCAGGAATTCCAGTCTCCCCTACATCACTCTAGTCTGCCCGTACCCACCGCAGATCCGGAGTTGAGCCCCGGACTTTCACGGCAGACGCGACAAACCGCCTACGAGCTCTTTACGCCCAATAATTCCGGATAACGCTTGCGCCCTACGTATTACCGCGGCTGCTGGCACGTAGTTAGCCGGCGCTTCTTCTGCAGGTACCGTCACTTTCGCTTCTTCCCTACTGAAAGAGGTTTACAACCCGAAGGCCGTCATCCCTCACGCGGCGTCGCTGCATCAGGCTTGCGCCCATTGTGCAATATTCCCCACTGCTGCCTCCCGTAGGAGTCTGGGCCGTGTCTCAGTCCCAGTGTGGCCGGTCACCCTCTCAGGCCGGCTACCCGTCGTCGCCTTGGTGAGCCATTACCTCACCAACAAGCTGATAGGCCGCGAGTCCATCCAAAACCACAATAAAGCTTTCCACCCCCCACCATGCGATGAGGAGTCATATCCGGTATTAGACCCAGTTTCCCAGGCTTATCCCAGAGTTAAGGGCAGGTTACTCACGTGTTACTCACCCGTTCGCCACTAATCCCCCCACAAGTGAGGTTCATCGTTCGACTTGCATGTGTTAAGCACGCCGCCAGCGTTCATCCTGAGCCAGGATCAAACTCTCCGTTGAAGTAAAACAAAAACAGACACAACCACCACCCCCGGGAAAACGGGAGAAAATGGCCGCACAAAATTTGAAACCAGCTGTAAAAACCAGACCACACCACGGGGTGGCATAATCCAGTCAATTCAACCAATTAATAATAAATTGGTATCAACAAACTTGGCACACTATTGAGTTCTCAAACAACAGACACACCCGGCACCACCACAACATCTCAGCCGTGGATCGCTCCGGAGCAACTTTTCAAACTTACCCGGTTCCAGCCCCCGACGCAAATCCCGCTTCCAGGACCCACACCAGCAACCAAACCAACCCCACCCGAACCCGCAGCGCACAAAACGCCAACCAGATCCTGGCCTTGAAAATTTTAGGGGATTGGCCGCCTCCGGTTCCCAGCATTCCCGCTGGTCTCCCTCTCGGCGACTTAGAAAACAATACACCCACCCAACCCCCACCGCAACTCCACCCGACATGGCCTCGCTACCCCGCTAAATCCGCGCCAGCACTGGCCGCGATGGCCCCTCAAGCCCTCCGAACGAGCCCCGCGGATACAAACACATTCTGTGCGTTGAGTCACCCCGGCGGGCCCTGCGTCCCGCCATGATGGGCCGACACTCGAGTGGCACCGCCGTCCAGCTCGCTACGTAATCACTGGCCGGCGTTCAGGGGCCACGCGGAGACTCGCGGTCACTGCGACCGCTCCTCCCGAGCGGAAACCAGTTGCAGCCTCGGCCCGGTCCTTCGGTAAGTGCCCGTACCACTTCGGTGATCCCGAAGACACGGTCATCGCCGCTCAATTGCCAACCGGCTCCATACGGCGCCGTACGACGTGCCTTAGAAGTGGTCACACCTGGCCCTGCGCCAGGTCGCCTGCGATCAGTTCACCGCTGCCCGCTTCGTGTTGTCGACGTAGCGATCCCGCCTACCGCTGACCCGTGGACGCCTCCGGGCACATCTGCGGAGGCGACGCGAAGCCAGAGCCGCCAGGGAATCTGGGAGTGTCTGAATAACGGTGGATCCGGGGTTGGCCCTGACACGCCGGGCGTTGCCTGGCGGGAAGGACCTGCGAAGCGACGCAACCCGTGTGGCCCGGTGGGGCCCTTCGTGAGGTGGACTTCGCGGGACGAATAGACCAGGACTGTGGAACCTGATTCGACCGGGCCTGGGCCAGCTTCGGTTCGGCCACCGCGGAGGCCGCGTTACCCGACGCGTGGGCCGCCGGCCCACCTATGGCTGCCCGCCCTCGGTCCGACCGTCTCGTTCTTCCCTCGGGTTGAGTAGCAAGCCGTGGAGGCAGTGGGATGGTCCTCTCGGAACCGCCGCGGAGTCCGCACACCGGCCAGGGAAGAGCAATCCGACTCTCCCTGGGTACTGTCGAATTCGGATCCGCGCCTTTGGGCGCAGAGGACCCGTGGCCCTGTTGCGTCGGATAGTCCTGAGTCGGTCATCGGGAGACTCCGGGTTTCGGCCGTCGTATCAGCGCCGGTCGAAAAGTGAGCCGATTCACGGGGTGAAAACTGAGCCAAACTGATCCACGTTGACCAAATTATTCTGCCGTATTTTCGGGTCTTGTCGAGGGCAGCGATTCGATCCGGCGGTTCCTAAGCCCGCAACTGGAGCCTTTAGGGGTGACGACCTCTGCGTGGTGGACGATGCGGTCGATCATCACGGAGGCGACGACTTGGTCTCCGAAGACATCGCCCCCGCGGGCCAAACTCCGGTTCGAGGCCAAGATCAGCGAGGCGTGTTCATAGCGTGAGGGCACTAGCTGGAAGAACAGTCCGAAGCGTCGGCCTGTTCGCGTGTACCGTATCCGATCGATATGTTCTGCCTCGTGCTGCTGGGAGCAACATGCTCACTGGAGTCCGGCGGGATGTCGTCTGCGGAGGTCCCGCCGCCGCCTCTCTCGCAGGGGCCGGTGGTGGGCGCCCGGAGGCGGGGACGGGACGGGGCGGCCACGGGCCGGGGCGGGGACGGGCTCTGCCCGGCGGTTGTGGCGGGTTGTTTGGTGGTGGGGGGTTAAATGCGGGAGAGCCTCCAGACGGTGTCTGGAGGCTCTCGACCGTAATTTATGTCCGGCGGTGACCTACTCTCCCACACCCTCCCGGGTGCAGTACCATCGGCGCTGTGGGTCTTAGCTTCCGGGTTCGGGATGGGACCGGGCGTTTCCCCCACGCTATGACCGCCGTAACCCTGTTACCCGTCCCCCGGGCGCCTGGGCGTCGGGGGTGGGAAATCTGTGGTTACAACATGTGCTCCCCGCCCTTTGGGGGCGGGGGTGGTGTTGTTATTCAGTTGTGGTTTTGTTCCCGTGGCAACAAAGCCGGCGGGACCGGGTTTGTTGGTTGGGAACCACATAGTGGACGCAAGCAGTCTTGTTTCTTTGTACCACCCCTGGGTGCGAACCCCTTTTGAACGGGTTCGCGGGGTGGTGTGTGGTGTAAGTTATCGGCCTATTAGTACCGGTCAGCTTCACGAGTCGTTAGTCCTCGCTTCCACATCCGGCCTATCAACCCAGTGGTCTGGCTGGGGGCCTCTCACACACAAGGTGTATGGAAATCTCATCTCGAAGCGAGCTTCCCGCTTAGATGCTTTCAGCGGTTATCCCATCCGAACGTAGCTAATCAGCGGTGCACTTGGCAGTACAACTGACACACCAGAGGTTCGTCCGTCCCGGTCCTCTCGTACTAAGGACAGCCCTTCTCAAATTTCCTGCGCGCGCAGCGGATAGGGACCGAACTGTCTCACGACGTTCTAAACCCAGCTCGCGTACCGCTTTAATGGGCGAACAGCCCAACCCTTGGGACCTACTCCAGCCCCAGGATGCGACGAGCCGACATCGAGGTGCCAAACCATGCCGTCGATATGGACTCTTGGGCAAGATCAGCCTGTTATCCCCGAGGTACCTTTTATCCGTTGAGCGACGGCCATTCCACAATGTACCGCCGGATCACTAGTCCCGACTTTCGTCCCTGCTCGAGATGTCTCTCTCACAGTCAAGCTCCCTTGTGCACTTACACTCGACACCTGATTGCCAACCAGGCTGAGGGAACCTTTGGGCGCCTCCGTTACTTTTTAGGAGGCAACCGCCCCAGTTAAACTACCCATCAGGCACTGTCCCTGACCCGGATTACGGGCCGAAGTTAGATGTCCAAAGTGACCAGAGTGGTATTTCAACGATGACTCCACCCGAACTGGCGTCCGGGCTTCAACGTCTCCCACCTATCCTACACAAGCCACTCCGAACACCAATACCAAACTATAGTAAAGGTCTCGGGGTCTTTCCGTCCTGCTGCGCGTAACGAGCATCTTTACTCGTACTGCAATTTCGCCGAGTTTATGGTTGAGACAGCGGGGAAGTCGTTACTCCATTCGTGCAGGTCGGAACTTACCCGACAAGGAATTTCGCTACCTTAGGATGGTTATAGTTACCACCGCCGTTTACTGGGGCTTGAATTCTCAGCTTCGCCTTGCGGCTAACCGGTCCTCTTAACCTTCCAGCACCGGGCAGGAGTCAGTCCGTATACATCGTCTTGCGACTTCGCACGGACCTGTGTTTTTAGTAAACAGTCGCTTCCCCCTGGTCTCTGCGGCCCCTGCACGCTCCGGACAGCTTGTGTCCATCACGATGGGGGCCCCCCTTCTCCCGAAGTTACGGGGGCATTTTGCCGAGTTCCTTAACCATAATTCTCTCGATCGCCTTAGTATTCTCTACCTGATCACCTGTGTCGGTTTGGGGTACGGGCGGCTAAAACCTCGCGTCGATGCTTTTCTCGGCAGCATAGGATCACCAAATCCCCCCATACGGGGGTCCCATCGGGTCTCAGGCATCATGAACGGCGGATTTGCCTACCGTTCGCCCTACATCCTTAGACCGGGACAACCATCGCCCGGCTTGGCTACCTTCCTGCGTCACACCTGTTAATACGCTTGCCTCCCAGGATCAGGTCCCGCGCTCCACCAAAACCCTTCCACCACAAGGGCGGTCGGGCAGGTCTCGGGCGGTTAGTATCCCCTGTTCAGCATGGGCGGTTTTTCGCCGGTACGGGAATATCAACCCGTTGTCCATCGACTACGCCTGTCGGCCTCGCCTTAGGTCCCGACTTACCCAGGGCAGATTAGCTTGACCCTGGAACCCTTGATCATTCGGCGGACGGGTTTCTCACCCGTCTTTCGCTACTCATGCCTGCATTCTCACTCGTGTAGGCTCCACCGCTGGTTTACACCGCGACTTCACTGCCCACACGACGCTCCCCTACCACTCCAGACGCCTGAACCACGAAGGCTAGGCACATGTCTGAAATCCACAACTTCGGCGGTGTACTTGAGCCCCGCTACATTGTCGGCGCGGAATCACTTGACCAGTGAGCTATTACGCACTCTTTTAAGGATGGCTGCTTCTAAGCCAACCTCCTGGTTGTCTTCGCAACTCCACATCCTTTCCCACTTAGCACACGCTTAGGGGCCTTAGTTGGTGGTCTGGGCTGTTTCCCTCTCGACTATGAAGCTTATCCCCCACAGTCTCACTGCTGCGCTCTCACTTACCGGCATTCGGAGTTTGGCTGACGTCAGTAACCTTGTAGGGCCCATTAGCCATCCAGTAGCTCTACCTCCGGTAAGAAACACGCAACGCTGCACCTAAATGCATTTCGGGGAGAACCAGCTATCACGAAGTTTGATTGGCCTTTCACCCCTACCCACAGCTCATCCCCTCCATTTTCAACTGAAGTGGGTTCGGTCCTCCACGACGTCTTACCGTCGCTTCAACCTGGCCATGGGTAGATCACTTCGCTTCGGGTCTAGATCACGCCACTGCAACGCCCTATTCAGACTCGCTTTCGCTACGGCTTCCCCACACGGGTTAACCTCGCGACGTAACACTAACTCGCAGGCTCATTCTTCAAAAGGCACGCCGTCACAACTACAAGGTTGCTCCGACGGATTGTAAGCACACGGTTTCAGGTACTGTTTCACTCCCCTCCCGGGGTACTTTTCACCTTTCCCTCACGGTACTGGTCCGCTATCGGTCATTAGGGAGTATTTAGGCTTATCAGGTGGTCCTGACAGATTCGCACGGGATTTCTCGGGCCCCGTGCTACTTGGGATACTTCACCAGGCGGTACACAACATTTCGGTTACGGGGCTCACACCCTCTCTGGCCGGCCTTTCAAGACCGTTCACCTATGCCTGTACTACTCACCCCACTGTCCCGGCAGAGACAGAATGGGAAGTCCCACAACCCCGACCATGCAACGCCCGCCGGCTATCACACATGGAACGGTTTAGCCTGATCCGCGTTCGCTCGCCACTACTGACGGAATCACTATTGTTTTCTCTTCCTGCGGGTACTGAGATGTTTCACTTCCCCGCGTTCCCTCCACGCACCCTATGTGTTCAGATGCGGGTCACCAGGCAGCTCGCGCCCCTGGCGGGGTTTCCCCATTCGGACACCCTGGGATCACAGTCCGGTTATCGACTCCCCCAGGCTTATCGCAGATTCCTACGTCCTTCTTCGGCTCCTAATGCCAAGGCATCCACCGTGTGCTCTTAAAAACTTGACCACAAAAGATCAAAAACGCTATTTCGAGAGAACCACGAAAACCACCCGGACACCACCACCACAACCCAAAAGGGCCACAGCACGCAGTACCCGGACAGATCCAGGTTCATATTCTTGGAAATTGCTTCTTATAAAAGATGCTCGCGTCCACTATGTAGTTCTCAAACAACAACCCCGTACCACACACCCCACACGAACCCCCACAAAAGGAGGGCCAAACCGTGCGCTCGGTGCAGCCAGGAAACCAGAAACAAACCAGTCCCGGAAGTTACCTCCCGGTCCTGTTGTCTCAGGACCCAACAGTGTGCCAAACACTAAACCGCCCGTACCCGCCCCCGCACCGTTCCAGGACACCCTCAAGAGGGGATCCGTACTGGGTGCCGGGAAAGAACCGACGGCCGCTATTCGTTGATATTCCACCCGTGAGCACCCGCCGCAGAACAAACGTCTGCGCAACGGGCGTACTCCTGACAACCCCACCACACGGGCATGCGCCCGGCAGGGTGGTTGTAGGTGCTCCTTAGAAAGGAGGTGATCCAGCCGCACCTTCCGGTACGGCTACCTTGTTACGACTTAGTCCCAATCGCCAGTCCCACCTTCGACAGCTCCCTCCCACAAGGGGTTAGGCCACCGGCTTCGGGTGTTACCAACTTTCGTGACTTGACGGGCGGTGTGTACAAGGCCCGGGAACGTATTCACCGCAGCGTTGCTGATCTGCGATTACTAGCGACTCCGACTTCATGGGGTCGAGTTGCAGACCCCAATCCGAACTGAGACCGGCTTTTTGGGATTAGCTCCACCTCACAGTATCGCAACCCTTTGTACCGGCCATTGTAGCATGCGTGAAGCCCAAGACATAAGGGGCATGATGATTTGACGTCGTCCCCACCTTCCTCCGAGTTGACCCCGGCAGTCTCCTATGAGTCCCCGCCATAACGCGCTGGCAACATAGAACGAGGGTTGCGCTCGTTGCGGGACTTAACCCAACATCTCACGACACGAGCTGACGACAACCATGCACCACCTGTAAACCGACCGCAAGCGGGGCACCTGTTTCCAGGCGTTTCCGGTTCATGTCAAGCCTTGGTAAGGTTCTTCGCGTTGCATCGAATTAATCCGCATGCTCCGCCGCTTGTGCGGGCCCCCGTCAATTCCTTTGAGTTTTAGCCTTGCGGCCGTACTCCCCAGGCGGGGCACTTAATGCGTTAGCTACGGCGCGGAAAACGTGGAATGTCCCCCACACCTAGTGCCCAACGTTTACGGCATGGACTACCAGGGTATCTAATCCTGTTCGCTCCCCATGCTTTCGCTCCTCAGCGTCAGTTAATGCCCAGAGACCTGCCTTCGCCATCGGTGTTCCTCCTGATATCTGCGCATTTCACCGCTACACCAGGAATTCCAGTCTCCCCTACATCACTCTAGTCTGCCCGTACCCACCGCAGATCCGGAGTTGAGCCCCGGACTTTCACGGCAGACGCGACAAACCGCCTACGAGCTCTTTACGCCCAATAATTCCGGATAACGCTTGCGCCCTACGTATTACCGCGGCTGCTGGCACGTAGTTAGCCGGCGCTTCTTCTGCAGGTACCGTCACTTTCGCTTCTTCCCTACTGAAAGAGGTTTACAACCCGAAGGCCGTCATCCCTCACGCGGCGTCGCTGCATCAGGCTTGCGCCCATTGTGCAATATTCCCCACTGCTGCCTCCCGTAGGAGTCTGGGCCGTGTCTCAGTCCCAGTGTGGCCGGTCACCCTCTCAGGCCGGCTACCCGTCGTCGCCTTGGTGAGCCATTACCTCACCAACAAGCTGATAGGCCGCGAGTCCATCCAAAACCACAATAAAGCTTTCCACCCCCCACCATGCGATGAGGAGTCATATCCGGTATTAGACCCAGTTTCCCAGGCTTATCCCAGAGTTAAGGGCAGGTTACTCACGTGTTACTCACCCGTTCGCCACTAATCCCCCCACAAGTGAGGTTCATCGTTCGACTTGCATGTGTTAAGCACGCCGCCAGCGTTCATCCTGAGCCAGGATCAAACTCTCCGTTGAAGTAAAACAAAAACAGACACAACCACCACCCCCGGGAAAACGGGAGAAAATGGCCGCACAAAATTTGAAACCAGCTGTAAAAACCAGACCACACCACGGGGTGGCACAATCCAGTCAATTCAACCAATTAGTAATAAATTGGTATCAACAAACTTGGCACACTATTGAGTTCTCAAACAACAGACACACCCGGCACCACCACAACATCTCAGCCGTGGATCGCTCCGGAGCAACTTTTCAAACTTACCCGGTTCCAGCCCCCGATGCAAATCCCGCTTCCAGGACCACACCAGCAACCAAACCAACCCCACCCGAACCCGCAGCGCACGAAACGCCAACCAGATCCTGGCCTTGAAAATTTTAGGGGATTGGCCGCCTCCGGTTCCCAGCATTCCCGCTGGTCTCCCTCTCGGCGACTTAGAAAACAATACACCCACCCAACCCCCACCGCAACTCCACCCGACATGGCCTCGGTCACCGCGGGTCACCACGGCGGCCAGTCGGCACAAAAGCAAGGCAGCTGGCTTAAACGCAAGAAGGGCCGGCAACCAAACGGTTGCCGGCCCTTCTCAAGCCACTGGCATCAAGCGTGCTGAATTACCAGGAAGACTTCGTGATGCCCGGGAGCTCACCGCGGTGAGCCATGTCGCGGAAGCGAACACGGGAGATGCCGAACTTCTGGAAGGTACCGCGCGGGCGGCCATCGATGATGTCGCGGTTACGCAGACGTACCGGAGAAGCGTTGCGGGGCAGCTTCTGCAGGCCGAGGCGAGCAGCTTCGCGCGCTTCGTCGGTTGAGTTGGGATCAACCAGAGCCTTCTTCAGTTCGAGGCGCTTTGCAGCGTAACGCTCGACGATGACTTTACGCTGTTCGTTCTTAGCGATCATTGACTTCTTAGCCATGTGTTTAGCGCTCCTCTCGGAATTCGACGTGCTGGCGGATTTTGGGGTCGTACTTCTTCAGAACCATGCGGTCCGGATCGTTACGACGGTTCTTGCGCGTCACGTAGGTGTAACCCGTGCCCGCGGTCGACTTGAGCTTGATGATCGGACGTACGTCCTTGTCCTTTGCCACTAGAGCTTCACTCCTCGTGCCAGGATGGCGGCTACGACTACGTCGATGCCACGCACGTCGATGGTCTTGATGCCACGTGCAGAGACCTGCAGGGTGACATTACGGCGCAGGGACGGAACCCAGTAGCGCTTCTTCTGGATGTTCGGGTCGAACCGGCGCTTGTTGCGACGGTGCGAGTGCGAAATGCTGTGTCCAAAGCCCGGCTCGGCTCCGGTCACCTGGCAGTGTGCTGCCATGACGACTCTCCTAAAATAAATGAAACAGTTGGCGGAGTTCCCGCCTAACCGTGCGACAGGCAGCGTCCGCATCCAGCCCCCACATCATTTTGTCGACGCAACGTTCAGGCAGTCGGCGCAAACCGGCTGTTGTCCTCACTGCGGCGAAGATAGTGGGCCACGGTCACGGGCGGCGGATACCTTTCGGAAAGCCGCTGCAGAGTACCGGGATACTGGGCGAATACAGGAGTGCACGCAACTTGAGCCCCTAACTACCGGCCATCAGGACTGTCGTTGCTGCAGACAAATCCCGCCAACCGGAGCAATTGCACACGCTCCGCGCCACCTAGCGCCTACCAAGTCTACGAGCTTGGCGAATTAAAGACCAATCCACCACCGTGGGGTGTATAAGGGCCAGCGACAAGAGTTCCGCCAAGACATATCTGCACCGTAGGCCTCTCACAGCGAAATAATAGGGGCGGGGCGGACGCTGGTGTCATGAATCCACGACTCCAGTCCGCTGCTGCAGCGGGGACGCGCCGACAGGCCGGCGACACGGACCGCCCTCACGGCGCGCCAGACGCGTTCCGGTCGCAGTCCCGGCGGCGGTTGTTCCGAGCCGACCTGCTGACAGTGCTCGCACCGTCCGTGGCCGGCGCAGTGGCGTTGTGGCTGGCCGACGGTGTGCTCGACCTGTCGGGGACCATCAAGGGCTACGCCATCCGGCGGTCGGGCGCCGCCCTCCGGGGCGTTGGGCTGGAGGATTGGTGCCTGAATGCCGGCGGTGACGTGCTGGTGAGCGGCTCGCCCGAGCCGGGTTCGGGGGTGCCGTGGCAGGCAGGGATAGTCGATCCGGCCGACCGAAGAAGACTCGCCACGGCTGTCCCGCTGGGCGGTGCCGGCCGCTTTACCGCCCTGGCAACGTCCGGCTCAGCGGAGCGTGGAGACCATATCTGGACGGCCGGCGCGGGCCTGGCCGACTTCGTCCAGGTGTCGGTGGTCGCCCTGGACATTGTCACCGCCGACGTACTGGCGACAGCGATTGTGGCCGGCGGCCGTCCGATGCTGGACCGGGCAACGGACGAGTGGGAGGTCGAAGTGCTCGCCACGCTGCCCGACGGCGGGCTGCTGGGGACACCGGGGTTTCGGGCGTCGAGTTAGCGATGTCGCGTTAGTCGGGTTGCAGTCACGGTGCAGGCGGCAACGCGTTTTGCGCGGCGACGCCGGCATACCAGCGGCCGCTGGCTTTGGGGATGCGTTGCTGCGATTCGTAGTCCACCCGCACCAGCCCAAAACGCTGGTGGTAGCCGTAGGCCCATTCGAAGTTGTCCATCAGGGACCACGCCAGGTATCCGCGCACGTCCACCCCGTCGGCCACCGCCGCGTGGAGGGCTCGAAGGTGGGCGTCGAAGAAGGTGAGGCGGTCCTGGTCGTCGACGAAGCCGTCGGCATCGGGGACGTCCTCGTAGGCAGCCCCGTTCTCGGTGATGTAGATCGGAATGCCGGCCGGTCCCGTGTATTCCTGTTGCACCCGGTTCAGCAGCCGCCGGAGTCCGTCGGGCTGGACTTCCCACCCCATCCCGGTGACCGGCAGGCCCCGCGGCACGGAATGTGCGCCGTCGGCGGCAACAAAGGGCGACGGCTGCGCCGTGGCCGTTGGGGGCGACTTCGTGACGGCTTCGCCGTGGTAGTAGTTCACTCCGAGCAGGTCGATCGGCTCGGCGATGACTTCCAGGTCGCCCGCGCGGATGACGTCGGCCAGACCGAGGTGGGACACGTCCGCCAGCAGATCGGCGGGGTACTCGCCGCGGAACAGCGGGTCCAGGAAGATCCGGTTGAACTGGCCGTCGAGGCGGCGCGCGGCGTCGCGGTCCCCCTCGTCCGCGGGGTCGACCGGGTCGAAAACGTTGAGGTTGAGCGTGATCCCGAGTTTCGCCTCCGGGTCCCGGGCGCGCAACCGCTGCGTGGCGAGGCCGTGGCCCAGCAACAGGTGGTGGGCGGCGGCGAGCGCCGCGGCAGGTTCCGTGCGGCCCGGTGCGTGGACTCCTTCGGCGTAGCCCAGGAACGCGGAGCACCATGGCTCGTTCAGGGTGGTCCAGATGCGGACACGGCCGCCCAGGGCCTCGTGCATCACCGCCGCATAGTCAGCGAAGCGTTCCGCGGTTTCCCGGTTGGCCCAGCCGCCCTCGTCCTCCAGGGCCTGCGGCAGGTCCCAGTGGTAGAGGGTCAGCCACGGCGTGATGCCGGCAGCGAGCAGCTCGTCGACCAGCCTGGAGTAGAACCGGATGCCGTCCGGGTTGGGCGTCCCACCGTCCGGCATGCACCGCGCCCACGACGTGGAGAAGCGGTAGGCCGACAGGTTCAATTCCCCCATCAGGGCAACATCCTGCGCCGAGCGGTGGTAATGGTCGCAGGCCACCTCGCCGTTATGGGCATCGGCAACGGCCCCGGGCTTGCGCGCGAAGGCATCCCAGATGGAGTCCTGCCGGCCGTCTTCGTGCGCGGCCCCCTCGATCTGGTACGCGGCCGTCGCCGCGCCCCAGAGAAAGCCTTCTGGAAATTCGAGTGGCGTGGTGCTCATCGTTGAACTGCTCCTTGCGTGATTTCGAAAACCAGTTGAGTAGTAGTCCACACAGTGTGCCAGCCAGCTAGGGCCGATGCCTGGTCCCGGGCTCGACGATCCCTATATTCGACGATTCCTATAGATGAGTGAGCTGGCCGTACCGCGGCGCCAGGCCGTCGCCGGAGGACTTCCCGGTGACGCGGCGGACCACCCACGGCGCGGCGAATTCGCGGACCCAGCGTGCGTTAGCGCGGATCGTCTCGGTCCGGCTCAGTTCCGGCACCGGCGTCATGGGCGGGACGTCGATCGAATGGTCGTGCTCCAGCACGGTCAGGACGCGTTTGGCCATATTCGCGTGTCCGGCCGCGGACATGTGCATCCGGTCGGTGTCCCACATGCCCCAGTCGTAGTACTCGCTGAAGCGCCAGTAATCCACCAGGAGCGCGCCGTGGTCGCCCGCGATTCCGCGGACCAGTTCGTTGTAGATGGCGGTGCGGCCGCGCGTGGTGCCGAAAATCTTGGAGCCGCGGGAGTCGAATCCGGTGAACATGACAATGGTGGCACCCGTGGCCTTGAGCTTGCGGATGCCGGCGTCGTAGTCCACCAGCAGGTCATCGATGTCGATCTTGGGCCGCAGGATGTCGTTGGCACCGGCGTAAATGCTCACCAACGTGGGCTTAAGGGCGACGGCGGCGTCCACCTGTTCGGCCATAATCTGGCGGAGCTTCCGGCCGCGGATAGCCAGGTTCGCATACCCGAAGCCCGGATCCGCGGCACCGAGCTGTTCTGCCACGCGGTCCGCCCAGCCCCGGACATTGTTGGGCCGGGTGGGGTCTTCGTCGCCGACGCCTTCGGTGAAGGAGTCTCCGAGGGCTACGTAGCGGGAGGTGAAATCCATGGAGCCAGTCTGCCAGCAGTTGCCCCGAGCAAACAAAGCATGCGGGCCGCACGATGGTTCCGGTGCACCATCGTGTGCGACAGGCTGTTACTGGCTTTCGCGCAGGATCCAGTGGTCGTCGTCGAGGCGGGCCACGATCTTCTCACCGATCCGGGCCAGGTCGGCGACGTCGTCCTCGCTGAGGGCATCAAGGAACAGGGACCGGACGGCCTCGACGTGCCCGGGAGCGAGCTGTTCGATGGTATCCATGCCGGCGTCCGTGAGGTGGGCCGTGGTGACCCTGGCATCTCCCGGATGCTGACGGCGTTCCAACCAGCCACGGTTTTGCAGCTTGGTGACCACATGTGAAAGCCGGGAGAGGGAGGCGCTGGTGCGTGCGGCGAGTTCGCTCATGGGCAAGAACCGATCCTCCGCCTCGGAGAGCATCGCCAGCACGTTGTAGTCGAAAAGGGAGAGCTTCCCGGCACCGTGAAGCTGGGTGTCCAGGGCCGCTGGCAGCAGCGTATTGATGCTCAGCTGGGCCAGCCAGGCCCGGCGTTCGTCGGCGTTGAGCCAGCGCGGTTCGGTCATGGGTCCATTCTAGGAGTCTTGAAGCTTGACCGTTCAACCGAGGACCTGACCCCGTGGATCGGTCCCGGGGCGTGCGGCGAGGCAGGCGGTAGGCTGACCGTATGTACGTCGTCTCCCTGACCTATAAGGTCCCCGAAGAGATCGTTGAATTTCATCTCCCCGCGCACGTGACGTGGCTGCAGGCGGCCTTCGACGAGGGCGTTTTTCTGGTTGCCGGGCGGAAGATTCCCCGCACCGGCGGGCTGCTGCTCTCCAACACCGACCGGGGAGCCCTGGACGCCGCGCTGGCCAAGGATCCGTTCTACATCAACGGCGTGGCCGAGTTCGAGGTCATGGAGTTCCACGCCAACCGGGTGGCTCCCGGCTACGAGAACCTCCTGGACGGCTAGCGTCATCGGCTGGCGTCCTCGGCGTCCCCTCAATCTCCGGCCGTTTCCTGACTGCCGTTCCCTTACCATTCGCCGTTCCCCACCGCTCGTGAGGGAACGCCGGGTCAGAGTTCGGCCTTCCCCTGCCGCCAGTAGCCCATGAACGCCACCTGTTTCCGGTCAATACCCACGTCCCGGACCAGATAGCGCCGCATGTCCTTGATGGCGCCCGCTTCACCGGCAAGCCAGGCATAAAACGGCAGCGCACCGGCGGGGGTGTCCGGGTTCCTGCCAGCGCCGATGGCCGCGGCGTCCATCCGGGCCGGAGTCTCCCAGAGGATTTCCTTATCCACGTTGACATCCTCGGGCTCGGGCCCGGCTGCCCGCTCCGGAGCCCTGATGCCTACCCAGCCCGGGAGCGGCACTGCAGCGCGGACCGCTTCCTGCAGGAGCTGGCCGTGCGGAACCGGGCTTGCCGCAGCACCACGCGCAAGCCAAGTGATGTCGACGTCCGCCGCTGTCCCCAGCTTTTGAAAGTCGCTTATTTCGGGGACCTCCAGGATGGCGTGCCCACTCATATAGTCCGGGAGGCTCTCGAGGATGGCGCTGATGGCGGGAACCGCCGTCTCGTCGCCGGCCAGCAGCACGCGCTGGGCCAGGCCGGGCCGCCATTCGATGCCCGAGTAGTGTCCTGCCGTGACGCAGTGTGCTGCCCTGTTGTTGGGCCCGATCAGGGTGATCGCATCCCCCGGTTTGGCACCCAGTGCCCAGTGCGCCGCCGGGCCGCCGTGGCCGGCGTCGTCAACGTGCAGCACGAAGTCGACGTCGATCTCGGGGTAGACGGCGTCGAGGCGTTCCCGGCGCACTGTGTAGGTCCGCATGGAGCCCCGGGTGGCCGGGTCCCGGGCGAGCCAATCCTGGTACCAACCCGTCTGTTCGGTCCGGAGTTCGGGCAGCGGGAGCGTGCTGCCGTCGTCGCCCAGGGACGGGATCATGAGCTTGATCCGCAGGTCGAGGGTGTTGCCGTGCACGCCGAAGTCCCGCAGCGAGTAGCCGCCGAACGTGATCCGGCGGAAAGTCGGCGTGAGTTGCTGGACGGCCGTGACCTGGACTTCGAACGCCATGGTCATCGGTTCCGCGGCGGATTGCCGGGCATGGTCGGTGCGGAAGGTGCTGTTGGCTGCGGTCATGGGATCAGCTCCAGGGTGGTTGTGGCGGCGGAATGGGCGTGGTGGCGGCCAAGCGGGATGATCAATGGCGCTCCGGAAACCGGGTCCGGAGCTACCCGGCAGTCCAGGCCGAAGACGTCCTTCACCATGTTTTCTGTGACCACGTCCCGGGCGGCGCCTTCGGCCACGATCCGTCCTCCCTTCATGGCGATGACGTGGTCCGCGTACCGGGCCGCAAGGTTGAGGTCGTGCAGCACGATCACCACGGTGGTGCCGCGCTGACGGTTGAGGTCGGTGATGAGGTCCAGGACCTCCACCTGGTGGGCGAGGTCCAGATAGGTGGTCGGCTCATCGAGGAGCAGCACGTCGGTTTCCTGGGCGAGGGCCATCGCGATCCATACGCGCTGGCGCTGCCCGCCAGAGAGCTCGTCCACGTTCCGGTCGGCGAGCTCCAGAGTGTTCGTCGCGGTGAGCGCCTCCTGTACAGCCCGCTCGTCGTCGGCACACCAGGACCGGAAGAACCCTTGGTGCGGGTAGCGGCCGCGGCCCACGAGGTCGCGGACCGTGATGCCGTCCGGCGCCGTCGGATGCTGTGGGAGTAGCCCCAGGCTGCGTGCGAGCTGGCGGGCGGGCCGGGCGTGGATGTCGGTGCCGTCCAGCGTGACCATGCCGAAGGCAGGCTTAAGCAGCCGGGACAGGCCGCGGAGCAACGTGGATTTCCCGCAGGCGTTGGCGCCGACGATCATGGTGATTTTTCCCGGCGGAATCTGAGCAGTCAGCCCCTCGATGACCGTGCGCTGGCCGTAGGTGAGTGTCAGGCCGGCGGTGTTCAAGACTGCCATTTCAGGCGTCCTTTCGGTTGGAGCTGACCAGCAGCCAGAGCAGGAAGGGCCCGCCGAGCGCCCCGGTGACCACGCCGACGGGCAGGACGGTTCCGTCAAGCAGCAGCGGGGCGATGTTCGCCGCAAGGTAATCCGCCGCGAGGACGATCAGCGCGCCGGCCAGGGCCGAAGCCGGGAGGCTCGCCTTGCGGACGAATCGACGGGCGATCGGACCGGCGAGGAAGGCCACAAAGGCGACCGGGCCGGCCGCCGCCGTTGCGGCAGCAGCGAGGGCGACGGCGGTGACCACCACCGCCAGGCGCGTGTTCCCGACCCTTACACCGAGTCCCGCTGCGGCATCGTCGCCCAGTTCGAGGATGCGCAGGCGCCCGACCAGGAAGATGACGGCCGGGACCAGGACGAGCAACGCAAGGCCGAGCACCCCGGCCCGGTCCCAGCTTGCGGAGTTCAGCGAGCCGTTGAGCCAGACGAGGGCGTCAGCGGCGGTGCGGATGTCCGCGCGGGTCATCAGGAAGCTGACCACGGCCTGGAGCGCGGCGGCGATTCCGATCCCGGCGAGGATCAGGCGGTTGCCGGCAGCATCGCCCCGGCCTCCGGATGACACCCCGGAGCCCAACGGCCCGCCGCGCGAGATGGCGTAGATGAGTGCGGCGACGCAGAGCGCACCGGCCAGGGCCGCGCCGGACACGGCGGCACCCGAAGCCCCGAAAACCACGATTGCGGTGACGGCTGCCGCGCTTGCCCCGTAACTGATCCCGATCACGTCGGGGCTGGCCAGCGGATTGCGCAGCATGGTCTGGAACAGCCCGCCGGAGAGCCCGAAAGCAGCGCCGATTAGCGCCCCGATCACCGCCCGCGGCAGCTTGTTCTCCATCACGATGAAGCTTGCGCCGGCGATCTTCGGACCGCCGGTGAAGTGGGCTGTCAGGATCCGGAAGAAGTCCGGGATTGTGACGGTGTAGCTGCCCAGCAGCACACCCGCGGCGAAGAGGACCACGACGGCAAGCGCCAGCACGGCCGTGCGCCAGTGTTGCGCTTTCAGTTTTGGTCGCTCAGCCGCGGTTTTAGCGACGGGAAGTGATAGCGCAACGGGGGTTTTTGCTTCGGCGAGTTTCACAGCCCGGCCCCCTTCCCGCGCCGGACCAGCCACACGAACACGGGCGCGCCCACAAGGGCGGTCATGATCCCGGCGGGAACCTCGCCCGGAAGCAGGATGACACGGCCGGCCACGTCGGCCGCCAGCAGCAGCGCCGGGGCCAGGATCATCGACAGCGGCAGGATCCAGCGGTAGTCCGGGCCGGTCATGAAACGTACAGCGTGCGGAATGACGAGGCCCACGAACCCGATGGGCCCCGCCAGTGCGGTCGCCGAACCGCACAGCAGGACAATCCCCAGCGCGGTGACCCCGCGGACGACGCCCACGCGCTGGCCCAGGCCGCGGGCAATATCGTCGCCGAGGGCCAGGCCGTTCAGGATCCGCCCGGTGGCGAGCACAATTCCCGCGCCGAGCACCAGGAACGGCACGCCCGGGAGCACTACGGACCAGTCACGGCCCGCGATGCCCCCCACCTGCCAGAACCGGAAGCGGTCCAGCGTGTCCTGGCTGGAAACCAGGATGACGTTCATCAGCGAGAAGAGTCCCGCGCTCAGGGCGGCGCCGGCGAGGGCGAGCTTGACCGGCGTCGCGCCGTCCCGGCCCAGCGAGGCGATCAGATAGACGACGGCGGCCGCGGCCGCGGCGCCGATGAACGCGAACCAGATGTAGCCGGTCAACGAGGAAATCCCGAACACGTAGATTCCGGTGACGACGGCCAGCGCGGCGCCGGCGTTGACGCCCATGATGCCCGGATCTGCGAGGGGGTTCCGTGCGACGCCCTGCATGGCGGCTCCCGCCAGCCCCAGCGCAGCCCCGGCGAGCAGGCCCAGGACGGTTCGTGGGATGCGAGCGTGCACCACGGCGTGGTCGCCGTTGGCCGGGTCGAACCGCGTCAGCGCCTGCCACAGAATGTCCGGCGCCAGGCCGCGGGCTCCGATCGCCAGGGACGCGGCGGTCACGAGTACCAGTACGACGACGGCGGCCAGCAGCCACGCGGGACGGCCGCGGCGGGCGGGGGCCGGCTGACCCGGCCCGTCAACAGCGGAAGTTGCGCGGGCGGGCGGGACCGCCGTCGTCGTTACTGGATTCATGGGTGCTGGCTACTTCGCTGCTTTATCTGCCGCGCTGGCCAGCTGCGGGAGGAAGGTATCCAGGGACCAGGGCAGGCTCAGGGGCGAGGAGGCGGAGATGGAGAGCGTGAGCGTGTTGTCCGAGTCCGCCACGAGTGCGCCGCTCTTGACGGCGGGAATCTGGCCGAGCAGCGGGTCCGCGGTGATCGACCCTGTGGTGGCAGCGTCAGGTACCCAGGTCACGAAGATGTCCGAGTCCAGTTCATTGGCCTTTTCGGCGGACCATGGGATGAAGAACTCCTCGGAGCCCTTGGAATTCTCTTCAACCACGGGGGCCAGCTTCATGCCGAGCGAGTCGAGGAAGCGGGGCCGGTTGTCGTTGGCGGTGTAGACATTGACGCCGTCGCTCTTGGCGGGCTCCAGATTGCCGTAGATGTAGGTCTTGCCGGCCAGCTGCGGGTACTTGGACACCTTGTCCTTGATGGTGGCTTCGGTGTCGGCGATCAGTTTCGTGGCCTCCGCTTCCTTGCCGAGGGCGGTGCCGATCATGCTGGTCGTTTCCTGCCAGGGAGTGCCGTACGCGATGTCCGGATAGGCGACCACGGGGGCGATTTCGCTGAGCTTCTTGTAATCCTCTTCTTTCAGGCCGGAGTAAGCGCCCAGGATGACATCGGGGTCGAGCTTGGCGATTTCGGTGAAGTTGACGCCGTCCGCCTCGGAGAACTGAACCGGAGCCGCGTCTGAGCCGAAGCCCGCGCCGAGCTTTTCCAGCGCGGCATCCTTCCACGGCGTGGAACCAAGATCATTGCCGCCCCACTCGTTCTTCGGGAGGCCAACCGGGACCACGCCGAGGGCGATCGCAACGTCGTCGTTGACCCAGGACACGGTGACGACGCGCCTGGGCTGTTCCGGGACGGTGGTTTCGCCGAAGGCGTGCTTGATGGTGACCGGGAAGTCCGAGCTGGCGGTCTGAGCTGCGGAGTCGGCCGGCGCGGAGGCGGCTGGGCCGGTGGAGCAGGCGCTCAGCGTAAGGACGGCTACGGCCAGCACGGCTGCCGTCCTTGCGGCGGCTGCACTCATTCGAGCCTTGCCGAATAGGCCGGGGCGGGCAGAGGCAGCCGGCAGCGCCAGAGAAACAGGGGGAGTCATGAAGGTCCTTAGGTCAATGATGCGAACCTAAGTAAGGCTAGCCTATCCTTCTGTGCATTAGGGAACGTTCTCGTAACGTAATTGTACGGCTGCGTGCTTTTGGCAATTTCAGGCAGAATAAGCACGCCCCCGACAGATCGAAGGCCTGGCCACTCGCACGTCCCACTTCCTGGAGCGCGCTCAGGGCCGGCAAGCTGACGGGCCGGACTTGTCGAACCCGGATTCGACAAGTCCGGCCGGCGGCGGTCAGCTGTAGGAGAGGCTCAACAGCAGTGCCCTGAGGGCCTGCCCCTCGGCACCTGCCAGCCACGACTTGGCCGCCTCATCGCTGGCGAAGGGCTTTTCGATGAAGTGGACTTCGGCCACCAGCACGCCCTGCGCGGTCCGGATGATGCCATCAAGCGCCATCTCCGCGCCGGGGATCGGGGCGCCCGCCGTCAAGTGCATGCGGTACGTCGCAATCTCATTCACTCGGTCCACGTAGAACGAGTACTGCGCCGCCGGCGCAGGCTGGCCCCGCAGTCCCGGAACGGGTACGGATTCGAAGACCGTCCTGGTCACCGGGCTCGTCACCCCATCGGCGATCTGCCCGGAGTACACCGTGGCCTGCTTGGTGCCGGCCGCGTCGTAAACGGTGGCCGTTCCCACGAACGGCGAGCCTCCCACACTGAAGAGCTCCACCCGCCAGTCAACCGGGTGTTTGAAGGATACGTGGCCGTCCGGGAAGGTGTACGTCGCCAGGCCTGCCGGCGCGGGAGCGGACGACGGCGGTTCGCTGGCCGCCGTCGTCGGGCTGGTCGGCTCGGGACTCGAGGTGGCGGGAGCGGCTGTGCCCGGGGCCGACACGGCACTCGCAGATCCCGACGGGTTGGCAACGGCCCCGGGCGACGCATTTCCGCCCGAAGTTCCGGCACCGCAGCCGGTCAGGGCAAGGGTTGCAGCGGTTGCGACGGCGGCGACGAAGGGTGCGCGATGCGAAGAGCGCATGGTGATGCCTTTCTTGAGGGCGCCCTCAAGCTCGGCGGGGGTGAAAAGGCTTGCGCACCGCGGACGGAGAGTTCCGCGATGCCCCCGGGTGGAGCGGGCGAGGAGTTGATGCTCAAAAGAGTCGCACGCCACTCAGGCGCGGCACCAGAGTCACAGTAATAAATCCATCGATTTGTTATATTTATCCGCGATAAAGCCGATAACACTCGCCGCGCTTGATCCGAGGGCTCAGCGCAGGACGATGTCCACCGGGTTGGCCTCGGAACGCCAGCTTCCCTCGATCCCGGCGCGCGGACCGATCACGGGAGCGGTCAGCACCCCGGAGCGGTTGGTGCGTTTGTCCCGCAGGATCTCCGTGACCGAGCCCAGATGCCGGGACAGGTCGATCACGTTCTCCGGGGCGGCCAGCAGCAACTGGAACCCAAACTCATGCAGCGCCTTGATACCGGCACCGGCAAATTCCTCCGACGCGAGGACGAACGCCTCGTCCATCATCACGGTCCCGTAAGTGGTGAAGCCCTGTTCGGCAATGCCCAGCTGGTAGCTCAACGCTGCCGCCATGATGAACGCGGTGAACCGCTGCCGCTCGCCGCCGGACATGGAACCGGTATCCGCGTGCATGAACACCTCGGTCTTCTTGGAGCCCTTTCCTGCACCCTTGGCGCCGGTGCCCTCCACCTCGCGGTGCTCCTTGCACTGGATGAACAGGTGTCCGCGGACGTCCAGCACTTCCGCACGCCACCGGCGGTCCTCCGGCGTCTGCGAGCTCAGCCGCTTGACCAGCGTTTCGAGCGATTTGTAACGGCTGGTGAGCTCGGCGTCGTCGTCAGTCTCCGCAGTGCCGGCCTTGACGGGGCGCGTGTGCCGGATTTTGAGCGCGTTCTGGATGGCGTCCTTGAACTGCTTGGCCGTGGCGGGAAGGGTCTGCTTGATGTCGAGTTCCAGGAAGCTGCCCTCGTGGAAGTTCACCTCGGACAGGATGCCGTTGAGCGGGAGGATGCGGGTGGTGATGGAGCGGCGCTCCTCGTCCAGCAGATGCAGCAGGGTGCTGAAGGACTCGTGCGTACGTTGGTTGAAGAACGCGCGGAACTCGAGCTCTTGCGCCGGCAGCCCGTCGCTGACAATGGCGTGGTAGCGGGACTCGAACTCCCCTGCGGCCCCGATGGACGTTCCGTGGTCCGCCGAAATCGCGGTTCCCCATTCGCGGACGAAGCCCTCAAAGATGCGGGTGAGCCGCTCCGAGGTGGCCTGTCCGCCGGACTCCGCCGTGTGCAGTTCGGCAAGGAGCCGGGTCCGGACCTGGTTGGCGAGATTGTCCAGTTCATGCATCTCCAGGACGTCGCCGAAGCCGGCGAAGTACGGTTCCAGCGCGGCCACGGTGGCGTCCGACGGCGGCGACTGTGCCAGCCGGCCGCGCGCGGCGTCCAACAGCGCGTCTGCAGCCGTGAGCCGCGAATCGAGCGCCTTGTACTCGCTCTGCAGCACAGCCGCGGCCTCGGTGCTGGACTGGTGTTTGTGCCGCGCGGCTTCGATATTTCCGCGCAGGGGCTCCAGGTCGGCCTGCGCTGCGAGGGCATCCCTGAGCCGCTGCTCGATCCGGGCGAGGTCCTCCGCGGCCACGGCGGCCGAGACCTGCTCCCACGGCCGGTGGTCCTCGGCCACCCGGCGGAGGGCTTCGAGCTGCCGGGTCATCCCCTGATGCGATTCCTCCCGGCTCTGCGCCAACTCGGCGGCCTTGGCCAGGTCCTGCTGCAGGTCCTCGACCTGTCCGGCCACCAGATCAAGTTTGGAGGCGTTGTCGAAGCCGAGGACATAGTCCTGGCGGGACGTGAAGCGGTCATCCTTTTCCACGGTGTGGCGGTTGCGCTTGACCACACCGCCCAGGCTCAGGCCCTTGTCCAGGCGGGAGAGCTCATCCGGGTCCTCGACACACGGGTAGGCAAAGTCCAGGGCGATCCGTTCGCGGATCCACTCGCCGGCCTCCCCCGCCGGTCCCGTGGTGAGGATGTCCAACTTGCGCAGAAGATCCGTGTCCGCCGCGTCCTCGACGGCCAGCGCGCCCCCGGCGAGCGGCTTCGAGACGTCCACCGCGCGCAGGGCGCCCCGGACCGAATGGTCGTTGAGATACCGGGTGACCGCGGCGAAGTGCTCGCCCGGGACCAGCAGCGTGGTGGCGAGGCTGCGCAGCGCGCGCTCGGCGGCAGGCCGCCACCGATCCTGCCCCTCGGCAAGATCGATCAGCTCGCCGCCGAAGGGCATGTTTTCTTCGGCAATCCCCGTGGCGGCCGCGATGGCGCTGCGGTTCTCGATGCTCGACGGCGGCAGCAGGGACTTGCGCGTCTTCAGCGAGACGAGCTCCTGCTGGGCTGCTGCCAACTCACGTTTTTTGGTGGCGTGGCCGTCGAAGGCCTCAAAACGCAGCTCCTTGAGCGCTTCCGAGTCGTCGGCCAGCTCAGCCGAGCGGGCGGCCGCGTGTGCGTGCGCCTGCTCCCAGCCGGCTGCCGTCCACTCCAGTTCCAGGCCGGCGTCGGAGAGCGCCTGGCGCGCCGATTCCTCCACCTGCTGGCGGAGTTTGAGCCCCACCCGCGCGTTCTCCAGCGACTGCTCGATCGCGGAGATCGCGTTGCCGCCCTGGTTGTTGTAGTCGGTTTCGAGCTGGCGGAGCTCCTTGGCCAGGCCGTCCCGGATGCCCCGTTCGGCCCCCAGCTCCTTTGCCTTCGCCTGGGCCAGGTCCTTGAGCCGGGCGAGCGTCTTCTCATGCACGGTGACGGCCAGCTGCTGCTTGTAGGCCTCGAATTCCTCCCCGGCAAGGTCCCGCAGCCGGTTGGCATCCAGCAGGGACTGGGCGTACTCCTTGTTCAGAGCGGGCACCGGGGCCAGCTGGTCCCGCTGCTGCCGGACGTCCTCAAGGCGCTGCCGGATGGACATCAGGTTGCTGAATTCCTCGACGACGTCGTCCGCGGCGGACAGCGTGGCGGGGGCATCCAGGACCTGGTCGCGGAAGAAGGTGTTGACGCTGCCGCCCAGGCCCTTGCCGGCCTGGATGACGCGCAGCAGCGGCAGGGCCTGGTCCGAATTGATGCCCAGCAACCGGCGGAAGCGCTCCGCGAAGGCCTTGTGCACGTCGAAGACCTGGGCATCCGGGAAGATGGCGTCCAGGACCGACTTGGTGAACCGCTTCTCCGCAACGCCCTCGATCGCGGTGAGATCCAACGGCTTGTTGTCGATCAGGTAGTACCGCCCGACGCTGGACTCCGTGCCGTTCTTCGGCAGGTCGAACAGCGCCGAAACCGTCACCCGGGTGCCGGCGGCGTTATCGAAGGTCAGCGCCACGGCCGACCAGGTGGCGCCGGGACGCTGGAAGGCACTCGCCGAGCCCTCGCCGACCGCCTTGTCCCCCACCTTGCCGCGCATGTACGTGAAGGTGGTCCGCTTGTCCTCGACAGCGCCTCCGGCCCGCTGCGCCGCCGCCTCGTTGGAGCGGGGACGGGCGTCAAAGACCCGGAGCATCGCGTCGAACAGCGTGGACTTGCCGACGCCGGAATTGCCGGTCAACAGCGTGCCGTTGCGGTCCACGTGCATCGTGTGCGCGCCATGGAATGTGCCCCAATTGACTACCTGCACGAGGGCGAGGCGCATCTGGCCCGGGTTCGTCAGCTCGCCCATCGGCAGCATGGTTGCGATGCTCATCTGGCTGCCTCTGCTTCGTCGGTGTGGCTGGGTGACGACGACGGCGATGCCGCCCCCGTCCCTTCGCCGGACAGCATTCGTCCTGCGGACGACGCTGCCGGCTCCGACAGCGGCCCCGGACTTCCCAATGTTCGCAAGCTCGCATCGGGGCCCTCGTCCGGTCCCTTAGATGCCACTCCCGGGGCGGCATCGCCGTCGTCGTCGCTGGTCAGCTCACCTTCGGCATCCGTAGCGGCTGCTGCCTCGTTGTCATCCTCGCCTTCGGCCGTCTCGCCGTCGTCGTCGTCCTCCGTGTCGTCCTCGGCGGGCTTGTCGGCATCGAACTCCAGCAGGGGTTCTGTTCCTGCCTGGTCGGTGCTGGCCGCGATAAGGGCTTCGATTTGGGCGGGAATGTCGCCGATGTTTTCGAAGGGGAGGGCCAGGGGGAGGGCGTTGGAGATGGTGTAGACCTCGTCCAGGCCGGTGGTGAGGAGGAGCTGGCGGGCCAGGAGCTTGGTGATGGCGCGGTTGACGACGTCGGAATCCCGCAGGGCGTCCTGCTGGCCAGAGGGCTGGTAGTGGGCCACGAGTTCGGCGATTTCCTCGCGCGTGATCGTGGGATCCGTCTGGGCGGTGACGTGGCGGTCCAGCAGCAGGCGGAGGCGGAGCAGCACGATTGTTTCGATCCGGCTCAGGGCGCGTTGCTGGCGCAGGATGCTGGAGCGGGTGCCGCCGCCGATGGCCTCCGGGTCCACCGGTCGGAGCACGGCGACCTTCCGTTCGTGATCCAGCTGCAGGGTGAGGAACAGTTCGGACAGGCGGCTGCGGAGGATCAGCTGGTTGTCCAACAGCGTGGTCCACAGTTTTTCGTCCCGGCCGCCGTCGACGTACGGGCCTTTGAGGAGTTTCACGAGGGCTTGGCGGACCTTCATCGGGAGCACACCGGTGTCGCCGGGGAACAGGGCGGCGCCGTCCACGAAGGTGTCCCGCGGGGCGACGGTGAAGGGATCGGTGTGGAGGTGATCGCCGGAGGTCTCGTCGGGCGCGACCGCCGCCGTCGCCGTGATGTCGTCAGTCATCTTCAGTCCTTCTTGAGCGTGACCACGGGCAGGTACGCAGTGCGCATGGATCCGTCGATCTGTTCGAAGTCGAGGGTGTCCCAGGCCTCGCGGTCGAAGCCGGCGCCCGCATGGAGCGCGTGCGAGAGCAGCGCGCGGATGGAGTTGATGTGCTGTTCTTCGTCCGGCAGCTGGGCCCAGGCCTCGGCCAGGGACGAGGCCCCGGCAAACGCGGCCCGGATTGCCGCAGGATCGGCTTTTCCGGTTCTGGGCGACCGCACCCGGTCCGAGTCGCTGAACGCGATGGGGTCCGCGAGTTTCGGCGGGGCCGCGAACTCATCCGGGTCGAAGAGCTTGACCATGGACAGGGATTCGAAACCGGCGTTGAACAGCACCGGGCCGCGGACCAGGCCCGGGCGTTCGCGTTCGTAGGGCAGGGAGCGGATGGCCTGCTCAGCTTCGCGCAGGACCTTCCGGAGCCGGACCGACTGGCGGAAGTCATCGCTCTGGACGTAGGTATTGAGGCTTTCGCTGAGCTTGCCGTAAATGCGCTGGATCTGGCTGTGTTGGCTGCGGAGTTCGGCCACGAGGTTTTTCAGCGTCTCGCGTTCCTCCTGACTGAGATCATCGGCAAACTGCCGGCTGAGCACCTCGCCGATCGCCGAGCGGAAACGCAACTGCTGCTGCGGGTCCTCAAGGAACGCGGTGAAGGACCGGAACGTCCGCCCCTCGGGGCTTTGCCGGAGCCGCTTGTCCGCGTCCAGCACTTGAGCCATGGTGGCGCCCTTGCTCAGCGACTCCTCGATGATCTGGTTGCGGAGCTCGCCGACCAGCTCTTCGATCCGGTCGCGCATTTTCTTGTAGTCGGCCGGAAGGCTGGCCGCGAGGTCCAGGATGTTGCCGGCTGCCTCCACGGCCTCGTCGTCGTCGAGCACGCCGTCGAAGTCCCCGGAGCTGATGTCCTCGATGAGCTGACGCCGTTCGCCGATCTCCTCCTCGAGGGACTCCAACCGGGCGCTCTGGTCCGGGTTCGTCTCATTGGCGAGCTTTTCCACGTCACCCAGGAGCGTCCCGAGCCGGGACCCGTTGAGGGTGGAACGCTCACTGGAGAGGCTGTCCAGGAAAGCGAGGACGCGGGCCGCGGGCTCGGTGACTTCGTAAACGATCTGCCCGGACTGGTTGCGCCGGGTCAGGAAGTTCTTCCGGGTCCATTCGTCGGCATATTTTTTTCCGGACAGCGCACCGCTGGCGGATCCGCCCAGCTGCTCCCCCGCTCCGGGCGCCTGCCGGCGGAGCTGTTCGAGGAAGGCGTCGACGTCGGCATGGAACTGCTCGAGCGGAAGCTGGGGGCGGGTGCGCGAGAAGGAGGCCTGCAGCACGGCAATCACCCAGGGAGCGGAGCGGGTAAGCGCCCAGGCAGGACCCTTGGTGAGGAGCTCGAGGTCGCGGAGGCGGGCGCTGATCGCGTCGGCCGACGACAGGGCGGAGCGGAACACGCACTCTCCTTCAGCTGCCTCGGGGGTGGGGGAAGGGCAGCGGATTCGAAAACTGCCAGCTACAAGGTTAACGCAGGCCCCGGCTTTGCATTTTGCATTGTCTGCTTTTCGGTTCAGGAGCACACTATGTACACCACATGAGAGGAGATTTTCATGCGCAAGAAAACCATGCTGCTCACCGGGGCGGCGGCGGCCGCCGTAATCCTGGGCGGGGCGACGGTGGCGGTCGCTGCGAACTCCCTGGCCACTGATGACCAGGCTCTGAGCGGGACCGAATTGCAGCAGGCCAGCGATGCCGCTCTCGCGAAAGCCGGCGGTGGAACTGTACTCAAAGCGGAGACCGACGACGGCGCCTATGAGGTTGACGTCCAGCGCCCGGATGGCACCAAGGTGGAGGTCGAAGTGGACCGTTCCTTCCAGGTGGCAACGGTCGACGGAGCCGACGACGACGATTCCAACCTGCCTGCCCTCAGCGCCGCTGACCGGGACCAGGCCGCGAACGCCGCCCTCGCCAGAGTAGGGCAGGGCACCGTGAGCGAAGTGGAACGGGAGAACGAGGGGGGCGCCGCCTACGAGGTGGAGGTCCGGCTTCCGGACGGTTCCCAGGTTGAGGTGGAGGTCGGCGCGGACTTCCAGGTCCTGCGCCAGGACGCCCCCGAATTCGACGACGACTGACCCGCCGCACAGGTCGCAGCTCGTTACCGGTGCGCCTTCGCAACCGCTCCGTGACCTACGCCCCGGTAGCATTTCAATCCCATATCAAGAGCCCCGACATCCCCTCGGGACTCTGGTTGACGCACCTCCTGCACCCTACGCTCAGGCTACTGATTCAGCCGAAGCAATGGTGCAGGAGGAAGAATGCAGTTCGACCTAAGCGCAGTGGAAACCGCAACCATGGTGTTCATTGGAACGCTCGTGTTTGCCCTGGTGATCACACTGTTCATGACGACGGCGGCACTGGTCGCCCTGGTGCTTACCGGCGTCGGGCGCCTCGTCTGGCTCATTCTGGCAACCCTCCTGCTGGGACTCGTCCGAGGCCTCAACCACACGTGGGACCGGCTGGTCCACCACGCATCCACGGTGGAGTTGCCCGGGGAGCTGGCCGGCGACTTCGCTGCTGACTTCATAGGGCAATCGGCCCCTAGTACGGGGACTTACCCGCGGGTAGTATTGCGGGACAGCTGAAGGGTCCTCCACCCGCGGCGGATCCAGGGCTCGAGCCGGTTAGCCGGTTAGAGGAGATGCCCGATGAGCTCCGCCGTCGAAAATTCAGCCGCTGAAAACCCTTCAACTGAACTTCCCCGCCAGGGCCCCGCTACCGACAGTCCCGCCGCTGAGGTGCCGGTCCCCGCGGCTGCGATCGGGTCGGAGGCCACCGCGGCCGAGGCGCGGGCCATCACCGAAGCCGCCCGTGAGACCAGCTGGGACAGGCCCAGCTTCGCCAAGGGACTCTACCTCGGCAGCTTTGATCTGAGCCTGATCCACCCGTGGCCGGAAGCGCCCGCGGACGACGTCGAACGCGGCGAGGCGTTCCTGGCCCGCCTGACGGCCTACTGCCGGACCATGTCCGGCCGTAAAATCGAGCGTAATGCGCTGATCCCCGACGAGTATCTCAAAGGCCTCGCGGAGCTGGGCGTCTTTGGCATGAAAATCCCCCGCGACTACGGCGGCCTGGGCCTCTCGCTGGTCTACTACGGCCGTGCGCTGGCGTTGCTGGGCTCGGTGCATCCCAGTCTTGGCGCCCTGCTCTCCGCCCACCAGTCCATCGGCGTCCCGGAGCCAGTGAAGGTCTTCGGCACGCCCGAACAGAAGGCGAAGTACCTGCCGCGCTGCGCCTCCGGCGCCATCACCGCATTCCTGCTGACCGAACCCGACGTCGGCAGCGATCCGGCCCGGATGGGCAGCACGGCCCTCCCCTCGGACGACGGCGAGTCGTATCTGCTGAACGGCGTGAAACTGTGGACCACAAACGGCGTAATCGCCGAGCTCGTCGTCGTCATGGCGGTCGTTCCGGCCCACACCGACGCCGACGGCACGGCTCACAAGGGCGGCATCAGCGCCTTTGTGGTGGAGATGGATTCTCCCGGCATCACCGTGGAAAACCGCAACGCCTTCATGGGGCTGCGGGGCATCGAGAACGGCGTGACGCGGTTCCATCAGGTCCGCGTCCCGGCGGCCAACCGGTTGGGACGCGAGGGCCAGGGGTTGAAGATTGCCCTGACCACGTTGAATACCGGCAGGCTCTCGATTCCTGCCCTGTGCGTTGCCTCCGGACGGTGGAGCCTGAAGATCGCCCGGGAATGGTCCAACGCCCGCACCCAGTGGGGCCGGCCGGTCGGCCAGCACGAGGCGGTGGGCAAAAAGATCGCGTTTATCGCCGCCAGCGCCTTCGCCCTGGACGCCGTGTTCGAACTGTGCGCCGAGATGGCCGACGCCGGGCAGAAGGACGTCCGGATCGAGGCTGCCCTTGCCAAGTTGTGGTGCACCGAAATCAGCTGCCGGGTCGCAGATGAACTGGTGCAGATCCGCGGTGGGCGCGGCTTCGAGACGGCTGACTCGCTCGAAGCCCGCGGCGAGCGCGCCGTCCCTGCCGAACAGCAGGTCCGGGACCTGCGGATCAACAGGATCTTTGAGGGGTCCTCGGAAATCATGAGGCTGCTGATCGCGCGTGAAGCCGTGGACGCGCACCTCGCGGCGGCAGGCGACCTCGCTTCGGCCGATGCGACCCTGTCGGACAAGGCAAGGGCCGCCGTCGGCGCCTCCGGGTTCTATGCAAAGTGGCTGCCCAAGCTTGTGGCCGGGGCGGGCATGGATCCGCGGTCCTACAGCGACTTCGGCCGGCTGGCGAAGCAGCTGCGCTTCGTTGAGCGGTCCTCCCGCCGGCTGGCCCGGCAGACCTTCTACGGCATGGGCTGCTGGCAGGCCGGGCTCGAGCACAAGCAGGCGTTCCTGGGCCGGATCGTGGATATCGGGGCCGAGCTGTTTGCGATGGCTGCGTGCTGCTCACGGGCGGAGATGCTGTTGCGCACCGCGCCGGAACGGGCAGCGTCAGCCTTCGAGCTCGCGGAGGCCTACTGCGAGCAGGCCCGCGTGCGGGTGGACGAGTACTTTGACCAGCTGTGGCGGAACACGGACGACGTCGACCACATCCTCTCCCGTAAGGTGCTCAACGGCGACTACACCTGGCTCGAGGCCGGCGTACTGGACCAGTCCGAGGGGACCGGGCCGTGGATTGCCGACGCCGGCCCGCGCGCCTCCGACAAGGAGAACCTGCACCGGAACTACCGCTGATGGCCGGCAGCAGGGAGCCGCACTCCCGGCCAACCGGATGGTAAGCACCCTTGCTAACCAGCTTTTCACCGTGGTTAGGTAGAAGTGAGACTTCTACACCGGTCTCCGCCTTGCGGTGCCGGTTCAGACCATGAATCCGGGTCAGTCAGTGAAAGCGAGCAGTCCCCATGAGCAGCACAGTAGGCCCCGAAGATCGAACGCCACGCCGCGGCGAGGACGGGACGCCCTCCTCCGACTCCAGGATTCACGACGCACGCGAGTCCGCCGAGCGGCAGGACACTGCGCGGCAGGACGCCGTCAGCAGCGAGCCCATCAGGGATGAACCCGCCCGCAGCGGCCGCACGGACGACACCCGCGCCTTCCCCGCCACCCCGGCGGCCGGCGCCCCAACATCCCGGATGGACACCCCCGTCCGCGGTAAGAAGGCGTCGCGCTGGGGCCGGGACCACAGTTCACGGCCGGGTGTTGTCGCCGAGGAGATTCCCACCCGGCAGAGCGTGGTGGCCCGCCAGAAGGAGCAGTTCGGCGGCATCCAAATCGGCGCGGCGTTCTTTGGGTGGCTCGCCGCCACCGGGATGGCCGTGCTGTTGACAGCACTCGTCGCCGCGGCCGGAACGGCCGTCGGGCTCGCCACCAATACCGATGTCAACGAAGCGGTTAGCAACGGCAACCAGACTGTCGGGCTTGTCGGCGTCATAGCCCTGCTGGTCATCCTGTTCGTGGCCTACTACTGCGGCGGTTACGTCGCCGGGCGGATGGCGCGCTTCAACGGCGCCAAGCAGGGCTTCATGGTCTGGGGCTGGGCCATCATCGCCGCCGTCATTGTGGCGATTCTCGGTCTCGTGGCAGGCCAGCAATTCAACATCCTGGCCAATCTGAACAGCTTCCCCAGGATCCCGGTCAACGAGGGCCAACTCAACACCATGAGCATCGTCGCCGCCGTCGTGGTTGCCGTGGTGGCCCTGATCGGTGCCGTGCTGGGCGGACTGGCCGGCATGCACTTCCACCGCAAGGTGGACCGGGCGGGCTTCACTCCGGCGGACACGGCCACGGACCACTAGGCGGCCTAAGCGAAGGTGCCGCGACACCGGGCACGCCGCCCCGCGCTGATTCCCGGCCCGGCGAGCACCGGGTGCCGTAAAGTCAGGCTACCCAGAGGGCCTCGAGGTAGTACCAGCGGCGGTCCACCCGCAGGAAACGGCTTGCTTCGGAGTGGACGTCGCGTACGCCGTCGTGCCGGAAATGGGCCTTGAACTCCACGGTTCCTTCCCGGTCCATCGGGCCCCCGCGGCTGGTGGAGACGATGTCCAGCCGACGCCACTGTATCCCCTCGTCCAGCGTGAGCTCGGCCGGACGGGTGTCCGGATGCCAGGTCCGCAGCAGATACGCGGCGTCCAACACGACGAAGGCACTGTATCTAGAACGCATGAGCTGTTCCGCCGTCGGAGCCTGGGCCTCGCCACGGTGGAACCGGCCGCAGCAATCGCCGTACTGCTCCCCCGAAAGGCACGGGCAGTTCCCCTCAAACGGCGCGCGGTCCGGGGGGACGGCCGGACCGGGCGTGGGCGAAGCGGCGTGGGTCACAGATGTCCTAACGCTGGGCCGGGCTGTGCCGGCGGGGCTTGTCTCCGACTATAGACGCAAGCCCCGCCCACAGATCCGGCCGCCGGTCCATAACAGCTTTGACACGTCTTGGCGGGCACCGGTGATCCCTGTGTGCCGGTCCAAAAAAGTCCGTATGGTTAAGAAGTGCCGTTGCCCGCCGCGAACTTTCCGGTGGGCACGATGCTGCAGGCCAGATTGGAGAGGTGAAGTGGAAGATCCGACGACCATCGCCTTAAACCTGACCTTCTTCGGGACCCTCGGGGTGGCACTCGTTATGTTCCTCGGCCTCTTCGCCGTCTTCGTCGCCACCCTGGTGATTGCCGGCATAGGGCGTCTGGCGGCCGTCACCGTGTGGGCCCTCGCCGGCGGTGTGGCGCGCGTTGTCGGAACAGCCTCCGCATCCATCCGGACCGCCTCACCAGCCTCACCAGCGGGGCCGGCTGACGCCCCTTCACCTGTCTCCCGGCCGTCCATGCGTCCCACGCCGGACACGACCGGCCGGAGGGAACCGCCGCAGCTGTCGGCCGACTGGGCCGCCGCCGTCGCACGGGAGGACGCCCGCGCGGCCGCCCGGGCAAAGGCGGAAGCCGCCCCGGCTGTCAAAGTGTCCGTCCGCGACCTGCCCAGCCCCACGGCGCCCGTGCAGGAGATTTCGGAAGTGGCTCCGCTCGTGGAGTCGGCCACGGACCGGAATGGCGGGCGCAGCGCCGTCCCGCACGCCTTTGAGAAGCCGGCGGCGCCCGTCGCCAAGAAGCCAACCGGGCCTGCCGCGTGGTCCCTTTTGGACGCCGACCCGCCCGCACCGGTTCCTGGCCGGCCGCCGACGGTAACCGCAAAGCGACAGGCCCCGGCCAGGAATCACAAAGCCGGCTGAGCCCTTACCCGCGGATGGCAAGTCAGCTAGCGTGAGGTCCATGGAATTCAGATACCTCGGGAACAGCGGCTTCAAGATTTCGGAAATCACCTTCGGCAACTGGCTCACGCACGGTTCCCAAGTGGAGAATGACGTCGCCACCCAATGCGTCCGGGCAGCCCTCGACGCCGGTATCAGTACTTTTGACACCGCTGACGTTTACGCCAACACCGCGGCGGAGACCGTCCTGGGCAAAGCGCTCAAGGACGAAAGGCGTCAGTCGCTGGAGATCTTCACAAAGGTCTTCGGCCCCACCGGGCCCAAGGGCCACAACGACCTGGGCCTGTCCCGAAAACACATCATGGAGTCCATCGACGGCTCGCTGACCAGGCTGCAGACCGACTACGTGGATCTGTATCAGGCCCACCGTTACGACCACGAGACACCACTGGAGGAGACCATGCAGGCCTTCGCCGACATCGTGCGGCAGGGCAAGGCGCTCTACATCGGCGTCAGCGAGTGGACGTCCAGCCAGCTCCGCGCCGGCCATGCCCTGGCGAAGGACCTGGGCTTCCAGTTGATCTCCAACCAGCCGCAGTACTCGATGCTGTGGCGCGTCATCGAGGCTGAAGTGGTTCCCGCCTCCCAGGAGCTGGGCATCTCCCAGATCGTCTGGTCCCCGATAGCGCAGGGCGTTCTGAGCGGCAAGTACCATCCGGGCAAGCCAGCCCCTGAAGGCAGCCGTGCCACCGACACCAGGGGCGGCTCGAAGATGATCGAGCGCTGGATGTCGAACGAGGTCCTCACCGGCGTGCAGCAGCTGAAGCCCATCGCCGAGGAGGCCGGGCTGACGATGGCCCAGCTGAGCATCGCCTGGGTGCTGCAGAACAAGAACGTGGCCTCCGCCATCATGGGGGCCTCGCGCCCCGAGCAGATCGAAAAGAACGTCGCCGCCGCGGGTGTGAAGCTGGACGCGGTAATCATAGACAAGATCGACGCCGCCATCGGCTCTCTGGCCGAGCGCGACCCGGCCCAGACCAAGTCGCCCGCCTCACGGGAGGCCTAGGACCGTGGCATCTTCTCCTGAACTCGCCGTCACCGGTTCCACCGGGTACCTGGGCGGGCTGGTGGCCCGGGAATTGGCCGCCGCCGGCAGCCCGCAGCGGTTGCTGGTGCGCGACCCGGGCCGCGCACCGGAGCTGGAGGGTGCGGTTCCACTGGTCTTCACCTACGCCGACCCGGTCCGGGCAAAGGCCGTCCTGCAGGGCGTCAAGACCCTCTTCATGGTCTCCGCCGCTGAAGCCGAAGACCGTCTGCAGCAGCACTATACGTTTGTGGACGCGGCCGCCGGCGCAGGCGTGCGGCACATTGTGTACACCTCCTTCTTTGGGGCGGCGCCCGACTCGGTTTTCACCCTTGGCCGGGACCACTACGCCACGGAGGAACGCATCAAGGCGTCCGGCATGGACTACACCTTCCTGCGGGACAACTTCTATCTGGATTTCCTGCCGCTTTTGGCCGGGGAAGACGGCGTCATCCGCGGACCCGCCGGGGACGGCGTGGTGGCCGCCGTCGCGCGGGCCGACGTCGCCCGCTCCGCGGTTACGGTGCTCCGGGACCCAGCCCTGCACGTAGGCCGCACCTACGACCTCACCGGCCCGGAAGACCTCTCGTTGGCGCGGGCCGCGGAACTCCTGACAGCAGGAACCGGCAGGACCATCACCTTCCGGAACGAGACGCTTGAGGAGGCCTACTCCTCCCGGGCCTCGTTCGGTGCGCCGCCGTGGCAGGTGGACGCCTGGGTGAGCACCTATACCGCTATCGCCGCCGGAGACCTCGCCGGGCCGACGTCGGCCGTGCACGAACTCACAGGGCGGGAACCATTGAGCCTGGCACAGTTCCTGGCCGAGTCCCACACCATCTAGGCCGCGGCCTGCCGGACCAGGGGACCGACGGGCCTGCCGGACCAGCCCAGTCTTGACGGCCTCGGGGCCGCGGCGTAGACCTGAATGCAGGTGGCACCGGCCAAAACCGGGCTGGTCCGGATCAGAATCGCAGCACGCCATGCCGAAGCAGATGTCCCGACACTCCTCCTTGACGACACGCCGGCCGGCCGAGAGGCTCGCGCCGCATCCCGGCGAACCGAGCCACGGGCCGCTGACGGCCGAGGAACTCCAGCTCGCCGTCCGGAATCACTCGATGCCCCTGGAAGCGCTGCGGAATGACCTTACCCCGCCCGGGCTGCACTACCTGCTGAACCACTTCGACATCCCGTTCATTGATGCCGAGCACTGGCATCTGCGGATCGGCGGGGCCGTGGAGCGTGCCGTGGAGCTGAACCTCAAAGCGCTCCGCCGGGCGCCGAGGATCAGCATCCCGGTGACACTCGAATGCGCCGGGAACGGTCGCTCCCTCCTGCGGCCCCGCCCACTGAGCCAGCCTTGGCGGCTCGAAGGCGTGGGCACGGCCGTCTGGACCGGCGTCCCGCTGGCGTATCTGTTGACCCAGGCCGGCGTGCAGGACGACGCCGTGGAGGTCGTGTTCACCGGTGCTGACGCCGGGATCCAGGGTGGGATCCGGCAGCAGTTCGCCCGGAGCCTCCCGATCGGCGAAGCGCTGCGGCCGGACGTCGTCCTGGCGTACCGGATGAACGGAATGGAACTGCCCCCGCAGCATGGCTACCCGCTCCGCCTGGTGGTGCCCGGCTGGTACGGCATGGCGAGCGTCAAGTGGCTGTCTTCGATCAAGGTGCTGACCAAGCCTTTCGACGGGTTCCAGCAGCAGGTGGCCTACCGCTACCAGCATGACGCGGACGATCCCGGCACCCCGGTCACCTGGATCCGGGTCCGCGCGCTGATGGTCCCGCCGGGGGTTCCGGACTTCTTCACCCGGGGCAGGGTCCTTCCCGCGGGCCCTGTGATGCTGACCGGCCGTGCCTGGTCCGGGCACGGCGCCGTGGAGCGCGTCGAAGTGGGGATCGACGGCAAGTGGGCACCGGCCCAGCTGCAGCATCCGGCGGCACCCTTTGCCTGGTGCGCCTGGTCCATACCGTGGGTGGCCGACCGGGGCGAACACGAGCTGTCCTGCCGCGCCACGGATTCCAGCGGCGCGAGGCAACCCCTGGAACAGGTGTGGAACTACCAGGGGATGGGCAACAACGCCGTGCAGCGGATCAAGGTGACTGTCGAGTAGCCGCCCCCGCCCCGAAATCCCCGCAGGCCAGCCGGGGGGCGCCCGTTCCTCCGGGGCGCCTACGCTCCCCCGGGGCGCCTTACAGGGGCGTTCAGTAGTCGACGATCGCGCCCGCGGAGATGTTCACCGTGGCATCCGTGATGGCCCCGGCTTTGTCCGAGGCAATGAAGCAGGCCACGTTTCCGACGTCGGCCAGCGTGGCCGTTCGATTGAGGTGGGCGGCCTTCGCAATGTCGGCGAGGATCTCCTCGCGCCCTTCGGCCTGCCAGGGGATTGTTTCGATGATGCCGCCGGTCACCATGGTGACTACCCGGATGCCATAGGTTCCCAGCTCAATGGCCCACTGCCGCCGCAGTCCCTCCATAGCGTCGAGGGCAACCTTGAAGCCGCCCAGGCCCGGCAGGGTCTGCGGACCGGAACCGCCGAACATCAGCACGACGCCGGAGCGCTGCTTGATCATGTGTGCGGCCGCGGCACGGGTGGTGAGGAAGTGGGTCCGCGTTGCGAGGGTCACCGGCTGGGTGAAATCTTCCACGTCGATCTCCATGAGCGGCTGCTGGATGTCGCCGAAGGAGATGACGTTGAAGGATATGTCGATCCGCCTGCTCTTCCTGGCCGCCCGGGCCACGAACTCCTCCACCTGTTCCTCGTTCAGGGCGTCGACGACGGCGGTCTCCGCGAGCCCGCCGTCCTCGAGGATCTGTTGGGCTACTTTTTGCAGCCGCGACTCCGTGCGCCCGGCGAGGTAAACGAAAGCGCCCTCGGCCGCGAAGGCGCGGGCCACGGCCCCGCCGATGGCGCCTCCCGCTCCATAGATCACGGCAACCTTGCCGTGCAGCAGACCGTCACCCGGCGCCTCGTTGTTCAGCATCGTCGCCCGCCCTCCTGCCGCGGAGTGGTAAATTCCCTCAACTATGTTCTTGCCGGGGCGCGGAGGCAAGAGGGCGAAGATGCTAGGGACGCGGCGGGACGGCGGGCCCAGGCTGAGGGGCGCCGTCCGGTTCACCAGGACCACCTGTTGCTGGGCGATCCACAGTGTCCGGAGCCTCCGGGTTTTGAGCCGCCGGGTTTTGAGCCTCCGGGCGGAGGGCCGCCGCGGGCCCGGCCGGAGGCACGGCGTCGGGAACCCTCCGGGCGTCGCCCGGATCCATTGGCCCCAGATCCAGGCGGAATGGCGGATATTCGTCCCGCATCAGCGCCACGTAGGTGATCACCCGATAGATCCAGCGGTTCAGCCCAAGCACCAAGTCAAAGAGGCCCCGCCAATATTGCCCGGTGAAGAGCAGGATGACCCCGGCGATAAACACCAGCAGACCAAGCAGCGAGATGCTGACGCCCTCCTGCACCCAAGCGCCGTCGCGCACTGTCCACGTCCGTGCCGTCCCCGTCAGCACGGCGACGATGAGAAGCTGGGGAATGGCCAGCAGCCAGGACTTGACCAATACCAGACCCCGGGACAGCCGTTCGGGATAGTCGACGTCGAAGTCGGCAGGGTAATCGGTGCGGGCGAGAGTGAAGGGCGGGTACCGGTCCGTGCCCAATGCACCGTAGGCATAGAAGGACACGCGCCAGTGCCAGCGGACCACCCCGACGCTGAAGTTGAACAGCGAGCGCGGGTAGCGGGCCGTGAACAGGATCGCGAACCAGGCCGCGACCGTGACCACGATGAGGGCGAACCAGAGGAAGAACAGGATGATGAAGTGCGGGATTGCCAGCAGCCACTTCACCAGCCACAGCCAGCGGGACAAGTTTGGATCCGGGTAACCACTGAGCCGCGCCGGATACACCACGCCGCCCGCGCCCGGCGGGGCGGCATGCGCATCCGGCGGGGCCGGATACGGCGGGACGGGATACGGACGGACGGCATACGGCTGGACGGAGTACGGCGGGGCCCCTGGCCGGGCAGCAGCTACTGGTTGTCCGGCGCTGTGTGTCCAGGGTTCCTGCACTCCGTAGCCCTGCCCGGGCCGCCTCGGGAGGGTTGACGGCGATGGCGGCGACCCCGCCGGGCTCGGCAGGCCGCGCCCCAGCCCGGCGGCACCGGCCACTATCAGGGGCACGCCAACAGCCAGCAGCAGTAGTCCGCCGATGAGCAGGCCGACAAAGATAGGCCAAAGCACGTCGGAACGGACCCCGGCTTGGAGATCCACGGCAACGGGCGTGCTGGCGTCGGCATTCATGATCACGAGCGCCCAGTTGCCGGACTGAAGGTCCCATTTCAGTTCCTGGGCCCCGGGACCCGTGGCGGAGGCCGTCCAGAAACCCTGTCCGGCCGGCTGCGGCGGGGTTCTGGAGCCCGGGACAGCAAGGTACTGTGCCCGGAAGGGTGAGAGTCTGACGTCGGTGACCTCGGAGTGTTTGACGTCGGCGAGGTAGTCAGCCACCGCGGCCTGGGGCGCGATGCCGATGAAGATCTGCCTGGTGGGGTCCGCGGCTGAGCCCCGGATGACTATGCTGCCCGGCACGTTCACCGGTGCCGTGTCCGAGAAGCGGTCCTGGGCCGGAGCTCCGAGGCGGGGGGAAGTCAGGGCGTAGGAGTCCGCGGCGAAGCGCCCCGACGGCGTCGTGAAGTACCCGTTGTCGCGCTGCTGGTAATTGGCCCACCCCGCGACACCGGCGCCTGCCAGCAATCCGAGTCCGAGGAGTGCGCTGAGCGCGCCCAGCACGAGCAGGACAATCCGGCCTGGTCGCATGACCGCCGTCCTTTCACAGTTCCCTATTCAGGAGGTGGTCACGCCTGCGGAGCCTGCGTTTCCGCGGACCCGAGGGGTCGGAAGCCTTCAAACGTGCTCCTTGGTCCTGAGAATGACCGGCGGCTCCACAATCCGCAGCCGGCAAGGAGTTACCGAGGAGTCGATGCCAGAGGACACAATGGCCTGGCGGGCGTGCTCTTGGAGTTCATCGAAGGCAGCGGCCGTCACCCGGGCGTGAGCGAGATCAACAACGAGTTCGTACCCGGGGAGCTTGGAGACGACGCGACGGCAGACGACATAAAGCGCCCGGATATTGGCCTGCGTTACCAGGCCCCGGACCTCAACCTTCGCCAACTCTTCGACGGCGTCGATGCGGACCAGCACTTTGATGCGCGGATCCCCGTGGGAGGGGTGGGCGTGGTACGCGCTGGAGCGATGATGAGCATGGCTCACGGAGCCTCAGAGCCCCTCCACCGCTGGAGAATTGAACGAGCCTCGCCGGGCTCGGAATCAATGATCATCTGGATGTGGACTCCTGCCTTTCCTGCTGAAGCTGGAAAGTGCAATTGCCGTTTCCTTCCCCAAGGTTCTAGCGAGACCGGTACTGCAGAGCGGTTCACCCCCCAATGTCCGTGCAGGAACCGCCCCAACATCCAGCATGGTCGGGGCCCGACTGCCCGGTAAGGGGCGAAAGTCCCGGATTGGCCTTTCGGGCCGCCGCGGGCGTGGGGTACACGGCGCCCACGCGGCCCCGGCTGGCTGCCGTCCTGGAGGGCCTCTCGCTGGCTGGGGTGGCGCGTTTGCCGTCCCGATGGCCGGACCAATAGCCTGATCACTATGCCCGAGACCCGTGCCGGTACTGCGGCTTCCGACCTCGTCCTCGCCAGCGTCCGGTTCGCCGGTACGACCGCGTTGCGCAACGTCCACCTCCGCGGCGGCCTGGTTTCCCGGATCGCTCCCGCCGGGGACGCCGCCGGCTTGCCCCCCGGCGTCCCCGTGCTGGACCTCGACGGGCGGTATGTCATCCCGGGGCTGTGGGATGAGCATGTCCACATGACCCAGTGGGCTCTCGCCGCCCACCGGATCGACCTGTCCGGTGCCGCCTCGGCGCAGTCGGCTGCCGACGTCGTCCGGTCCTTCGCGGCACAGCACGCCGACGACGGCATGCCGGTGGTGGGCGTGGGCTTCCGGGACGCTGTGTGGGGCGACGTTCCGACTCTGGAACTCCTGGACGGCGCTACCCGCGGGCTTCCGACGGCGCTGCTCAGCCACGACCTGCACTGTGTCTGGCTCAACAGCGCGGCGTCTGCACGCTACGGCGTGCCGGTGGACGCGACCGGACTGGTGCGTGAGGAGCCGGCCTTCGAGTTGACCCGCATGCTGGGCCAACTCCCCGATGCGGTGGTGGACGGCTGGGTGCGGGAGGCGGCCCAGACGGCGGCCGCGCGCGGCGTCGTGGGGGTGGTCGATTTTGAAATGACCTGGAACCGGCCGGTGTGGCTTCGGCGCATCGCCGGGGGCTTTGATTCCCTCCGCGTGGACGCCGGCGTCTACCCGCAGGACCTGGACCGCGCGGTCGCGGACGGCATGCGGACCGGGCAACTGCTCGACGGCGGGGCGGGCCTGCTGCGGGTGGGCCCGTTGAAGGTGCTCATCGATGGCGCGCTGAACACCCGGACGGCGTACTGCGTGGACCCGTACCCGCACGGCGGCCGCGGGTTGCTGACCGTGAGCGAAGGGGAGCTGCTGGCGTTGCTGGTCCGTGCCCGGGACGCCGGCTTCGTTCCGGCGGTCCATGCGATCGGCGACGGCGCCAACGAGGTGGCTTTGAACGCGTTCCAGGCCGCCGCAATCGGCGGGCGGATTGAGCATGCCCAGTTTGTCCGGACCGAGGACTTGCCACGCTTCGGAGCGCTGGGCGTGACCGCGAGCGTTCAGCCAGCGCATGCCCTTGACGACCGGGATGCGGCCGATTCGAACTGGGCCGGCCGCACGGACCGGGCTTTCCCCCTCCGGTCCCTTCTGGCCGCCGGTGCGACCCTGGCGCTCGGTTCCGATGCCCCCGTGGCACCACTTGAGCCCTGGCTTGCGATGTCCGCGGCCACCACCCGGAACGGCCGGGACGGCCGCGCGCCGTGGCACCCGGAGCAGGCCCTCACCCGGAGGGAAGCCCTGACGGCCTCGACCAGGGGACGGGGAACCGTCCGGGTGGGCGACCCGGCAGACCTTGCGGTGCTTGACGGCGACCCGTTTGCCGTTTCCGAGGCGGCTTTCGCGGCGATGCCGGTGGCGGCCACGCTGGTGGCGGGGCGGTTCACGCACCGCGGCGGCTTGTAACCGCCTTTGCCTAACCGCCCTTGACCCGGGACTGCACCAAGTTGGCGAACGGCAGCCGGCCGTACTCGTCGCGGAACCCGGCGTGGTATGCGGCTTCGGCCGCGGTCAGCTGCTCGCCAGGCAGCTCCTTCCACGCGATGATCAGGGATCCCGCGCCGGCGAGCTGCCAGATCAGGCGGCCGTCCCAGTGGCCGGGTGGCTTGCCCTTCCCGAAGTCGATGAACTCCTGGATCTGCCGGCGCAGCCCGCGGTTGCCTTTGCTGCCGGGGCCGGCCTTCCCGACGTAGAGGACCTCGGCGCCGTCGACCCATTCGGCGGCGAGCGCATTCGTCGGCAGGGTGGGATCCTTCTTCTTGAAGACTCCCGCCGTGCTCTTGGCGAGGTACTGTGGCCGGAAACCCTCGGGCCCCAGTACGGCGAATATCCCGGTTTTCTGCGGGATGCGGTTGATTTCCAGGTCCGCAAGGGTTCTGAACCCGGTGAACCCGTCGGCCTTGAGGGTTTGTCTGTTGAGCGGCAATCGGTTCCTCGGGTCGGACGGGTAGTGGTTACCTTGAAGCTTACGGACATACCGGCCTCAACGGCGGGTGAAGGTGCCCAGCCCGGTCTCATCGTAGAAGTCGAGTTTGACGCTGGCGGCTGTGCCCGCGCCTGGGGAGAAAATGGCCCCTGCCAGACCATTGCCGTTCTCTCCGATCGAGTTAAAGCTGAAGGTGTCGCCGTCAAAGTGGGCAAGACGGAATGTTGTGGTCTTGCCGGCCGGACCCATCTTCAGATCCAGAGCGCCGCCCTCCTCGGCGACAGTCAGCGGCCCATAGTAGGAATTGGTGTAGCTGCCGGTGTAGAACGTGTTGCTCTGCGCCGGCTGCGCCTTTTCCGGGGCCTTGGAGTAGTCGACTTTCGGTTTCTCCGCCTCGTAGATCTGCTGGAATGCTCCGGCGGTGAAGCTTAGCCAGTCGACGGTGGGCGCTCCATTCTGCGCCACGTCCATGAATCCTGCGCAGATGGCCTCGGGAATGCCCTGCGGGCGGCCGTTCGTCAGGACCACGATCCCCAGTTGCTCTCCCGGGAGCATGGAGACGGCGGTCGCGGCACCGAGGTTGAATGCTCCGGAGTGCCCGAGCTGGAGGCGGGCGTGATCGTCATAGGAGACGTTCCATCCCAAGCCATAGAACCGGGTGCGGGCTCCCGGGGTGGCGGGCGGTCCCGAAACAGCATGGGGGACATGTGTGACCCCTAGGGCGTCCGCGTCGATGATCTGCTTGCCGTCGTAGCTGCCGTTGGCGAGCTGCAACCGGAGCCAGCGGGCAAGATCCCGCACGGAGGAGCTGGCGCCGCCGGCGGGGGCCTCCGCATCGGCGTCGCGCGTGTACTTGACCACCCAGGTCCTGTTCCCGGCAGGAACATGGATGAGTGCCCGGTTCGCCGCCTTTTCGTAGTCCGCGTGGCGGTAGCTGGTGGCGGTCATATCGAGCGGCTTGAAAAGTATCTCGTCGGCCAGGTCTTCCCAGGACATCTTCATGGCGTCGGCGACCGCCTTGGCGCCCGCCGTGTAGCCGAAGTTGCTGTAGTTGTAGCTGGACCGGAACGAGTCGAGCGGCTGCTGGTTGAGGTGGCTGAGGATGTATGACTGGTCGAATCCGAGGTCTTCGAGCAGGTCGCCCGAGCCGGTCCGCAGGCCGCCCTGGTGCGACAGCAGGTCCGCGACGGTCGCATTCCGGGTGACGAACGGGTCTTTCAAGGCGAAGTCCGGGCTGTGGCTGATCACCGGGTCCGTCCATTGGACGGCGTTTCGGCCCACGGCCCCGGCGGCTACCGTCGAGGCAAGCGGTTTGGACACGGACGCGAGCTGGAAGATCGTGTCGGCGTCGACCGTCTCCGTCTTGCCGGACTCCCGTACGCCGAAGCCCTTCGTGTACACCGCCTGGTCCCGGTAGACCACGGCCGCCGCGATCCCGGGAACGCCGGTGCTCTCCATGGCGCCCTGGATGATCCCGTCGAGCTTGGCCAAGGCGTTGTCGACCTTCTGCTGGTCCAGCAAGGGTTTGACCTGCGGTTCCGGTGCCGGGAGCAGCGACGCCTGCGGGCTCGGCTGGCCGGGATCGCCGCGGGGCTCGCCTTGGGAAGTGCAGGCGGCCAGCAGCGGAGCGCCCGCGATTCCAGTGGCACCGATCCCCATCGCTTTGAGAAGCGAACGGCGGTCCGGCGCAGCGGAGCTGATCCTGGTCACGGTCCGGGTCACGGCGGCCTCCTCGGTTACGGCCAGCGCGCTCACCCTTGGCCCGCGAGGGAGCCCGTCGCGCTGACTTCCACCTTCATGATGGACCCGTGCCGGCGCCTGGGAAAGTGCCGCGCGCTTCCCAGTTCGCCTGGTCCGAAGGTTCGCGGAGCGGTGCCGTCGGTTTGCAGAAGCGTGAATGCCAGACTGGCGCAAAAGTGTCGGCGACGTCGACGAGGAGGCGGGTCCAGCTGCCGCTTTGACGGCGCATCGCGCCTGTGTACCGGGCGCTTTAGCGGCTTACATGTGAGGCCTGCAGGTGCCTTCGCGATCTCGCTATGAGATGGCTCGGACACTTAAATGTCCTGAACGGCCCAACTAACTCTGATGGCTACCTGCAGGCGCTTTAAGCCTACGCCGGGCAAACGTCAGGCACTAGGGGGCAAGGGTCACCAGAGCCGGCCAAAATGACGCCGCGGGAGTTCTCAAAAACGCCGTCTTCAGCGGAAGCGTAGAGTGGGAGAAGACGCCTGATTCTGGACGCCGAGCGCTGAGGGAGAAATCGTGACGATTGACTGGGACGAAAAGAAGACCCTGCTGCAGGAACCGAACATCGCGGCGGTAACGCAGCTTTGCGACGAACTCATGGAAAAGAAGCCGGGGTCGGTCGTCCCCTACATCGATCCAGTCCATGACGAGGACGAATGCCGGATCGTCAGCCTGCACATTGCCCCCGGCAAGGGCACCGAGTCCGGCTTCGTCTCCCACTTCAACGACGACGAAGCAGCGCGCCGCGCCACCTCCATCTACGAGGCGGTCGAACTGGACCCCCGTTACGTGATGCCGTGGAATGCCTACCCGTGGGTCCGGGACCCCGAGCTTCCCTCCGCGCTGAACGTCCAGGAGAAAACAGACGGCCTGCGGCCCTTCCGCCAGTTCCTGAAAATCAACAAGCGCGTTTCGGCCGTCATCGCCCACGGTGCCGACGCCCACGCCTTCCTGACGCTCTTTGAAAAGACCTACCACTCGTCACTGAAGAACCGCGGCGTCAAGATCTACAAGGCCACCGCCCTCGGCGGCCGCGCCTTTGCCGTCTCGGCGGTCAAGCAGGAAGAACTCCTGAGCAAGAACGTCGAAGTCTACAAGGACGCCATGCAGCGGGCAGGCATCCAGCACCTCTAGGCAGACTCCCGGATCCCGGTCTTCGCGCGTTTTCCCGCGCGGCTCCCGGCGTAACGCAACGTCCCCGCAACCTCTCGCGCACCGGGTTCGCATATGCTCGGCGGACAGGCTCAACTTGGCTCAGCGACGAACCACCCGGGAGACACCTCATGACCAACTGGCGGATCAGGGATTTCCATTCAGCCGATCTGGACGGGATCCTGCATCTCTGGGAGTCCCTTAAGGCCACCGACGACGTCGAGCCGGTGTACGCGCTCTCCGAGGTGCTGGCCTCCTGCGAAAAGGATCACGCGGTCGTGGCGGTGCAGGGCGACCAGGTGGTGGGCGCCGCCGTCGGGCGCGCCGCGCACGATCAGGGCTGGATCGTCTTCCTGGCCACCCTGCCGGAATACCGCGGCCGCGGGATCGGAACCTCGCTGCTCGCCGCCGTCGAAAACCGGATGGCCCCGCACGGGCTGAACAAGCTCTCCGCGCTGATGCCCGAAGCCGAGACCCGGGTGGAGGCCTTCCTGGGCCGCGGCTTCGTCCTGAAGCAGAACCTGCGCTACTTCGAGCGGAAGATCCCGGTCCAGCGCCAGGAGCTCGAGCCCCTCAGCCTGCTGGGCGGCCGGATCCTCGCCCGTGACCTGTGGGAGAACGTGGCCGGCATGCGCAATGAGAAGGAACTGCTGGAGCGCCGTCTGGTCCTCCCCCTCGCCGAGGCCGATCTCGCCGACGAATACGGCGTGGTGCCGCCGCGCGCCGTCGTTCTTTTCGGCCCGCCGGGCACCGGCAAGACGACCTTTGCGAAGGCGATCGCGTCCCGGCTGGAGTGGCCGTTCGTGGAGGTCTTCCCCTCGCGGCTCGCGTCCGATCCGAAGGGGCTGGCCGGTGCGCTCCGTGAGACGTTCCTGGAGATCGCGGAGCTGGAGCACGCCGTCGTGTTCATCGACGAGGTGGAGGAGATCGCCTCCCAGCGTTCGGGCGAACCGCCGTCGCCGCTGCAGGGCGTCACCAACGAGCTGCTCAAGATCATCCCGGCGTTCCGCGAACAGCCCGGCCGCCTGCTGGTCTGCGCCACCAACTTCATCCGCGCCCTGGACTCCGCGTTCCTGCGCCACGGCCGCTTCGACTACGTCATCCCGATCGGCCTGCCGGACCGGCAGGCGCGCGAGGCCATGTGGCAGCGCTTCATCCCCGCCACCGTGGTGGACGACGTCGACGTCGAGCTGCTGGTGGACCGCACCGAGGGGTTCTCCCCCGCGGACATCGAGTACGCGGCGCGGAGCGCCTCCCAGCGGGCCCTGGAAAAGGCCGTCTACGACGACGGCGGCGTTGCCTCCGGGGGCAGTGTGGCTCTCCGGGAGGCGGTCCGGAAGGGTCCGGCCACCCAGGACTACCTCGACGCGATTGCGGATACCCGGACCACGGTCAGCGAGGAAGTCCACGAGCAGTTCCTCGAGGACATCGACGCCCTGGGCCGCGTGTAGATGGACTGCGTCAGCAGCCGGTGACGGGGCCAAGCCGCGATCACCACCCACAGCGGCGGTATTCTTGTGACTGGGGCCACTTTGGCCGCACTTCTGCTTGTCGACAAGGGAGCCACCGTGCGTAGTCCCCGGTCGCTATTTCCAAGCCCGGCGAAGGACCCGGCGCCGTCTGCTGCCAGGCGCTTCACAGCGTCGAAGCAGCCCGGCATCCGGTCCGGGCAGGGGCCGCTGCGCAGAATCATTGAAGAGTCCTGGCAGCGTTCGCTGCGACTGCAGGCTAACCCTGACATGCCGCCATCCTCGGTACTCCTCGATGGTGAGGCACTTGAGGAGTACCGCCGCGGCCATCCGCTGGCGTCAATCATGCCGGTGATCAACAAACTGCTGATCCAGCCCAGTTCCGAACAGGGGTTGCTGGTGGCGGTCGGGGATGAACTGGGCAGACTCCTGTGGGTCGACGGGGATGCTTCCCTGCGCCGGCGCGCCGAGGGCATGCTGTTCGTTGAGGGCGCGGACTGGTCCGAGGCCAGCGTGGGCACTAGCGCTCCTGGAACCGCCCTGGCACTGGGCCGCAGCATCCAGGTCTCCGGGCCCGAACATTTCAACCGGGCTGTTCACGCGTGGAGCTGCACAGCGGTGCCGTTCCGAGATCCCGACACCGGTGCCGTGATCGGCGTCCTGGATATCACCGGGACCGAGATAGCAGTCGCCCCGCATACCCTTTCCCTGGTAGAGGCTGCGGTTGCGGCCGCACAGGCGCAGCTGCGCGTGGAGCGTCTTCTGCTGGACGCCGCGAAGCGCGACCGGCTCGCCCGGCGGCGAAAACCTGCTTCCGCCGCCCGGACCGGAACGGTTCCCGGCAGCCCGGTCCGAAGCCTCTATCGGAACAGCCTGCAGCTGCTCGGCCGCGACCATGCGCTGCTCAGTGTCGAAGGAAAAACGGTATCGCTGTCCCCACGGCACAGTGAGATGCTGGCCCTCCTGAGCATCCATCCGGATGGTCTCAGTGGCGAAGAGCTGGGCAGCATGCTGTTCGGGGAAGTCTCAGCCATGACCCTCCGGGCGGAGATGGTCCGGTTGAGGAAAGTCCTGCAGCAGTTCAATCCTGCCGTCGTGCCGGAATCCCGGCCCTACAGACTCACGGTGGACGTGCTGCCGGACGCCGGACAGGTTCTCAGTTGCCTCCAGCGCGGGGCGCACAGGGTCGCCCTAGATATTTATCGCGGCCCGGTGTTGCCTCGCTCCGAGGCCCCCGGTGTGGTGACGCTGCGGAGGCGCGTCTCCACGCTCCTTCGGGAGGCGGTTCTGACGGACGGCAGCGCGGACGCCCTGCTCCAGTATGCGGAACTCCCCGAAGCGAGCGATGACATTGCCGTCCGCATGGCGGCGCTGAAGCTGCTGCCGCCCCGCTCACCCAAGAGGGCCGCGGTGGTGGCCGACCTGGAGCTCCTGGAATCCGAACTCGGAACACCCCCGCCCGGGTGACCTGACTCACAACGCTGCAACCCCGTCGCAACCCTCCCCTCCCTAGGCTTTAGACGTCGGCCATCATCCTGCTCGGCACAAATGCCAGCAATACCTGACAATCCGCGGGCCGCCCCCGTACACCCCCGGCGAGGCTTGCGACGGATCACGGGCATCACGCCCCGCTTCTGGCCCGATGTTCAATTCATGCCTGCGCATCATTTGCCGCGGCGACAAAACGACGAAGGAATATCGACAATGACGACGATGCGAGCAGCTGTAGTTACCGAATTCGGCAAGGATCTTCAGATCCAGGACCTTCCTGTCCCTACCCCGGGACGCGGAGAGGCGCTGGTCAAGGTCCTCACCACCGGCGTATGCCACACCGACCTGCACGCCGCGGAGGGGGACTGGCCGGTCAAGCCGTCACCGCCGTTCATTCCCGGCCACGAAGGCGTCGGCGAGGTCGTCGCCCTCGGTGAGGGCGTAACCGATCTGGCCGTCGGCGATTTGGTCGGCAACGCCTGGCTCTGGTCAGCCTGCGGCGACTGCCAGTACTGCCGCACCGGCTGGGAAACCCTGTGCGAGGCCCAGCAGAACGCCGGCTACAGCGTCGACGGTTCCTTCGGCGAATACATGCTGGTCGACAGCCGCTTTGCCGCCCGCATTCCGGCCGGATCTGACCCGGTGGAAGTCGCACCTGTGCTCTGCGCTGGCGTGACGGTTTACAAGGGCCTGAAGATGACCGAGGCCAAGCCGGGCCAGTGGGTCACCATCTCCGGGATCGGCGGACTCGGGCACATCGCTGTCCAGTACGCCGTCGCCATGGGGCTGCGGGTCGCGGCAGTGGACATCGCCGACGACAAGCTCGCCTTGGCCAAGAAGCACGGTGCGGAGTTGGCGGTCAACGCCCTGCACGAAGACCCCGCCGAAGTTATCCAGCGCGAAACCGGAGGATGCCATGGAGTCCTGGTCACGGCAGTGCACCCGTCTGCGTTCGGTCAGGCCATCGGGATGGCCCGGCGCGGCGGAACGATTGTATTCAATGGGCTGCCGCCGGGGGACTTCCCGGCGCCGATTTTCGAGATTGTGCTCAAGGGCCTGACGGTCCGCGGCTCCATCGTCGGAACCCGGCAGGACCTGGAGGAAGCACTCAACTTCTACGCCCAGGGAAAGATCCACCCCACGGTGTCCACGAGGGAGCTCTCCGAGGTCAACGCCGTCCTCGACGAGATGAAGCACGCCAAGATCGACGGCCGCGTGGTCATCAAGTACTGATCAATCCCGACTGCCTGCGGCGGCGTATCCCTAGTGCGCTTAGGGATACGCCGCCGCTGCTGGGATCCTGTCCGGTCCAGGGCAGCGCCCTGAGCGGCACCCCGGCTGCCGGCGCACGCACGCATTTTTTCACCGCAGAATATGTAAAGAACAGGGGTTACCCATGTCCAACGCCCTAACCGCGTCATCATCCAGCCCCATCCAGGCAGGCAACGCGTTCGAAAACTTGTCGCACGAGAACCGCAAGTTTGCGCCCTCGGCCGAGTTCGCCGGCAATGCCGTGGTCACCGAAGCCGACTACGCGGACGCAAACGCGGACCGTCCCGCATTCTGGGCGAAGCAGGCCCGCGACCTCCTGAGCTGGAACAAAGACTTCACCCGGACGCTGGACTGGTCCACGCCTCCCTTCGCCAAATGGTTCATCGGCGGAGAGGTCAACGCCGCCTACAACGCCCTGGACCGCCACGTCGAAGCCGGCCACGGAGACAGGGTCGCAATCTATTTCGAGGGCGAGCCCGGTGATACCCGGACTTACACCTACGCGCAGCTCACAGAAGAGGTGAAGAAGGCCGCGAACGGGTTCGAATCCCTGGGCGTGGCCAAAGGTGACCGTGTCGCCGTGTACCTGCCTATGATTCCCGAGGCCGTGATCACGCTGCTGGCCTGCGCCCGGATCGGCGCCATCCACTCCGTGGTCTTCGGCGGTTTCTCCGCCGACGCCCTGCGCTCCCGAATCGACGACGCCGAGGCCAAGCTCGTGGTCACCGCGGACGGCACCTACCGCCGGGGCAAGCCCAGCGCCCTAAAGCCGGCCGTCGATGAGGCCCTGGCCCACAACGGCCATACCGTCCAGAACGTCGTCGTCGTCAAGCGCAACGGCCAGGACGTGGACTGGCACGAGGGCCGCGACCACTGGTGGGCGGACACCGTGGGGATGGCCTCCCCGGAGCACACCGCTGTGGGGCACGACTCCGAGCACCCGCTCTTCATCCTCTACACCTCCGGCACCACGGGCAAGCCCAAGGGCATCCTGCACACCACCGGCGGCTACCTCACCCAGACCGCCTACACGCACAAGGCGGTCTTCGACCTGCACCCGGAGACAGACGTCTACTGGTGCACCGCCGACGTCGGCTGGGTCACCGGGCACTCCTACGTCGCCTACGCCCCGCTCCTCAACGGCGCCACCCAGGTCATGTACGAGGGCACCCCGGACTCCCCGCACCAGGGCCGCTGGTGGGAAATCGTGGAGAAGTACAAGGTCTCCATCCTCTACACCGCCCCGACGGCCATCCGCACCTTCATGAAGTGGGGCAAGGAGATCCCGGCCCGGTATGACCTCTCCTCGATCCGCGTCCTCGGATCGGTCGGCGAACCCATCAACCCGGAAGCCTGGATGTGGTACCGCGAGGTCATCGGCGCCAACGCGGGCAAGAACGGCGAACGGAAAGACACCCCCGCGCCGATCGTGGACACCTGGTGGCAGACCGAAACCGGGGCGCAGATGATCGCCCCGCTGCCGGGCGTGACGGCCACCAAGCCCGGCTCCGCCCAGGTACCGCTCCCCGGCATCGCCGTGGACGTCGTGGATGAGCTCGGCGAGTCCGTTCCCAACGGCCACGGCGGATTCCTGGTGATCCGCGAACCGTGGCCGGCCATGCTGCGCGGCATCTGGGGCGACCCGGAACGGTTCAAGGACACCTACTGGTCCCGCTTCGAGACGATGTACTTCGCCGGCGACGGCGCGAAGAAGGACGAGGACGGCGACATCTGGCTGCTGGGCCGGGTGGATGACGTGATGAACATTTCCGGCCACCGGCTCTCCACCACCGAAATTGAATCCGCCCTCGTCAGCCACCCCGCGGTAGCCGAGGCCGCCGTCGTCGGGGCAGCGGATGAGACCACCGGCCAGGCTGTCGTCGCCTTCGTGATCCTTCGCGGGGATGCGGTGGACTCCGGCGACAAAATCGTCCAGGAACTCCGCAACCACGTCGGCAAGGAAATCGGTCCGATCGCCAAGCCCAAGACCATCCTCGTGGTGCCCGAACTGCCCAAGACCCGCTCCGGCAAGATCATGCGCCGCCTGCTCAAGGACGTCGCCGAAGGCCGCGAAGTCGGCGACGCGACCACCCTCGCCGACAACACCGTCATGGCCCAGATCGCCCAATCACTTAAAAAAATAGGCCACCAACCCGAACGACGGCACCGCCCAAACCAGTGGGCGGTGCCGTCGTCATATCCGGCCGTTGCTGGCGGCCGGGGCCGCACTACCCTCCGCTGGCCGCGGAAGCAGTGGCGGCCTGTTCCAGGCTGCGCATCACTCTGTCCGTGACGTCATCGATCCTGCCCAGCCCGTCAACCCGGGTCAGTATGCCGCGCTCGGCATACTTCGCCACCACAGCTTCCGTCTGGCCGTGGTACAGGTCCAGCCGGTGGCGGACCACGGCCTCGTTGTCGTCGCTCCGCCCGGTTTCCGTGGCGCGGTGCAGGAGTCGGGAGACCAGTTCCTCGTCGTCGGCAGTCAGCTGCAGGACGACGTCAAGGACCTCGTTTCCGGACGCGAGGATGTCGTCCAGCTCGTCAACCTGGCACGTGGTGCGCGGGTAGCCGTCCAGCAGGAAGCCCGACGTGGCGTCTTCCTGCAGCAGCCTGTCCCGCACCATCTTGTTGGTCAGGCTGTCCGGGACGAAGTCGCCGTTGTCGATGTACTTCTTTGCTTCCAGCCCCAGTGGTGTTCCGCCTTTGACGTTGGCTCGGAAGATGTCGCCGGTGGAGATCGCAACGACGCCGAGGCGCTCGGAAATCCGTTCCGCCTGGGTGCCTTTGCCGGATCCGGGCGGGCCAATAATCAGCATTTTCGTCATTTGTGAGTCCTTCATGCTGCCGTTGTTGAAATGGTGTGTAAAGGGCCCGCTGCCTGGCAGCGGGCCCTTGATCGGCTTTAGAAGAAGCCGAGCTTGTTTTCTGAGTGGCTGACCAGGAGGTTCTTGGTCTGCTGGTAGTGGTCCAGCATCATCGAGTGGTTCTCGCGGCCGATGCCGGAGGATTTGTACCCGCCGAACGCGGCCCCTGCCGGGTAGGCGTGGTAGTTGTTGACCCACACCCGGCCGGCCTGGATTTCCCGCCCGGCGCGGTAGGCGACGTTGCCGTTGCGGGACCAGACGCCGGCACCCAGGCCGTACAGGGTGTCGTTGGCGATGCCCATGGCGTCGTTGTAGTCGCTGAAGCGGGTCACGGAAACAACAGGGCCGAAGATCTCCTCCTGGAAGATCCGCATCTTGTTGTTGCCCTCGAAGATCGTCGGCTGGACGTAGAAGCCACCGGCCAGATCGCCGTCGAGCTCCGTCTGGTTCCCGCCGGCCAGGATCTTGGCGCCCTCCTGCTTTCCGATGTCGATGTAGGAGAGGATCTTCTCCATCTGGCCCACGGACGCCTGTGCCCCGATCTGCGTGGTGGTGTCCAGCGGGTTGCCCTGGATGATCTGCTGCGTCCGGGCCACGGCGTCGGCCATGAAGGAGTCGTAGATGCCGTCCTGGACCAGGGCACGTGACGGGCTGCTGCAGACTTCGCCCTGGTTAAAGGCATACAGGGTGAAGCCCTCCAATGCCTTGTCGTAGAAGGCATCGTTGGAGTCCGCAACATCATTGAAGAAGATGTTGGGGCTCTTGCCGCCTAGCTCCAGCGTGACCGGGATCAGGTTGGCGCTGGCGTACTGGCTGATCAGCCGGCCCGTGGAGGTTTCTCCGGTGAACGCGATCTTCCGGATACGCGGGCTGGAGGCAAGCGGCTTGCCGACCTCCGAGCCGAAGCCGTTGACGATGTTCAGCAGGCCGGCGGGCAGCAGGTCCGCGATGAGCTCGGCCAGCACCATGATGGAGGCCGGGGTGTTGGACGCGGGCTTGAGGACGACGGCGTTGCCGGCGGCCAGGGCCGGAGCCATTTTCCAGACCGCCATGAGAATGGGGAAGTTCCAGGGGATGATCTGCCCTACGACGCCGAGCGGCTCGTGGAAGTGGTAAGCGGTGGTGTCGTCGTCGAGCTGGGACAACCGGCCCTCCTGAGCCCGGATGGCGGAGGCGAAGTAGCGGAAGTGATCCGCCGCGAGCGGGATGTCCGCGTTGAGGGTTTCGCGGATCGGCTTGCCGTTGTCCCAGGATTCGGCGACGGCCAGCATCTCGAGGTTCGCATCGATGCGGTCGGCGATCTTGTTCAGGACGGCGGCGCGCTCGGTGGCCGAGGCCTTGCCCCAGGACGGTGCGGCTTTATGAGCGGCATCCAGCGCCAGCTCAACGTCAGCCGCTGCGCCCCGGGCCACCTCGGTGAACTGCTTGCCGGTCACCGGGGAGACGTTTTCGATGTACTGGCCGGTGGTAGGAGCCACCCAATCGCCGCCAATCCAGTTTTCGTAGCGGTCCTTGAACTGGACCTTGGATCCTTCTTGGCCGGGCTGGACATAAACAGTCATGGTTACTCCTCATGGAAAACAGACGTCTTCGTCCTGGCCGCAAGCCTAGAACTTCATAGGTTGCGGGCACGCTGCAACGCGGCTGTCAGCTGCTCCCTGGCGCTGGCTGAGCGGCAAGTGCCAGCCATCGCTATGCTCGCTGTGTCAGCACGTGTTGGCGCCTGGTGTGTGGGGAGGGGACCGTGACCCTTATTCTAGCGATCGTGAGCGGCCTGGCCTGGACTGTGGTCTACATCGATGCCATCCGGGTCGGCTTCAGGGACAGGACCTACGCGATTCCGGCCGCGGCGCTCGGCCTCAACTTCACCTGGGAGGCCATCTACGCCGCCCGCTCCAGCGCGACCGGAATTACCGTCCAGGGGGTCTTCAACATCGCGTGGGGACTGGCCGACGTCGTGATCGTGTACACCTTCCTGAAGTTCGGCCGCTCCGAGCTGCCGGGCTGGGTGACGCGGCGGCTGTTCATCGGATGGGCGGTCGTTCTGGGCGTCACGTCCTTCGCCGTGCAGCTGCTGTTCGTCGCCGAGTTCGGCTGGGACGACGCGTCGCGCTATGCGGCCTTCCTACAGAACCTGTTGATGTCCGGGCTGTTCATCGCGATGTTCGTTGCCCGCGGCGGGCCCCGGGGCCAGACCCTGCTGATCGCCGTGGCGAAATGGATCGGCACCCTCGCGCCGACCATCGCCTTCGGCTGGTACGGCAGCTCCCGGCTGATCCTGGGCGTGGGGATTCTCTGCAGCGTCCTGGATCTGGCCTATATCGGGCTGCTGTGGCGGTCCCTGCGGATGAGCCCTAGAAGGTGACGACGATCTTGCCCTTGGCGCGGCCCGTTCGAGCGCAGCGAAGGCCTCGGCCATCTCAGCGAACGGATAAGTGCTGTCGATGACCGGCTGCACGTGGCCGCTTGTAGTCCACGGCGTTCAACGTGCCGCGGCGACCTTGATCCGGACATCGCCCGGGCCGGGTTGGGGTGCCTGAAAGTCCCGGATCTCCAGGGCGTCAGGTCCGCCGTAGCGCGTGAGGACGTAGGCAAGCATTCCTAGTCCCGGGCGGACCCGGTTTCCGCGGCAGGATCGTCGCCGGACACAACGGCCCTCACCTCTTCCGGGGCGTCGTAGGAGAGGTTCTCGTAGTCGGTGTCGTCCGCCTCGTCGAGCATGTCATCCAGTTCCGCGAGCAGAAATGGGTTGATGCGGGCCAGGATCTTCCGGGTTTCCTCCACGGGGACGGCGGCGTACAGCACCGGCCGGGCCTCATCGTAGCGGGTGACCGGCGGCTTGTCCGGCCACTTTTCAGCCAGCGCCCTGACCCGCTCGGGTAGGGAATTGTGGGCGTTGTCCGCGATTTTCACCAAGGTGGCGTCGTGGTCTTCGGCTATGTACCGGATGCCGGCCTGGTAGTCATCCGGGTTCTCGTGCAGGCGCTTCGTGACGCGCTCAACAATGTCTGCGGCCCGCTCCGAGACGCCCATGTCCAGCAGCGCCTGACGCGTCATTGGGGTGTCCTCCGCAATGTCATGCAGGTATCCGGCGATCCGGATGTCGTCGTCGAAATCCGCCAGCGCGTCCCCGACGGCCAAAACGTGCTCCCGATACGGACGCTTGAGCTTGTCCTTCTGGCGGTTATGTGCGACTTCGGCAAGAACTTTGGCCGTCTCAACGGTAAATCGGGGAACCACGGATTCTGACATGGTTCAAGCCTACGCGCCGCGGAGCAGGGCAAGACTACGCGCCGCGTGGCCTCACTCCCGGCCACACCCAGGGCTCCCGGGGCAGCGTCGCGGGATCGAAGGCGGCGAGCACCTGTTCGAGCGGTCCGGCCGGCAGCCCCAGGGAATTAAGCAGCATGTTCCGGACCTGGTCCGCTGTAAGGCCGAGCAGGGCCAGGTCAGCCAGGGTGACGGCGCCGTCGCGCTTGGCGAGCCGGGCGCCGTCGGCGTTCACCACGAGGGGCACATGGGCATATTCGGGTGAGGGCATATTCAACAGGGAGGCGAGGTATGCCTGACGGGGTGTGGACGGAAGGAGATCATCGCCCCGCACCACCTGGTCGATGCCCTGGCCGGCGTCGTCCACCACTACGGCCAGGTTGTAGGCGGTCACGCCGTCGTTGCGCCGAAGCACGAAATCATCCACCACTCCGGTATAACTACCGTGCAGCACATCCTGGACCGTCGCTTCCGTGACGGCGGAACGCAGCCGGACCGCCGCCGGCCGGACGGCCCGTTTCTGCTCGCGCTCGGCCCCTGTCAGATTCCGGCACGTTCCCGGGTAGGCACCCTGCGGGGCATGCGGCGCAGACGGGGCCTCCTGGATCTCCCGCCGCGTGCAGAAGCATTCATAGGTGAGTCCCTCCCTGCTGAGCCGGGCGATTGCGGCCGAGTAGCGGGGACCGCGCTCGGTCTGGCGGACGACTCCGCCGTCCCAGCTCACGCCGATGGCGGCCAGATCGCGGAGCTGTCCGGCCTCGGCGCCTGCCCGTGCCCGGTCCAGGTCCTCCACCCGCATCAGGAAGCGCCTGCCGGTAGAGCGGGCGAACAGCCAGGCCAGGATGGCGGTCCGGAGATTGCCCACATGCAGTTCGCCGGAGGGGCTGGGGGCGAAGCGGCCGGCAGACGTCATGGGACCAGCCTATGCGGAGCAACACAAGAGCCCCTCAGCTACCGAAGACTTCGGAGAATCCGACGTCGGTGGCTCAGGGGCTCTTGCCGTGCCGGGCCCGGGGCGTTGCTCCGGGCCATGGCACTGCGGATGCGGAGAGACGATGCGTGAACAAGTGTCAATCAGCGGCGGGTTCCTTGCGGGAAGCCTGGTCGGGGGTCCGGGTGGTGTACCGGTGTGCCCGTAGCCTTTCGGGATCCGGCGGTGGCCTTGTCCCTTGTGTTGTCACTACTTCACCAGAAGCCCTACAGTTGGTGCAACAAGCGCCGCCGGAAGTAGTCAATCTGATCAATCCGTGGGCAGGCGGCCACCAGGGAGTGATCATTTTGCAGGAGCTCGACGCCACGGACCGCCGGATTCTGGCCGCCCTCGATGATGATCCGCGGGTGCCGATCATGGTGCTGGCCCAGAAACTGGGGTTGGCGCGCGGAACGGTCCAATCCCGCCTGGAACGGATGACGGCGTCGGGGGCCCTCCGGCCGAACAGCAGCCGAGTCCTACCGTCCGCCTTGGGTAGGGGTGTCGCGGCTTCGGTGAGCGCCGAGCTGGACCAGAGCCACCTGAACGAGGCGATCGCCGCGCTGCGGAACATCCCGGAGGTGCTGGAGTGCCACGCCCCGGCCGGTGACACGGACTTGCTGATCCGGGTGGTGGCACGGAGCCCGGACGACCTGTACCGGGTGTCCGAAGAGATCCGGCTCTGCCCCGGGATCCTAAGGACGTCCACGAGCATGTTCCTGCGCGAAGTCATCCCCTACCGGACCACGGGCCTCCTGGGCGGCTGATCCGGCCGCGGGGCGTCCGGCTTAAACCGGGGGGCCGGTATTGGTCTTGAGGTTCTTCATCACCAGCGTGGAGGTCAACCGTTCGACGCCGGGCAGCGACGTCAGTTCAGCGTCGTAGAAGCGCTGGTAGGCGGGCAGGTCCTCGGCGATCACCTTCAGCAGGTAGTCGGGCGAGCCGAACAGCCTCTGCGCCTCCACAATGGTGGGATTGGCCGCCACGCGGTTTTCGAAAATCTCCATCGTGGCGCGGTCAACCTGCCGCAGCGTCACGAACACGATCGCCTCGAAGCCCAGCCCGAGGGCGGCCGGGTCGATGTCCGCCCGGTAGCCTCGGATCACTCCTGATGCCTCCAGGTCACGGAGCCTTCGGTGGCATGGCGCAACAGTCAAACCCACTTCTCCGGCGAGCGCAGTGGCAGTCATGCGTCCGTCCTCTTTGAGGTGACGCAAAATATTCCTGTCAATGTGGTCAATCACGCAAGTATTTTACCAAGAGGACGGGTTTTTCGGCGAAAAGAGCGAACACTTCTGGGGCGAATTTGCTTAGAGTTTCTCCTGTAACCACGTCCAAGGAGCTCTGCATGAATCCCCAGCTTTTCCTCGCCTTTCTGGTCGTCGCCGGAGCCCTTGCCTGCACCCCCGGGGTGGACTGGGCGTATTCGATCACGGCGGGGCTGAGGCAGCGCAGCTTTGTTCCCGCCATCGCGGGGCTCTGCGGCGGCTATGTGCTGCATACGGTCCTCCTCGTGGCGGGACTTGCCGCCCTGCTCACCGGGATCCCGGGGGTGCTGGGCTGGCTGACCGTGGCCGGCGCCGCGTACCTGCTCTGGCTTGGTGGCACCACCATCCGGTCCTGGCGCGGGGCGAGCTTCGGCGGCAGTCCGGCCGATGCGCCGGCGGCGGCGAACCAGTTCCGGACCTTCGTCCAGGGCATGGGCACCAGCGGCATCAACCCGAAGGGCCTGCTGTTCTACGTGGCTCTCGTCCCGCAGTTCGTCAGCCCCGAGGCGTCCCTGCCGGTGCCGGTGCAGTCCGGGCTGCTGGGCCTGACGTTCGTGCTGTTGGTGGCCGTGGTCTACAGCTGCGTGGCACTGCTGGCACGGAAGCTCCTGCATTCCCGGCCGGCGGCGGCCCGGCGCGTGACACTCGCCAGCGGAATCATCATGGTGGTATTGGGCCTCGTGCTGCTCGCCGAGCAGCTCGGACCGGTGCTGGGCCCCGTCCTGCTGCGCGGCTGAACTGCTGCGCTAAGCTACCGCGCGGCTGAGCGGCCCCGTGTCGGGCGGGGCTCACTTGCGCGGCATGTACCACTCGGTGAAGGACGAGGCCCGGCCGTCCGCGGTGAGCTGGATGACCCAGAGGTTGTCATAGCTGCGGTGGTCGCTTTGGTAGGTGGTGAGGCCCTGCACGAACGCCCGGCCGCCGTCGACGCCCAACAGTTTCCATTCGAACAACCAGTCACCGGGTTCGTCCCGCGCGGCAAGCCAGCCCTCAACGATCCGCTCCCGCCCGCGCCACGGCTCCGCCTCGTGCGGGCTTGTGAAGTAGACGGCATCCTCTGTGAACAACGCGCGGATGTCGTCCGGCTCATTCGAGCTCCAGGCCGTGATGTAGTGCTGTATCCAGCGGGCGGCGGCATCTCTCATGCCTCGTTTGTACTCCCTGATGCCGGGGCCCGCAAGGGCGGGGCTACCGGGACATGCCGTCTGAGCTGGGACGGAAGCACAGTGGCGCCGGGTCAGCCGCCGTCGCCGTCGGCCGCCCGGCCGTACTCGCGGTCCCAGAGTTCATGCATCTCGGCATCCTTCCGGATCGCCCTTACGGCCTCCAGCTGGGCGGGCTTCCGGCGTTGCCACTCCCTCGGGCTCAGCGATTTCCGGCCGTTGTCCAGCAGCAGCAGGGCCCGGTCGGTCAGGGCATCGCTGCGCAGCGTGAAGTCCGTCTTCCGCCGGCGCAGTACCTCCTGCAGCGCCTCCCGTGCCGCACCGTAATCGCCGAGCCTCCGCAGCGAGCGGGCCCGGACCAGCAGCAGGGCCGCCGAGAGGTCGTCGCCGTTGAGCAGGCCGTCGGTGTCTGCGGCCACCTCCGCGTCCCGCCCCAGACCCGCCTCGAGGGAGCATCGGGCCAAGGCCATCGGCAGCGATGGCGGCAGTCCTGCAAGGGCGGCCAGCGCGGCCTCAGTCTGGCCGGTCTCCCGGAGCGAGTGGGACAGTGCGAGGAATACGGCTTCCTCGCTGAACAGCACCGGCACCTCGATCCGCTCGGCAACCGCAACCCGGGTGAGCACCCCGGCGAGGTACTCGGAGGCAAAGACGTTCGCGGCGTCGTCGTTCCGGACGGAAAGGCCGCGCTGGAGCAGTTCGGAGGCGCGCAGGTACCCGCCGTGCGAATACGCCAGCAGCCCGGCCATCAGATAGCAGAGTCCGGCCCAGCCCGGGAACTCCCGGGCCAGTCCGATCAGCCGGTCCGGGTCAGTGCTACCGAAAACAGCGGGATGGACGGCCTTCGATGCCTTCCCGGCCGGCCTGCCGGTGACTTTGCCAAGCCGCGGAACCCCGCCCTCCACGGGCAGCGTGCCTCGGGCCCTCCCGGCCAGGACGTCCGAGACCAGGCCACCCACGCCACCGGCCAGACCGCGCACCGGCGTGCGGATCAGCGCCTTGCGGAACGGCGTCAGGTCGCGGGCGTCGTGGAACAGGGGAGGCTGCTGGGGGGCGGATTCTCCGGGTCCGGGACTCATGCACCCATGCTAGTAGGCTCCGGGAATTCCGGGGCCCGGTGGAGTCTGAGGTCCGCTTCGCCTAGGCTGACGCGGCCACCCAGAGGCCGATTACCCAAGTGCTCGCGGCGAGGCAGGCCAGGCCAAACTCGACAATCATTCCGAGGCCGGTGGCCTTCAGGGCCGCCCAGCTGGAGGCGACGGCGGTACCGAAAACGCGCGTGCGGTGCAGTTCGCTGAACAGAAGCCCGGCGGCGAAGCCCACGAACAGCCCCACCACGGGGATGATGAACATCCCCACCACGCCCAGGACCAGACCGGCCACGACCGAACGGCTGGGAATGCTGTGCTGTTTGAGCTTCCGGCCGGTCAGGACGGCGCTGGCCGCCATTCCGGCCAGGACGAACACGATGCCGACGCCGAACACCACCCATCCCGTGGTTCCGGCGCCGCCCCAGATCGCCCAGGCCAGCAGGCTGAGGCCGATCAGGAAGCCGCCGGGAAGCACGGGAATAATGGTGCCGGCAACGCCCACGAGGATGGCCAGCCCGCAGAGGATCGTCACGACAGTCTCGGGGTTCATCGCCCCAGTCTATGGCGGTCTGAGGCGGGCGGGGCTGCCGCCGCAGGCTCGAACGAGGACGGCGACGCCGCCCCCGCGGAACAGGGGAAGCGTCGCCGTCGTCGTCCGGTTTCCGGAGGCCTTGTGCTGCGGGGGTTACTCTGCCTCGACGGCAGCGGCAACGGCGGCCGAGACGGCCGGGGCCACGCGCGGATCCAGCGGGCTCGGCACGATGTAGTCCGCGGAGAGTCCATCCTCGGCGAGGGCGGCGATGGCGCGGGCCGCGGCCAACTTCATCGCCGGGGTGATCCGGCGGGCGCCGGCATCGAGTGCTCCCCGGAAGATTCCGGGGAACGCCAGGACATTGTTGATCTGGTTCGGGAAGTCGCTACGGCCGGTGGCAACGACCGCCGCGTACCTGCTCGCAACTTCCGGCAGGACTTCGGGATCCGGGTTGGACAGGGCGAAGACGATGGAGCTGTGGTTCATGAGTTTCAGGTGCTCTTCGGCGAGCTTCGAGGAGGAGACGCCGATGAAGACATCCGCCCCCAGCAGCGCCTCAGCCGGGCCGCCGTCGACGCCGCGGGGATTGCTGCGCCCGGCGAGCTGGGCCTTCTTGCTGCCCGGATCCGCGGCGATGTCGGCCCGGACCTTGTTGATCACGCCGCGCGAGTCCAGCAGGACGACGTCGTCCACGCCGGCGGTGAGCAGGATCTCGGCGACCGCGATTCCGGCCGCCCCGGCACCGGAAATAACCACGCGGAGGCTTTCCAGCTCCCGTCCGGTCACCTTTGCGGCGCCGGTCAGGGCTGCGAGCACCACGACGGCGGTGCCGTGCTGGTCATCGTGCATGACCGGGCAGTCGAGGGCCTCGATGAGCTTTTCCTCCAGCTCGAAGCAGCGCGGCGCCGAGACGTCCTCGAGGTTTACGGCCCCGAAGCTCGGGCGCAGCCGGACCAGCGTCTCTACGATCTCGTCCACGTTGGTGGTGTTGAGCACCAGCGGGATGGAGTCCAGTTCGCCGAAGGCCTTGAACAGGGCGGACTTGCCTTCCATCACGGGAAGTGACGCGCTGGCACCGATGTCTCCGAGGCCCAGGACGGCCGTGCCGTCACTGACCACGACGACGAGCCGCTGGGCCCAGGTGAGGGTCTTGGCCAGCTCCGGGTCGGCCGCAATGGCGCGGCTGACCTGCGCGACGCCCGGCGTGTAGGCAATCGATAGGTCGCGCTTGCTGGACAGCGGGACGGTGCTGGAAATCGAGAGCTTGCCACCCTGGTGGGACGCGAAGATCTCCTCGTCGCTGAGCGGAGCTACCGGCTCAGCGGGGGAAGTCGAATCGGGAATGATCGTTTCAATGGACACGTCGTTGTCTCCTGGGGCTCACCGTGGGCGCACGGCTCAGGGAAGCTCAAGCATAAGAATGCTCAAGTTGGGCTGGGAGGGTCGGGCTGCGGCCCAGGGATGGCGGGCCGGCAGTGAAGCTCTCCGTGAAGTGCTGGCGGCGGGGCCGCTCCGGTTCTGCCATGGTAAAACAAGCAGCCGCCCACGCTGGTCTCAATAACCAGACGTAGGCTCGTGGTGAAACGTTTCTTCGCACATTCAAGTGAGCTAGCTCACCGAAAAGGGGAACGATTTCCCCCTGCTGGTCTAGACCGGTTACGCGCCTCCGCGCGGGCCTGAGAGGAGGGCGCACGCTTGTTTCAGGTCTTCCTCCGCCTCGAACAAGGAGAGGCGGCGGGAACGGACGGACTGCACCAGTCCGGTGACGGTCAGCAGCAGCACCCGGGAGGTGCCGGCGCTGCCGCTGACGGCCGTGACAGCCTGTTCCGCCAGTGAGTCGATCTCGCGCAGCAGCCGGGTGGTGTCCGAGCCCTTCACGTAGACAGCTTTGCTGAGACACTGCTCAACGGCCGGCTGCATGAGGCGCATGTGGAAGATCTCCATCGCCACCGCGACCAGGGCGTGCGTCCGGGCCGGACCGATTGGTCCGGCGGCAGCCGGGTGGTCCGCGGGCCGCGGGCCGGCCGGGGAGTCCCCGGCGGGAATACGCGCACGGGTGCCAGCCCGGGTCCGCGCCGACGCGGCTGCGCGCGCCTCCTCCGGGGCGTGTAACTCTGCCAGCTGCTTGCGGTACAGCGCGAGGACCAGCTGGGTGGGCGAGGGAAAGTACCGGTAGAGGGTCCCCAGTGGAACATCGGCCTGGGCCGCAACTTCGGAGAGGATCACGGAGTCCAGGCCCTTGCGGGCGTATCCGGCGGCCACGTCGAGGATCCGGGTGTATCGCAGCCGCTGCCTGGGCAGGGTGGGGGGAGGCGCCATCGGTGGAAGATCTGAGTGGTTTTCAGGCATCAGCAACGTTCCGGGGGTCGGTATTCTCGGCAGCCGGGGGGTTCCTCCGCAGCGCTGCCGCGGCAATTCCCGACCACTATACGGTACCGCCGCAGGCCCCCGGCGCATCAGCGCGGGACCCGGCGGAGCACAGCTAGGGGATCGCGCGCTCAGTCAACGCCCTTGATTTTGACGACGAAAACTGCGCCCAGAAGTCCGATCACGGCAGCCGCCACGTAGAGCGAAACATAGCCGCCCCACAGAGCAACGAATGGAAACGCGATCAGCGGTGCGAGCACCTGAGGCAGCGAGTTCGCGATGTTGAGCACACCGAGGTCCTTGCCGCGGCTCAGCGCCCTGGGCAACACCTCGGTTATCAACGCGAAGTCCACTGCAAGGTAGCAGCCGAAGCCGATCCCGAGTACGGAGGCGCCGATCAGGGCACCGGTCCAGGTCGGGGCGACGGCCAGGATGAGCGAGGCCGCGGCGATGATGCCCGAAGAGATAATGACCAGCGGCTTCCGTTTGCCCATCCGGTCGCTCAGCCGCCCGCCGACCACGCTGGTAATGATGACCATGAGCGCGTACAACCCGGTAAGGACCAGCACGCCGAACTCCGGTTCGATGCCCTGGGTCTCCTTCACATGGACGGCGTCCTTGAGGAAGAACAGCAGGTAGAGCGTGACCATATGGTTGCCGATGTTGACCAGCAAGCGCGTCAGCCATGCCCAGGCAAAGTCCGGGTACAGCACCGGGGAGACCCAGAAGCTTTTAGCGAAGCCGGCCAGGCTGAACGCCGGACGGACCTCCGAGGGCAGCGGGACGTCGTCGTTCTTGAAGAAATAGAGCACGACGCCGGCGAGCAGCGCCGCCGCGCAGATGAAGTACCCGGCGGCAAAGTTTCCCGTGACGGCGGCAGCGATCACGGCACCGATCAGGATCCCGACGGTCTGGCCCATGGCGGCCAGCCCGCCCACCGTGCCGCGCTGCCGGACCGGCACCCGGTCCGGGATTGCGGCGGTAATGGCGGCATAGGCGCCGTTGCAACCGACCTGGACAAAGCACCACAGCAGCGTCATGACAGCGACGTTGGGCGCCCCGGCAAGCGCGATCAAGGCTGCGGCGCCGAGCACCGCCCCAAAGACCACCCACGGCACGCGGCGGCCCAACCGGGACGTGGTGCGGTCGCTGAAGGCTCCGAACAAGGGATTGGCCACGAGCGATACGGCGGCGCCCGCGCCGGTCACGAGTGCAAGGATGGCTTCCTTGTCTTCTTCACTGAACGCGGCCGCCTGCTGTGCGAGCAGAACCTGGAGCGGGCCGAAGAACGCCGCATTGATGCCGAGGTTTACAAGAACCACGCCCGCGGTCCAGACCGGGCGGACGCGCCGCTCCGGCTCCGCGAGGGACACTGCCATCGCCCCGCCAGGAGCTGCGACGGCAGGATCCGGAGCCGCTCCCGGCGTTTCGGACAGGCTCATGGTTGTTCTCCCGGGACTGGTGGCTCAGGCTGATGGACGGTCTGGGGCCAGACTATCGTGGGGACCACGATCCGCATCCTATTTCTCGTCAAAGGAGCACCAATGACCGCAACGACCGTCAACACCGCCGACCTCTACGACGAACGGGGCGAGGAGCTCGATTCCCTTGCACTGCAGTTCCAGTCGATCGGCGGCCAGTCGCACTTCAGCGGACCGGTCCGGACGGTCCGCTGCTTCGAGGACAATGCACTCGTCAAGTCGACCCTGTCGACACCGGGCGACGGCGCCGTCCTGGTGGTTGACGGCAGCGGCTCGCTCCGGACCGCCCTAATGGGGGACCTGATCGCGGCGAGCGCCGTCAGCAACGGGTGGGCCGGCGTCGTCGTCAATGGCGCCATCCGTGACCGTACCGCCATCGCTGAGCTTCCGCTGGGGGTTAAGGCACTGGGCAGCAACCCGCGCAAGAGTGCGAAGGCAGGTGCTGGGGAGGTCGACGTGGAGTTGGTGATCGACGGCGTCACCATCCGGCCCGGGGCCATGATCTGGTGCGACCCTGATGGGATCCTCGTCCAGCGCTGAAAGGAAGCTGGAACCGGGCGGCACCGGCTCGAGGGGTGGCTAGGGGAATAACCCAGCACGTAAGATAGTTACTGAAAGCAACTTTCGTGCTTGATCCCTAAACTTTCCCCTGGAGCACCCATGTCCAAAACCAGCTCTGTGCGCGCGGCCGGAGAGGTCCTGACCCACCGTCAGACCATTACCGTCATGGTGGGCCTCATGCTCGGCATGTTCCTGTCCTCGCTGGACCAGACAATCGTGTCGACATCCATTTACACCATTGCCAATGACCTCGACGGGCTCTCGCTACAGGCCTGGGCGACGACGGCGTACCTCATCACGTCCACGGTGAGCACCCCGCTGTACGGCAAGCTCAGTGACATTTTCGGCCGGCGTCCCTTGTATCTCGCGGCGATCGTGATCTTCCTGGCCGGCTCGCTGTACGCCGGATCCGTCCACTCGATGACCGAACTCGCCATCGCGCGCGGCGTCCAGGGCCTGGGTGCCGGTGGCCTGCTGGCCCTCGCCCTCACCATTATCGGCGACATAGTGGCCCTCAAGGACCGCGCCAAATTCCAGGGTTACTTCATGTCCGTGTTCGGCATCTCCTCGGTGCTGGGCCCGGTGGTTGGCGGGGCATTCGCGGGCTCCGAGAGCATCCTGGGTTTCGACGGGTGGCGCTGGGTATTCTTCATCAACCTGCCGATCGGGCTCGCCGCCCTCGCGGTCGTGTTCCTCTACCTGCACCTGCCGGCCAAGCACGTGAAGCAGAAGATCGACTACTGGGGGGCCGCGGCCATCACCCTCGCGATCGTTCCTCTGCTGCTCGTGGCTGAACAGGGCCGCAGCTGGGGCTGGACCTCCACGAGTTCCCTGCTCTGCATCGGGCTCGGCATAGTGGGCATTGTGACGTTTCTGCTGGCAGAGAAGCGTGCCGGCGACTATGCCCTGATCCCGCTCCGGCTCTTCCGCAACGCCACCTTCGGTCTGTCCTCGCTGCTGAACTTCATCATCGGCATCGGCATGTTCGGTGCCATCGCGATGCTCCCGATGTACCTGCAACTGGTCAAGGGCCTTACCCCCACCGAGGCAGGCCTGATGATGATCACTTTCACCGTGGGCATCCTCACCGGCTCCATCACCGCGGGCCGGACCATCTCGTCGTCGGGCACCTACCGGATCTTCCCGATCCTGGGCACGGCCGTCCTGACGGCGGCCGCCCTCGTCATGGGCCTCTCCCTCGGGGTGGACACCCCGCTGTGGGTCCCCGGGGCCATCGCCGTGTTCTTCGGCCTGGGCCTCGGCTTCTGCATGCAGCCGCTCACCCTGGCCATGCAGGTCTCGGTGCCTGCCAAGGATATGGGCGTAGGGACGTCCTCGGCAGCGTTCTTCCGCTCAATGGGCGGCGCCGTGGGAACGGCCGTGTTCATCTCGATGCTGTTCAGCATGGCCGCCGACAAGATCGCCACGGGCATGAAGGACGCCGCGCAGAACGCGGACTACCTCAAGGTACTCAAGGATCCGGCCGTGGCTGCCGACCCCGCCAACGCCAAGCTCTACGAGTTCTTCAAAAACGGCGCCAGCAACGATTCACTGAACGACACCAGCTGGCTGCACACGGCCAACTCGACGCTCACCCGCCCCATCACCGAAGGCTTCGCCCAATCCATCGACGCGGTCATGCTCACAGCCGCCGTACTGACCGGCATCGCCTTCCTGATCAGCTTCGCCCTCCCGAACAAGAAGCTCACGGACCCGAAGGTGGCCGCCAGGGAAGGGGCCGCAGCCGCAGCGCACTAGGGGGTCGCGACGGCTGGAAGACGAACACGGCAGGCAGTCTTTGGGACTGCCTGCCGTCGTCGTCTGCGGGAGGAGCAAAGTGTATGTTTCGTCTCACTCTTTTGCCCATGTGACAGGCGGCACGCCGGGTCGGGTGTAAGACTTGGTAGCTGCGGCGCAGGCCGTGGACCGACTTGCCGAGGAGCTGCATGACCACCACCCAGGACCAGACCGCCACCAAGATCCCGAAACGGGTCATTTGGCTGGCCGTGGCGGGCGCCGTCGGCGGCTTCCTCTTCGGCTTCGACTCCTCCGTCGTCAACGGCGCCGTCGACGCCATCAAGGACGAGTTCGCGCTCAGCGAGGCCGTGACCGGCTTCGCGGTGGCCGTGGCCCTCCTCGGCTGTGCGGCCGGCGCCTACCTCGCCGGCAAGGTCGCCGACCGCTACGGCCGCATTCCCGCGATGAAGATCGGCGCGCTGCTGTTCCTCGTCAGCGCCATCGGCACGGGCTTCGCGTTCGGCGTCTGGGACCTGATCTTCTGGCGCCTGGTGGGCGGGCTCGGCATCGGCCTGGCCTCCGTGATCGCCCCGGCCTACATTTCCGAGATCTCGCCCCGCCACGTCCGGGGCCGCCTGGCCTCGCTGCAGCAGTTGGCGATCACCACCGGCATCTTCGCCGCACTGCTCTCCGACGCCCTGTTCGCGACCTCGGCGGGCGGAGCGGACCAGACCCTCTGGTTCGGTCTGGAAGCGTGGCGCTGGATGTTCATGGCCGCGGCCGTTCCTGCCATCGTGTACGGCTGGATTGCCTACACCCTGCCCGAATCCCCGCGGTTCCTGGTCTTTCAGGGCAAGGACGCGGAGGCCCTGAAGGTCTTCAAGTCGATCGCGCCGGACGAGGACTCGGACCGCCATCTGCGCGACATCAAGAACGCCATCGACGAGGACAGGCTCGCGGGCCAGAAGGGATCCCTGCGGGGCAAGGTCCTCGGGCTGCAGCCGGTGGTCTGGATCGGCATCATCCTGTCGGTGCTGCAACAGTTCGTCGGCATCAACGTGATCTTCTACTACTCCACCACGCTGTGGAAGGCCGTGGGCTTCCAGGAGAAGGACTCGCTCACGATCTCCGTAGCCACCGCCATCACGAACATCCTGGTCACCCTCGTGGCAATCGCCCTGGTGGACCGGATCGGCCGCCGTCCCATTCTGCTGGCGGGCTCCATCGGCATGGCCCTGTCCCTCGGCACCATGGCGCTGGCCTTCAGCTCGGCCACCGGCGAAGGCGATGCGATCTCCCTGCCCGGCGCCTGGGGTCCCGCGGCCCTCGTCGCGGCCAACGTCTTCGTCATCAGCTTCGGCGCGTCCTGGGGCCCGCTGGTCTGGGTGCTGCTGGGTGAAATCTTCCCGTCGCGGATCCGGGCACGTGCCCTGGGCCTCGCCGCTGCTGCCCAGTGGGTCGCTAACTTCGCCATCACCCTGAGCTTCCCTGTGATGGCCGCGGCCTCCCTGCCGCTGACGTACGCCATGTACGCGCTGTTCGCGGCGGCGTCGTTCTTCTTCGTGATGTTCAAGGTGCCGGAGACCAACGGAATGTCCCTGGAGCAGGCCGATACCCTGTTCGTCCCGAAGGGCTCCGCTACGTCCTGACGCTCCGGCACTTCGCCGAGGAGACAGTTAACGCCCATGTTCCCGCGGAGCATGGGCGTTTTCTGTCATCTCGGCGGGCCCGGTGGAGTATCGGCCGGGGCGCCCTGGGGCGAGTGCAGCGTCTGGTTGATCTTCCCGATCACCGGGAGGACGGCCGCGAGGGCTGCCCTGTCACAGTCAGGCGGCCTAATGGTCAAGGAAGCCGAGTTGCCCTGTCACTCTGGGTTGCTAAAACCGGCGGATAGCAGCCGTAGGTGATAGCGCAACGGCAATAAACGCCGACGCCGGAACTCGCGTGAGTTCCGGCGCCGGCCCAGCTAGGGCGTTGATCAGACGACAGCCTTCGCTTCTTCGACCAGGGCGGAAACGGCCTGGAACAGCGGGTGGTTCCGCTCAAGGCCAGTGATCTTTTCCGTTGCCTCATCCGGCGCGGAGGCGGCGAGCAGCTTCGCCAGTTCCACGGCCTCGGCGTCGGCCGGATCATTGAAACGCAGCGCGGCAGCGATCGCACCGAGCAGGGCTTCCGGGACGATCCCGCGTTCGGCGAGTTCCGCCGCCGGGCCAATGAAGCGCTCGTGCCGGCTGAGCTTGCGCAACGGCGCCCGGCCCACCCGGTTCACGGTGTCCGGCAGATGCGGGTTGGAGAAGCGGCCCAGAATCTTCTGCACATAGGCTTCCTGCTCCTCGCGGTTGAACCCGTGCTTGGCCACCAGCAGTTCCTTGGTCTCGTCCAGGACGGCGCTGACGTCCGCCGCCACGTCCTGATCGGCCATGGCCTCGGAGATTTTCTCCAGACCGGCCTCGAAGCCGAAGTAGGCGGCCGCGGCGTGGCCGGTGTTCACCGTGAACAGTTTCCGCTCGATGTAAGGTTCCAGGTTGTCCACGAAGGTGGCCCCCGGAATCACCGGCTCCTTGCCCGCGAAGGGCGTGCGGTCGATGACCCACTCGTAGAACGTCTCGACCGTGACATCCAGGCCCTGGCCCGCCTCCTGGTTGGGCACTATCCGGTCCACCGCTGTGTTCGCGAACACAGCGGCATCATCGAGGGAGCCGGCGGCCGGATCCCATTGGGCCGCCACTTCGTCCCGAAGGATGTCCGTGGCGTTGATGGCGTTTTCACATGCCATCACCTGCAGCGGCGCCAGCCCCGTAGCCCGCGCCGCGATTCCCCTGGCGATCACCGGGGCCACGAACTTCAGGATGTGCGGACCCACCGCCGTGGTGACGATGTCCGCCGTCGCGATCTCCGCGATGACGTCCGCTTCCTGGCTACTGGAGTTCAGCGCGCGGTAGTTCGTGACGGTGCGGACGGTGGGGTCCTCCCCCACCTCGTGGACCTGGTAGCTGTCCGCGGCGGCCAGCTGGGTGATCAGGGCATCCGCGACGTCCGCGAACACCACCTCGTACCCCGCCTCGTGCAGCAGCAGGCCAACGAATCCGCGCCCGATGTTTCCGGCTCCGAAATGAACAGCCTTCACTATGAGTTGACCTTTCCGAACAGGTCCAGCACTTCATCGACAGTCGTGGCGGCCTCAAGCTGCGCCACCTGCGCCTTATTGGTGAAGACCTTCGCGATCGAGGAGAGGATGTGGAGGTGTTCGTTGTTGATGCCGGCGACGCCGACGACGAACTTCACTTCCTTGCCGTTCCAGTCGATGCCGTCGGGGTAGCGGACCACGGAGACCGCGGACTTCAGAATGTGGTCCTTGGCGGCGTTGGTACCGTGCGGGATGGCGAGGTAGCTGCCCATGTAGGTGGACACGGACTCCTCTCGCTCGTGCATGGCGTCAATGTAGCCGGAGTCGACGGCGCCGCGCTCCAGCAGCAGCCGGCCCGCCTCGTCAATCGCGGCGTCCCGCGTGGTTGCCGTGCCGTTGAGGACAACGCTGTCGGCCACCAGGATGCCTGCAGGGCCGGCCCCGGCTTCCGCGCCGGTATCCGCCGCCGGGGCTGTACCGGTGTCCGTTGCGGGGGTTTCCGCAAGGTGCGTGCCCTGGCCCGCGCCCGCCGGCTCGGCGTTGCTGCTCCGAACCAGTTCCACGATCTCGTCGTACCGCGGGCTGTTCATGAAGTTGTCCACCGACACATGGACGGCGCTGGCCGTGGCGGGCTTTGCCCGTTCGGTCAGGTCCTGGTGCGTGATGACGACGTCGTACGTGTCGTCGAGGTTGGCGATCGCGGAATTTGTGACCTTGACGTCCGGGTAGCCGGCCGCCTTGATCTTGTTCCGGAGCACCGAGGCGCCCATCGCGCTGGAGCCCATGCCTGCGTCGCAGGCGAAGACGATGTTCTTGACCGGGCCGGCCAGCACCGCGGTGGTTGCACCACCGGCGCCCGCGCCCGTCAGGGCGGAGGAGATGGAACTCTTCTTGCCTTTCATCTCTTCCATGCGGGAAGTGGCCGCGTTCAGGCTGTCCTCCTCGGTGTCACCCACCGGGGTCTTGCTGGACTTCAGGATTACTGAGGCGATCAGGAAGGAGACAGCGGCAGCCAGTACCACCGCAAGGATCACGCCTAGGTAGCTGTCACGGGAAGTCTGGGCGAGCACCGCGAAGATGGACCCTGGTGCGGCCGGCGCCACGAGGCCGGCGTTCGTGATGGACAGTGTTGCGATACCCGTCATGCCGCCACCGATCGCGGCGAGGATCAGGATCGGCTTCATCAGCACGTAGGGGAAGTAAATCTCGTGGATGCCGCCGAAGAACTGGATAATCGCTGCGCCCGGCGCCGACGCCTTGGCAGCGCCGCGGCCGAAGAACATGTAGGCGAGCAGGATGCCGATTCCGGGGCCGGGGTTGGCCTCCAGCAGGAACAGGATGGACTTGCCCTGCTCCAGGGACTGCTGGATGCCGAGCGGGGTCAGCACGCCGTGGTTGATGGCGTTGTTCAGGAACAGCACCTTGGCGGGCTCAATGAAAATGCTGGTCAGCGGCAGGAGTCCGTTATTGACCAGGAACTGGACCACGTTTCCTGCTCCCGTGCTGAAAGCCGTGACCAGCGGGGAAATTCCGTAGAACCCGAGCATGGCCAGCAGGGCGCCCCAGATGCCTGCGGAGAAGTTGTTCACCAGCATTTCAAAGCCGGGGCGGATTTTCCCGTCCCAGATGGCGTCGATCTTCTTCATGGTCCAGCCGCCGAGGGGGCCCATAATCATGGCACCGATGAACATCGGGATACCGGCGCCGACAATGACCCCCATGGTGCCGATGGCGCCAACGACGCCGCCTCTGTGGCCGTACACCATCTTGCCGCCGGTGTAGGCAATCAGGAGGGGCAGCAGGTAGGTGATCATCGGGCCGACGAGGCCCACGTTCGGCGCGCCCTCGGCGTTGGTGCCGAAGCCGCCCAGGGCCGGTACGGGGATCCACCCCTTCTCGATGAAGAGGGCGGTGATGAGGCCCCAGGCGATGAACGCCCCGATGTTGGGCATGATCATTCCGGACAGGAACGTCCCGAACTTCTGGACGCCCACCCGCACGCTGGTACGGGGTTTCGCAACTGTCTCTGTTGCCATGTGATTTCCTAACCGTGATTCCTGCTGCTCCGCAGGACGATCCGATGATTTCGACGAGCTAGCTGGTGGAGCTGGTAGAGATTCGGTGGAGCCATTCGAGGAACAGCTTGAGTTCCGAGCTGGAGAGTTGGTCCGAGTGCGACGCCTGGAGAGCCGCGTTCAAGGCGATGGCCGCGACGACCACCGAGGATTTCCCGGAATTATCAGCCCCGTGGTCCCGGGCCTGCTCCGTGGAAACGGCGAAGATCATGGCATCACGGGTCATGGCGGACAGCTCGAGGTTCCGCTCCGGCGCCTTTTCCGCGATCAGCATGAGCGTCACGCCCACGTTGGCCGCCAGGATGCTCCTGGCCGCTTCCCGGGGCGGGACGTTGAGTTGGCCTGCGACGGCGGCCTTGTTCAGGAGCTCCTCCATGAGCGCCTCGGCATCGGCGACGATGACGGGGCGGCTCTCCGGACGGATATTTCCGAACATGACCAAATACAGTTCCGGTTGCTTGAGGCCGAACTGCACGTGCTTGTCCCACATCCGGCGGATATCTTCCAGCGGCTGCCCGGACGGCGCGAAGTCGCGTTCGTCCGCCACGTACTCCTCAAAACCTGCCGCGACGACCGCGTCGAACAGCCCTTCCTTGTCACCGAAGTGGTGGTAAAGGGTGGGGGCAGTCACCCCCGCCAGTTTGGTGATCTGGCGGGTGGAAACGGCGGCCCCGGCTGAGTTGGCCAGCAACTCGGCGGCTGCACGGAGCAGCCGCATTTTGGGCGGAAGCTGGCCATCGAAACTCATAACCGCTACCCTAGCACCTATAGCAACGCTATATGAAGTGCATCACATACAATTTTTTCAGGTGCCGCGATCCCCCGGCTGACGTAGCCGTCAGCCGGGTGCAGACATGGTCTAGCGGATCAGCGGCGGCGCCTGAACCGGCCCCGGCCACGGCAGAGAATGAGGACCTTCAGTGCAGAACTTCCCAGGCGTAGGCGTCAGCCCCGGCCGCATCATCGGCACCATCCGCCAGATGCCCAAACCGATCAGCGAACCCCCGGCGGGCGAACAACTGCCGGCCGGCGGCACGGCGGAGGAAGCCACGGCGGCGCTGAAAGCGGCCGCCAGGGCAGTCCACGACGAGCTCAAGGCCCGGTCCGAGACTGTCAGCGGGGACGGGAAGGCAGTCCTGGAGGCCACGGCACTCATGGCCACGGACACCATGCTCCTGAAGAGCGCCGCCAAGCTGATCGGCCGCGGGGCCTCCAACCAGCGGGCCATCTGGGAAGCCGGCGCCTCCGTCTCGGAGATGCTGCACAACCTGGGCGGCTACATGGCCGAGCGCGCTACCGACGTCCTGGACGTCCGCGCCCGGATCGTGGCCGAACTGCGGGGCGTGCCCGCCCCCGGCATCCCCACGTCCGCCACGCCGTTCATCCTCATCGCCGAGGACCTCGCACCCGCCGACACCGCGACCCTGGACCCGGAGAAGGTCCTGGCGCTGCTCACGGCCGGCGGTGGGCCGCAGTCGCACACCGCCATCATTGCCCGGTCCCTGGGCCTGCCCGCCGTCGTGGCCGCGGCCGGCGTCGACGAGCTCCCCGACGGGACCGAGGTGTACGTGGACGGCGCCGCCGGTTTGATCACGGTGGACCCGGGCGAATCCGAGCGCGCGGCCGCAGCCCACTGGGCGGCCACCGCCTCGCTGCTGGCCGACTTTGACGGCACGGGCGCGACGGCGGACGGTCACCTGGTGCCGCTCCTGGCCAACGTCGGCGGAGCCAAGGACGCCGTGGCAGCCGCCGCGCTGAACGCCCAGGGAGTGGGCCTCTTCCGCACCGAGTTCTGCTTCCTGGAACGAGACACCGAACCCACTGTGGACGAGCAGGCCGCCGCCTACAAGGGCGTCTTCGACGCCTTCCCAGGGAAAAAGGTGGTGCTCCGGACCCTCGACGCGGGAGCTGACAAGCCCCTGCCCTTCCTGACCGACGCCACCGAGCCCAACCCGGCCCTCGGCGTCCGCGGCTACCGGACCGACTTCACCACGCCAGGTGTACTGGAACGCCAGCTGCAGGCCATCGCCCGGGCGGAGCAGGAATCCGAAGCGGACGTTTGGGTCATGGCGCCGATGATTTCCACGGCCGAGGAAGCCGCCCGGTTCGCCGGGATGTGCACCGCGGCCGGGATCAAAACCCCCGGTGTCATGGTGGAGGTACCCTCCGCGGCCCTGACCGCCGAGGCCATCCTCCGCGAGGTCGGCTTCGCCAGCCTGGGCACCAACGACCTCACGCAGTACGCCATGGCGGCGGACCGCCAGCTCGGCCCGCTCGCGGCCCTGAACACCCCGTGGCAGCCCGCCGTGCTCCGGCTGGTCGGCCTGACGGTCGAGGGCTCCGCCGCGGAGGGCCACAACAAGCCGGTGGGTGTCTGCGGCGAGGCCGCAGCGGACCCTGCCCTCGCCGTCGTCCTCACCGGGCTGGGCGTCACCACACTGTCCATGACGGCGCGATCGATCGCGGCCGTGTCCGCCGTGCTCAAGACCGTCACCCTCGCCGAGGCGCAGGAGCTTGCCAAGCTGGCACTCTCCGCGCCCAGCGCGACGGAGGCGCGGGCATGGGTCCGGGAGAAGCTGCCGGTGCTTGAGGAGCTCGGGCTGTAGCGCGGCAGTTCGGCGGCGTAAGCCTCCACCCGGGGCGCTAGGATGCACTCCATGGCACTGATAGCTCCCCGGGTGACGGCCGGCCTTCCAGCCGAGGACGCGCAGAAACTCAAGTACGCCCTGAACGGCAGCGACGACATCACTGTTTTCGTGGACGGCACGGTGCATCGGCTGCCGCCGCAGGCGCGGGACGCCGTCGTCGATCTGCTCAGCCGGTTCAGCCGCGGCGAGGCGGTCACGGTCAGCAGCGTCGAGGAGATGCTCACCACCTCGAAGGCCGCGGAGCTGGCCGGTATCTCGCATACCTACCTGCGGAATATGACGGACCGGGGCGAAATCCCGGTGGAATACCGGGGCACGCACCGCCGCATCAGGCTGGCGGACATCATGGCCTGGCTTGAAACGCAGAAGAAGAACAGTACTGCCGACGGCGCCAGGGGAGCCGAGCATGACGGTGCCCCGGATGGTTCGTGAAGCCGTGATAAGGATCAAGCAACGATCCCGGCCCGGCGCGGAAACGCGGAGAAGGCCGGGGTTACGCTTGAATCGTGGGTAAGTTCAGAGGGTGGCACATCGTGGCTGGCATAGCCGCCATGGTGCTCACCGGCATCCTCGGAACCGCGATGGGCCTGAACAACACGGCCACTTTCATGTCCAGCTGTGTCGCCTTCGTGGCGGTCTCCATGTGGATGGACAGCAGGATTGCTCGCCGCAGGCGGGAAACGGCGCGCGAGGAGACGGCGCGGGAAACGGCGCGCCCGGACGCCGCCGGCGGGCCCGGACGCCGGTCCGCGACGGACCTTACCCTAGACGCCGACAGCCCCAAACGGGACGGCCACGGCGGCTAGCGTCCGCCCGCTAGATTCTGGGCCGTTCCGCCCAGCGCCGCGCCTTGAGCGCCGCGTGGAGTTCCAGCCGCACCATTCCCTTGAGCGGATCCACGCCCAGAAGCTGCCGGATCCGGCCGAGCCGGTTGTAGATGCTGCTCCGGTGCAGATGCAGTTTGTCGGCCACTTCCTGGACCGAGCCGTCGTTGTCATAGAACAGCTCGAGCACGGGCAGGAGTTCCCCGTTCCGGTCCTGGTCCTCCAGGAGGCGGAAGTAGACCGAGCCCGAATCCGCCCAGGCCCCTGCACCGCCCCCGGCTGAGGCCAGCAGCTGGTAGAGCCCGGTGGCGCGGGAGTCGACCAGTTCGCCCAGCTGGGGGTCCACCGCCGCGGCCTGCGCCGCCTGCCGGGACTCGCGGTACGCCTCGGGGAGGTCCCGTGGCTTGGTGAAGCCCTCGGACGTGCCGAGGATGATCCGGCGGACGGGCCGTCCGGAGCGTTTGGCGAGCTCCAGCTGGTAGTGGACGAGGACCTGGGCGTGGTTCGCCCGGCCGGTGGATTCCTGGAACAAGACAACGGCGTGGGTTTCGGTGCCGGCGCTGAACAGGGCCGCGTCCACGCCGATCGTGGCCTGCAGCGCGGCGGAGCGGTGGATCAGGGTGGAGGCGATGGGGTCCGATCCCTCGGCCCAGCCGTCGGCGTCGAGTACGGTCACAAGCTGCCAGGGCCCGCGTCCCTGCACTTCCTTCCAACCGGCCACGGCAGCGACCGCGTTGGACTCACCCCGGCAGGCGGCGAGGAATTCCTGCTCGCGGCGTCGACGGAACTCCGACTCCGCAGTGTTGGAATCCAGCAGCAAGGCGGAGAGCTGCTCCACCTCCCGGGCAACGTCAGGGAGGTGGGTCAGCACCGAAGTAGCACTGGGCTCCTCGGCGTCGAGCTGGACCCACAGGTAACCCACCCGGAAACCACGCACCAGCAGCGGCACGCAGACCCGGCCGAGCATTCCCAGCTCCTCGTTCGCCGGAACGACGACGGGGCGCACCGCCGTCGCGATCCCGTGCGAGAGCTGCCAGGCGCTGACATCCACCGGCACCCGCTTGCTGAGCAGGAAGTTCACCCTGACCCGGTCCGCATGCGACTGGTTGGAACTGTAGGCGAGCAGGAGCCCGTCTAGGTCCTCGAGCGAGAGGCCCCGGCCCAGCTTCAGCGCCACCTGCTCCACGAGCTGTTCCACGTCCTGCTGCTGCATCCTGCCAGACTACTGGGGAGAACGGACAGCAGGCGACACCTGACGTCCCCGGACTCGACAGTTGTCTATTGCCCGTTCGCAGAAACCGCGCAAATCCGCGGAACGCCCGCGATGCCGCCTGTCTGTCCTTGTCGCCTGCCTCACAGCGGGATTTATTCTGGAACTACGACATCCCGCACACCCCGGCCCACAAGGCCACCAGCACTGGAGCCAACAAAAATGATCATCGGTGTTCCCAAAGAGATCAAGAACAACGAATTCCGCGTCGCCATCACCGCTGCCGGCGTCCACGAGTTCCGCACGCACGGCCACTCGGTCCTGGTGGAGCGCGGTGCAGGCCTGGGCTCCGGCATCACGGACGAGGAATACGCCATCGCCGGCGCCGAGATCGTGGCTGAAGCCGACGACGTCTGGGCCCGCGCCGACATGGTGATGAAGGTCAAGGAGCCGATCAAAGCCGAGTACCACCGCTTCCGCAAAGGCCTGATCCTCTTCACCTACCTGCACTTGGCCGCCGAGCCGGAACTGACGCAGCAGCTCCTCAACGCCGGCGTCACCGCCATCGCCTACGAGACCGTCCAGGAGGGCCGAACCCTCCCGCTGCTGGCCCCGATGTCGGAGGTCGCCGGGCGCCTGTCCGTCCAGGTCGGCGCGACTTCGCTGATGGCTCCTGCCGGCGGCAAGGGAGTGCTGCTCGGCGGCGTCCCCGGCGTCCGCCCGGCCAAGGTGGTTGTCCTGGGCGCCGGCGTTGCCGGTACCAACGCCGCCGCGATGGCGCTGGGCCTCGGCGCCGATGTCACCATCCTGGACATCAACATCAACCGCCTGCGCGAACTCGATGCCCAGTACCAGGGGCGCCTGAAGACTGTCGCCTCCAACGCCTATGAGATCGAGAAGTCCGTGGTTGACGCCGACCTCGTGATCGGATCCGTGCTGATCCCGGGCGCCAAGGCACCCAAGCTGGTCACGAACGAGCTTGTCTCGCGGATGAAGCCCGGCTCCGTGCTGGTGGACATCGCCGTCGACCAGGGCGGCTGCTTCGAGGACACGCACCCCACCACGCACCAGGAGCCGACGTACAAGGTCCACAACACGATCTTCTACTGCGTAGCCAACATGCCCGGCGCCGTGCCGAACACCTCCACCTACGCGCTGACCAACGTCACGCTCCGCTACGCGGTCGCACTGGCCAACCTGGGCGTCAAGGCGGCCTTCGAGCGGGACCCCGCCCTGGCGGCTGGCCTCAACATCGCCGGCGGCAAGGTGGCGCACCGCTCCGTCTCCGAGGCGCACAACCTGCCCCTCGTGGCCGACTGGCACCAGCTGGTCTCCGCGTAACCAGCTGGTCTCCGCGTAACCAGCTGGTCTCCGCTCAACCGGCAGCATCGACTGCTCCGTAACCGCCCTTCTGGACCCCCAAAACGGCGGTAGCGGAGCAGTCGATCGCTGTTAAGCCAGCGCCCGGGCCGGCAGGGTTCCCTGGCCGACCTTGCGAAGCGAGGGGGCCGGTAGCGGAGCAGTCGATCGCTGTTTAGGCCAGCGCCCGGGCCTGCTCGATCAGCCGCAGGACTTCAACCGGGCCCGCCGGATCCACCGGGACAGGCCGCGCGGAGGCAGCACCGCCGTCGCTGATCTTCTCCGCCAGGATCCGGTAGAACTCCGGGTAGCCGCCCCGCTCGGTGGGCAGCCGGTCCAGGTGCCCGTCCCGGCCAAGCAATCCGGCCCAGTCCGGGTCCTCGACGCCGTATTCCTCGTCCAAGGGGCTGCCGCCGGCCACAATGTACGGTTCCTGCGGGTCGATGCCGTGTTTGGTGTAGGCGCCCTCGCTGCCCAGCAGCCGGAAGCGGGGCGCCTGCTGGGCGCAGAGCATGTTCATCCACAGATGGCTGAGGACGCCGGATTCGTGCCGCAGAGCCAGGAATACGTCGTCGTCGACCTTCTCCCCCGGGCGCCGCGCCTGGAGTTCCGCGTGGACCACCGTGGCCGGTCCGAAGAGTTCAAGCGCCTGGTCCAGCAGGTGCGTGCCGAGGTCGAACAGCACGCCGCCGCCGTCATCGGCTGTGGCGGACGCCTTCCAGGCTTTGGCGACATCGGGTGACCAGCGCTCAAAGCGTGATTCGAACCGCGAGACGACGCCAAGCCCGCCGCTGTCCAGCAGGCCGCGGACGGTGAGGAAGTCCCCGTCCCAGCGCCGGTTCTGGAAGACCGTGAGGACCCGGCCCAGCCGTTCGGCCAAGGCAATCAGTTCCTCCCCTTCCGCGCTGTGCACCGTGAAGGGCTTGTCGACGACGACGTCGAGCCCGGCTTCCAGCGCGGCCTTCGCTAGCGGGTAGTGAGTGGCCGGCGGCGTGCCGAGCACCAGCAAGTCCAGTTCACCGGCCAGTTCCAGGATGTCCGCCGGACTGTCGACGATTCTGGCCGCGGGATAGCTTGCGGACGCCGCGGCCTTCCGGCCGGCGTCGGACGTGGAGATGACGTCGAGGGAAAAGGCGGGGACGGCCGCGATCAGCGGCGCGTGGAAGACGCTGCCGGAGAGGCCGAAGCCGGCAACGGCGACACGAATGGGCCGGGAGGAATCTGTTGTCATGGCTCATACGCTACCCCTGGACGCCCACCCGATGCTCCCTCAGATTTCGCAACAAGTCAGGCGACGCTCCCCCGGAAGTTGAGGGAGCGTCGCCTGAAAAGCTGCTAAAGGTGAGAGAGCGTCGGAAGGGTTACTTCTTGACCCAGCCGAGGGTGGTCCAGTCCGGAACCTGGGACAGGCTCTGGAACAGGGACGGGCCGTAGTTGGCCAGTCCGGTGCGGGCGAAGGAGATCTGCGGGCCGTTCATCACGACACCCATCGAGAAGTACTTCTCCATGTGCTTCTTCTCTACTTCCATGGCCGCCTTGTTCCGCTCGGCGTTGTCCTCGATCGAGGCCAGCTTGGCGATCTCAGCGTCGAGTTCGGCGTCGCCGAGCTCGTTTTCGTTGGTCTTGGAATCGTAGAACTGCTTGACCGCGTCCGTGGCGTCAGAGCCGACCGTGTAGCCGGAGATGCTCAGGAAGAAGTCGCGGCTGCCGAGGACCTTGCCGAAGTCGGCAGAGGCACGCTGGTCGATTCCGACGTCCATGCCGCCGGCCTTGAGCTGGTTCTGCAGCGTCTGGGCAAAGGCCAGGGTGGTGGGGTCGTCGCCGAAGTTGCTGATCTTGAACGCAGCCGGGACGCCGTCCTTCTCCATGATGCCTGCGGCGTTGGCCGTGTAGCCGGCGTCGGTCAGGACCTTCTTGGCGGCGTCGCCGCCGGTCTCGGTCACGGGGTAGTTGTCCTGGTAGTACTCGGAGAAAGGCAGCAGCATCATCGATCCGGAGCTGGGCTCTTCCCAGTTCAGGCCGTTGAACCGGACCTTGCGGAGGGCCTCGCGGTCGACGGCCGTGAAGATGGCCTTGCGGATGGCGACGTCGGTCATCGGCGCCTTCTGGGCGTTGATGTTCAGGCCGCCGGCGAAGAGACGCTGGCCGCGGCGGATTTCCGAATCCTTGGTGCCGTCGAGCTGCTTGTACGGCGTGATGGTGTTGGCGGAAACGCCGTCGATCTCACCGTTCTTGAAGGCGGCGATGGCGGCGCTGCTCTCCAGCTGGCGGAAGACCACCTTCTCCAGGACGGGCTTGGTGCCCCACCACTTCTCGTTCTGGACGAGCGTGACGGTCTTGGCGGCGCTGTCGTACTGGTCGACCTTGAACGGGCCGGCCATCCACTCCGGGTGCATCTCGCCGGTGAATCCGGTGTTGAAGATCTCGGGGGTGTTCACGGCCGGGTGAACCAGGCCGAAGAAGAGGGATTCCAGCGGGTAGACCGGCTGGGTGGTCTTGACGATGACTTCTTTGTCGCTGCTGCCGGCCTCAACGGACTCAACAAACTCGTAGGCTCCGGAGCTGACGACGTCGTAGTCCTTGTTTTCGCCCTTGAGCACATTCCAGGTGTTTTGGAACGCCTTCACGTCGATCGGCGTGCCGTCGTTGTAGCTGGCTTTGTCATTGATCTTGATGGTGATGGTCTGCTTGCCATCCGTGATCTTGCTGTCCACCGACTCGCAGAAGTCTTTGTTCGGGGTGGCCTTGCCCACGAAGTCGAGCTTCCAGCAGCCGCCGATGCCGCCGCCGTTCACGGCGACCGGGTTTACCGGGACCATCAGGGCGGTGTTGTCCGCGCTGTTGCCGTTGTTGGAGAACCCGTTGAAGTCCGGCCCGATGTTGCCCAGCGGCAGCGTGACCGTGCCGCCCGGCTGCAGGTCCTTGACGTCCTTGGCGTTGATGCTGACGAGCTTGGTCAGATCACTGCCAGCATCCTGGCCCTTGCCGGCCTCCGGCCCCTGGGTGCCGCCGCCACCGCCACCGCAAGCGGTCAGCGCGAGCGCTGCCACGAGGGCGGTAACTCCGCCGATCTTGGTCAGATTCTTCATGGTGTTCCCTTCATTTCCTGGTGCGAGTTGTGATGCGTGGGTGGTTCGGTAAGTCAGGTGGGTTCGTGGACTACGAGCATGTCCGCGTCCAGTTCGCCGTCGGGGTAGAAGCAGGCGAATTGCTGGTCTGTGGGGCCGGCGGTGGTGGCCGCCGGGGCGGCTGCGGATTCCAGCCGCGGCTCAATGGTCAGGCATTTCTCCTGCTTCGCGGGCGGCAGCGCTGCGAAGACCGGGCACCGGGTGGCGAAGTTGCAGCCCTTGGGCGCATCGAGCGGCGACGGCAGGTCCCCCTGCAGGATGATGCGTTCGCGGGTGCGCTCCAGCTGCGGGTCCGGGACCGGGATCGCCGAGAGCAGTGCGCGCGTATAGGGGTGGCGCGGGTTGTCGAAGACGCTGGTGACCTCCCCGATCTCCACGATCTTGCCCAGGTACATCACGGCGACGCGGTTGGAGATGTGGCGCACCACGGACAGGTCGTGCGCCACCATCAGGTAGCTCAGCCCGAGCTCGGCGCGGAGCTGGTCCAGGAGGTTGATGACGCCGGCCTGCACGGACACGTCGAGGGCGGACACCGGCTCGTCAAGCACCACGAGCTTTGGATTCACGGCTAGGGCCCGGGCGATGCCGATGCGCTGCCGCTGGCCGCCGGAGAACTGGTTGGGAAAACGGTTGACGTGGTCCGGCTGAAGACCCACGAGTTCCATCAGCTCCAGGATCCGCTTCCGGATGGCGGGCTTGGCCATCCCGGCGTTTTCCAGCGGTTCGGCCAGCACCTCGTAGACCGTGAAGCGCGGGTCGAGGGCGCCGGTGGGGTCCTGGAACACCATCTGGAGTTCCTTGCGCATGGCGCTGCGGGTCCGGGAATCGGAGGCTTCCTTGTTGCTCAGCCCGCCGATCCTGACCTCACCGTCCTGGTCCTTGTGGAATTCCATGATTTCCAGCAGCGTGGTGGTTTTTCCGCAGCCGGATTCGCCGACGATGGAGAAGCACTCGCCCTCGCGGATGTCGAAGCTCAAGCCGTCCACGGCCTTCACGGTGCCGATCCGGCGCTTGATCAGGGCGCCCTTCATCAGCGGGAAATGCTTCTTGACGTCCTTGAGCTCGAGGACCGCCTTGCGCTCTGCGCGGGGAATGGCGTCAAAGCGCGAGACCGGAACGGCCGGGGCCCGGAAGATCTCGTGAACGTTCACGTCGGCGCCGAGCGAATCCGACTTGATGCAGGCGGCCTTGTGTTCCATGCCGCCGGTCCCGCCCGTTCCGGCTACCGGCCAGAGCTCCGGCTCGCCCTTTAGGCAGGCGTCGCTGGCCAAGGGGCACCGCGGGGCAAACGAGCAGCCGGTGGGAGCGTGGATCAGATTGGGCGGAATGCCCTCGATCGGCACCAGCGACGACTTCTCCGCCATGTCCACGCGCGGCACCGCACCCAGCAGACCCATGGTGTAGGGCATCCGCGGGTTGTAGTAGATGTCGTCCACGGTGCCGGTTTCCACCGGTTTGCCCGCGTACATGACCATGATGTCGTCCGCCATGCCTGCGACCACGCCGAGGTCGTGGGTGATCATCACGACGGCGGCGCCGGTTTCCTCCTGCGCCGTGTGCAGCACTTCCAGCACCTGCGCCTGGATGGTGACGTCGAGTGCGGTGGTCGGTTCATCGGCGATGAGCACCCGCGGATTGTTGGCGATCGCGATCGCGATCATGACGCGCTGGCGCATACCGCCGGAGAATTCGTGCGGGAAGGCCTTCAGCCGGTCCTTCGGGCTGGGGATGCCCACCATCGCGAGCAGCTCGACGGCGCGGGCCTCCTTGGCCTGCTTGCTCATGGTGGGGTTGTGGACCGTGAGCGCCTCGATGATCTGGGTCCCGACCGTGTAGACCGGGGTCAGGGAGGACAGCGGATCCTGGAAGACCATGGCGATGTCGTTGCCGCGGAAGGCGCACATGGCCTTGTCGCTGAGCCCCAGCAGTTCCTTGCCCTTGAGCCGGACCGAGCCGGTGATCTGCGCCGTCGGGGGCAGCAGGCCCATGATGGCCATGGACGTTACGGATTTTCCGGACCCGGACTCGCCTACTATTCCAAGTGTTTTTCCGGGCAGGAGGTCGAAGTCGACGCCGCGGACCGCGTGCACCACGCCGTTTTCGGTGTTGAAGCGGACGTTCAGGTCCCGGACGGACAGGACGGCGTCCGTGGGGGCATGCAGCCCCGCCACATGCAGTCGCTCGGCGGGGTTCAAAACGTTCGATTCGGAGTTGGCGGTGATTTCGAAGCTCATTTGCTGTTCTTCTTTGCGGTCTTCTGTTTGGCGCTGCCACTTGAGCTGGAGCTGGGGTCGAAGGCGTCCCGGAGGCCGTCGTTCATCATGGCCAGTGATCCGGTCAGCAGGAACATCACCACCAGCGGCACCCAGAACATCCACGGGAACGTGGAGACCTGGGAGGTGGCTTGGCCGATCAGCACGCCAAGGCTGACGTCCGGAACCTTGATGCCGATGCCGATGAAGGAGAACGCCACCTCCGCCAGGATGGCTCCGGTCACCCCGCGGGTGATGTCCAGGACCAGCAGCGAGCCGATGTTGGGGACGAGGTGGCGCCAGACGATGCGGCGCGGCGGGATGCCCATGTATTGGGCGGCCTTGACGAAGTCGCGCTGCATCAGGGACATCGAGAGGGACCGGATCAGGCGGGCGGTGCCCATCCAGCTGAAGATCAGCAGCACGATGATCAGCAACAGCCAGCTAGGAAGGTTCCGCTGGAGGCCGTTGCCGCCGCCGCTCGTAGCCACGGCGACCACCAGCAGGGCCGGCATCATGATGAGGGCTTCGAGGACGAACAGCATGACCTTGTCGATTTTTCCGCCGAAGTAGGCCATGGTGCAGCCGTAGACAGCGGCGATCAGGACCGAGACGAGGCCCACGACGAGACCGATGAGGATCGAGATCCGGGTGCCTTCCACGGTCAGGGCGTAGAGGTCGATTCCGGCCTGTGAGGTGCCCAGCAGGTGCTCCGCGGACGGCGGCATGCCGATGTTGAACGGGTCGATCGTTTCCTTGTCCCAGCTGGTGAAGAAACCGCCGATGAAGGAAAAGAGAGTCAGTGCCAGAAAGATCACGAGACCGGCGACTGCTGTCTTGTTGCGCAGGAAGCGCCGCAGGATGATGGTGGCCTTGCCGATCACCACATCGTTGTTCTCGATTTTCGCCTCGGCTGCAGCTGCGGCCGGATCGATGGCATTCAGGTTCGTCATGGGTTACTGCACCCGCACTCTCGGGTCGACGAGCGTGGTCGCGAAGTCAGCCAGGATGGCGCCGATCGCGAAGATCACGGAACCGTAGGCGAGGGTTGCCGTGGCCGCGTTGACATCCTGCAGGGCAATGGAGTCGATGGACCAGGAGCCGACGCCGTGCCAGGCGAAAATCTTCTCCGCAAAGAAGCCGCCGGCGAAGATGGCCGGGATGGTGAACGCAATGCTCTGTGCCACGGGGATGAAGGACACCCGCAGGGCGTGGCGGGTGATGGCCTGGTTCCGCGTCAGGCCTTTGGCCCGGGCCGTGCGGACAAAGTCGGCGTTGACGTTGTCCAGCAGGTACTGGCGCTGGGCTATCTGGTAAGTGCCCCAGCCGACGATCGTGATGGCGAAGGTCGGCACCGCATAGTGGGCGAGCATGTCGAGGAACTGGAGCCAGCCGTCACCGGCCAGGCCCGGAGTGGAGATGCCGGTGACGAAGAATATCCGCTCGCCCACGGTCTCGTTGATGTTGATCGCGCCCAATTGGACCAGGAAGTACGCGATCGGCGCCGGCACGATGTACACAAGGTAGCTGTAGGAGGTGATGACACGGTCCGAAAACTTGTACTGCCGAGCCGCTGTGTACACCCCGAGGGCGACGCCGATGATCAGGGTCAGGATGATGGAGGCGAGGAAGAGCCGGGTCGAGATCCAGACCCGGTCACCGAACTCGGCGTTAATGAAGGCGCCATTGGGGCTACGTCCCCAGTCCCAGCGGGTGACGATCCCGGTCAGCCAGTCCACGTACCGTTCCCAGGGGCTGAGGGTCGGGTCGAGGCCCTTGAGCCGGAAGGAATTGATCACCTGTTCCGGCGTGGGGCGGGGGATGCGTTCCTGCTCCAGCAGTGCCGGCTGCAACGTGCTGACCGCCAGGAAGTACCCGGCCGACGTGGTCAGGAAAATCATGAAAACGTAGGTGGCGGCACGCTTTGCCAAGTACCGGAGCATTTAGCCTCTAGTTCCGAGTCGCCGTTGTCTGTGCAGGACTGGAGGCTGCCGGGCGGGCCGGCAGGGCCTGCCTGCGCGCGGGATTCGTAGCGAGTCTCACAACGTCGATCCTTCCGTAGTTCCCCTCCAGCAGGGGGTTTTCCGCTGCTGATCCGGGATCATGGCCAGCGGGTGTCTGGCCGGCCCGCATGCCTTTCGGCTAGTCCTGGTGAACTATGTTGCGGGTCACATTCCAGAGGAAACTACCACATGGAGGGTTCCGCTTCGGGCCCATTGGCGGCAGAACGGCAGGTCTACCACCAGATCGTTATGAATCATTCACTGCAGTGGATTTGACTGGCAATACCGGGAAATCTGAGCTATTTTACGCCCTTCCGAGCAACCGCGAAACCAGTTCCCGCCAGGACGCCGTGAGGCGCTCCGGGGCTATTCCGTGGACCCTCACCGCGTGCAGGAGGCGTTCCGGCTCAAGGGTCGCGCTCAGCGAGGTCGCCATGAGCCACGGGTCGGCGGTTACCCCTGCTTCGCGCAGCAGCATTTCGAGATGCCGGTGCCAGAGGACGGCGGCCGGGACGTCAAAGCGGTTGTAGGCGGAGACATCGGCGGCCCGCGCCAGCTCGCCGTACTCCAGCACCCAGGCGATGCGTTCAAGGCCGCAGGCCACCAGCCGCTCCAGCGGCGGAGCGCCCGGACCCAGCGGGGGCGGGCCGAACATGAACCGGCCCTGAAATCCCGCCTCGGCGTCACTGAGCAGAGTCATCATGAGGCCGGCCCGGCTGCCGAAGCGCCGGAACACCGTGCCCTTGCCGACGCCGGCGCGCTGCGCGAGCGTTGCCATGGTTAACGCGTCGACGCCGCACGTCTCAATCAGTTCCCGGGCCGCCTGCAGGAGCAGCTCACGGTTCCGGGCAGCGTCGCGCCGTCCGGAATCCGCGACCGGGAGCACGCCGGTGCCGGCGCCGGACCGCAATGGGATTAAGCTCACAAGGCTCATTGTAGCCCCGGGGAATATTAAACGGACCCCGGTCCGTTTAGAACAGTGAAGGCCCCCAGCCTCCAAGATCAGCCAGCCGCAGGAAGATCGCGGCGTGACACCTAGGAGTTCACATGTCCAAGAACACAGTCCTTACCCTGGTCGGCAGCCTCCGCGCCGATTCCACCAACCAGAAGCTCGCCGAGGCCATCCAGCTGAACGCCCCGGAGCACGTTGAGGTTCTCATCCACGACAGCCTCGGCAACATCCCGTTCTACAACGAGGACATCGACGTTGAGGGCCAGGTCCCCGCCGCTGCCGCCGCGCTGCGCGCTGCCGCCAACGAGGCCGACACCCTGCTCCTCGTCACCCCGGAGCACAACGGCACCGTGCCCGCCTCGCTCAAGAACGCGATCGACTGGCTGTCCCGCCCGTTCGGCGCCGGCGCCCTCAGCGGCAAGCCGACGGCCGTCGTCGGCACCGCCTTCGGCCAGTTCGGCGGCGTGTGGGCCCAGGATGAAGCCCGCAAGGCGGTCGGCATCGCCGGCGCCCAGGTCCTCGAGGACGTAAAGCTCGCCGTTCCGGGCTCCATGGTCCGCTTCGCCGAGGTGCACCCGAAGGACGACGCCGAGGTTGTGGAGCAGATCAAGGGCGTCTTCGACGCGCTGGAAGTTTCGCGCACGGCCTCCGCGGCCTAGTCCGTCAGGAAAGTCAGCAACCCGCCCCCGGCAGCCCCAGGCTGCCGGGGCGGTTGTTTTTTCCCTCCTCCAACGGAATCAGTGAACAAACGTTTACTTGTCAGCAACATGGGCTGTATTCTGGGCGGCGTGACCCACGAAACATTGGATGCCGCCGCAGCAGTCCTTCCGGCCGAGGCAATTGACGCAATCGAACGTGCGGCTACGTCCGCCCACCGCCACGAGCAGCTTTTCTCGGAGCGCGCAGCAAACATCAAGCAATCGGCGGTCCGGGATGTCTTCGACCTCTCCCTGCGCCCCGGACTCGTCTCGCTGGCGGGCGGGAGCCCTTACCTGCAGTCGCTCCCGCTGGAGCGGCTGGGACAGACCGCCGCGAAGATCATCGCCGAGCAGGGCATGACCGCCCTGCAGTACGGCGGGGGCCAGGGTACCGAGGAACTCCGGACTCAGATCTGCGAGGTCATGGCGGCCGAGGGCATTTTGGATGCCAGGCCCGAGAATGTCGTCATCACCGCGGGCTCGCAGTCCGCCCAGGACGTCGCAACCAAGGTGTTCTGCAACCCGGGGGACGTGGTCCTTGTCGAGGATCCCACCTACGTCGGCGCCTTGAACACCTTCGAGGCCTACCAGGTGGAAGTCGCCACCGTGCCGATGGACCAGGACGGCATCATTCCGGATGTGCTCGAGGCCAGAATCGCCGCGCTGCAGACGGCCGGCAAAAACATCAAGTTCCTCTACACGATTCCGAGCTTCAACAACCCCTCGGGAATTACGTTGTCCGAGTCCCGCCGGCAGCAGGTCGTGGAGATCTGCCGGAACGCCAATATTTTGGTGCTGGAGGACAACCCCTACGGCCTGCTCCGCTTCGACGGCAGGCCGTTGACGCCGCTGCGCGCCGCCAACCCCGACGACGTGATTTACATGGGGTCCTTCTCCAAGATCTTCGCCCCCGGGCTGCGGATCGGCTGGGCGCTGGTGCCCGCCCATCTCCAGCGCCGGTACTACTTGGCCTCGGAAGCCGTCACGCTCTGCCCGCCCACGCTGAACCAGATGCTCGTTTCCGCCTATCTGCGGGACTATGACTGGCGGAGCCAGATTGAAACGTACCGGGGGCTCTACAGGGAACGCTGTGACGCGATGCTCGCGGCCCTCGAGGAATTCATGCCGGCAGGCTTGAGCTGGACCCGACCGGAGGGCGGGTTCTTCGTCTGGGTGACCCTGCCCGAGGGTGTGGACACCTACCCCCTGCTGAAGAAGGCCATCGACGCCGGCGTGGTGTTCATTCCCGGAGCGGCATTTACGCATTCTGATGACCCGTCCAACAAGATCCGCCTGGCGTTCAGTGCCGTTCCGCCGGAATCCATCCGCGAGGGTGTCCGCCGGCTGGCTCCGGTCCTGCGGGAAGCCGTCGAGGCGTTGTAGCCTGAAGCATCACTGGCGCAGGACCGAAGACGATCGTTAACCCAAGGAGCTTTTCATGACCGGAATTATTGTTGTCGGCGTCGATGGCAGCGAAACAGCCCTGCGGGCTGCGCGCACCGCGAAGGACCTGGCCGCCACGCTCGGCGCCACCCTGCACGTGGTCAGCGCCTTTGACAGCGACCGGACCGAGGTTTTCGGCAGCGGCAGTGACCAGTGGATTGTCTCCGACGCCGGCGAGGCGGAGAAGGTCGCCAGGAGCGTCGCCGAGAGCCTCCGCACCCCGGAGATCAAGGTGACCTACTCGGCGGCCCGCGGCAAGCCCGCCGAAGCGCTGATCAAGGAGGCCGAGCGTTCCGATGCCCGGATGATCGTGGTCGGGAACCGGCGGATGCGCGGGATCGGCAGGGTGCTCGGGAGCGTTGCGAACAGCGTGGCCCACAACGCCCCCTGCGACGTCTATATCGCGAAGACCGACGTCGCCGACTAGAAGGCCGTCACCTCAGGCATTTCCCGTGCCGGCCGGCTCGGTCTTCTTCAGCATCCGACGCAGGATTTTTCCCGAGGAGGACTTCGGCACGGCGGCGATGAAGTCCACCCGGCGGATCTTCTTGAACGGGGCCACTTTGGCGGCCACGAAGTCCATCACGGCAGCCTCGTCCAGTCCGTCGCCGGCCGCTCCGGGCTGGCGGACCACAAAGGCCGCTGGCACCTCCTGGCCGTCGGCGTCGACCGATCCGATCACGGCGGCATCGGCGATGCCAGGGTGTGTGAGCAGCAGCGCCTCCAGCTCCGCGGGGGCAATTTGGTATCCCTTGTACTTGATGAGCTCCTTGAGCCGATCCACAATCGTCACGACGCCGTCGGACCGCACCGTCGCGATGTCCCCCGTGCGCAGGAAACCATCGGCGTCGAGGGTGTCCGCCGTTTCCTCGGGCCGGTTCAGATAGCCGAGCATGATGTTCGGCCCCCGGCACAGCAGGTGTCCCGGCGCACTGGTGCCCTCGGCGGGGACGCCGATTTCCTCCCCCGTGGCCGGGTCCACGAGCCGGCAGTCCATGTTGGGCACGGTGTAGCCCACCGAGCTGACCGGCACGCCCGTTGCATCGACCGGAATCAGGTGCGAGACGGGGCTCATCTCGGTCATTCCGTACCCCTGCAGCACCCGGCAATCCAGCCGCCTGCCGAGACTGGCACCGAGTTCGCCGTCGAGCGGGGCAGCACCGGACAGGGTGGTGTGCACGGAGCGCAGATCATAGTCGGTGACCAGCGGGTGCTTGGACAGCGCGACAGCGACGGGAGGGGCAATGAATAGATAGCTGCACTTATGGTCCTGGATAATCCGCAGGAACTCCGACAGCTCGAACTTGGGCATGGTGACCAGCCGGGCGCGCTGCCGCAGCGCCAGGTTCAGCAGCACCGTCAGGCCGTAGATGTGGAAGAAGGGCAGCAGGGCCAACAGCCGGTCCTCGGCAGAGACGTTGAGCAGTCCGCGTGACTGTTCGGTGTTCGCCACGAGGTTCCGGTGGCTGAGCATCACACCCTTGGGCCGGCCGGTGGTGCCGGAGGAGTAGGGCAGCACGGCTATGTGCGTCGCGGGATCGAAGCTGACCTCGGGTACCGGCGCCCCCGCGCCCAGCAGGTCCGGCAGCGAAGGGTGGCCCTCGGCGCCGTCGAGCACCACGAGCCGCTCGGCGGGGATCCCGGCCCTCGCGGCCGCCTCCCGGGCACCGGGCAGCAGCGCCGAGACCGTGAACAGCCACTGGGCTCCGGCGTCGTCGAGCTGCAACGTGATTTCGTCGGCGGTATAGAGCGAGTTCACGGTGGTCAATGTTGCCCCGGCCCGCAGCAGTCCGTGGAACACGGCGGCAAAGACCGGCACGTTGGGGCACAGGATGGCCGCCACCCCGCCAACGCCGAGTCCCTGCGCCGCGACCGCCCCGGCCAGGGCATCGATCTGCCCGAGCAGGGCGCGGTAGGTGGTCTCCGCGCCGCTCAAGCCGTCGACGACGGCGATCCGGTCCAGGTCCTCCTCCTGGAGGCCGCCGAAGAGGTACTCGTAGATGCTGACGTTGGGAATGTCCACATCGGGGAACGGGCTCGAAAACACGCAACATCTCCTTTGATCCGCGTCCGCCCTGACGGCGGCGGCTGGTGCCACTCTAATGCCACCCGCAGCGGCCGGGACAGGAATGCGCGTACTTGACCCGCATCACTCCCCCTGGTGGGCAGTCTCACCGGCCAAACGCCCCCGCCCGCCGGGCCGCGGCCGGTAAAATCGGAGGTGCCCCCGATGGTGCGGACATCCGACCAGCACCGATCCGGGAGACCCCTTGCGCACCCTTCAGCGACGCCAACTCGTAGGCCACGACATCCTCCTGGCCCGGCACGGCAACCACATCAGCGCTATGCGCGTGGACCGCACCGCCGGCCGCGTCATCGCGCTCCTGGACGACGGCTCGATCGACAGCGCACCGAATATGATCTCGCCGGGGCTCCGGATGCCGGAAACCCTGCGCAGTATCCTGCGCGAGGACTGGAAGTTCCTTGCCGTTGCGACGGCCTGCACCGCCGGCTTCGCGGGCGCCCTGACGGCGGCCGCCGTCGCCCTCGCGGCCCTGGCCGACGACCCGGCACTGACCCAGATGCTGACGTACGCGGGCAACTAAGCGCCCGGGGCCAACGCCCGTCTACTTGCACACCCGCCGAAAATGGGTGGAGGACGCCAGGCGATGCGGGATGGGGCCGACTACTGCGGGTTCGGGTCGCTAAGGGGCCTGAAGGAGCTGGAACCGGCGAACCAGCCGGATCGGGGATCCCCGCCGTGGTGACGCTGCGGGGCGCCCTCGGGCAGACGTCCGATCTTCTGGAAATGGCCGCCCAGGAACACAAACGGCTCGCGCTCAGTAATCTCCATTGCGATGACTTCGCCAACGACGATGATGTGGTCACCACCGTCATAGATGTTCCAGGGCCGGCACTCCAAGGTCGCAGCATTCCTGGTGAGCACCGGGACGTTGCCTTCAAGAATCCACTCGGGCTCTTCGTCCAGCATCTCGCCGTTGAAGTGCAGGGCCACGTCCATCTGTTCGAACGACAGGATATTGATGGCGAACGGGGCATCCGTCAGGTAACGGGCGGACCGTGAGGTTCGGGACAGAGTGATCTGGGCGAGCGGGGGATCCAACGACACCGCGGTGAAAGCGGTGGCGGCCCCGTGCGGCACGCCATCGTCGGTCCGGGTTGTGACCACCGCGACTGCCGTGACGAACGCACCAAAGGCAAGGCTCAGTTCGCGGGTATCACGGGCCCCCCTTACAGCCTTCCGAGTCATCGGGTGTCCTTCCGGGGGCAGTTCGTGGGGCAATGTACGCGGCTAACGGCAGCTCTTTTGCATGGGGCTGATCCGGGGCGATTACCCCTGGTCTCCCCCGCCTACCGGCAACACCACGCCGGTGATGTAGCTGGCATCGTCAGAGGCCATGAAGAGGATAGGAGCGGCCTGCTCTTCCAGCGTGCCATAGCGTTTGAGCAGCGTGCTTTCGGTGGTCTGGTCCACTATCTGCTGGTACCACACCTTTTCCTGGGCGGACTGCGCGTTGGGGTTGCGAGCGACTTTCCGCGGCGGAGCCTCGGTGCCTCCCGGTGCGGTGGCCACTACACGGATCCCTTTGGAAGCAGCTTCGAACGCCAGCGACGCGGTGAGGGCGTTGACGCCACCCTTGGACGCGGCGTACGGCACGCGGTTTATGCTGCGGGTGGCAATCGAGGAAACGTTCACGATGACCCCTGCCTGGCGCTCCGCCATGTACGGGAGCACAGCGTGGCAACACCAAAGCGTGGGGAAAAGAGAGCGCCGCACTTCAGCCTCGATCTCCTCGACCTGGTAGTGCTCGAAAGGCTTGACCCAGATTGTCCCGCCCACATTGTTGATCAGTATGTCGATCCGCCCGAACTCCGCCACGGCATAGGCCATCAGGCCTGAGGCGCCGGCATGGGTTTCCAGGTCACAGAGGAAGTACCGGGCCTGCACACCGCCGGCGGTGAGCTCGGCGCACACTTCTCTGACCAGCTCGGACCGGTCCGCCAGCACTACGGTGCCGCCCTCGGCGGCAATCTTTTGGGCCACGACGGCGCCAATCCCTTGGGCGGCGCCCGTCACCACTACAACCTTGTCAGTAAAACGCACTGTGCTGCCTCCTTTCTTGCTGGGATCTGTTGGCCTTGGTGTCTTTGGTCTTCGTCAGCTGGCGGCTTCCCGTTCCAGAGACGCCGCGGTGGTCGGTTGGATCTCGGCTTTGGGGGCGGTACTTCGCACCATCAGGGTGGCCAGACCCGCGAGGACCAGCGGCACGGCAAGTGTCATGAAGTAGCCGGAGGCACCAAATCCGGTGAGGATGATGCCGCCGAGTGCAGATCCCACGATGGAGCCCAGGCGGCCGATTCCGATACCCCAGCCGGTAGCCGTGGCGCGGAGTTGGGTGGGGTAGGCGTTGGCGATCAGGTAATTCAGTGCCAGCTGCTGGCCGCCAATGCCGAAGCCGGCCAGGCCGATAAGGATGAAGACCAGAGCAAAGTTGGAACCGGCCAGCCCCAGGCCCAGCGCGATGACAATCCCTGCCCCGAACATGACCAGCAGCAGTTTCCTGGGGTTGACCTTCGGCAGGATGATAGACAGCGGGATGGCGAAGAGGATGAACGCGCCGTTGACGGTCACGGTACCCATCGCCGCCTGAGGGCCTGCGAGCCCCAGCGTCTTGAGAGCCGTTGGCATCCACAGCAGCAGCAGGTACCAGGCAATCCAATTGAGCAGGTAGGTGGCAAAGACCGCGATGGTCACCATCCGGTATTTGGCGGAGAACAGTGCAGCGACCGAGCCGCGGCCTTCCTTCTTGTCATGGGTCACCATCACAACATCCGGGCTGACCGGGCTGCCCGAGACGGCCGCCATGATCTGGCGTGCCTGCGCGTCGGCTGCGGGAGTGCCCTTGGTGGCGAGGAAAACCGGTGATTCAGAAAGCATCTTGATGCAGACCAGCACCATGGCCAGCGGCAGCACGCCCCCAATGAGGAAGATTCCGCGCCAGCCCATAACGGGCAGCCATGCCGCGGCCACGAGCCCGCCGAGTAGCGCGCCGCCGGGAAGGCCCAGCAGCACCAATGTCATGAACGTGCCGCGGCGGGATTTGGGGCTGAACTCCGCCGTCAGGGCCAGCAGCGCCGGGGTGGCGCCGCCCATGCCGAGACCGATCAGGAAGCGCAGTACGACAATCTGCTCCAGCGACTGCGCGAAGCCACCGGCGAGCGAAAAAACGCCGAAGAGGGTCAGGGCAAGCAGGATGGTCTTCTTGCGGCCAATCCTGTCCCCGAAGGTGCCCAGGGACATTGCGCCCACGCACATGCCGACGGTGCTGGCCGTGATCACCCAGGTCATATCGGTGGCCTGCAGGCCGAAGTCTTCAGCTATTGCCGGTCCGATGAACGCAATGGACTGGGTGTCGAATCCGTCCAGCAGTGCGATCACGAAACAGAGGACGACGATGGACCATCGCCTGAATCCCATGGGCGTGTTGTCGATAACGTCCTGGACGTTGTAGGCGAGCTTAGTCACCGGTTACTCACTTTCGAATGATGTTCTGGCCCGGTGGGTCCCGGGGTGCGTGCGTGCGCGGCGGCCTGATGTTGGCAGCGCGCCATCACGGCGGTGGGGTGATGGTGTTGGCCCGGCGCATGGCCATAGGCGGCCGCTGCCCCGCGCCGGGGGCACGGCGGCCTGCGCTGCGCACGGAATTCGGCCGCCTGGACGCGGCGTCGGGGTTAGTCCTCGGGATCGAGGGTGAAGTCGTAGGTGACTTCACGGCCCTTGCCGTCGGCGCGCTCGGTGGGGGCGAGGACGAGCTCGGGCTTTACGGCCGAGGCGATGTCATCGGAGACGTGCTCGTCGCCTTCGAAGTAGAGCTGGGTGGTGATGAGCTGGTGGCCGGGGGCCGAAACCTTCAGGTGCAGGTGGGCAGGACGCCAGGCGTGCCAGCCGGCGGCTGCGATCAGGGCGCCGCAGGCACCGTCGGTTGGGATCTGGTAGGGCGCAGGCTGGATGGTGTTGATCTGGAAGTTGCCCTGGGCGTCGGCGATGATGGAGCCGCGGAGGTTCCATTCCGGCAGGCCGGGGGCGAACTGGGAGTAGAATCCGAGATCGTCGGCGTGCCACAGTTCGATCAGCGCCCCGGCGAGCGGCTGGCCGTCGACATTCTTGACCTGGCCCTGGAACAGCAGCGGTGTACCGGGTTCGTCGTCGCGCATCGGCAGGGTGGCCGGGGTGTTCTGCGAGGGAGCGTCCGGAATGTAGTACGGCCCTTCAATGCTGCCTTTGGAGCCGTGCCGGTTGGAGTTGGCGACCTCCTCGACGGAGTGCTCCACCCAGACGTCCAGGAAGAGCGGCCATTCGCCGGTCTCACCGACACTGATGAGCCAGGCCTTGAACGCGTTGTATTCGTCGTAGGTGACCTTCTCGTCCAGGACGATGTCATTGACCGCCTTGACGAGCCGTCCGGCGAGGGCGCTTACCCGTTCCTGGCTCGTACCGGCCGCGCGGTGCTTGTTCTCCCGGAAACGGGCGGTGGCCCCTGCGCCGGAAGCGGCTGCGGTGGCTTGGGTTTCCGTCGTCATGGTGACTCCTTTGTCAAAGAATGGCTGCTGGTTTCCGGGCTGCTCTGCTGCGGTCCGCTCTGGGGCCTGTAGCTCGCATCACACCGGCTGTTGCTTTCAACGGTAGGACCGGAATTCATCGAGGGGAAATACCTATTTCCGCCTGATTGAAAGCTTTTACGTCTGAATGACGGGACGGGGCCGGCGTCGCGCTACTCGACGGCGGACGGGTGCTTGGCTAGGGGCGTGACCTTGATGTCCATGTACGGGAAGAGCGGCAGGCCGGAAAGCAGGCTGTGCAGCTCGTCGTTGTCCGCGACGTCGAAGACCGAGTAATTGGAATACTCCCCCACCACCCGCCACAAATGCGCCCAGCGGCCGTCGCGCTGGAGCTGCTGGGAGTATTCGCGTTCCTCGGCCTTGATGGCATCGGCGCTTTCTTTGGGCATGTCCAGCGGAATGTTGACGTCCATACGGACCAGATACAGCATGCAATTCTCCTGGTTTGGGTCAGGGGCCGGTGCGGCCCAGGTTAGTCCTGGCGGTAGGTCCGGAGTTTGTCGGCGTCGATAGCTGCACCGACGCCGGGGACCTCGCGGACGCGGATGGCGCCGTTGGTGATTTGGAGCGGCTCGGCCAGCAGGTCGTCCGTCATGTCGAGGTAGTTGGAGAGCTCCCCGGCCCGGCGGGAGCTGGCTTCGAACGCCGCGCCAAAGGTCACGGTGGCGAGGCTGCCCACCTGCGTGTCGATCTGGTTGCCCATGGTGACGTCCACGCCCAGGCCTTCGCAGAGTCCGAGGATCTGGGCTGCCTCCGTGAAACCGCTGCGGGCCGTCTTGATGCAGATGGCGTTGCTGCCGCCTGAGAGCAACTCCCGGGAGACGTCGCCAAGGGTGGGCACGCTTTCGTCGCCGACGATCGGAATGCTTGAATGCTGGACCAGCCTGCGTCGGCCCATGGCCTCGCCGGCCTCGCACGGCTCCTCCAGCATGGACAGGCCAAGCCCCTCGGTGCGGCGGAGCACTTCCATGGCCTCGTTTGCCGTCCAGCCGCGGTTGGCATCGAGGTAGATTTCAGCGTCCTCGCCCAAGCCCTCGCGCAGCACATGGCAGGCTTCGACGTCGAGGGACAGCGGCCGCCGGCCTGTCTTGAGTTTGAAGGTGTTAATCCCGTAGGTCTCGCGGAACCGCAGCGCCTCATCCAACAGGTCGGCGGCGGGTTTGAACCCGAGCATGTGGGACACCCGCATGCTGTCCGTGAAGCCGCCGAGCAGTTTATGCACCGGGGTGCCCAGGGAGATCCCGATGAGGTCCCAGAGGGCGATGTCCAGGGCGCCTTTCGCTGTGGCGTTGTGGATAGTGCGGCGGAGCAGCCGCTGGACTTTAGAGCGGTCCAGCGGGTCAAGGCCGATCAGTTGCGGGGCAAAGACCTTGGTCACGACAGAGACGATGGAGTCCTGGGTTTCGCCGTAGGTATAGGGCCGAGGGGGCGTGTCCGCCACACCGCAGATCCCGGTGTCCGTGTGGATCCTGATCAGGACGTGCTCCGCTGAGGTGACCTCCCCGCTGGCGAATTTCAGGGGACGCGCATAGGGAATGGCATAGGGGATGGCCTCAATGCGTTCAATCTTCACGGGGTGTTTCCTTAACTGCTGCGGCTACTGGCGGTGATGGTGTCTCTGGAGGAATAATGGGCTGCTGCACGTCCGGCTGATCCGCCTGGGAGGCGGGCAGGGTGTCGAAGAGCCGAAGGAAGTTGAGGAGCAGCTTCGTCTCGCTGTTCCGGTTCCAAGCGACGGCGAGGTCGACCGGTGGCGGGTTGCGCAGCGGCCGGAAGACGACGCCTTGGAAGGAAAACATTCGGGACGTCATCGGGACCAGGGCGATGCCCATCCCCGCCGCGACGAGCGAGAGCAGGGTCGAGGTTTCCCTGGCTTCCTGGACAAGATGCGGCTGGAAGCCGGCTTTGCGGCAGGCATCCAGGGAGATGGTGCTGACGGCGGAGTAACTGGGATAGCCGATGAAGTCCTGCCCGGCAAGCTCTGACAGTTCCAGGCTGCCCTTCTCCGCAAGGGCTGAATCGGCCGGGAGGGCCGCCACCAGCTGGTCCTGCTCGAGCAGCTTAAGGGCCACTGCGCCGGAGCGCACCGGCGGGCGGAGGACGGCGACGTCGAGCCTGCCGTCCTCGAGCGCCGCCTCCATTTGGGGTGTCAGCATCTCGCCCTGGACAGTGATGCGCAGCCCCGGAAGGGTGCGACGGGCCGCTTGGACGATGCTTGGCATCAGTCGATAGGTGGCGGTTCCGGTGAACCCCACCCGGAGGACACCGGTGGCACCGGCGCCGACCTGCTGGACGTCCTCCTCGAGCGCGCCAAGCTCCTGCAGAAGCACCCTGCCACGGTCCAGCAGGACCTGCCCCGCCGGGGTGAGCTCCACCTTGCGGGTGGTGCGGATCAGGAGCGGAGTGCCGAGCTGCTCCTCCAACTGGCGGATCTGCTGGGACAGCGGCGGCTGGGCCATATGCAGGCGGAGGGCCGCGCGGCCAAAGTGTCGTTCTTCGGCCACCGCGATGAAGTACTTGAGGTGCCGCGTCTCCATTTTGCCCCCGGCGGATCGGAGCAGGCGGGGTGCCTGCTCCAATCAGCTTAGGATCCCCCATTAGTAAGGGGAAATACTTATTTTAAAGCCATTCGGACGATTTCGGTCCGAATGGCTCCCGGCGTCAGTCCAGCAGCAGCGCGGGTTCTTCCAGGATGGACGCGACGTCGGCCATGAAGCGGGCTGAGAGGTCGCCGTCCACGACACGGTGGTCGAAGGAACCGCCAAGGGTGGTGATCCAGCGCGGAATCACCTCGCCATCCAGGACCCAGGGCTTCTGCTTGATGGTGCCGAAGGCCACGATCGCGACCTCGCCGGGGTTGATGATAGGGGTGCCGGTGTCGATTCCCAGCGCCCCGATATTGGTGACGGTGAGGGTTCCGCCCTGCATCTGGGCCGGCTGGGTCTTGCCGGCGCGGGCGGTGGTGGCCAGTTCGTTCAGCGCCAGGGCCAGTTCCTTGAGCGAGAGGTCCTGGGCGTTCTTGATGTTCGGCACCATGAGGCCGCGGGGCGTGGCGGCGGCGATGCCGAGGTTCATGAAGTGCTTGACCTGGATCTCGGCCGAATCGCTGCCTTCCGGGTTGTCCACCCAGGTGGCATTGACGCTGGGGTTGCGGGCCGCTGCCCAGATAACCGCCTTGGCGAGAATCAGTAGCGGCGAGACCTTGATGCCCTCGAAGTCCCGCGAGGCCTTCAGCCGCTTCACGAATTCCATCGTGCGGCTCGCGTCGACGTCCACGAAAATGCTCACATGCGGGGCGGAAAAGGCAGACTCGACCATGGCCTTGGCTGTGGCCTTGCGGACGCCCTTGACCGGGATCCGCTCAATCCGCTGATCCTGCGGGCGGCCGGTCTTGCCCCAGAAACTGTCGGCCTTGTCCACTTCGGCGTCGCGCTGGGCCTGGTAGCTGACCAGGTCCTCGCGGGTAACCTCGCCGCGGGCGCCGGTGGGGACCACATCGGACAGGTCGATGCCCAGATCGCGGGCGATCTTGCGGACGGGCGGCTTGGCGAGGACCCGGTTGACGAGGCCGGTGATGGCACCGCCGAGGGTGGGCCGCGGGTCGATGCCCTCGGCCGGAACGGCGAGTTGGGCCGGGCTGACGGGCGCGGCCGCAGGACCGGATCCGGCCGTTGCGGGTGCCGGAGCCGGAGGCTTGGGCGCCGGCGTCGAGGACACCCGGCGGCGGCGCTTCGCGGCGTCGGCCTTCGGTCCGGACCCCACCAGGGGCCCGCCGGCCGGGCGCCCGGCCGGCTCGCCGGCATCGGGGGCGTCTTCTTCCAACTTCCCGTACAGGGGCTGGTCAACAACAGGCGCCGCCGCCGGGGCGGCAGGGGCGGTCCCGGCGTCGGCAGCTGCCGCGTCGTTGACGCTGATAATCGGGGTTCCGACGTCGACCGTCACCCCCTCCGGGACCAGCAGTTCGGCGACCATGCCGGCAAACGGGGAGGGCAGCTCGACGAGCGACTTGGCGGTCTCGATCTCGCAGATGACGTCATTGACGGCCACGGTGTCGCCGGCCTTGACCTTCCAGGAGACGATTTCGGCCTCGGTCAGCCCTTCGCCCACGTCGGGGAGGTTGAACTTGTGAAGAGTCATGGTGTCCTTGGTTGGAGATGGCGCAGGGTCAGTCAGGCGGTTCGGAATGCGTTTCAGTAGGAAAGGGCTCGCTCGAGTGCCTCAAGGATGCGGTCGATGTCCGGCAGGTAGTCTTCCTCCACCTTGGCCACGGGGTAGGGCATGTGGAAGCCCCCCACGCGGATGACCGGCGCCTCCAGCGAGTGGAAGGCCCGCTCGCTGATGCGTGCCGCGATCTCCCCGCCGATGCCGCCGAAAGTAGGAGCCTCGTGGGCCACGATCAGCCGGCCGGTCTTGTGGACGGAAGCCGTGACGGTGTCGAAGTCGATCGGCGAGATGGAGCGCAGGTCGATTACCTCGACGCTGTGGCCATCCTCGGCGGCGGCATTGGCCGCGGCGAGGGCCACGGGCACCAGCGGGCCGTAGACCACCACCGTGGCATCCGTTCCCTCGCGCAGCACATGCGCCTTGAACGGGTCCTCGGAGGTTCCGGGGGATTCGGTGTCCACCTCGCCCTTGAGCCAGTAGCGGCGCTTGGGTTCGAAGACGATCACGGGGTCCTGGCAGTCGACGGCCTGCTGGATCATCCAATACGCGTCGTGCGGGTTGGACGGGGTGATGATGCGCAGGCCCGCGGTGTGGGCGAATAGCGCCTCCGGTGACTCCGAGTGGTGCTCAATGGAGCCGATGCCGCCGCCGTAAGGGATCCGGATGACCACCGGCACGGTCAGGTTGCCGTTGCTGCGCGAATGCATCTTGGCCAGCTGCGTGGTGATCTGGTTGAAGCCGGGGAAGACGAAGCCGTCGAACTGGATCTCGCAGACGGGCAGGTAGCCGCGCAGGGCCAGGCCGATGGCGGTGCCGATGATGCCGGACTCCGCCAGCGGCGTGTCCACGACGCGGTCCGCGCCGAACTCGGCGAGGAGACCGTCGGTGACCCGGTAGACACCGCCCAGGGCTCCGATGTCCTCACCCATCAGCAGCGACCGGGGGTTGCTGCCCAACGTGGCGCGGAGGCCCTCATTGATGGCCTTGGCTATGGTCATGGTGGTCATCAGTTGGCCGCCCCTGTTTCTGCGTCGGCAGGTTCCGCCTCGTCGGCGAACCCTGCGCTGTACTCCTCGAACCAGGCCAGCTCCTCGGCCACCAGCGGGTGCGCCTCCACGTAGGTGTTGGCGAAGGCGGTCCGGATGTCCGGGGTTTCCAGGTCGTGGGTGGTCTTGCGGACGTAAGCGGCGAGGTCGTCGCCGTCCGCCTTGACCTGGGCAAAGAACGCGTCGTCCGCGAGTCCTTCTGCCCTGAGATACTTCTCCAGCCGGTCGAGCGGGTCCTTCGCCCTCCAGAGGCTTTCCTCGGCCGACTCCCGGTACTTGGTCGGGTCATCCGCCGTGGTGTGCGCCCCGACGCGGTAGGTGAACGCCTCGATCAGCACGGGACCCTTGCCCTCCCGGGCGCGCTCGAGTGCCCACTCCGTCACCGCGTGCACCGCGATCACGTCGTTGCCGTCGACCCGAATGCCGGGGAAGCCGTACCCCTTGGCACGGTTGGACAGCGGAATCCGCGTCTGCACCGAGCTGGGCACCGAGATGGCCCAGTGGTTGTTCTGGCAGAAGAATACGACGGGTGCATTGTAGGAGGAGGCGAACACCATGGATTCATGGACGTCCCCCTCCGAGCTGGCACCGTCCCCGAAGTAGACCACGACGGCGGCCTTCGGCTCGGTCGGCTGGCCCGCGGTCCCATCCGGCTGCGCGGCAGCGAGCTTCTGGTCGCGCTGGATGCCCATCGCGTAGCCGACCGCGTGCGGGGTCTGCGCAGCGAGGACCAGCGTGTAGAGGTGGAAGTTGGTGTCCTTCGGGTTCCAGCCGCCGTTGGAGACGCCGCGGAACTGGCGCAGCAGTTCGGCGAGGTCGACGTTGCGGGTCAGCGCCACACCGTGCTCACGGTACGTGGGGAAGATATAGTCCTGGGGCTGGCTTGCCCGGCCGGAACCGATCTGCGCCGCCTCCTGGCCGGTCAACGGGACCCAGAGGGCAAGCTGGCCCTGGCGCTGGAGGGCGGTGGCTTCCACATCAAAGCGGCGGATCTTTGCCATGTCGGCATAGAAGCCCCGCAGCTTGTCCGGGTCCAGCCGCTCCGCGTACTCCGAGAAAACCGGGTCTGTGCCCAGCGTCCCGTCCGGCGCCAGCAGCTGCACCATGGGCTCGGCCGGGCTACCCAGTCGGGCCTCCGCCTCCGCCTCGCGCTGGTCATCCAGGCCGGTTCCGTCGAACTCGGTAGCGGGCAGGTGTGTGGCGCCCATACCGTCTCCTTGCTTGCCGCCCCCGGAGGCGCCGCAATCGCTGGGATATATGCCCCGTCTGGAATACATTCCTGATCCGGCATATATTTTGGCTTACTCGTCCCTACTTTATCCGCAGGGCCTTCCCCGCGGGCGTCATGTTAAGCGCTAGGAACGCTGTGGCGGTTTTGTATAGATCGCACAGAGTTCCAGGAAGCGGGTGTTGGCCTCGACCTCGCCGATGCTGACCCGGACCCCCTCGTTCCCAAAGGCGCGTACCGACAGCGCCCGCTCCCCCGCGAGGGCAGCGAATTCCGCACTGTTGGAGCCGAGATTGAGCCAGACAAAGTTTCCCTGCGCCTCGGGAACGAACCACCCCAGCTCGCGGAGTCCGGCCGTGACGCGGTCGCGTTCGTCCACCAGGCTTTGTACCCTTTCTACAACCTCGTCGAAATGCTGCAGGGAGGTCACCGCCGCGATCTCCGCGATCTGGGAGACTGCGAAGGGAGTGGCACTGACGCGCAGGTGCTGGGTGAGGTCAGGGTTGGACACGCTGTAGCCCACCCGCAGGCCGGCCAGGCCGTGGGCCTTGGAGAAGGTCCGGAGCACAACGACATTCGGGTACTTGCGGTACATCTCGAGGCCGTCAACGGCGTCATCGGCGCGGACGAACTCCTGGTAGGCCTCGTCGATGACCACGACGACGTCAGAGGGCACGGTCTGGATGAAGCGCTCCGTCTCCGTGGACGTCAGCACCGGCCCCGTGGGGTTGTTCGGCGTGCAGAGCAGAATCACCCTGGTACGGGCAGTCACCGCCGCCGCCATGGCCTCCAGATCATGCCGCCCGTCCATCGTGAGCGGGATCCGGACGCTTTCCGCCCCCGCGAGGCCGACGCAGATCGGATACGCCTCGAAGGACCGCCAGGCATAAATGACCTCGTCGGGTTTGCCGTCGTCGTTCTGGCCGGCAAAAGTCGCCAGGAGCTGGTTCAGCGCCCCGAGGCTTCCGGCGCCGGTGACGATGTCCTCCGCAGGAACGTCCAGGAACCCCGCGAGCGCGCCGCGCAGCTTGCTGCTCAGCGGATCCGGGTAGCGGTTGAAGTCGGTCTGCGCCGCGATGGCCTGCTGCACTGCAGGGATCGGAGGCAGCGGGTTTTCGTTGGAGGAAAGCTTGTAGCTGGCCAGGCCTTCGACCGGCACGGGCGGTTTGCCGGCCGCGTAGCGGGGAAGCAGGTCTACCACCGGGCGGGGCCGGACGCCCCCCGTTTTCTCTGATGAAGTCATGCCAACTAGCCTACTTCGCGTCCTGCCGCCGCCGGTGGCGATATGACAGCATGGGGCCATGCGCTCATTCATCGTTCGGGTCATCATCAACGGGCTGGCCCTGGGAATCGCGAGTTGGCTCCTTCCCGGCTTGGATATCTCCACCTCGGCCACCACTGCCGCGGTCGGGAACAGCGGTGTCACGCAGGGCACGGACACCATCGGCGTCGTCCTTGCCTACCTGTTCATCGCCCTGATTTTCGGTGTGGTCAACGCGCTCGTCAAGCCGGTCGTCAGCCTGCTGTCGCTGCCGCTCACCATCCTGACGCTGGGCCTGTTCACGATTGTCATCAATGCGGCGATGCTCTACCTGACGTCGTGGCTGAGCAGCTACACCCCTGTGCACTTCACCATCGACTCGTTCTTCTGGACGGCCGTGCTGGCAGCCATCATTATCACGGTGATCTCCCTGGTGGCCGGCCGGATGGCGGGCGCCGGGAGGCGCTGAGCGAAGCCATGTCAGACCGGGGCCTTGCGGGGCGGGGTGCCCGCCGTGTTCCCGCCAAGGCTCCCGTCCCGTTTCCTCTCCCGTTTCCTCTCGGGTTTACTATCCGGCTTGGGACCGGGCGCGTCCGCGCGGGGGTTGCCGGGTTGCGCCGGCAGGGCCTCCCGCCGGAGCGAAAACCTGGTGATCGTGGCCGCACCGCCGCTGCCCACCACGGCCGCGAGGGCGGCAGCAGAGGTTCGCAGGGACAGGTCCCGGCTCGCGGCAACCGCGTCCGCTCCGGCAGCGTAGTTGCCGAGTTGGTGCCCGGGGCCCAGGCCGAAGTCAGCCAACGGTGGAACTTCCAGCGCGTTGGTCAGCGTCACAGTCACCCGCTCCTTGGTGTCGGGACTGGCGAGCCCGTCCGCCCCCGGCACCCAGTCCTGCTCGTGCTCCAGATGCAGGCTGCTGATCCCTGGCTCCGGGGTGATGCCACCCACGGGCGAACCCGCCGTCAAGACGAATTTCAGATCGAATTCGGCCAGGAAATCCCTGTCCTGGCTCAGGTTCATAGCGTGGATCCCGCCCTGGCTGTAGCCCACGGCGGCGAGGGGCTGGCCCGCTTCTGCCCCGGCCGCGCGCAGGGCCTGCCGGATGGCCGCGGTGGTCTCCGCCGATCCGTATCCCAGACCCTCGGCAATGCCGCCGGCGTCGAAGGGGTTGGTGCCGGCGGGCAATCCGTCCAGTTGCGTCCCAGGGATCACCACCACCCAGGCCGGCCGGCCTCCTGCATCGAGCCTCAGGACCTCGATCTGGCCGTTGGTGCCGCCCACCGCGCCAGCCCGGGACAGCAACCCAGCCGGGGAAACGTCCACCTGCTCCTGCCGCGTTTCCGCCCCAGTGATCCGGACCGGTCGCGGCAGCAGCCCGGCCCGTCCCGTCGCGGCCGCCACTCCCCGGACGACTTCCCTGACCCCGGGAGGACCGCCGGGCGTCGCCGTCCCCCGGACGAGGCCGGCCGGCAGGCCCAGCAGAAGGGCGAGCCTGCCGGACGCCAGGGCCGCCTCATCCTCCACCACGTCCCGGGTGGTCATGGCCGGCATTCCGAACAGGCCCCACAGCGGCCCGTAGCCGGGGCCGAACCGACCGATCCGCAGGAGCAGGCTGTTCCGTGTTTCGGTGAACTCGTACTCCCGGTGGCTCGCCCTGACCTCGCTGCAGAGTTTCCCCAGCTCTTCCCGGACCCGCCCGAGGGCGCGGGATCCTTCCCCGGCGGCGATGATGGCGTTGCTTCCGCTGGTGTAGGAATCGGCCTGGAAGGGGAACAGGTCCGTTCGCACCGCATCGGCCTCGGCCTCCACGGCGGCCAGCTGCCGCACCAGCCCGTCGAGGGCAGCGGCTCCGGCCAGCACCTCCTCGAACTGGAAAGTGAGCCCGCCGAGTCCACCGCGGATCCGCAGCATCCCGTCGTCTGCCGGGGCCGAGGGCCGGGGCGCTGCACCTGAACCGGCCGGGGCGGACTCGGCCATCAGGAGCCCGGCCCGCCGGAGGAGAGCGCCACGTTCCGGGAGTGCCGGAGCACGATCGCGACAGCGTCCTGCAGGGCATCCCGGCTGCGGCGCAGCGCTGCCGCCTGCAGCGATAACGCGGTCCGGTAGGCGCGCCCGGCGGGTGACTGCCAGCCCTGCAGCTCGAGCCGGGACAGCTGGGACAGCACGGCCTCCGTCTCGTCTGCGCAGGCCGCCAGCCGGGCGGCGAGCAGCTGGACTTCGTAGCTGCGCGAGGCACATGCCTCGGCAGCGGCAGCCGTCAGATCGCCGGCCACCATGCCCGTCACTGCTCCGGTCACCATGCCAGTAGCTGCACCGGTCATTCCCATGGTCATAGCACCGACGTTATGACGCCCGGGTGAGGCGCTGAAGCTGCCCGCGCGGCTATGTGGACAACCTTGGCCTGACCGCCGGCCGGCCCCTCTAGGTCACACGAATCAGCGCACTTAATGCGCGGTGCCACTTCGTGAAAGAATCGGGTCATGCCTGAAACTGCCGCCACAGCTGATACCCGCACGCCGTCCGGACGCCTGGCCCTCGCCGCGTCCTCACCCCAGATCGCGCTCGGCCCGCTCGACGGCCGGTACCAGTCCGCCGTCGCGCCGCTGGTCGACTACCTGTCCGAAGCGGCCCTGAACCGTGACCGGGTGGCTGTCGAAGTGGAATGGCTCATCCACCTGACCAGCAACAACGTCCTGCCCGGTGCCGGACCCCTGACCGCGGAGCAGCAGGAGAAGCTGCGCGCCATCGTCACCGAATTCGACGCCGACTCGGTGCGCGAACTTGCCGACATCGAAGCCGTCACGGTGCACGACGTGAAAGCCGTCGAGTACTACATCGGCCGCCGCTTGGCCGGTATCGGCATCGAACACCTGACCGCCCTGGTGCATTTCGGCTGCACCTCGGAGGACATCAACAACCTCTCCTACGCGCTGGGGATCAAGGGCGCGGTCGAGGACGTCTGGCTGCCGGCCGCCCGGAACCTCGTGGCGCAGATCAGCGCCATGGCCACGGACAACCGCGCCGTGCCGATGCTCTCCCGTACCCATGGCCAGCCAGCCACCCCCACCACCCTGGGCAAGGAACTGGCCGTCTTCGCGCACCGGCTGACCCGCCAGCTGGACCGCGTCGCCCGGACCGAATACCTCGGCAAGATCAACGGCGCCACGGGCACCTACGCGGCCCACGTCGCCTCCGCACCGGGCGCCGACTGGCAGCAGGTCGCCAAGTCCTTCGTCGAGGGTCTGGGACTGAGCTGGAACCCGCTGACCACGCAGATCGAAAGCCACGACTGGCAGGCCGAACTGTACGCCGACGTCGCACGCTTCAACCGCATCCTGCACAACGTCTGCACCGATATCTGGAGCTACATCTCGATCGGCTACTTCGCGCAGATCCCGGTGGCTGGCGCCACCGGCTCCTCGACCATGCCGCACAAGGTCAACCCGATCCGCTTTGAAAACGCCGAGGCCAACCTGGAGATCTCCTCCGGGCTGCTGGATGTCCTCGGCTCCACCCTGGTCACCTCCCGCTGGCAGCGCGATCTCACCGATTCCTCCTCACAGCGCAACATCGGTGTCGCCTTTGGGCACTCGCTGCTGGCCATCTCCAATGTCGCCAAGGGCCTGGACCGTCTCGACGTCGCCGAGGACGTGCTGGCCGGGGACCTGGACACCAACTGGGAAGTCCTCGGCGAGGCCATCCAGATGGTGATGCGGGCCGAGTCCATCGCCGGTGTCGAGGGCATGGAGAACCCCTACGAGCGGCTCAAGGACCTCACCCGCGGCCAGCGCGTCGACGCCGCCCGGATGCAGGAGTTCGTCCAGAGCCTCGGGCTCTCACCCGCCGCCGAAGCCCGGCTGCTGGCGCTCACCCCCGGCAAGTACACCGGGATCGCGGACGAGCTGGTGGACCACCTCAAGTGAGGCTGCTGCTCATCCGCCACGGCCAGACGCCCGGCAACGTCCTGGGCCAGCTGGATACCGCACATCCGGGACCCGGGCTGACCGAGCTCGGGGAGCGGCAGGCCGCCGCCCTGGCGCGGTCGCTGGCGAATGAGCAGATCGACCTCCTCTATGCCTCCACCCTGATCCGCACCCAGATCACCGCCGCGCCGCTGGCGGCCGAGCGGGGCCTGGGGGTCGAGGTGCTGACAGGGCTGCGGGAGATCGAAGCGGGGTCGCTGGAAAAGCTCACCGACCGGGAATCGCACCTTCGCTACCTCGGGACGGTGTTTTCCTGGGCGTCCGGCGAGCTGGACCGCCGGATGCCGGCTGGCCCCGACGGGCACGACTTCTTCGACCGCTACGACGCCTCGATCGGACAGATCGCCGCCGCCGCCGAAGAAGCCGGCAGCGCAGCGACGGTGGCCGTGGTCAGCCACGGCGCAGCGATCCGGGTCTGGGCGGGGCTGCGCGCCGCCAATGTGGAACCGGGCTTCGCGGCCCGGCACGTGCTGGCCAACACCGGCATCGTGGCTCTTGAGGGAGATCCCGACGGCGGCTGGCGGCTCATCCACTGGGACGACAGTCCCGTGGGTGGACTGGCTCTCGCGGACCCGACGGCGGAGGACCCCACCGGCCGCTCGCTGTAGCCGAGTTCTCCGAAGCCTTACGCGCAGGAAACACGGCCGAAACGGGCGCCGCTTAGCCTTGATTTGCATAACCCTTCGGCGAATCGAGGCAGCGATGCAGACCAATCCGCGGCTCAACATCAGGCAGGTGACCTGGGCCAACCCCGTGGGCGCGGACCTGCGCGCGGCCCAGCAGGCGGAACTGGACGCCCGGTTCGGGACCACGGACCACGAACCCGGCCCGCCGCCGTCGGAAGCTGACACCGCCGTGTTCCTGGTCGCTCACGACAAGGCCTCCGGCCAGCCCGTCGGCTGCGGAGGGCTTCGGATCCTCGACCAGCACACCGCCGAAATCAAGCGGCTGTACGTGCTGCCGTACACGCGCGGCTCCGGGGTGGCCAGTTCCATCCTGGCGGCCCTGGAAGCCCACGCACATGCTCTCGGCATCACGTCCATCACGGCGGAGGCCGGCTCGGCCCAGCCCGACGGCCGCCATTTTTACGAGACTTCGGGCTTCGAGCCGGTGCCCAACTTCGGACCCTACATCGGGGCGGAGCACTCCTTCTGCTACTCGAAGACCATCGACTCGCACAGCGCCGCGCACACCGCCATGGCCTAGCGGCCGGCATGCCCGGCCAGCCTGAACAGCCCGTCGCGCAACGGCTGGGCCCGGTCGGCGAGCGCCAGCCGGGTCATGGCGGACGAGGCCGCCCGCAAGGCCTGCGTGCGCAACAACCTGCGCCTGCTGTACGTCTGCAGGGCATTCCGGAGCGGGCGGGAGTTCAGCAGGTCGGCGAGCGTGACGGCGTCGATCAGCGCCTCACAGGCGCCACGCCCCAGATTGGGCGTCATGCCGTGCGCCGCATCCCCCACCAGCACCGCCCCCTCTGTGGCATACCGCCTCAGCGGAGGGGCCGTCCAGATTCTCTGCGCCAGCGTCTGCCCCGGCGCCGCCGACGCCAACACACGCGCGATGCCGGCCGCCGGGCCGGAGAACCGCTCCCGCGTCAACGCCAGGGCCTCGCCGACGTCAATGCCGTCCGGCCCCAGGTCTGAGCGGTAGGACGCGTACCAGTAGGTCCGGCCCCGGGATGCGGGCGTGATGCCGAACAGCTGCCCGCGGCCCCAGTATTCACCGCCGGCATCCGGCGGCACAGGGACGTCGAGGATGCCTCGCAGGGCAAGGTACGGGCTCAGTCGCGCCCGGGACCGTTCGCCCCAGACGGCGCGGCGCACTCTGCTGTGCACGCCGTCGGCGCCGACCACCAGGTCCGATTCCGGCAGTGATCGCACCGGACCGTATGCCCGGGCAGCCGACGCAGGCACGGCGGTCTCCAGCAGGCGGAGCAGATCGGCACGCGAAACCCCGATCACGTCCGGCGCTTGGCCCCGCAGGAATACACGGCCCGATCCGTCCCTGAGGGCCACGCCGCCGAAGCGCGAACCGGCCGTCCGGACGTCCGGAAGGATACCCAGCGCATCCAGTGCCTGCTGGGCCTCAGGCCACATGGCCAGCGATGTCTCCACCGGCGGCAGTTCTTCCCGGCGCTCGTGGATCGTCACCCGGAAGCGTCGGGGGTCAAGTCGCGCGGCAAGTGCCAGGCCTGCGATGCCGCCGCCGACGACCGATACAGCGTCCATCTTCAGATTCTAGAACCGGACCCCTCGCGGGCGGATCCGACGAAGCGGGCTTCCGCGTGCGGCAACCCCGATGTTCATGCGGGGTTAAGGCCAGAGGCGCCTTCCGTTCCGCGAGCCACAACAAACTGAAGTGCCGCGGCCCGGCGAATTCATACAATCGATAGCAATAATGGGCCCGTTCCGGCATCGGCAGCTATAGGCTGTCCGGACAACGCCCGCTGGTCCCATGCAGAAATGAGTCTCACCCGTGCGAACACTGAAAACCCTGGCTGCCGCCGTCGTCGCCGTCACCCTGCTCGCCGGTTGCGGAGGCGGTGCCGCTGCCCCCGCCCCCACCGGAACCACTGCCGGCCCCGCCGCCGTCGCCCCGGCCGGCCCGCCCTCAGGCGAGACACTCATCGTCTACACCAATTCCAACGGCGAAGGCCGCGGGGAATGGCTGACGCAGAAAGCCGCTGCGGCCGGTTTCAAGATTGAAATCGTGGGTGCCGGCGGCGCAGACGCCACCAACAAGCTGATTGCCGAGAAGAACAACCCGATTGCCGACGTCGCATTCGGCCTGAACAACATGTACTTCGAGCAGATCAAGGCAGCCGGCGCGATCGAGCCCTTCACGCCCTCCTGGTCCGGGGAGGTCGACACCGCCAAGGGCGACAAGGGCGACAGCAAGGCGTATTGGCCCCTGGTCCAGCAGGCGATCCTCCTCGGCTACAACACCGCAAAGTTCTCCAAGGACGAGGCACCCAAGGACTGGACCGACCTGTGGACGCAGGACAAATTCAAGTCCCGCTACGAGCGCGTCACAGGCCTCGGCACCGCCACCGCGCAGCTGGTGTTTGCCAGCATCCTGACGCGGTACAAGGATGACGCCGGCGATCTTGGCATCTCCGACGAGGGGTGGAAGCAGATCGAGGAGTACTTCAAGAACGGCACCCCCGCGGTGGCCAAGACCGATCTGTTCGCCCGCATCGCCTCGGGCGACACGGATATGGGACAGATGCCGTCCTCGATCATCACCGAACGCGAGAAGTCGTTCAAGGTCGACGTCGAGACCGTCCTGCCGTCGGTGGGTGTCCCGCTGGCCATTGAGCAGGTGTCCCTGGTCAAGGGAACGGACAAAAAGGACGAGGCGCTGAAGTTCATCGACTGGTTCGGCAGTGCGTCGACCCAGGGCGAGTGGGCGCAGCAGTTCAATTCGATGCCGGTCAACACGGCGGCAGTTGCCAAGGCAAAGCCCGAGGTGGTCGAGTTCTTCAACTCGCTCAAGCAGCAGGACATCGACTGGAATTTCGTCCAGGAAAACATGGGCAAATGGGTTGAAAAGATCGAACTGGAATACATGAGCTGAGTACGGCGTGGTTGCAGCCGGCAGTGATGCGGGCTGCAACCGGCCGTTCCCGCTAGCCGCTGCCGTCCGCCGCAACCCGCTGCCAGAAAGACAACTTGCCATGATCCGTTTCGAGAACATCGAGGTCACCTTCGGTGATTTCACCGCCATCCCCGGGCTCAACCTGGAGGTGAAGCCCGGCGAGTTCTTCACGCTCCTCGGGCCCTCCGGCTGCGGGAAGACGACGGCGCTGCGCACGCTGGCCGGGTTCATCGAGCCGTCCGCCGGGGACGTCTATGTCGACGGCAAGGCGGTTACCCGGCTCCCGAGCGACAAGCGTCAGGTGGGGATGGTGTTCCAGAACTACGCCCTGTTCCCCAGCATGAGCGTGGCGGAGAACATCGCGTTCGGCCTGCGGGTACGCAAGGAGAAGCCCGCGGAGAGCGACAGGCTGGTCCGGGATATCGCCAAGCGCGTCGACCTCTCCGAGGACCAGCTCCGCAAGAACGTCGCCGAGCTCTCCGGCGGACAGCAGCAGCGCGTGGCCGTCGCCCGGGCACTGGTCCTGCAGCCCAAAATCCTGCTGCTCGATGAACCGCTGTCCAATCTGGACGCCAAGCTCCGGCACCAGCTGCGGCAACAGCTCAAGGATCTCCAAAGCGAGTTCGGCATCACGACGGTGTACGTCACTCACGACCAGGACGAGGCGCTGGCCATGAGCGACCGGGTTGCGGTGTTCAACAAGGGCTTGGTGGAACAGGTCGGCACCCCACAGGGCATCTACGACGAATCGGCAACCGAATTTGTCTGCAACTTCATCGGGGACAGCTCCCGGCTGAGCGCCTCGTTCGTCGCCGAACTGAACCGGCTCTCGAATTTCGGCCTCGATCCCGCGGCCAACTCCTACTTGCGCGTGGAGAAGGCCTCGCTCGAACCTTTCGGCGGCAACGGTTCCGCCGTCCCGGTCGAGGGAACAGTGGTCTCGAAGACCTATCACGGGCTGCACAGCCGCTATATCGTGCGCTGCCACGGCTCCGAGGTACGGCTCCTGGTCAAGGAGGACGGTGGGGTCCATCCGGACACGGGCAGCCAGGCGACGGTGTACGTCCAGCCCTCCCACGTGCTCCAGTACGACCCCGAAACCGGAGCGTCGCTCCGCAGCAGGCAGCCGGAAGCGGCCCGCCCGTGAGCAGCGAGGGCCGCTCAACCGGCACCAGCGTCCGGACCATGCTCCGCTCGCCCGCTGTCCTGATCGTCGGTGTCGCCCTTACCTGGTTCATCGCGGCCTTCCTGGTCTGGCCCAATGCCAATGTCCTGATCCAGACGTTCTTCCCGGACGGCAGCTTCTCCGGCCGTGCCGCCGAGCGGCTTTTCTCCTCGCAGCGGGCCATGAAATCGCTGGGCAACAGCTTCCTACTGGCCGTGGCCCTGTCCATCACGGTCAATGTGGTGGGGATCTTCATCGTGCTGGTCACCCAGTACTTTAGGATTCGTGGCTCGAGGATCCTGTTCCTCGGCTACGCCACCACGTTCATCTACGGCGGCATCGTGCTGGCCGCCGGCTACAAGTTCATCTACGGCGACAAGGGCATCGTCACCGCGTACCTGCTGTCCCTGTTTCCCGGGATGGATCCGGGCTGGTTCTCCGGGTTCTTCGCCGTCCTGGTGGTCATGACGTTCGCCACCACCACCAACCACATGCTCTTTGTCACAAACGCCCTCAAAGGCGTGGACTTCCAGACGATCGAAGCGGCCAGGAACATGGGAGCCTCCGACTGGACCATCCTGCGGCGCATCGTCCTGCCCATGCTGAAACCGACCCTGTTCGCCGTCACGGTCCTTTCCTTCCTGACGGGCCTGGGTGCCCTGTCCGCGCCGCAGGTGCTCGGCGGCCGGGACTTCCAGACCATCACCCCGATGATCCTCACCTTCACCAACAGCCCGACTTCCCGCGACCTGGCGGCGCTGCTGGCGGTCATCCTGGGCCTGGCCACCATGCTCATGCTGGCGGTCATGACGCGGCTGGAAAAGGGCGGAACCTACTTCTCAGTCTCCAAGGTCTCCGCCGGGCTGCAGAAGCAGCGGATCAGCAACCCGGTGGCGAACGCCGTCGTGCACGCCGTCGCATACCTGCTGTTCGCGGTGTACACCCTGCCCGTGGTCCTGATCGTGCTGTACTCCTTCGCCGACGGCGCCGCAATCCAGACCGGACAGCTCTCCCCGGGCAGCCTGACCCTGGACAACTACGTCCGGGTGCTCACCCAGCCAGCGGGGCTGCGTCCGTTCATCATCAGCATCGCCTACAGCGCGCTGGCCGCCGCCATCGTCGTCGGCGGGCTCCTGTTCGTGGCCAGGCTGCTCCAGAAGTACCGCAACTGGGTCACGAGTGTCGTGGAGTATCTGCTCCACATTCCGTGGATCCTGCCCTCGGCACTCCTGGCCCTGGGCCTGATCCTCAGCTACGACCACCCGAATCCCCTGGTAGGCGGGGCCGTACTGACAGGCACCACCGTCATCCTGCTGATCGCGTTCGTCACGGTGAAGATCCCTTTCACCCTGCGGATGCTGAAGGCATCTTTCGCTTCGGTCAACTCCTCGCTGGAGGAGGCGGCCGGCATCATGGGGGCGAAGACCTTGTACATCTTCCGCCGCATCCTGCTGCCGATCGTGCTGCCGTCGGCCGCGGCCGTCACGGCACTGAATTTCAACAGCATGCTGGATGACTATGACACCGCGATTTTCCTGGCCCATCCCCTGTTCCAGCCCCTTGGCCTGGTGATCAAGGCGAACACGGACGGTGCCGAGGGCGTCGATGGGGTGTCCAACACCTTCGTCTACACGGTTCTGCTCATGATCATCACGGGCGTGACCATGTACCTCGTTTACGGCCGGTCCGGTCGGAAAGCCGGGCGAACGGTCAGCCCTGCAGCGGGCGGCAAAGACAGCACGACGGCGGATCTGGCGGCGGCGGTTCCCGACACACCGGCGCGGGTCCCCTAGCGGGAACCTGGCCAGCCCGTGTAGGCCTCGGCGAGGTAGGCGCGGCCGTGGCGGGATGAGACCACCGAGTTGAGCTCACCGAGCTGCCGGGCGCTGGAAAAGCCGTCCGCGTTGGCAGGAGTGTGGAGCATGGACGTCATCCAGTAGGAAAACTGCTGCGCCTTCCACACCCGGTCCAGGGCGTGGTCACTGTAAGCGTCGAGAAGCCCCGTATGGCCGGTCCGGTAGAAGCTGTCCAGGCCCTCGAACAGCACCTTGACGTCGTGCAGCGCCAGGTTCAGGCCCTTCGCACCTGTAGGCGGAACGGTGTGGGCGGCGTCGCCGGCGAGGAACAGATTGCCGTGCCGCATCGGGGTCAGGACCGAACTGCGGAATTTCAGGACCGTCTTGTCGAGAACGGGCCCTTCCTTGAGTTCGAAGCCGTTGCCGTTGACACGGCTGCGGAAGGTCTCCCAGATCCGGTCATCACTCCAGTTCTGGACGTCCTCGTTCGGGTCGCACTGGAAGTACATCCGCTGGACGGTCTCGGTCCGCTGGCTGATCAGGGCGAAGCCGGTCGGCGAGTTGGCGTAGATCAGTTCGTCTGAGCTGCGCGGCGCCTCGGCCAGGATGCCGAACCAGGCGAAGGGGTATTCGTGGAGGTACCGTTTGCGCCTTGCTTCCGGGATCTCGGAGCGGGTCTGGCTGCGTGAACCGTCCGCCCCGATGATGAAGTCCGCCTGGAGTTCATAGTCCACGCTGTCAGCGCCGGTGAACCAGACCTTGGGGTTGGATTCGATGGCCCGGATGGACGTGTCCGTGACGCTGTACCGGACATCGCCGCCGTCGGCCTCGCGGCGGGCTGCGAGGTCGAGGAAGACGTCGGTCTGCGGGTAGAGCCAGACGGATTCGCCGACGAGGTCCTGGAAATCGATGCGGTGGCTTTCACCGTTAAAGCGCAGCTCGATCCCGTCGTGCCGGTCTCCCTCCCGAAGCACGCGGTCCGAGACCCCGCTGTCCACGAGCAGGTTCACGGACCCGTGTTCGAGGATGCCTGCGCGCACGGTCTGGCCGATTTCCTGGTGGCTGCGGATCTCGATCACGGTGGACTCGATGCCGGCCTTGGCCAGCAGGTGAGACAGCATGAGCCCGGCCGGGCCGGCGCCCAGGATGGCGACCTGGGTGGTGAGAACTTTACGGTTTGCCAATGGTTCCTCGCTTCATCGCGGCTCGGTGGAATCTCTGGCTCCAGTGTGCGGCCGGACCGGTGACGGACGTTACAGGAATTCCGGTGAATGGAATTGAGTCGGGTTTCTCTCCTCATGGAGCTGCCGTCCGATTCCGCGGGCCGCCGTCTGGAGGGCCGGAACCAGCGCGTGAAGGCGCATTTCGCGAGGAGGCACCACGACGCCGAGGGCCGCGACGGTACGGTTTTTGGCATCCCGGACGGGCACGGCAATCGCCCAGGTGTCGGGGTCCACTACCCCGGCGAGCGCGGCAAAACCCTGTTCGGCGGAGTCCTGCAGCAGGGCCCGGAGATCCTCCGGAGCCAGCTTCCCGGCAGGGTCGCTAAACTGCCGCAGGTACTCCACCTGAACATCCGCCGGCTGGCCGGCCATCAGCGCTAACCCGGCCGAGGACACATGGACCGGCATCCGGCCTGCGATCTGGGCCCGGTTGGTTACCGAGCCGCGGCGGTGGAGCCGTTCGACGAAGAGGGCGTCCCAGCCGTCCAGCACCGCGAGGTTCACGTTCTGGTTGAGCACCTGCTGGATGTCCTCCATGAACGGCATAGCCGCATCGCGCAGAGCCAGCGTCGGGGAATTCCGGTTCACCAACTCCCACAGCCGCAGGCCCAGCCGGACCGAGCCACCGGCGCCCAGTTCGAGCAGCCCATGGCTGGCCAGTTGCCGCACCAGGCGGTGCGCCGTGGTCAGCGGCAGCTGCGCCCTGGCTGCCAGCTCAGAGAGCGGCAGAACGAGGACGCCCTCGGGAAAGGCCGCAATAACACGCACCACACGGTCCACGACCGAATCCCCGGAAACGGAGTTAGCCACGTAACCTTCTTTCCGAGTCGGACACATTGATTCCATTGAATGGCATAGAGTGTTCCACGATACACGCAACGGTGATAGAAATCTCAGGTCGGATTCCCCGGAGGCGCCCCTTGCCGCGCACCGGACGCGCACCGACATCCAGCTTCACATCCACTCAACGCCGAGCCCGATCTTCGAGGTTGCTATGCCAATGACGTCCGCTGACCGCTCTTCCCGATGGCCTGTCTGGCTTTGCTGGCTGGCCATGGTGCTTGACGGCTTCGATCTGGTGGTGCTGGGCACCGTCATTCCGACCCTGATCAAGACCCAAGAACTGGGATTCGATGCCGTCGGAGCCACCCTGGCAGCCACGATTTCCCTCGTCGGCGTCGGCCTGGGCGCCCTGTTCATCGCCCCGCTCTCGGACCGGCTCGGCCGCCGGCGCCTGCTGATCGCCTGCGTCGCCTGGTTCTCCCTGTTCACGCTCGCCATCGTGATCGCCCCCAACGTCCTGGTCTTCAGCATCTTCCGGCTCCTGGCCGGACTGGGCCTCGGCGCTTGCCTGCCCGCGGCCCTGGCCTACATGAACGACTACGCCACCAAGGCGGGGTCCGCCGGGCGGTCCACCACCAGGACCATGACCGGTTACCACGTCGGCGCGGTACTCACCGCCCTGCTGGCACTCCTGCTAATTCCGAACTGGCGGATGATGTTCGTCATCGGCGGCCTGGCAGGGCTGGCCCTGCTGCCGTTCCTGTGGTTCAAGCTGCCCGAGTCCCTGCCGCCGGTCCGCCAGGCCGCTGAACCGGTGCAGGCTGCCAGCTTCCGGGACCTTGCCAAGAAGCCCTACCCCGTGGTCGCCGTCGGAGTCGGGATCGCATCCTTCATGGGGCTTTTGCTCGTATACGGGCTGAACACGTGGCTTCCGCAACTGATGGCGTCCGCCGGTTACTCCATTGCAGCAGGCATCGGCCAGCTTTTGGTCCTCAACGTCGGCGCCGTCGTCGGGCTCGTCGCTGCGGGGATCCTCGCGGACAAGCACGGCGCGAAGAGGGTAGTCCTGCTGTGGTTCGGGCTGTCGGCCGTTCTCCTCGCCGTGCTGAGCATCAAGCTGCAGAATGAACTGCTCCTCAACGCGGCCGTCTTCGTCACCGGAGTCTTCGTCTTCAGCTCACAGGTCCTCGTCTACGCCTGGGTGAGCCAGCTCTTCCCCAGCCGGCTGCGGGCCACCGCCCTCGGCTACTCCGCGGGCGTCGGCCGGCTGGGCGCCATCCTGGGTCCGGCCGTGACCGGCACCCTGGTGGCCGCCGGCATCGCCTACCCGTGGGGTTTCTACGTGTTCGCCGCAGCAGCCGTGATAGCCGTGGCCGCACTGGCGATCGTGCCGCAACGGATCTCGCACGCCGAGCCCCTGGTTTCCCCCGGGGCAACCAGGGCACCCGCGGAAAACTAGTCCGTCAGGCGGCGGCGTGCGGGGTGGCCCGGCCGGCCCTCAACCGCCGCCAGACGGTCGGGGCCAGCACCACCGCGATGCCGACGGCGGCACCGATGATGGTCTCCACGATGCGGTCCCGCAGGAGCAGCCCGGGTGCTGAGGGTGCCACCAGCAGCGTGGAAATCAGGGCCAGCGGAGTCACGAAGACCTGGGCGAGCACATACTGCCGGGCGATGAACATCTCGGCGCCGAACTGGCAGGCTGCAATCACCAGCACGGTCTGCCACGGGGCTGGCTGCAGCAAAAGGATCCCGGCCAGCAGGACCAGGCCCAGGGCGGTCCCGACGATCCGCTGCACCCCGCGGCTCACCCGGTGCCGGGTAGTGTGGCCCACGAGCGGGACGACGGCGGCCACCATCGCCCAGTAATTGTGACCAAGGCCAAGCTCAGCACCGGCCACTGTCGCGAGAGTACCGGCGAGCCCTGCCGCCACCAGGTAACCCAGGCTTTCGAGCCGGGCTGCCCGCTTCTCCGCCGCCGTCAGACGGGCCGGCCGGGCCCGCACCCACGGAGTCCGGCGGCTCTTCAATGCCCGCGAGGACATGCCAACCAGCAGGGAGAACGCCATGGTCAGCAAGGCCACGAGCATGGCCTGCCAGAGTGGCGGCTGGCTGGGGATCGAGGCGATGGCCGCGAAAGCGAATATGTGGAACAGCGATCCCGCCGGACGGAGCCGCCACCACGCGACGAGGAACGAGCAGCCGCCGGCGACGAGGGTAGTGGCCAGGACCTGCATCCACATGGCGCCCGACGCGGGGAGCGCCAGGGCGGTGCCTGCGCGAGCTGTCAGGGCGGCCAGGAACATCACCACGAGCATTAGCAGGCCGGCCCGGAGCTGGAGATCAAATCGTTTGCCGTGCGGTTCGTTTCGGCCGTAGATTCCGGTGAAGGCGCCAAAGGTGGCGAAGATCGCCAAGTCCAGGCGGTCCAGCAGCACCAGCGTGATCAGCGGGACGAACACGCCGACGGCGCAGCGGATGGCTACTTGGTGGTCCTTGTTACCAGGTGCCATGGTGAACATCTCAACGAGCAGCTTCACGGGTGGAATGGGCCTTTCAAGCGGTCAAATTGTCTACGACGGCGGCGCTGGCATCCAGACAGGATCGTACGCGCGAAGCCCGGCGAGAGCCGAACCAAACTCCGTTGGACGGAATCCGCGCCTGTGCCGGGAACAAGGCCGGGAAGTGATAGCGTCTAGCGGTTGATTCCCTTGGCGGAGTCACTGGAGACGCCCGCACCGCAATCCCCACGGAGGACCAGCCATGTTCAAAGGATTCAAGAATTTCATTCTGCGCGGCAACGTGATCGAATTGTCGATCGCCGTCGTGGTCGGCACCGCCTTCACCGCGCTCGTGGGTGCGTTCACGTCCAACATCGTCAATCCCATCATCGCGGCGGCAGGGGGCGTCGAGACGGAAGGCTTGGGGTTCCCCATCTGGCCCGGGAACGAGAAGACCTTTGTGAACTTCGGTGCCGTGGTCACCGCCTTCGTCACCTTCCTGATCACCGCTGCCGTGGTCTACTTCATTTTTGTGGCACCCATGAACCGGATCAACACGATGGTTAAAAAGCGCGTGTCACCTGCGGAGCCGGAGGAGGCCCCGCTGCCGGCGGACACCGCACTGCTCGCGGAAATCCGGGACCTGCTGGCCCAGCTGGCAGGCGCCGCAGGGACGGCAGGCACGGGCGCGCAGCACCAGGGGCAGCATGCCGCCGAGGACCAGGCCACCGGGTCCGACCACCGGGCCGAAACCTCCCGCCAACACGTCCGCTAGGGGCGGTTCCGGGCCGGAGCGGCCGCGGCCCGCGTGCGAGACTTCTCGGCAACTTCACCGTGCCGCAACCCTGCCGAAACAGCCGGCGGACATCATGGAAACCATGAAGCCAAAAACGAACGCCGGAACCCCCGCCCCGGAAACTGCGGAGCTGAGCTGCGAAGTGTGCGGCCTGATGCCCGAGCCCACCAAGGCCCGGCTGACGTTGGCCAATATTGCGGTGATGCTGCCCATCGAACTGCTGGTGCACGCCGCGGTGGTGGAAACCCACCTGCCCTACGTGGCCAAGGTCCTGGTCCTTACGCTGACCGCCACAATCCTGGTGATCTGGGTTGCGGAACCCTCTGCGGCCCGGATGCTGCGAAGCTGGCTTCACGCCCCGGCGCTGCGCCACCGCAAAACGCTCCGGGCGGCGCCGGCGCTCTGGCGGGCGCGGACAGTCCTGGTCGACACGCCGGGTTCACTGCGCAAGGTGACGCGCGCGCTGGACCGGCTGGACACGAACATCCTGAGTATCCACGTCCACCCGGTGGCCGACGGAGTGCTCGACGAGTTTGTGCTCTCCGCGCCAGGTGAGCTGCGCGAAGAAGAGCTACTCCGGGCGCTGCGCGACGCCGGGGGCCGCGACCCCCAGGTCTGGCCCACCACGGCGCTGGCCATGGCGGACGGGCAGACCGGCGCGCTGAGCCTGGCTGCCCGGATCGCGGGGAACCCGGAGGAGCTGCCGCTGGCGGTGGCGGAACTGCTGCACGCACGGATCGAGCCGGCGCCGGACGCGGACTCCGCGCAGGTGGGCCGCGGCCGCGCAGCGAAGGGAGCGCCGCGGGAAGGCGTGGCGACTGACAGCACGTTCCTGAGGATCCCGACCGCCTGGCACGGCCCCATCACCTTTTCCCGGCCCGGCGAACCGTTCACTCCGGCGGAGTCCGCACGCGCCCACCGCCTGGCCGAGCTCGCGGAGATCCTGGCCCACCGTGACCTCGCGCCGGAATCCCTCCGGGCGGTGCCAGCTGATGCGGATCCCGCCTAGACGGCAGCCATCCTGACCTTGAGCGCGTCCGGCTCCACCGTCACGGTCAGGTGCTTCCCGGTACCGAGGTGGTCGCCGTCGAGCTGGAACTCCTGTTCGTGTTCCAGCGTGATCTCGGCAGTTTTCCCCTGGAAGTAATCCACGGACTCGGTCTCTTCCTTGTTCCGGCCGAAAATACCGGCGATCACACCGAGCCAGCCGAGCCGCCCGCGGGGAGACAGAACCAAGAGGTCAAGCACGCCGTCGTCCACTTTTGCGTCGGGGAAAATTTCGATCCCGCCCATGATCCGGCCGCAGTTGCCGACCATGACACTGCGGATCCGGCGGCGGACGGGCTCGCCGCCGTCCATGCTGATCCGTGCCTTCACCGGCTTGCCGGGGAGCTTGCGGATGCCCGCCTCCACGTAGGCAAGCCAGCCCATCCGGTCCTTGAGCACGTCCACGGTGTCGGCCATGATGGCGGCGTCATATCCGAGGCCGGCCATCACCAGGAACACCTGCTCGTCGTCCGACCCGTCCAGCGTCGCTTTCACGACGTCGATGGACCTGTCGGTGCCGTTCAGGACGTCGAAGCAGGCGGATACCGGGTCGGCGATGTTGACACCGAGGTTGCGGGCCAGCAGGTTGCCGGTGCCCAGCGGCACCATGCCCATCGGCGTTCCGGTGCCGGCGAGGACCTCGGCAACACAACGGACCGTGCCGTCGCCGCCGGCGGCGATGACGACGTCGACCCCCTGCTCCAGCGCCTCGCGGGCCTGCCCTGTACCGGGGTCCTCCACGGTGGTCTCCAGCCACAGCGGTTCGGCCCAGCCCTGGGTTTCGCAGAGGCGGTAGATGGCCCCCTGCAGCGCCGGACCGACAGACTTGGCCGGATTGATGACCACGGCGGCGCGCCTGGACGGTGTTTGACTGTCGGGCGCGGGGTTGTTCACTGTCATGGTGTCCTTCAAGGGCGGGTGGGCGGATACTATCCCGAATTGAAATCCTAGCCGGAGATGCCTGCGTAACTTAGGCAGCGGGGCCGCCGATCATGGACGTTCGCGCGCCCGCCTCACTAAACTGGCCATGTTTATGTACTGGAGCGTGCCGGGCTTTTTCGGATAGCCGGCCGGAGCCTGACCGGATCAGCCGGACAGGCTGCGCTCCGGACACGGGAAGCGGGGGCATATGACCGAACCACAGGAAAACTACTCAGCCGAGGCAGAGGCGTCCAGCACGGACCCACACGACTGGGGACGGGCGATGGCGCTGGCAGTCACCCGGCTGGCTGAGCAGCTGGCACCTGAGGACAGCGAGGACATCCATGCCTCGCTCGTGGGAAAGGACCTGCACCTCAAGATCCGGGACGACGACTCGGGAGTCACCATCACCGTGTCCACCGCGCCCGTCAAAGACCGGGAGGACTGACGGTCAGCGCCCGCCGGTGAGGTCCGCGGAGATGAGTTCCGCCGTCGCCACGGCGGCCCTCCGCACCGACTCCAGGTAGGCGTCCGGGTCCGGCTGCGCGGCCACTGACTGGGCCTGGAGCGAGACGTTGATCGCGGCGACCACCTTCGGTCCGTCGTGGACCGGAGCCGCGACGGACATCAGGCCCAACTCGAGTTCCTGGTTCAGCAGGCACCAGCCCTGCGCACGGACTGCTGCCAGCTCCGCCAGCAGCTCCGCGCGGGTCCCGATGGCCCGCGGGGTCAGCGGGCGGATTTCGGCGACGGCGAGGTATTGCTCCAGCTCGGCGGCCGGAAGGGCCGCGAGCAGGACGCGGCCCATTGAGGTCGCGTAGGCCGGGAACCGGGTTCCCACGGTGATGCCGACCGTCATGATCCGACGGGTCGAGACGCGGGCGACATACGCGATGTCCGTCCCCTCCAGCACTGCGGCAGACGTTGACTCGCCGAGCTGAAGCGATAATTCCTCAAGGTGCGGCTGCGCGAGTTGCGGCAGGGACAGCCCGGAGAGGTAGGCGTAGCCCAGTTGCAGCACCTTGGCCGTCAGCGCGAAGATCTTCCCGTCGGTGCGGACGTACCCAAGTTCAACGAGGGTGTACAGGAATCGCCGGGCGGTGGCCCGGGTCAGATCCGTCCGGGCCGCCACCTCTGTGAGGGTCATTTTCGGATGGTCCGTGTCAAAGGCCCGGATCACCGCCAGCCCGCGCGCCAGCGACTGCACATACTGGTCGCTGGCCGCGGGGGCGGCGCCGCGCCGGGCTCCGCTTGCTGCCTCAATCATTTCTGCCCCTCATGGTCTCGCAACACTCTATCCGCGGGACAGTCGTGTGTTCAGCTTCCAGCGGTGCTTCCGACGGCGGCGGCGGCCTTGAGCGGGATTGGCACCATCGCCTGCAGCTCCTCGAGGGTGCAGCCGAACGTTTCGCGGACCTCGACGCCGTCGGGCCCGGTAAGGAACACCGCTTTGTCCGTGTACACGCGGGTCACGCAGCCGATCCCGGTCAGCGGGTAGGTGCAGGCCTCTACGATCTTGGACGCGCCCTCGCGGGTCAGCAGCGTCATCATCACGAACACGTCCTTGGCTCCGGTGGCCAGGTCCATGGCGCCACCCACTGCCGGGATGGCATCCGGCGCTCCGGTGTGCCAGTTGGCGAGGTCGCCGGTGGCGGAGACCTGGAAGGCGCCGAGGACGCAGATGTCCAGGTGCCCGCCGCGCATGATCGCGAAGGAGTCGGCGTGATGGAAGTAGGACGCCCCTGGCAGTTCCGTCACCGGGATCTTGCCGGCGTTGATGAGGTCGCCGTCGATCTGCTCCCCGGCGGCTTCCGGGCCCATGCCGAGCATGCCGTTTTCGGTGTGGAGCGTGATGTTCTGCTCCGGCTCGAGGTAGTTGGAGACCAGGGTGGGCTGGCCGATCCCGAGGTTCACGAACGAGCCTGGCGTGATGTCCCGGGCCACGAGGCGGGCGAGGTCGTCGCGGCCCAGCGGCGCCGCGCTGGTCTGGATCGATGCTGTCTGGATGCTCATCTCAGGCCACCTTCACAATGCTGTTGACGTAGATTCCGGGGGTCACGATGTTCTCCGGGTCGAGGCTGCCGGTGGGGACAATCTCGGACACCTGGACCACGGTGTGTTTAGCGGCTGCGGCCATGATCGGACCGAAGTTCCGGGCGGTCTTGCGGTAGACGAGGTTTCCCTTGCCGTCGGCCCTGAGCGCCTTGATCAGGGCGACGTCGGCGTGGATGGGGGTCTCGAAGACCTGGCCGCGGCCGTCCAGGATCCGGGTTTCCTTGCCCTCGGCCAGCATGGTCCCGTAGCCGGTGGGCGTGAAGAACCCGCCGATCCCGGCGCCGGCGGCACGGATCCGCTCCGCCAGGTTGCCCTGCGGGACGAGTTCGAGCTCGATCTCGCCTGCCTTGTACCTGGCATCGAAGTGCCAGGAGTCGGACTGCCGCGGGAAGGAGCAGATCATCTTCTTCACCCGGCCCTCCTTGATCAGCAGCGCCAGGCCCTGGTCGCCCTGCCCGGCGTTGTTGTTGACCACGGTCAGGTCCGTCGCGCCGCAGTCCATCAGGGCATCGATGAGTTCGAACGGCTGGCCGGCGTTGCCGAAGCCGCCGATCATCACGGTGGAGCCGTCCTTGATGCCGGCGACGGCCTCGCCGACGCTCTCAACAAAATTCAGCATGTCCTAGCCCTTTCCTGTGGTGGATGATGCGGTGACGTTCTCAAGGACCACGGCCAGGCCCTGCCCCACGCCGATGCAGATTGCCGCGACGCCCCAGCGCTGACCGGAGGCCTGCAGGCTGCGGGCCAGGGTGCCGAGGATCCGGCCGCCCGAGGCGCCCAGCGGGTGGCCCATCGCGATCGCGCCGCCGTGCCGGTTCACGATGGAGGGGTCGATCCCCCAGGCGTTGATGCAGGCCAGCGACTGCGCGGCGAAGGCCTCGTTGAGCTCGACGGCGCCCACCTGGTCCCAGCCGATGCCCGCCTTGGCGAGGGCCTTGTTCGCGGCCTCCACCGGGGCGTAGCCAAAGAACTGGGGATCGTTGGCGTGCGCGCCGCGGCCCGCGATCCGGGCCAGCGGTTCCATTCCCAGCAGCCCGGCGGCGTTCTCGGATCCGAGCCAGGCCGCTGAAGCGCCGTCGGAGAGCGGGGAGGCGTTCCCGGCGGTGACGGTGCCGTTCTCGGTCCGGAACACGGTCTTGAGCCCGGCAAGCTTCTCGGCCGAGGACCCGGCGCGGATGCCCTCGTCCCGGGTGAGGTCCGTCCCGGGGACCACGGTGACGAGGTTGTCGTAGAAACCCTCGTCCCAGGCCGCGGCGGCGAGGTTGTGCGAGTTGGCGGAGAACTCGTCCTGCGCCTCGCGGGTCACCCCGTACTTTTCGCGGAGCCGCTCGGTGGCCTCGCCCAGGGAGATGGTCCACTCCGGGCGCATGGCCTTGTTCACCAGCCGCCAGCCCAGCGTGGTCGAGGCCAGCGTCAGGTCCCCGGCCGGGTAGGGCTTCTCGGTCTTGGGCAGCACCCAGGGCGCCCGGGACATGGATTCGGCCCCGCCGACCAGCATGAGCTCGGCGTCGCCGGTGTTGATCTGGCGGGAGGCGATGATCGCGGCGTCCAGGGAGGATCCGCAGAGCCGGTTGACGGTGGTGCCGGGGATGGAGACCGGCAGGCCCGCGAGCAGCGTGCCCATCCGGGCGACGTTGCGGTTTTCCTCGCCGGCTCCGTTGGCGTTGCCGAACACCACCTCGTCGACCCGCTCGGCGTCGAGCTTCGGGGCGCGCTGCACGATCGCACCGATCACATGCGCGGCAAGATCATCCGGGCGGACGGCCGCGAGGCCGCCGCCGAACTTGCCGAACGGGGTCCGCACGGCATCGTAAAGGTAAGCCTGGTTCATGGCGTGCTGTCCTTTTCTGAGGAGTCCGTTGCGTCGGCGCCCCTTGCGTCGTTGTCCATGGCGCGGAACACCTCCTGGGCGGTCTTGAAGGCGGTGTTGGCGGAGGGGACCCCGCAGTAGATGGCGGTCTGCAGCAGGATTTCCTTGATCTCGTCCCTGCTCAGGCCGTTGGTGGTGGCGGCGCGGATATGCATGGCCAGTTCTTCCCAGTGCCCGTGGGCCACCATGGCGGTGATGGTGACGGCGGAGCGCATCTGCCGGGTCAGGCCGGGCCGGGTCCAGATCCCGCCCCAGGCGATCCGGGTGATCATGTCCTGGAAGTCCTCGGTGAAGTCGTCCTTGGCGGCGTTGGCGCGGTCCACGTGCGCGGCGCCGAGCACCTCGCGGCGGACCACCATGCCGCCGTCGTAGATTTCCTTGCTGGTCGCATCGGGCTGGACCACGCCGTTCCTTTCCGGGCCGGTCACTTGTCGGCTCCCCGGGACTCGGTCCAGGTGATGAGGCTCCGCAGCAGCTCGGCTGCGTGGGCGGGTGCCTCGAACGGAGCCAGGTGTGCCACGCCCCCGAGGGTGACGGCATTCGCGGTGCCGCCGCCGGCGGTGATGCGCGCCGCGATCTCCTCGGCGAACGACGGCGGTGCCACTATGTCCTCCGCGCCGGCCACGGCCTGGGTGGGGACCCGGATGCTGCCGAGTTCGTCCCGGACGTCGAAGTCCGCCAGCGCTTCGCAGCAGAAGGCGTAGCTGAAGCGGTCGGCGTCGCGCAGCGCGTGCAGCAGGCGGCTGCTGCGCTCCGGCTCGCGTTCCATGTAGCCCGGGCCGAACCAGCGCTGCGCCGAGCCCTGGATCATCACCGGGGTGCCCTGGGTGCGCACAGTTTCGGCGCGCTCCAGCCAGCCCTCCGGGGTGCCGAGCTTTGCCCCGGAGCACTGCACGGACAGGCTCTTGAGCCGTTCGCCGTGCTTGATACCCAGTTGCAGTCCCGTGGCCCCGCCGAGGGAGACGCCGGCGTAGTGGAAACGCGCGCCCGGCGCGATCGAATCGACCAGCTCGACGACGGCGTCGGCCAGTTCCGCGACGCTGAAGGGTTCCACGGCGGCCGGTGAGATCCCGTGGCCGGGCAGGTCCCAGGCGACGACGTCGAGCTCGGCCCCCAGCAGCCCTCCCGCCTGGGTCCACAGGAACGTGGAGGTCCCCAGCGACGGGCCCACTACCAGGAGTGGCTTGTCCCCGAGGGGGCGCGGGGGCGACAGCAGGACTGCCTTGACTGTTGGTCTAGCCACGGAAAGCTCCGTTCAGGTCGGGGGTCGGTGGGGCGTCGGCCGTTCCGGCTGCGGCGCGGGCGTACTCGGGATAGGCCGCTAGGAGGCGGCGGGAGATCTCGGCGGCTTGGCCGAGGTAGTTTGCCGGGTCCAGCAGCTCCTCCAGCCGGGCGTCGGAGAGCTGCTCCGGCGGGACTGCGGCGCGGAGCAGCCGGCGGTATGTGGCGGCCTGCTCCCGGGCAGGGGCCTGGAGCGTCTGGTCCACCACGGCCTGCAGCCGCTGCTTCCCGTCGGCGCCGTTCTTGCCCGCGCCGTTGCCAGGCAGGAGTGGCGCAAGGGCGGCCGTGACGGCTTCGCTGAGCAGCAGCGGGCCGGCGAGGTCCAGGTTGCGGCGCATGGCGTCCGGGAAGACCCGGAGGCCCTCGGTGAGTTCGCGGAGCTGCCCGGCGGCGCCCAGGGCGAGCCGGAGCAGCTGGCGGAGCGCCGGCCATTCGCTGTGCCAGGCACCGTCGGGGCGTTCGTCGTTGAAGTTGGCGGCGGCGAGGTGCAGCTGGGCTGCCTGCCCGGGGGCCTGCAGGGCGGCGCTACGGATGAGCACCGAGAGCACCGGGTTCTGTTTCTGCGGCATCGCCGAGGATCCTCCCCGGCCGGCGGCGCGCGGCTCGGCGACCTCGGCGACTTCGGGGCGGCTCAGGAACAGCACGTCGACGGCGATCTTGCCGGCGGCGTCGGTCACGGCGGCGAGGCCATCGCCCAGCGCGGTGACGGCGAGCCGGTTCGTGTGCCACGGCGCGGGGACGGGCGCAAGGCCCAGTCCGGCGGCCAGCCGGTCCGAAAGGTCAAAGGGCGTCACTGAGCTGCCGGCGGTCAGGACGGTGCCGGCAGCCAGGGTGCCGGCGGCTCCGCCGGTCTGCACGGGCAGTTCGAGAGTTTCCAGCCGGCGCCCGGCGGCGGCCAGTCCGGCGAACCACTGCGCGGCCTTTAGCCCGAAGGTGAAGGGCAGCGAGTGCTGGGTCAGGCTGCGGCCCACGCACAGCGTCTCCGCGTGCTGTTCCGCGAGGCCGGACAGCGCCGCCGACGTTGCGGTGAGCTCGCCGAGCAGCCGGCGGATGGCGTCCCGGGCCAGCAGCATGAGGGCAGAGTCAAGCACATCCTGGCTGGTCAAGGACGTGTGGACGGCGCGGACGGCGCCGATTCCGGCCGTGTCCAGGGCCTTGACCTGCGCGCGGAGATCAGCGAGCAGCGGGATCACCGGATTGGCGCCACCCTGGGCGCGCACCGCGATGCCCGCGAGGTCATAGCGGCCTGCGTCCGCCGCCTCCGCAACCACCGCGGCTGAACCGGCCGGCACGAGGCCCGCCTCGTCCAGGACCGCGGCCCAGGCGGCCTCGACCCGGAGAATGGCGGCGAGCACCGCCCGGTCCCCGGTCAGCGCCGCTACCTCGGGCGACGCCGACACGGGACTCAGCAGGCCAAAGTCCCCCTGCAGGCCGGCGTCGCTGGTTTCAAAGGAGGTCACTTGGCGGCGCCCTCGAAGTCGAGGAACACGGTCTCGTCCTCGCCCTGGAGCCGGAGGTCCCAGGTGAGGCCGCCGTCGGCGTCGCGGCGGGCGATCAGGGTCCTGCGGCGGTCCGGCTCGAGGGCGGACAGCAGCGGATCCGCGGCCAGCGCCTCCTCGTTTTCCGGCAGGTAGATCCGGGTGAAGAGCCGGTTCATCAGGCCGCGGGCGAAGACGGCAACGGCGATGAACGGCGCCGCGCCCTCCTCCGTGGGGCCCGGGTTCACCGTCGTGAAGGTGAAGGCGCCGGTGTTGCCCACCGCGCTGCGGCCGAAGCCGGTGAACGTGTAGCCGTCCCGGACGAGGGAGCCGGTGCGCTGCGGAACCCGTCCGTCCGCGTCCGCCTGCCAGATTTCCAGGATGGCGTCCGGGATCGGATGTCCGGCGCCGTCGTAGACGGTGCCCTGCAGCCGGATGGAGCCTGGCGCGCCGGGGGCCAGCAGCTCGCGGTCCTTGGCGTAGGGCAGGGCGTAGCCGTAGAACGGCCCGACGGTCTGGCCGGGGGTGGGGGTGAGTTTACTCATCGTCGTCTCCTTCTGCGCCGAGTGCCTCGTTCTCTGTCCAGGTTCGCTTGGACCCGGTCAGGACGATGTCCCAGTTGTACGCCAGCGCCCATTCCGGCTTGGTCTGCTCGTGGTTGTAGGTCGCCACGAGCCGGTCCCGCGCGTCCTGGTCCACGATCGACTGGTAGATCGGGTCCAGCGGGAAGAGCTGGTCCCCGGGGAAGTACATCTGGGTGACGATCCGCTGGGTGAATTCCTGGCCGAACAGGGAGAAGTGGATGTGGGCCGGGCGCCAGGCGTTGAGGTGGTTCTTCCACGGGTAGGCACCGGGCTTGATCGTGGTGAAGCTGTACGAACCGTCCGCACCGGTGATGCAGCGGCCGACGCCGGTGAAGTTGGGGTCGATCGGGGCGGGGTGCTGGTCCCGTTTGTGGATGTAGCGGCCGGAGGAGTTGGCCTGCCAGATCTCAACGAGCTGCCCGGCCACGGGCCTGCCGTCGCCGTCGAGCACCCGGCCGGAGACGACGATGCGCTCACCCAGGGGTTCCCCGTTGTGCGCGATGGTGAGGTCCGATTCCAGGGCGTGCACATCCATGTGCCCGAAGGCCGGCGAGTGCAGCTCGATGGTCTCCGGGTCCGCGTGGTGCAGGTCCTTCGTCGGGTGCCGCAGGACGCTGCTGCGGTAGGGCGCGTAGTCCAGCCGGGGCTGCACCTCGGCCGGGGCGCCGTTCCTGACGGCCTGCGCGTACGCGTCGGCGAGGGCCTTCATTTCGGCGCTTAGGTCCGCCTGGGACTCCGCGGCGGCGTCCAAGGCAGGGACAGCAATGGCGTGCGTCCTCGGTGCGGCCTCGGTGGCTCGATCGGACGTGTCCTCGGTGAGCGGGTCCGCGTTGTAGATCTCAACGTTGATCTCTTCAGGCACAGCAGCCTCCTTTCAGTGGGAATTGGTACTGGACGGTTCGGCCAAATTGATTGGCTCAGGGCAATTGGCTCAGGGGGTCAGCTTCAGCTGGTGCAGGTGGTCGTACTGGACGGCGTGCCGCACCGGGGCATTGGGGGCGCCGTAGCCGTCGTAGGCGCCGCGGCGTTCCACCATTTCGAAGAACACGCTTCCCACGGTGGCGGTGTAGAAGTGCAGGAACTCGCCGTCGGCATCGCGGTCGTAGAGCAGGTTGAGCTCCCGGAGCGTCGCCAGGAAACGGGGCTCCAGGCCGAACCGCGCGTCGAGGTCCTCGTAGTAGTTTTCCGGGATCTGCAGGAACTCCAGTCCCCGGGCCCGGGCGGCACGGGCGGCACCAACGAGGTCGTCCACCGCGACGGCGATGTGCTCCTGGTAGCTCCGGCGCTGGCCTGTGCCGCCGGTCCCTGCCGGGCCCGGCGCGGTCCCCTCCTGCTGGAGGAGCGGGGCCAGGTTCAGGACCAGGCGGACGCCCCGGTCCCCGGTCAGCATTACCTGGGAGCGGACCAGCCCGGTGGGGCTGGCGACCTCCGCGTAGGGCTGGGGCTCCAGGGCGAGGGCACTGGTGTAGAAAAGCACGGCTTCGTCGAAATGCTGCCACGGCTGCGCGAGGTTGACGTGGTCGATCACGGCGCTCAGGTCCCCGGGCCGGCCCGCGGCGGGCGCTTCCAGCCCCTCGCCGAACTCGCGGGTCCACGCGGCGGTGCCGTCCGGGCTGCCCTGGCAGAGGAAGATCTCGGTGGAGTCCGGGGCGGCGAAGCCCTGGAAAATCTCCTCGTCGGCCTGGCTCTTGCGCGGCACGGCCGGGGCCTTGAGTTGCTGGGCGCGGGCGGCGGCGATCACCGGGGAAGCGACATCGAAGCCGAGCGCCGCGATCGCTGTCTCGGCGCTTTCGGCGCCGGCAGAATCCTCGTTGATGATGACGCGGGCGTGGCCCATGGTCCACAATTGCACGTTCTTGGTCCGGTGCCGTCCGTTGGACGCGAAGCCAAGCTGGCTGAGCAGGGTTTCCAGCGCGCCGGCGTCCGCGGCCCGGACCTCCGCGAAGTTAAAGCCTGCGGGTTCGGCCACCTGCGGAAGCGTGGCGAGTTCCATCGGATACCGGCGGCGGGTGGCCGCGCCGCCGGCGGCGGTCCCGGCCTCGGGGCCCCCGGCGGCAGGGTTGGCCGCGAGCCACTTGGCGGTTTGTTCTTCGAGCCAGATCAGCGACCGCATCGCGTCCACGGCGGTGCGTTCGACGTCGGACTGGCGGAAGACGTCGTTGAAGACCTCGAGGGAGACCGGTCCGGCGTAGCCGGCGCGGACGGCGTGTCCCAGGAACTTGGCGAGTTCGAACTGCCCCTCGCCGGGGAACACGCGGTAGTGCCGGCTCCAGGACAGCACGTCCAGGGAAAGCTTCGGCGCGTCGGCCACCTGGATGAAGAAGATCTTGTCCGGGTCGAAGCGTTCGATCGCCGCGGTGTCCCAATCGCGGGAGAGGATGTGGAAGGAATCCAGGCAGGTGCCGAGGTTGGGGTGGTCCACCGTTTGCACCAGCCGGTGCGCATGCTCGTAGTCATTGACGTACTTGCCCCAGGCGAGCGCCTCGTAGGCGAGCTTGACGCCGTGGTCCGCGGCGAGCGCGGCCAGCCGTGACAGCTGCTCGGCGCGGAGTCCGTCGTCGTCGATGCTTGCGGTGGCTACGTTGGAGCAGACCAGGATGGTGTCCATGCCAAGGCGGGACATCAGCCGGAACTTGGCCTCGGCGCGGCGGAGATTGGCAGCGAGGAGCTCCTCCGGGACGCTGTCGAAGTCGCGGAACGGCTGGTAGAGGTCCAGGCTGAGGCCCAGGTCCGCGGCCATCCCCCGGACGTCTTCGGGGCTCAGCGGGGACGTGACGAGGTCCTGCTCGAAGATTTCGATCCCGTCGAAGCCGGCCACGGCGCAGGCCTGCATTTTTTCCCGGAGCGTGCCGGAGAGGCAGACAGTGGCGATTCCGGTGCGCATCAGGCGGCCACCTCTTCCGCGGCGACGAGTTCCAGGAAATGGGCCCGCATGCGGTCCGCGTCGGCTTCGAGGCCGGTGAAGATCCGGAAGGCATCCGCGGCCTGGCCGACCGCCATCCGTCCGCCGTCAAGTACCTCGCAGCCCTTCGCGCGGGCCCCGCGGACCAGTTCGGTTTCGATCGGGCGGTAGACGATGTCCGCGACCCAGTGCCTGGGCTCCACCAGGGACATGTCCAGTGGAACGCCCGGGTGGGCGGCCATGCCCACCGGAGTGCAGTGCACCAGGCCGTCGGCCTGGGGCATCAGCCGCGGCAGCTCCGCCGTCGTCCGGGCAGTGACCGACTGGTCCGGGAAGAACGCGGCGAGTTCCGCGGCGCGCGCCGCACAGCGGGCGGCGTCGGTGTCGACCAGCACGAGCTCGCGCACTCCGGCGGTCAGCAGGGCATAGGCGACGGCGGAACCGGCGCCGCCGGCGCCCAGCTGGACCACCCGGCCCAGCTTTGCTCCTGGAAGGCCTGAGGCCAGGGCGGCGGCGAATCCGGAAAAGTCGGTGTTGTGGCCGATGAAGCGGCCGTCGCTGATGGTCACCGTGTTCACCGCGCCCAGGCGCCGGGCATCGGGAGAGACCTCGTCCAGGTATTCCAGGACCAGTTGCTTGCACGGGTGGGTGATGTTCAGGCCGTTGTAGCCGAGCCGCCGCGCGCCGGTCAGGAGCTCGCCCACGGCTTCGCCCGGGAGCTCCAGCTCAAGGAGGTCGATGGGGCGGTAGAGGTACCGGAGGCCCTGCACATCGCCTTCCCGTTCATGCATATGGGGAGTGAGGGACGGCATCACGCCATCACCCACCAGTCCCACGAGAAAGGACTCTGCTCGATTGCTCATCCGTATAGCTCCTTTGACAACGGCACTCGGCCGGCGGGGGCGCCCAAGGGGCCACCGGCAGACCGGGTGATAGGGATTACATTACCGTACTTGTTCACATCATGCACGCTTGTTCTCATGGCGAACATTTGCACCGGGCGTGCACCCCGCGTCACTGCTGGGGAAGCCGCGCGGACAGCTCTGCCGCGGCGGATTGCAGGAGTGGCACCAGGGCCACAAGGGCTTCCATGCTCATCCGGAACACCGGAACCGCCGTGGCCAGCGAGGCGAAGGCCACTCCTTGCGAGTTGAACACCGGGACCGCGACGGCGCGCATGCCGAGCTCGTTTTCCTCGTCCATGGTGGCGTAGCCGCGGCGCCGGACCAGGTCGATTTCAGCCCGGAAGGCCTCGCGGTCCGTGATCGAGCACTCCGTCAGCGGTTCCAGCTCCAGGCCCTCCACAAGCTCGGTGCGGGTGGCGTCATCGGCGAAGGCCACGAGCGCCTTTCCCACGGACGTGGTGTGCAGCGCGCCGAGGTGGCCCGGGTCGCTTGTGACGCGGAAGGTCTGCGGGCCGTCGACCTTGTTGACGGTGAGGTGGTGCACCCCGTCGCGCACCGACAGGATGGTGGCCTCCCCCGACTCCTCCGTGACGCGGCGCAGAATGGGCAGGGCCGTTCCGGCGAAGCCGTGGTGGTTGGACACCCGCTGGCCGAGCTGGAAGACGCGCAGGCCGAGGTGGTAGCGGCGGCCATCCGGCTCATAGTCAACAAAGCCGTCGCGGGTCAGGGACCCCAGCAGGCGGTAGGTGGTGCTGAAGGGCAGCTCCGCCCGGCGGGAAAGGTCAGCGGCGCTGGCGCCGCGCGGCTCGTCGCCGAGCAGGACGAGCAGGCCAAGGGCCTTGCCAACCATGTCCGTGCGCGTGTCGTCCCTGGGCGCCTTGGCAGCTTTGCCAGCAGGGGCTTCGGGGGCGGGAAAGGGGTCGGCCAGTTCTGTGTCTTGGTTCACACTCATGGATCAATACTCTCACATCGTGAGAGCTGTTTCTAGATGGTGATTATTTTTGTTGACAAGTGACTGTCCTCACAGTCATGCTTGCTGTATCGCACAAGTAGCTCCCACCATGTGGCTACTAGTCCGGGTCTTTCTCCGAATCTCCGGCTGCCGCACACTTAAGAGGCCATCGGCGACTGAGACCTTCCTGATCCATCCGCGACAATGTCGTCACACAAAAGGAACACCATGAGCCAGACACTCCCGTCCACGACGCCGGGCACTGACGCACCGGCCGGGACCCCGAAAAAGGCAGCCCTTGCCAGCTTCCTGGGCAGCGCCGTCGAGTACTATGACTTCTTTATCTTCGGCTCCGCTGCCGCGCTGATCTTCCCCAAGGTTTTCTTCCCGGACGCTGACGCCAATGCCGCGATCATGTCCTTCGCGACGTTCGGCTTCGCCTACGTGGCCCGGCCCGTCGGCGCCGTCATCCTGGGCCACTTCGGTGACCGGGTGGGACGACGCAAGGTCCTGATGTTTACGCTGCTGCTGATGGGGGCCTCCACGTTCCTGATCGGCTGCCTGCCCGACTTCAACACCGTGGGCTGGTGGGCTCCGGCCCTGCTGGTGCTGGCGCGCCTCTGCCAGGGCCTTTCCGCAGCGGGTGAGCAGGCCGGTGCCTCCTCCATGACGCTGGAGCATGCCCCGGACAACCGCCGCTCCTTCTTCACCTCCTGGACGCTGACCGGCACCCAGGGCGGCCAGATCCTCGCCGCCCTCGTCTTCATCCCGGTCCTCGCCCTGCCCGACGAGATCAAGTACGGCATCGGCTGGCGCATCCCGTTCTGGCTCAGCGCCGTCGTCGTAGTGGTCGCGTTCTTCATCCGCCGGACCCTGCACGAACCGCCGGCTTTCGAGGAAGCCCAGAAGAGCGCCCAGATCTCCAAGCTCCCCGTCGCCGACCTGCTCAAGCACCACTGGCGCGATGTCCTCCGCGTCGTCGCCTGCGCCTTCATCGCCGCAGTCTCCACCGTGTTCGGCACCCTGGCCATCAGCTACGCCAAGAACGTCGCCGGCGTGGACGGCACCACCACCCTCTGGCTCGTTGTCGGAGCCAACCTGGTGGCCCTGGGCACGCAGCCGCTCTTCGGCATGCTCGCTGACAGGATCGGCCGGAAGCCGGTCTTCATCTACGGCGCCCTGGCCAGTGCCATCCTGACGCCGGTGTTCCTGCTGAGCCTCGAGTCCGGCAGTATCCCGCTGATGTTCCTCGCCGCGATCGGCTTCTTCTCCTTCGGGTACGCTGCCTCCAACGCCGTCTGGCCCTCCTTCTATGCCGAGATGTTCAGCACCAAGGTCCGCTTCTCCGGTCTGGCGATCGGCACCCAGCTGGGCTTCCTGATGGCCGGCTTCGCCCCGGCGATCGTGGCGGCCATGGGCGGCATCAAGCCCGGCGGCTGGGTCCAGATCAGCATTTTCACCGGCATCATCTGCGTCATCTCGGCCGTCTCGGCCCTGACGGCCAAGGAGACCTTCAAGGTCCCCACCAAGGAGCTCGGCCTGCGCTAAGCTCCGGCAACCTGCCCGACGGCGGTCCGCCCCTTCCCGGGGCGGGCCGCCGTCGGCGTTTTCCCGGCGTGGGACCGCCCGTTACCGCCTGCCGGTCTCCAGCACCTCGGACAGGTCATAGGAGACGGGCTCCTCGAGCTGTTCGTAGGTGCACGAGCGCGGGTCACGGTCCTCGCGCCAGCGGACGAACTGCGCGGTGTGGCGGAACCGGACGCCTTCCATGTGGTCGTACTTCACTTCGATGACGCGTTCCGGGCGGAGCGGCGTGAACGACAGGTCCTTGCCCCCGCTCCACCGGCTGCCCTCGGCGTTGCGCGGCGTTCGGGTGCCTTCCTCCTGCCGGGGGGGCGCCCACGGGTGGTCGGCGGCGTCGGTCACCAGCGGCTGGAGCTCCTCGAAGAGCTCCTTGCGGCGCTGCATCGGAAAGGCACCGACCACGCCGACGTTCGCGAGGACACCGTCGTCGTCGTACAGGCCCAGCAGCAGGGACCCGACGCGGTCGGGGCCGGAGGTGTGCACCCGGTAACCGGCGACGACGCAGTCCGCGGTGCGCTCGTGCTTGATCTTGAACATCACGCGTTTGTCCGGCTGATACGTGCCGTCCAGGGCCTTGGCCACGATCCCGTCCAGCCCGGCCCCTTCGAACCGGGTGAACCACTGAGCGGCGGTCTCCCGGTCGTCGGTCGCAGCCGTCAGATGGATGGGCGCGGCACTGCCGGCGAGGGCCTGTTCCAAGGCAGCGCGCCGCTCCGTAAGGGGCCGCCCGGTGAGGTCCTCGTCGTCGAGCACCAGCAGATCAAACGCGACAAAGCTGGCCGGGGTCTCCCCGGCCAGCAGCTTCACCCTGCTCGCGGCCGGATGGATGCGCTGCTGGAGCGCGTCAAAGTCGAGCCGGTCCCCGGAAGCGCCCACCAGGATGATCTCGCCGTCGACCACGCAGCGCGGCGGCAGGTTCGCCTTCAGCGCCTCGACCAGCTCGGGGAAATAGCGGGTCAGCGGCTTGCCGTTGCGGCTGCCGATCTCCACCTCCTCGCCGTCGCGAAAGATAATGGACCGGAAGCCGTCCCACTTGGGCTCATAGCTCCATCCAGGCCCTGGGTCCCCGGCTTTTCCGGGACCTCCCGGAAGGGAAGGCACAGCTTTGGCCAGCATGGGCGCGATGGGAGGCATCAGGGGCAGTCGCATACGGCCCATTCTTACCCGGCGCTCCGCCAGCCGCCAGCCCCGCCGTCCGGAGCTTTCCTCGACACAGGCCCACGGCGACGGTAGACATTAACGATGGCGACCCTCGGCTTCCACGCATCCCATGAACAAATCAGTCCCGGCCAGCTCCTCAAGGACGTCCAGCTGGCGGAGCAGGCGGGCTTCGATGCCGCGATGTGTTCGGACCACATCGAGCCCTGGTCCGCGCGGCAGGGCCACTCCGGCTTCGCCTGGTCCTGGCTGGGGGCCGCCCTGGCCACCACCAAGCTGCGCTTCGGTGTGGTGACGGCCCCGGGCCAGCGGTACCACCCGGCTATAATCGCCCACGCCTCGGCCACGCTCGCGGACATGTTCCCGGGACGCTTCTGGATGGCGACCGGCAGCGGTGAGTACATGAACGAGCACGTCACCGGAGAGGCCTGGCCGGACAAGGAAACCCGGCAGCGCCGCCTGGAGGAGGCCGTGCAGATCATCCGTGAACTGCACGACGGTCAGGAGGTCACCCGCAGCGGCCTGCTCAAAGTCCAGCAGGCCCGAATCTGGGACATTCCGGAAATCAAGCCGCCCCTGATCGCGCCGGCCGTCAGCGTGGAGACCGCCCGGCGCTCAGCCGCCTGGGCGGACGGGCTGGTCACAGTAAACCAGCCCCCGGCGAAGCTCAAGGACATGCTCGCCGCCTACCGCGATGCCGGTGGCCGGGGCCCGGCTGCGCTGCAGGTCCACCTGTCCTGGGCGCCCGTGGAGGAGGACGCCGTCGCGATCGCCGTTGACCAGTGGCGCAGCAACGTGTTTGCCCCTCCGATCCCGTGGGACCTCCCCACTGCGGCCCACTTCGACAACGTCAGCGCCGAGGTGGGCGAGAAGCAGGTCCGGACCGCCGTCAACATCTCGGCTGACACCGCGCAGCACGCCGAGTGGCTCGCCGGGTACCTCGAACTCGGCTTCGAGGAGCTTTACCTGCATTTCGTCGGCCAGGAGCAGGAGCCGTTTATCGACGCCTTTGCGGAGCATGTGCTCCCCCAGCTGCGCGGATCGGACCGCCCGGCCCGGACCCGGGAGGTGCTGCTGTGAGAATCGCTGAAACCTCCGACCTGTGGTGGAAGAACGCCGTGATCTACTGCCTGGACCCGGAGACGTTCTTCGATGACAACGGCGACGGCACCGGGGATTTCGGCGGACTGATCCAGCGCGTGGACTATCTGGCCGCACTGGGCGTGACGTGCATCTGGCTCATGCCGTTCTACCCCTCTCCGGACCGGGACGACGGTTATGACGTCACCGACATGTACGGCGTCGATCCGCGGCTTGGCACTCTGGGTGACGTGGTGGAGTTCATCCGGACGGCAAGGGACCGGGGCATGCGGGTGATCGCGGATTTTGTCATCAACCACACCTCGGACAAGCACCCCTGGTTTGTCGAGTCCCGGAAGTCCATCGACAACCCGTTCCGCGACTACTACGTCTGGCGTAACGACACTCCCCCGGATACCTCCGACGAGGTGGTGTTCCCCGGCGAGGAGACCTCCATCTGGACCCAGGACAGTGCCACGGGTGAGTGGTACCTGCACATGTTCGCCAAGCACCAGCCGGACCTGAACGTGGCGAACCCGAAAGTCCGGGACGAGATCGCCAAGTCCATGGGCTTCTGGCTGCAGCTCGGCCTCGACGGTTTCCGCCTCGACGCCGTCCCGTTCTTCCTGGAACTGCGCGGTGAGCCCAAGGACGAGGCCGCCAGGACCAACCCGCACGAGTACCTGAGCGCCCTGCGCAGCTTCCTGAACCGCCGCAACGGCAGCGCCGTCCTGCTCGGCGAGGTCAACCTGCCCTACAAGGAGCAACTGAAATACTTCGGCGGACCCGCGGGCAACGAGCTGAACATGCAGTTCGACTTCCTGTCTATGCAGAACATGTATCTTTCGCTGGCCCGGGAGGACGCCCGGCCGCTGGCCAAGAGCCTTAGCAGCCGCCCGGAAATCCACCCGGACAACCAGTGGGCGATGTTTGTCCGGAACCATGACGAACTGACCCTGGACAAACTCAGCGACGCCGAGCGCCAGGAGGTCTTCGCCGCCTTCGGACCGGACGAGGACATGCAGATGTACGGCCGCGGCCTGCGACGCCGGCTGCCCACCATGCTTAAAGGGGACCCGGCCCGGATCCGGATGGTGTATTCGCTGATGTTCTCGCTGCCCGGCACGCCGGTGCTGTTCTACGGTGAAGAGATCGGGATGGGCGAGGACCTGCGGGCCAAGGGCCGCTCCGCAGTCCGTTCCCCGATGCAGTGGGACGACGCCGAGAACGGCGGCTTCTCCACGGCTCCGGCAAAGGATCTGGTCGCCCCGGTGGTGGAGGGCTACTTCGGCCCGAAAAACATCAACGCCGGCGCCGCAAAACGGGACCCGGAGTCACTTTGGAACTTCGTTGCCACGCTCATCCAGCGCTACCGGGAAAGCCCCGAACTGGGCTGGGGCGAGTTCGAGCTGATCAGGCACAGAGCGGAGAAGGTTCTGCTGCACCGCTGCAGCTCCGCCGGATCAACCCTCATCCTGGCCCACAATTTCGGCGCGGAGCCGATAGCGGTGACCGCAAATGTCACGTCCAGGGAGGACCAGGAGCCGGACTTCGCCGGCGCGGTGCTGCGCGACCTGCTGGACGGACAGGATGTCCCGCTGGCGGAGGACGGCAGCTTTGAGCTGCAGCTGGACCGCTACGGCTACCGGTGGTTCCGGATCCGGCGCCCCGAGGACCGCCACAGCCCCTAGCGTGGAAGTTCAGGATCAAAGCCGGCTACGAGAGGACCTGCGGCATGGCGATCGAGATTCGTCCGGCGACGCAGTTCGACGACGTGAAAACGATGGTTGGCTCCAAGCGTCCCGACGCGAACGTTTGCTGGTGCCTGAGCTACCGCATCCCTTCCAAACAGAACCTGGAGTTGCGCGGCACAGAGCGCGGGGCGTTGGTGGAGCAGCTCGTGGGGCAGGATCCGCCGCCGGGGGTGATCGCGTACGACGGCGACGAGGTGGTGGGCTGGGCGGCCATCCATCCGCGCGCCGACACCAGTTTTGCCCGCAACCGCAAGATCCCCCACCTCGACGACCTCGACGTGTGGTCGGTGTGGTGCATTCGCGTGCGGCCCGGCCGCCGCGGCGAGGGCATCTCGCATCACCTGCTGCAGGGCGCCGTCGACTTTGCCCGCGGCTACGGTGCGCCGGCCATCGAGGGCTACCCTGTCGATAACCGCGGCAGCCATGTGGATCTGACCATGGCCTATGTAGGCACCCGCGGGCTCTTCGAACAAGCCGGGTTCGCCAAGGCCGCGGACACCGACTCCGTGATCAACGGATTTCCTCGGGTGTTGATGCGGCTCAACCTGCGCTGATTCCAGGTCCGTCGGCGTACTACACCCACGTGGCACGCATGGCACGCATGGCACGCAATGGAAATCTAACAGCCATCAGAGCGTGTCCAGATCTAACCAAGCGCTTACCGGGTAGAAATGCAGCGGCAACATTGACGAAGGACACTGGAGGTGCCGGCAATAGCAGGCACCAGCTCCAGTCCGGGAGGCCCCGCCATGTTGAAGGAAGCCAACGCCCATGTGACCCGTATCCGCGCCGTGGATCAGCTGCATCGCGGCGATGAAATCGAGGCCCGCCTGAGGGTCGGCCCGAGCTACGACGACGTCGTGATCCGCCGCGGCAGCGTCCAGGAGACCGCGCCGGGAATCGGCGTCGTCTGGATCCTTGACCGCGCGTCAGGTACCCGCAGAGCCATCAACACGGACGAGTGCAGCCTCTGGCGGGTCGCTTGAGGCCGCTAGCCTCCTGCGACGGACTGGATGATCAGCAGTTCCTGGCCGGGTGAAATCTCGGTGGCCAGGCCCTGCAACCGGCGGATCTCGTTCCCGTTGACGTAGATATTCACGTAGCGTCGGACTTTCCCGGTTTCATCCCGCAGCCGCCTTGAGAGCGCCGGATAGGCCCCGGTCACCATATCCAGCACCCCCGCTACCGTCACCGTCCCGTCGGCGGGCGCAGTCAGGATGGACTGTCCGCCGGCGAGCGGCTGGAGCACACTGGGGAGCAGTACGCTGATGTCAGCCATCGGTACCTACGCGTTCAGGGCGACGTCCGGCACGGCGCCAGGGTCCCCTGCAACGGACACGGCAGCGGCCCGCACGCACAGCACGTCGGGCAGGTGGGAGGCCACCTCCGTGAAGCTTTCGCCCTCATCGGAACTGGCATACACGCTGCCGCCGCGGGTTCCGAAGTACACGCCGGCCGGCTCCGCGGCATCGACGCACGCGGCGTCCCGGAGCACCGCATTGAACTCGGCCTGCGGAAGTCCAGCATCCAGCCGTGTCCAACTGGAGCCGGCGTCGCCGGTCCGATGGACGGCGAGTTTGCCGTCCGGCGGGATTCTTTCCCCATCGGCCTTCAGCGGGATCACCCACGCGGTCCCGGCCCGGCGCGGATGGGTGAGCATCACAAAACCGAAGTCGGCGGGGAGCCCTTCCGCAATTGATTCCCAGTGCTCGGCGTCATCGTCAGTGCGGTAGACACCGTGATGGTTCTGCGCGTAGAGCCGGCCGTCGACGGCGGCATCGGCGGCAATCTTGTGGACGCACTGGCCGAACTCGGGGTTAGGATCCGGCATGAAGTACGCCGATATCCCGCTGTTGCGGGGCTCCCAGGACGTGCCGCCGTCGAGCGAGCGGTAGACGCCGCCGGTGCTCATGGCGACATGGACCTTCTCGCCCGTGTGGTCGAGGACGATCGAGTGCGCGGCGGCGCCGCCGTAGCCGGCTCCCCATTCGGTGCGGTGCGGATGGTCCCAGAGTCCCCGGTTCAGTTCGAAGTGCTCGCCGCCGTCGGTGGACTTCCAGACGGAAATCGGTTCGCAACCGGCCCAGACCACTCCCGGGCGGGACTCGGCATCCGGGTGGATCTGCCAGACGCGTTCGAGGGCGGCGTCGGTACCCTCCGGAAAGCGGATGGCGCCGTGCTCGGGCTCGTTCCAGGTGGCGCCCAGGTCATCGGAGTGGAAGACGGTGGGGCCCCAGTGCTCGGATCGAACACCGACCAGGATCCGGCTCCGGCCGTCGCGCGTGTCGATGGCGATGCTGGGAACTTCGCTCATCAGGAAGTGCGGTCCCGAAAGGGACCAATCCTTGCGGTCCGGGCTGCTTGCCAGCCAGAGCCCCTTTTTAGTGCCGATCGCCAGGACATAACTCTCTGCGGTAGCCATGCCCCCCATGCAACCACCCAGACCGGGAGGCCGCAATGGCTTTACGCCCCTGATTTGGCGCGCGGGGCCGTCAGTCGACGAATTCGGACTGGGTCTCGATGAAGTCCCAGTCCGCAGTCGTCAGGACCGCGGAGACCTCCTCCGGGCGGGGACCGCCGGCCTCGGCAATCCCCTGCAGCACCGGCAGGGGAAGTTCATCGGCGCGCAGGTTTTCCCGCAGCCACTCCTTGCTCGCCAGATCCAGATCCAGCCACCACATGAAGATTTCCACGGCGGTCACCCTTCCTTCCGTTCTTCCACGTTAGGCCCCGGACCGGGGGTGTTCAAGGGCCGGTGGACTCTGGCAGCAATCCCGGGCCGAAGACGTGCTGGCCTCCAGGCCCTTAGCCCTGCAGCGGCCTAGCCTTCACATTCGACGCAGAACTTGTGGCCGTTCTTTTCGCGGGCGATCTGGGAGCGGTGCCGGACCAGGAAACAGGAATAGCAGGTGAACTCGTCTTCAGCCTGCGGGATGACCTGTACGACCAACTCCTCGGCAACGAACTCACCGCCCGGGGTCATCGTGTCGTCGAGCGCATCGGATTCATCCAGTTCACGGACCACGCTGCGGGCATCAGGTGCATTTGCGGATTGCAGCGCTTCCAGGGAACTGTCCTGGGACTCCTTGACGTCGGAGCGTACTTCGTCGTAATCGGTTGCCACTTAGGTGGTTCTCTTTTCTGTCGTTCGTGTCTGACGGGAGTGCAACATCCACCATGGGTATGGTATTCCCGAGCCGATGGAGAAGTCGTCGCCGTCGACGTCGAAGTGTACCCGCATGCCGGCCGCTACGGTAATTGCCGCAGCAACATCCGGGGAAGTAAGCCCCTGTTCAGGCTTGCGCCGTGGGGCAACAATTGAGTATGTCCGACGACGCCTCCACCCGCCCATTGCCCGTGGTGGTCGGCGTCGTGCCGGGACAGTATCCGGAAGTACTGCGGACGGCGGCATCGCTCGCCGCAGGTCTGTCCGCTCCCCTGATCTGCGCCTACGTGGACGAGGCCAGCTATCTGGTGGAGTGGGACCCGGCACGCACGGCGCACCGGCTGTCGCTCCACCCCGACGCGGACGACGCCGAAATACGGGCGGTGACCCGGGAGCTGCGTTCCGTCGTGGCGGCGGCCTGCGACGGCCCCGGGGTTGCCTGGAGCCTCCGGACGCTCGCGGGCGACCCGGCCCGGGCGCTCGGCAGGCTCGCCGCCGAAGCCGGGGCAGCCATGATTGTCGTCGGTACGCCGGAACGGGGCTTGGGGCACCGGCTTTCCGAAGCGCTCAACGGATCTGTAGCCGCGTGGCTCAGCCATCACCAGGACCATCCGATCCTGATCGTGCCCGCGCCGCGTCCTGGCCGCAAGTCCCGCGGTTCCTGACGGGTCCGTAAACAGCGGAAATCTACCGCAGGAAAGTAAAGCGAAAGTAGTTATTCGCGGTGCTGGCTTTCCCCGGATCTCCCCAAGTAAGCTTGTTTTCGTAGCCCATTGAAGGGACTACCCCAAAAACTGCTCCGGAGTGCGTATCCCCCAATAACGCGCTCCGGAGCCTTTTTAATGTCCGGACCGTTTTTCGGCAGGCCCGGTCTTCGGGATACCCGCAGGGGGTACTTGCGCGATACCCCCAGGGGGTATATGTTGAGGCCATGGATGAGTCCGAACTCCCGATTATGGCCCCCACCGACGCCGAACAGCCCCCACACGGCTATACCTCCAACAAGGAGGCCTACCTGCGGCGGCTCAAGCGGATCGAAGGCCAGGTCCGTGGCATCGCCCGGATGGTCGACGAGGACAAATACTGCATCGACATCCTCACGCAGGTCGCCGCCGCCACCAAGGCGTTGCACGCATTAAGCCTGGGGCTGGTGGAGGAACACATCGGCCACTGTGTCGTCGGGGCGGCGTCCGAGCCTGATCCAGGTCTCCGCGCCGAAGCCATCGACGTCAAGGTCAAGGAAGCCACCGACGCCATCGGGCGCCTGCTGCGGTAGCGGCAACACCACCACCTGGCACACAATCGGGCTGCTGAACTCCAGCCGTCCGCCAACAAGGAGCAAGCCATGAGCACCGTTTCCACCACCGTCAGCGTTTCCGGGATGACCTGCGGCCACTGCGTGTCCTCTGTCAGCGAAGAGATTGAGGCGCTGGCCGGCGTCGAGCAGGTCGACGTCGACCTCAACGCCGGCGGCGTCTCCAGCGTGACTATCACCTCCACCGGGGCACTGTCCGCTGCCGAAATCGGCGAGGCGGTTGCCGAGGCAGGCTACCTTGTGGTGGCCAACGAAGCCTGAACACCCGGCGCAGCCGCAACAGCACGCCACCCGAACAAGGAAGCAACCGTGACTAACGAGCATCTGCTGAACCAGCCGGGAAGCCGGGCCATCGAGCTCGATATCGAGGGCATGACCTGCGCTTCCTGCGTCAGCCGGGTCGAACGCAAGCTCGCAAAACTCGACGGCGTCGAAGCCTCGGTCAACCTTCCCCTCGAGTCCGCGCACGTGACCGTCCCGATCGACGTCACCGACGAGCAAATCACCGCCACGGTAGCGGCAGCGGGCTACAAGGCCACCATCCGCCCCACCGCTGGCAAGGAGCCGGTCGGCCCTTACGCCGGCGACGGGCAGGCGGAACGGCACGGCGCCGGCGAGGACCACCTGGCCCACGGGGGCTCCGCGGCAACGCTGCGCCCGCGGCTCCTGGCGGCAGCCGCCCTGACGGTCCCGGTGCTCCTGATGTCGATGTTCCCGGCGTTCCAGTTCGCGAATTGGGGCTGGGCGGCCGGCGTCCTGGCCCTGCCGGTCGTGAGCTGGGCGGCATGGCCCTTCCACCGGGCGGCCGCAGTCAACGCCCGGCATTTCGCGTCCACGATGGACACCCTCGTGTCCCTCGGCGTCGTCGCTGCCTACCTGTTTTCCGTCTGGCAGCTGCTGGCCAATCCCGGGCTGACCGGGGACGCGCAGGGCATGGACGCCATGGAGACGCGTCCGGGCGGGCTCTACTTCGAGGTCGCCTCCGTCGTCACCACATTCCTGCTGCTCGGGCGCTACTTGGAGGCCAACGCCAAGCAGAAAGCCGGGAACGCGCTGCGGGCCCTGCTGGAGCTGGGCGCCAAGGATGCCACCGTCCTCCGCGGGGGTATGGAATACAAGGTTCCGGCGGACCGGCTGGCGGTGGGCGAGGTGATCGTGGTCCGCCCCGGCGAGAAGATCGCTACCGACGGCATCGTAATCGACGGCTCGTCCGCCGTGGACGCCTCCCTCGTAACCGGCGAGTCGGTGCCTGTGGAAGTCGGGCCGGACAGCGCGGTCACGGGTGCCACCATCAACACCTCCGGCAGGCTCCTGGTGCGCGCCACCCGGGTGGGATCGGAAACCACTCTCGCCCAGATGGGCCGCCTGGTCTCCCTGGCGCAGACCGGAAAGGCGCCGATCGCGCGCCTCGCGGACCGGATCAGTTCGGTCTTCGTCCCGGTGGTGCTGGTCATCAGCGCGCTCACGTTTGCCGGCTGGCTGCTCGCCGCCGGACCCGCCATCAGCGATGCCGAGCTCCGCGCCGCCTTCACGGCTGCTGTGGCCGTACTGGTCATCGCCTGCCCTTGCGCGCTTGGGCTGGCGACGCCGGTTGGACTCCTCGCCGGGACCGGCCGCGGGGCCCAGCTGGGGATCCTCATCAAGGGGCCCCAGGTGCTGGAGGACACCCGGACGGTGGACACCATCGTCCTGGACAAGACCGGCACCGTGACCACGGGCCGCCTCGCCGTCGACGGTACGCAGGCGTTCGCCCCGTTCAGCGGCGCCGAAGTCCTGCGGCTGGCAGGGGCCGTCGAGGCCGCGTCCGAGCACCCCATCGCCCATGCCATCGCCGCAGCTGCCCTGGCGGCTGGGCGGCAGAGCGGCGAGGGCGGCCGGCTACCCGCCGTCGCCGGCTTCCGTTCCGCCCCTGGCGGCGGTGTTCAGGGCACCGTCCAGGGCCGCCTGGTCACCGCCGGCCGGACGGGCTGGCTGCACGAAAACGGGGTCTCGATCACTGCCGGGCAGCAGGTTCTCCTCAGCGAGGCGGAGGAGAACGGCGGCACGGCCATCTGGCTGGCCGTCGACGGGAAGGCCGCCGGAATCATCAGCCTGCGTGACACGCTCAAGCCAGGCTCCGCGGCGGCAATCGCCAGGTTCCGGCGGCTCGGACTCCGGCCGATCCTGCTGACAGGCGACAACGCCGCAGTGGCTGCGCAGGTGGCCGCCGCCGTCGGGATCGGCCCCGACGACGTCTTTGCGGGCGTCCTGCCGGCCGGCAAGGTCGAGGCGGTGCGCGAACTGCAGGCCGGAGGAGCCACCGTGGCCATGGCCGGAGACGGGGTCAACGACGCCGCCGCGCTGGCACAGGCCGATCTCGGCATTGCAATGGGCTCCGGCACGGACGTCGCCATCGAGGCCGCGGACCTGACCGTCATGGGAAATGATCTTGGGCAGGTGGCACTGGCCATCGAGCTGTCCCGCCGGACCCTGGCCACCATCAGGACCAACCTCTTCTGGGCGTTCTTCTACAATGCCGTCGGCATACCGGTGGCTGCCCTGGGACTGCTCAATCCGATGATCGCGGGCGCGGCCATGGCCGCGAGCTCCGTCCTGGTGGTGGCGAACTCGCTGCGGCTGCGCAGCTTCGCGAAGTAGTCCGCCCCTGCGCCACCTGATCACGCAGCGCCACCTCAGGCTGCGCCGAGGGCAGCGGCGGACCTCAGGCTGCGCCGAACCGGACTTGCGCCTTGGCGCGCAACTTGGCGGCCTCCTCGTCCCGGTCCTTAGCCGGAGCGTGCGTCACCAGCGAATCGAGCAGGTGCTGCGTGGCGTGCGCGATCTCGTGGACGGCCCGGTTGAAGGCTTCCTCGTTGGCCTTGGACGGCTTGGTGCTGCCGCTGATCTTGCGCACATACTGCAGCGCGGCGGCCTCCACCTCGGCCGTGGTGGCGCGGGGCTCAAAGTTATGCAGGGTATGGATGTTTCGGCACATAGCTCTATGCTAAGCGCCGGATCCCGTGCGATCGAGGCCCGCGGCCGGGGATGATGACGACGCCGGCAGGGGTACCGCCGCCGCTCCGCCGCGAAGCTCGTCCAGCCGGACCAGGACCACTCCGCCGACAATCAGGACACCGCCCAGAAGCTGGATGGGGCCGGGCAGTTCACCGAGCAAGAGCCACGCCCAGATCACGGCGAACAGCACCTCGGTGAGCGAAATGAACGAGGCGACTTTGGATCCGAGCGCCCGCGCGGCGACAATGCCGGTGAGGTAGGCCAACACCGTGGCGAGCACCACCAGGCCGCCCAGCGCCGCCCACCAGGGGGTGATCCAGGGACCCAGACGGGTGTCGGCGGTGCTGAACGCCATCGGCAGCAGGCCGGTGGCTGCTGCCAGCCACATGACCACCGCGCCCACCAGGAGTCCCCCGGACGCCAGCACGATCGGTGGGAGCGTGTCGTTCTCCCTGGCTGTGATGAAGAAGTAAATCGCGAGGCACACGGCGGCCGCGATCCCCCACAGCACGCCGATGAGATCGATCTTGACGGCTCCCGTGAGATCCAGGACCAGGACGAGGCCACCCAGGGACAGCAGGGTGCCCGCGATGGTCAGCGGGTTCGGCCGCTTCCGGCTGGCAGCCCAGAGCCAGAGGACAATGAGCACGGGGGCGAGGTACTCCAGCAGCAGCGCAACGCCCACCGAGAGCCGTTCCACTGCGTTGAAGTAGAAGAGCTGGCAGGCCGCGACGCCGATGAGCCCAAAGAGCAAAACAGTGACCCAGTTGTTCCGGAGCTGATGCCAGCGCCCGCGCAGGGCCGGAACGGCGGGGACGGCCAGGATCAGCGCCGCTCCCGTAAGTCGTGCCGTGACCGCCGCCCCCGGCGTCCAGCCGGTTTCCAGCAATGCCTTCGCGAACGATCCGGAGAGACCGAACACCGCGGAGGACAGCAGGGCCACTCCCAGTCCCGAAGCCAGGAAACCCGAGGCGGCGCCTTGTGCGCGGGGCCCCCGTTTCCCCGGGGCGGGTATTGCGGCGTCCAGCGGGGTTGCGGGATTCCGGGCCGTTGCATCGGCGGAGCGGCGTGCGGCAGACACGGGCTGCCTCCTGTCAGGAGTAAGATGGGGTTATGGTCCTGACAATACGCCCGACCCAGGTAAGGAGTCAAGATGGTTTTTGCCCCTGACACGGAAGTTGCCCTGCGCTCCGTGGTCAACCTCATCAACACCGCGGCCAATGGCGATGAGGAGCTGGCCACAACGGCGGACCTGGACCGCTTCCTGGCGGCAGAAGGCTTCACCGGCTCCCGGACCGGGGACGCGGCCGAACTCGCCAGTGTGCACCGCCTTCGGAGCGAGTTGGCGGAACTGTGGCTCGCTGAAGAAGCTGCGGCCGTGGACACCCTGAACCGGCTGCTGCGGGACGCCAGGGCGCTCCCCCAGCTCGTCAAGCACGATGGCTGGGACTGGCACCTGCACGCCACCACCCCGGAGGCTCCGCTGGCCGACCGGATGAGCACGGAGGCCGCCATGGCCCTGGTCGATGTGATCCGCAGCAAGGAGATGGACCGGCTGCTGGTCTGCACCGCGGAGGACTGCGACGCGGTGGTGCTGGACCTCAGCCGCAACCGCTCCAAGCGCTACTGCGACACCGGAAACTGCGCGAACCGGGCGCATGTGGCGGCCTACCGGGCGCGCAAGGCGGCGTCCTGACCGCGGCGGGATCGGGACGGCGGGCCCGCCGTTAAGCTGCGCCCCAGCGAACTAGCGGAGCTCGTCCCGGGGCGTGCCGTCGGGGTTGGTGCCGGGGCCATCGGGATCGGGCCGTGGTGGGTAGCCGCCGGAACCGGAAGGTGACTTCCTGGAGCTGAGATTCACGCCGGATCCCTTGCCCAGGTGCTCGTCGTTGCCCTTGTAGCTCATTGCAAGCATGGCGGCCAGGACCAGGGTCACGATGAACGCGATGCCGGCTCCGGTGAAGGCAAGGTCGAACCGGGGCGTCTTGGCGCTGCCGCCGGAGGCGAAGATCAGGACGGCGAAGAAGGCGAGCACAGCCCAGAATGCGGAGAACAGGAGTGGTCCCTTGACCGAGGTCCGCAGGCTGCGCGGTTCTCCGGGTTTCTGCTGAGCCAAGGTGCTTTCCTCCTGCAGCCGACGCCCGGGGGCGTGGCAGTTTTGATACCGCAATTGTTCTACGCAGGGTAGAACCTGTCCCTACTAGTTTACGGCCTCGATGGAATCGCGCCGCGCATCGTGCCGCAGCGTCAGTCCCCCCAGCATCCACAGCACGCCGGTGATGATGGCGCCGCCACCGGCGACCCCGAGGAGCGCGTGCGGTCCGAGGTTGATGAAGAACGGCAGCGCCGCCGCCGTGCCGAGCCCGATCACGCCCGAAGCGATCCAGTCCCGCGCCAGCACGCTCCGGCCGCGGCCGATGATACCGAGGTACAGTTCTGCGGCGGCAGCCAGGCCCAGCCCGAGTGCCCCGAGGACTCCGAACACGAGGTTGCTGGAGAGCAGCCCGACGGCGGCACCGGTTCCGGCGAGCAGCGACCCTGCCGCGGAGAGGATCTTGCCGGATCGGGAGCCGCCGGGGAATCCCGATTTGTTGACGCTCCAGACCAGCACCGCTCCGGTGGCCAGCAGGTAGAGTCCGCCCGCCCAGCCCATCCCGGCTTCGGAGGGGGTGGCCCAGAACACGGTCAGAGCACCGAAGCCCAGTGCGACGGCGGCCCGGACGAGCACGGGCCTCCAGAGGTCCGCGTCGGCGGGCAGGGCGGTGGACGCGTCAGGGTTTGCGGGGTGAGTCACCCGTCCAGTTTAGTGCGAAGCAGCTGCGGCGCATGTCGGGGCAACCGCTTACCGCACGCCGAGCACCATCCACCGGTCGGTCCGCGCCCGGAGGCCCAGCGTGAGGGCCCGGGCCAGCATGTAGCCCAGCGAGAAGGCCGCCCATAACCAAAGCAGCCCCGCGCCGCCGTCGGCCCCGGAAACGCGGACCGCCAGCAACAGCGGCAGGTAGAGGGCCAGGTTGACGACGCCTGCGACCGCCAGGTACTTCGCGTCCCCCGCCCCGATGAGCACGCCGTCCAGGACGAAAACGTACCCGGCAACGGGCTGGCCCGCCGCGAGCACCCACAGGGCGAGCGTGAGTGCGGAGCGGACCTCCGCATCGGAGGTGAACAGGAGGCCGGCCCAGGGTGCGGCGGCAGCCAGCAGGATCCCGGTCAGCACGCCAAAGCCGAGGCCCCACCGGACCATCGTCCCGGTAAGCTCCCGCACCGCCGCCGCATGGCCCGCGCCGAGCTCCTTGCCGATCAGGGCCTGCGCCGCAATGGCCAGAGCGTCCAGCGCGAAGGCCAGGAAGGTGAACACGGTCATGGCAAGCTGGTGCGCTGCGAGGTTCACCGGGCCCTGGGCGGTGACCACGACGACCGTGGCCAGGATGGCGATCCGCAGGCTCAGCGTCCGCAGCATCAGCCACGAGCCCACCTTGGTCATGGACCGGATGCCCCGCCAGTCCGGCAGCAGGGGCACGCCGGAACTGCGGGCGTTGCGTCGCACCATTCCGACATAAACAAGGGCCATGGCCCACTGCGCGATGCTGGTGCCGACCGCGGAGCCCGTGACGGACCAGTGCAGCCCGTAGACCAGGAAAAGGTTCAGCACGATGTTCAGCGTGAACCCGGCAGCAGCGACTATGAGCGGAGTGCGGGTGTCCTGCAGGCCGCGCAGCACACCGGTGCCCGCAAAGATCAGCAGCATCGCAACGAGTCCGGGCATCGACCAGCGCAGGTAGTCCACAGCGAACATCCGCACCTCACCCCGGGCTCCCATGAGCTCCAGGAGCGGGTCGGCGGCTACGAAACCCACCGCGGCAAGAAGGGTCCCGAGCAGCAAGGCCAGCCAGACGCCGTCGCGCCCGGCCGCAAGGGCCTTGGGCAACTGCCCGCTGCCCACCGCCCGGGCCACCGCCGGCGTCGTGGAGTATGCGAGAAAAACCATCAGCCCGACTGCCGTATGCAGCACCGCGGAAGCCAGTCCGACGCCCGCCAACTGGGCCACGCCCAGATGGCCGACAATCGCAGAATCGGCAAGCAGGAACAGCGGTTCGGCGATCAAGGCGCCGAAGGCCGGGACGGCAAGACGGAAGATCTCGTGGCGGCGGCTGCCCGGGGACGGCAGCGTGGCGGAGGGCAGGGACGATGCGGGCACGGAACAACCCTAACCGCGGGGCGGGCGGCGCACCTGTGGCAGTCCATAAATCGTAATTAGTTGACATTTCAACCAATCAGGAGGAAGACTTAATGTGAACGCAACCGCTGAGCGGCACCACAAGACCCGCGCGGCTCCCCCTCACGAAACGGTATATTCCATGAACCAGTCCACCTTGACCACCTCGGCCCGCACAATCCTGCGCCTCGTCACCGGCTTTCTCTTCGCCGCCCACGGCTGGCAGAAATTCAACGAATTCACCGTCGCCGGCACCCAGGCCTCGTTCGCGAAGATGGGCGTGCCGGCTGCGGAAGTGGCCGCCCCCGTAGTGGCCACCCTGGAACTGGTCGGGGGCATTGCGCTGATACTCGGTGTACTCACCCGGGTGTTCGCAGTCCTCCTCACCCTCAACATGCTGGGCGCCCTGGTCCTGGTCCACGCCCCGGCCGGAGTCTTCGCCGCAACCGGCGGCTATGAGCTGGTACTGCTGCTGGCTACTGCAGCCCTGGCCGTCGCCCTCGTCGGAGCAGGCAAGGTGTCCGTCGATAAGGTGCTGTTCGGCCGGAGCGGATCGAAGCTCAGCGTCCTGGCCTAGGCTCCGGCTCCAAACGCAAGCACGCGACGTCGGGCGGTCACCATGGGTGGCCGCCCGGCGTCGTCTCCGGACGTGGTCATGGCGTCGCTGCTGATTGCTTATGGCGGCCGGCGTGGCCTTTGTGTCGCTGGCCCGGGCCGGTTCAGACGAGCATCAGTAAACTGCCAGCATGAGTGAGACAGCCGCCAATTCCGTCACCCTGCGTTTCCTTGCAGCCCCCACCGACTTGGGCCACAGCGGGTCCGTCGACGCCGGCACGGTGCTGGAGTGGGTAGACAAGGCCGCCTACGCCGCCGCCGTCGGCTGGTCGAAGTCCTACTGCGTGACGGCCTACGTGGGGAACATCCATTTCGCGGACCCCGTCAATAGCGGCGACATGGTGGAAGTCGAGGCCACCATCGTCTACACGGGACGGTCCTCGATGCACATCCGCACCGTGGTGTCCTCGGGCGACCCCAAAGGCGGCCCTGCCACGATGCGCAGCCAGTGCATGGTGATCTTCGTGGCCGTCGGCGAGGACGGCAAGCCCGTTTCCGTACCGCATTTCGAGCCTGCAACGCCGGAGGAGATAGAACAGCGCGACCACGCCGTGGCCAGGATCAAGGTCCGCGAGGACATCGTCCGGGCCATGAATGCACAGGCATATACCGACGCCGGTACGGCCGAACGCGTGGTCCTGCGGTTCATGGCGGCCCCCACGGACGTTAACTGGGGCGGCAAAGTCCACGGTGGCATCGTGATGAAATGGATCGACGAGGCGGCCTACGTGTGCGCGTCCCGCTACTGCGGGCTGGACACCGTGGCGGTATTTTCCGGCGGCGTGCGCTTCTACCGGCCGCTGCTGATCGGCCACGTCGTGGAAGTCGAGGCCCGGCTGGTCTACACGGGCACCAAGGGCATGCATGTTGCCGTCCATGTCCGCTCAGGCGACCCCAAGGGACGCGAGCTGAATCTCACCACGTACTGCCTGACCGTGATGGTTGCCCGCGATAGAACCGGCACGTCGGTCCCCATCCCGCAATGGAGTCCGCAGTCCGAAGAGGACAAGCGGCTGCACGCCCACGCCCGCGAGCTGCTCGAAATCCGCGGACGCGCGCCGGGGAACCGGCTGCCCAACCACCTGCTCCCGGCGGCCGGTCCGCAGCCATCCGCCGGGCCCGGCTCAGCGGCCGGGCCGGCCGGAGCGGACGCCTAGAAGCCTAGAAGCCGCCCCCGCCGCCCGCATCGGCCGCCATGTTGGCAAAGCGCGAGTAGTGCCCCTGGAAGGCCACCACAATGTCCTTGGTCGGGCCGTTACGGTGCTTGGCGATGAGGATGTCCGCCTCACCGGCGCGCGGGGATTCCTTGTCATAGACATCCTCGCGGTGCAGGAGGATAACCATGTCGGCGTCCTGCTCGATGGAGCCGGACTCGCGCAGGTCCGAGACCATGGGCCGCTTGTCCTGGCGCTGCTCGGACCCGCGGTTCAGCTGCGAGAGGGCGATCACGGGGACCTGCAGCTCCTTGGCGAGCAGTTTCAGCGCACGCGAAAATTCGGACACTTCCTGCTGGCGCGACTCGACTTTCTTGCCCGAGCTCATGAGCTGCAGGTAGTCCAGGATCACGAGTTTCAGGTCGTGCTGCTGCTTGAGGCGCCGGCACTTGGCGCGGATTTCCATCAGCGACATGTTGGGGCTGTCGTCAATGAACAGCGGCGCATCATTCATCCGGCCCATGGTGGTCGCGATCTTCGACCATTGCTCGTCCTTGATGGTGCCCTTGCGGAGATCCTGGAGACCGATGGTCGCCTCGGCGGACAGCAGGCGCATGGCGATCTCGTTCCGGCCCATTTCCAGCGAGAACATCACGGTGGCGAGGTTGTTCTTGATGGCGGCCGAGCGGGCGAAGTCGAGGGCGAAGGTGGACTTACCGACGGCCGGACGGGCGGCAATGACGATCATCTGGCCGGGGTGCAGTCCGTGGGTAAGTTCGTCCAGTTCATAGAACCCAGTGGGGACGCCGGTCATTCCCTCCCCGCGATGGCCCGAGGCCTCGATCTCGTCGACGGTGGATTCCATCACGTCCTTCAGGACCACATAGTCTTCGGCCGTGCGGCGCTCCGCCACGGCGTACACCTCGGCCTGGGCCTGGTTGACCAGGTCCTCAACCTCACCGTCCTGGCCATAACCGAGCTGCACGATTTTCGTCCCGGCGTTCACGAGCCGGCGCAGCACTGCGCGCTCCGCGACGATCTCGGCGTAGTAGCCGGCGTTGGCTGCCGTCGGGACGGTCTGGATCAGCTCGTGCAGGTACGCAGGGCCGCCAATCCGGTTGATCTCGCCGCGCTTTGTCAGTTCATCCGAGACCGTAACGGCGTCGGCAGGTTCACCGCGGCCGTAAAGGTCGATGATGGCCTCGTAGACCGTCTCGTGCGCCGGCCGGTAGAAGTCCTGGCCGCGCAGGATTTCGACGACGTCGGCGATGGCGTCCTTGGACAGCATCATGCCGCCCAGCACCGATTGCTCCGCCGGGATGTCCTGCGGGGGCTTGCGGCTGCCTTCGGATCCTCGCGTACCCTCGACCGTGTCCAGATGCGTTACTGACAAAACTGCCGTCCTCCATTGTGTGCCGCGGCGGATAATCTTCGCCGGCGGCGCGTAAGCCATCTGCCTTGGTGCCAGTGACGTCCAGCCCGGCGCGTACCGATGGGACCAGTCCTATCAGTCGGCACCGACAGTTCTGCCGCCCGATGCCGGGATCCAAGGCGCAGATCCGGCGTGAGGCCCCGCGGCTTCCGTGGGCAGGGACCCAGGCGAACCGGATTTCCGCATCCGCCGCCCGATCTCCAGCAACGGTATCCCCCAGCCGGGCAGGCACCAAGACGACCGGACACCACCCCTGTGGATAAGCTGTGCACTACCGCTCCATGCTTGTGCACAGCCTGTGGGAACAGCTGTGGATAGAAAAATTGTTCTCCCCGAAATACCGCGCTGACCTGCGGAAACACTGTCTTTACCTTGTGGACACAAAAATATTTTCGGAATTTTTCATCCACAGCCCAGGCCCCGGGCTGGGGATATGCCCGGGTCTCGGGTGGCACATCAGGGCTGAAATATTCACATTTGGTGAGGGGTGTCACGCCTTTACCGGGAATTGACGCCACCTTTAGCGCCCTGTATGCAAGCGCCAGAATATGCTGTGGACAACCGCAATCTGGCATAAGCTCTAAGCATGGGCGAAGTCTTGCTGGTCATCCTCCCTGCCCTTATCCTGGCGGCAGTCCTCTGGGCGTTCGCCACGGCCCTCAAACCCCGCGATTTCGGCATGTCGGACGCGGAGCGCTATCAGCTCGAGCTGGCCGCCCGCTCGCAGGCGCACTATGCGGCGCAGGTCCAGGCTGCCACTGCGGCGCGGGCCCGGGTGGACGCCGTGACCCGTCCCAGCCAGAATGAGCAACAGCAGTCCCAGCAGGCCGATCACGCCCGCGCGGCCCTGCGCGCCCAGGTCGGCTCCGCGCCGGCCGTGGGCCAGCACGGCTATCAGGGCCCGGTTTTGCCGGGCGGGCAGCTGAACCCCCAGTTCGCCCTCCAGCTGCAGTCCCTGGCTCGCGACGGCAAGAAGATCCAAGCCATCAAGCTGCTGCGGCAGGCGACCCATTCAGATCTTTTGACCGCCAAGAAATACGTAGATCGGCTGTAGTACATGGAATCCCTGATCATCCCCGTCCTGATTCTGGCACTCGTCGGGGCCGGCGTAGTGCTGGCAGCCAAGGCAATCGGCCGGCGAGGGAACAAGGTTCTGCCTGGTTCTACGCCGCCGCCCAGTCGAGATTCCGTTGAGCTGGCCCGCGCCGCAGCGGCCAAACTGGACCAGGAACAGCACCGGCGTCTCTACGCGCTCATCGCACAAGGTCAGGCAATGGCCGCCATCAAGCTCTACTTCGAGAGCACGGGAGAAGGGCTGCGCGCTTCCCGCGACGCCGTCGGGGCCCTGGCCGCCCACCCCCAGCCCTTCCGGCCGCCCACTGCAGAGCAGGCCCCCAGTGAGGACGAGGACGATACCCCACAGCGCTTCCCGTACCGCTACCGCGCAATCGCCAGCAAGGGCGACGTTACTCGCGAGGTCAGCAGCAACATGCTCAACGACGAGATCTATGGCAGGATCCGCACCCTCGCCAAGAGCGGCGACACGGAGGCGGCGGCCACCGCGCTGACCCGCCACTCGGACATTTCCATGAAGCAGGCCCTCGAGTTCATCGCCCTGCTGGACGATTGAGCCCTCGGCGGCAGGAGCTCCGCGGCCGGCTTTCGCAGGCTAGAAGTCGAACATCTCGCCCAGCCAGCCTTCCTTCTTCTTGGGCCGGCGGCGGTCATCGTAGCGTGGCTGGTCGTACCGGGGCCGGTCCCGGCGCTCGTCATAGTGGCGGTCATCCCGGCGCGGTTCGACGCTGTAGAGCGGGGGCGGGAGATGCCCGGCCGGGGGCGACTGGGGTGAGGCTGCCGGGGCCGGCGAGGCGCCCATCAGGTCCGCCGCGCGGTCGATGATCTTGTCGAGCTCACCGCGGTCCAGCCACACGCCCCGGCATTGCGGGCAGTAGTCGATTTCGACGCCGCTTCGTTCACTCATGATCAGGTCTATTGAATCCACAGGACACTTCATGTCCCGGACAACGAGCGGGCCGCCGGAATCGTTCGCAGCCGCGCCCGCCGGGGCGCTGGCGTTACCGTCCGCGGGAAATACCGGCGAGCAGTTGCTCGAAGGGCATCGACGCCATCGGAGAAGGCTTCTGCTGGGGCTGGGCACCCTGCAGCAGGGCGGCAAACTCGCCCGCCGCACGCTCGATCCGCGCCGAGAGTGGCGACCCGCCGTCGTCGTTGTTCCCCCAGTCCTGCGGGCCCGCGAAGACCGCGGTGGGGGCGACCCGGGTCCGCAGATACGTGAAGAGCGGCCGCATGGCGTAGTCCAGGACCATTTGGTGCCGGTCCGTGCCGGCGGTGGCGCCCAGCAGGACGGCCTTGCCCTCCAGCGACTTGGGATCCAGCACGTCAATGAAGGACTTGAACAGGCCGCTGTAGGAGGCGCTGAAGACCGGGCTGACGGCGATGATCCCGTCGGAGGCGTCGACGCCGGCGATCACTTCGGCCAGTCGGGGAGCCGCATATCCGGTCACGAAATTGTTGGCGATGTCGACCGCGAGGTCCCGGAGTTCTACGACGTCGACAGTGACAGCATAGCCCGATGCCGCCAGCTGCCGTTCCGCCGAGGCTGCCAGCTGGTCCGCCAGGAGGCGGCTCGACGACGGAACGCCGAGTCCGGCGGAAAGAACGGTGATTCGGCGGGTTTCCACAGGTGCTCCTTGGGTGACGTTGGCCGGTCCGGCCATACTATATGCGTTTGCATCTACCTGTAGAAGCGGCGGCCCACGCCGTTTATTCCCGCCCTCCGTTTGCTCTATCACTTTCGGGCCCAAACGGACGGAAATGGCAGCCGCAACTGAAAGGGCAACGGGTCCGGGGTGTCCCTCAGAGCAGCACAGACCCTTCAATGCAGCTCACCGACTGTCCGCCCACCCAGATGTCGTCCCCGCTGGCCTCGATGTGGACGCGACCGGCGCGGCCCAGCACCGTTCCCTGCGCCGCGAGGTAGGAGTCCGCCGCCCGCCCGCTGCGGGTCAGCCACTGGGCAGCTCCGGCGTTGAAGCTTCCGGTGACGGGGTCTTCCGCGGCGGCATCGCCAGGGATGAAGGTGCGCACCTCGAAGTCAACCCCTGCACCCGGGGCGTGGGGGCCGATCACGCCGACCTTGAGCCCCTTCATGGCCGTGTAGTCAGGCCTGACCGCAAGTACCTGCGCCGCCGACTCGAGCAGCACGCCGATCCAGTCCGGCCCGTTGACCAGCCAGGAGGAGTCCAGCAGCGCCTCCCGGGGCAGTCCCAGGCCCGCCGCGATGCGTCCCAGGTCCTCCTCCGCAACGGGTCCCGAGCGGGTCAGTGGCGGAGCCGCGAAGGCCAGGCGGGCGCCGTCGCGCTTCACCCGGATCAGGCCGGCCGCGCACTCCTGCACCAGCAACCCGTCGTGCCGGGGGAGGCCGCCAGCTTCAAGCCAGGCGTGCGCCGAGCCCAGGGTCGGGTGACCGGCAAAGGGGAACTCTTCACTGCCGGTGAAAATCCGCACGCGGTAGTCTGCCTCAGGGCAGGTGGGCGGCAGCAGGAATGTTGTCTCCGACAGGTTGGTCCAGTTGGCGAACCGCTGCATCCGCTCCGTCGTGAGGCCCTCTGCGTCGAGCACGACGGCGAGCGGGTTGCCCCGGTACGGTTCGGCGGAGAAAACGTCCACCTGGGCGAAGGGACGGAGTCGCTGGGTCTGGGCGGTAATCGGGTTCACGGCTGCAGGCTATCACCAGCGGCCCCCATGGCTGACAAGGCGTCCGCGCTCTGCCAGACTGCCCCCATGGCGGAAAAGAGCACACAGAACAAGACCCAGGCCACGGCGGCGTCCGTGCAGGAGTTCCTGGCCCACGTCGAGCATCCGGTTCGCCGCGCCGACGGGTACCGCCTGCTCGACCTGATGTCCGGCATCAGCGGGGAGCAGGCTCAGATGTGGGGCCCGACGATTGTGGGCTTCGGCCGGTACCACTACAAGTACGACACCGGCCGCGAGGGCGATGCCGCGGCGATCGGCTTCTCACCCCGGAAAGGGAGCCTCTCGCTCTACGGACTGACGTACGGTCCGGAGGCGGCCGGACTGCTGGCGCGGCTGGGGAAGCATAAGACCGGCGCAGGCTGCCTGTACATCAACAAGCTAGACGACGTCGACGAGGCGGTGCTCACCGAGCTGATCCGCATCGGCTACCGGCACGTGACCACGGTCCTGCACCACGCCAGAGCCTTAAGGACTTAACGACAGAAGGCCCCCGCGTCCGGTTCCTCTGGGGAATCGAAGGCGGGGGCCTTCCGGCAGTTCAGGGCTGCCTAGCCGTTGGGGCTACTTGCCCGCGACTACGTCGAGTTCGATCACAGCGGCAACGTCGGCGTGCAGCCGGACGTTGGCCTGGTAGGAACCGACCGACTTGATGTGTGCCGGCAGTTCAACCTTGCGCTTGTCGATGCTGCCAAGGCCAGCGGCCTCAACCGCGTCGGCTACGTCGGCCTGCTTGACGGTGCCGAACAGGCGTCCGGTCTCGCCAGCCTTGACGACGAGTTTGACCGGCTTGGAGGAGAGTGCAGCTGCCTGCTTCTGAGCGTCTTCCAGGGAAGCGTGCTCGCGAGCAACGCGGGCAGCCTTGATGGACTCAACCTGCTTCTCGCCGCCCTTGGACCAGGTCAGAGCGAAGCCGCGGGGCAGCAGGAAGTTACGTGCGTAACCGTCCTTGACCTCGACAACATCGCCAGCAGCACCGAGACCGGTTACTTCGTGGGTCAGAATGAGCTTTGCCATGTTAGTTAATCCCTTCCTTAGCCGCGGCCAGCGCCGGAGTAAGGCAGCAGAGCAACTTCGCGGGCGTTCTTGATTGCCTGGGCGATCTTGCGCTGTTCCTGCACCGTGACGCCAGTGACGCGACGGGCGCGGATCTTTCCGCGGTCGGAGATGAACTTGCGCAGCAATGCTACGTCCTTGTAGTCGATGACAGTGATGTCAGCGGCCTTCAAGGGGTTGGACTTTGGTTTGGGCTTACGGAGTTCAGCCTTAGCCATCGTGGAGCTCCTATTCGATGGAGCCCGTGGATATTGATCCACGGGATGGTGGTGATCCGACGTCGGCCTGCAGGGGTCCGCCTCGCGGCGGCCCGTCAGGTTCGGCGTCGAACCTTAAATGTTGTTTAGAAGGGAGGTTCGGAATCCGGGCCGTTGCCCCAGCCGCCGCCTGCATTGCTGACACCGGGCGTGGCCCAGGGGTCATCCTGCTGTGCGGGCTGGTTGCCGCCCCAGGTTCCGCCGGAGTTGCCGCCCTGGTTTCCACCAGAGCCGCCACCGAAGCCACCGCCGCTGTTGCCGCCGCCGAAGCCGCCCTGGGCGCCGTTTCCGGCACCCCCACCGCCGGAGCGCTGGGTGCGGTTGACCTTGGCGTTGGCGTAGCGCAGGCTGGGGCCGATCTCGTCGACCTCCAGCTCGATAACGGTGCGCTTCTCGCCTTCCTTGGTTTCGTAGGAACGGCTCTTCAGGCGACCGGAAACGATCACGCGCATGCCCTTGGTCAGGGATTCGGCGACGTTCTCGGCTGCTTCACGCCACACCGACGCGCGGAGGAACAGGGTTTCCCCGTCCTTCCACTCATTGGACTGGCGATCGAAGGTGCGGGGAGTAGAAGCGATGGTGAAATTCGCTACTGCCGAACCTGACGGTGTGAACCTCAGTTCGGGGTCATTGGTGAGATTACCGATGACCGTAATAGTGGTTTCGCCTGCCATCTACTGCCTCCTTGTGCGTTCCTGCGGGGATGAAGAGTGAAAATCGGGAGCTGAATTACTCAGCAACGACCTTCTGTACTTCGGGGCGGGTGATCTTGGTGCGCATGATGGTCTCATTGAGACTCAGCTGGCGGTCAAGTTCCTTGGCGGTAGCCGGCTCAGCGGTGAAGTTCACCACGGCGTAGATACCTTCAGACTTCTTCTGGATTTCGTAGGCCAGGCGACGACGGCCCCAGATGTCAACCTTTTCGATGGTTCCACCATCGTTGGTGATGACACTCAGGAACTTCTGAAGCGTTGGCTCAACGGTACGCTCTTCGACCTCGGGGTCGATGATTACCATCAATTCATAAGGACGCATATGTGAACCCACCTCCTTTGGGCTAAGCGGTTACGGCATTTCCGTAACAGGAGGTTCATTTGCGGTGCCATGCGCCTCGCAACACCCCCGGAACGGAGGCAGGGCGCAGCACAGACTTCAATAGCTTAGTGCATCCGTGCCGGTTTCGGCGATTCCGTGCCCCCACCGTACGGGCCGCCCGGCCGGTCCGGAAGAGCGCTGGCCGCCATGTGGACAACCGGTCCGGACGTGCCGCGGGCGGGCGGTGGGCGGGCGGCGGGCGGCGGGCGGCGGGCGGCGATGCGGACGGACGGCGGCGGGAGCCGGGTGGCGTGCCATGATCAGGGAATGAACACCGGATCCGCGTCCCGACGCAGCGTGCCCGTCCGCAGAAGCCGCCTCCGCTTCGCCGTTATGCTGCTGGCCGGGTTGTCCGGAGCGATCGCCGCCGGCCTGGCCGGCCGCTGGGTGCAGGCTCCCACGATCTTCTGGGACGTCGCTGCGCTGACCTACCTGATCTGGGTCTGGGTGGTGATCGGACGCATGGATCCGGGGGAGACACGCTCCCATGCCACGGCCGAGGATCCGTCGCGGGGCACCACCGACCTCCTGATCCTGGCCGCGAATGTCGCCAGCCTGGCCGCGGTGGCAGCCGTCGTCGCTGACTCCCACAACAATTCCGAGGCCGCCGCCCGGCTGGGCGGGGGCCTGCTGGCCCTGGCCTCCGTGGCGTTGTCGTGGCTGCTGGTCCAGACGCTCTTCACCCTGCGCTACGCGCAGCTGTACTACAGCACCGGCCGGAAGGCCGGCTCAGAGGTGGGCGGAGTGGACTTCAACCAGAAGCGGCCCCCGCAGTACACGGACTTCGCCTACCTGGCCACGAGCCTCGGCATGACCTATCAGGTGTCGGACACTGCCCTGCAGAACCATGGCATCCGTGCCGAGGCGCTCAAGCACAGCCTGCTGTCCTACATCTTCGGCACTGTGATCCTGGCGGCCACCATCAACCTGGTGATCGGGCTCGCCGCCTAGCCCCGCCGGCGGCGGCCGCGGGCTCAGGCCGCCGTTCGGAAGAACTGCTCCGTCACCCGGGCCAGCCGGTACGGGTCCTCGACGCCGCAGAGTTCGCGGGCGGAGTGCATCGAGAGCAGGGGCACGCCGACGTCGACCGTCCGGATGCCGAGCCGCGTGGCCGTCAGCGGGCCGATCGTGGACCCGCACGGCATCACATTGTTGGAGACGAACTCCTGGTACGGGACACCCGCTTCGGTGCACAGCCTCGCCCAGAGGGCGGCGCCCGGGGCGTCCGTGGCGTAGCGCTGGTTGGCGTTGATCTTCAGCAGCGGGCCGCCGTTGAGCGCCGGGCGGTTGGCCGGGTCGTGCCGCTCGGGGTAGTTGGGGTGCACGGCGTGTCCGGCGTCTGCGGAGACACAGAACGACGCCGCAAACGCCTGCCGCCGCTGGCTCGCCGAGGCGCCGAGCCCGTCCGAGATGCGCACCAGAACGTCCTCGAGGACGGGTCCGCACGCGCCGGAGCGCGACGCGGAGCCGATCTCCTCATGGTCGAAGGCCGCCAGGACGGCGATCGGCGCGCCTGCCGGAAGAGGCGAGTCTGCGTGGGCGATCAGCGCCTCGATCCCGGCGTGCGTGGCGGAGAGGTTATCCAGCCGGCCGGAGGCGAAGAACTCATTCTTCGCTCCGAAGACTGCGGGCGCTTGGGTATCCGCGATCACGACGTCGTAGCCGCCGATCTTCGCCGGGTCGACGTTTTCGTCCCGCACGCGTCCTGCGAGCAGCGCCAGCAGGTCTTCACCGGCAGGATCCCCGAGCCCGAAGACCGGGTTCATGTGTTGCTGCTTGTCCAGGGCCAGCCCGTCATTGACCGTGCGGTCAAGGTGGATGGCCAGCTGGGGGAAGCGGAGCAGCGGTCCCGTGGCGGTCAGGTGCTGCGTGCCATCGAGCATCACGAGACGCCCGGCGAGCTGCAGTTCACGGTCCAGCCAGGAGTTGAGCAGCGGTCCGCCGTAGACCTCGACGCCGGCCTGCAGCCAGCCGAACTTTCCGGTGGTGGCTTTGGGCTTGAGTTTGAATGACGGCGAATCGGTGTGCGCGCCCAGGATGTTGAAGCCAGTGGTGGGACCGGCTCCTTCGGGCGTCACCCAGGCGATCAGGGCACCGTCGCGGATCACGTAGTGCTTGTCGGCTTGATCGGCCGCGCTATCCCAGGGCTCGAGCTCCTCCAGTCGGGTGAAACCGGCGATGTCCAGCCGCCGGGCTGCCTCGTGGACGGCATGGAAGCTGGACGGCGAAGCAGAGACGTACGCGCCGAGGTCCTGGATGTGGGCGGCGGCACTGGCGTGGGAGGACATGGCACCGAGTCTAACGCCGCGGCCGGGTCCACCTTCCGGTCGGGCCGCCCGACACCCGGTAAAGCTGCAGGGAGCTACACCGTGACGTTGAGCGCGGCCGTGTAGCCGGCGGACACCGAGCCTGCCATCGTGGCGAGCTGGTAGATGCCGCCGTCGTCGCCGAAGACATTGTCGGATTTGAGCGTGGTGCGCGGGAAGTTCCGCGCACTGGCCTCGTACCCGGCCGAGGCGTAGACCTCCCTGCAGGCCGCGTCCGTCAGCGCGATCTGCGACACGGCGAGGACCTGACCCGCCGTCGTGGCGTTGGTCATGGACTCAAACACCTCAAAGTGGATGTGCGGCCAGCGTCCACTGTACGCGCCGGGGTAGATGGTCGTGAAGGTGACCTGGCCGTTCGCGTCGGCCTCCTGGACGCCACGGAGGTAGTTCTCGTTCTTGAGGCCGGAATCGTACATGGAGTACCTGCCTTCGCGGTCGCAGTGCCAGGCGTAGACCGCGGCGCCGGCCAGCGGCGTGCAGCCGTTGGCGTTGTCGAGCAGGGTCAGCGTGACGGTGAGGGGCACGCCCTCCGCTGTGGAGGTCGACGTTCCGAAGCTGGCGGTGATGTCCTGCCGGACGACGCCGGAAGCGGACAGCGCGTCGGGTCCGTTCGACCCGTCCCCCGGGAACGGTCCGGCGGTTTCCTCGGGAATTTCGACGCCACATTCGGCGATCGCACGGGTCAGCGTGGGCGATGCGGATGCCGACGGCGTCGCGGCGGCCGCGCTGGTGGCGGCGCTTGCAGAGCCGGTCGGCGTCGAGGTTGCCGTCGCGGTTGCTGCCGCGGTGCCCGTCGGTCCGCCGGGCGTGCACGCCGCCAGCGCGGCAGCCGCGCCGGCCCCGAGGAACATGCCCAGCGAGCGGCGGCGGCTCAGCAGGGTCGAGAGGTCGAATTCCAGGCCGCGGTCGTGGTCGGGGTGCGGCTCGTGCGGGGGCTGGACTGGCGTGGTCATGCCTCCATGGAACCTCAGACCGCTATGCCAGCACTAGGCCTTTCCTGTTAGAATCCTGTGTCCCATCGCGCGGCGTCCGCACACGGCGGCCCGGGCTGGGGACATGCTCTCCTCCCGCACTCGCGACTGGACATGTCCTCCGGCCTGCCCCGGACATGCCCTCCCCTGGAGCCCGCGGATGGACATAGTGGCATTATGTCCATCGCTGGGCATGAACTGCTCCCCGGAAGTTGGACTGAGAAATTCAGTTCCGACTCCCGGGGAGCAGTTTTATGCATGTACGTAGTCCGTTATCCGAAGTTCAGCGCGAGGCCGCTGTAGCGTGGTTTGAGAAGGGCATCGCGGATAAAGCGGCTGCGCGGCTGTTGGGTGTGTCGCACTCGCCGGTCCAGCTTCTCTATCTGCGGTGGAGGATCCATGGTCGAGGAGCGCTGGTGGCCAAGCCGACGAAACAGGTGTATTCGTTCGAACTCAAGCTCGCATTAGTCGAACGGTTCATCGCGGGCGAGACCGCCCAGGATCTCGCGGCGGAGGCTGGCCTGTCCTCGTCCGGGTTACTCAAAAACTGGGCGGCTGCCTATCGTCGCGAGGGCCCGGACGCCTTGCGGCCGAAGCCTAAAAGCAGGCCCAGGGAACCCGATTCCCCGCCGTCGGCGGAGCTGCCCGAGCTGGAACGGCTGCGCCGGGAGAACGAACGGCTCCGGGCGGAGGTGGCCTACCTGGGAAAATTGCGGGCCTTGAGGGCGCAGGAACGACGGTGAAGGTTCAGACCCTCATCGCCCTCAAGGCGGACTTCCCCCTTGCGGTGCTGCTGCAGGCCGCCGGCCTGGCCCGGTCCACGTTCTTCTACCACCAGGCCCGCCTCCAGGCCCCCGATCCGCAAGCGGCGATCAAAGCCGCGGTCACAGAGATCTTCGAGAAGAACCATGGCCGCTACGGGCATCGCCGCATCCACACTGAACTGGCCAGGCAAGGGTGGACGGTCGCGAAGAAGACCGTGCTGAAACTCATGCGTGTGCTCCGGCTGGTCTGCAAGGTCCGAAGGAAGAAACGCTACAACTCCTACCAGGGCGAGCAGGGCAGGATTGCCCCGAACGTCCTGAACCGCCGGTTCGAGGCCGATGAACCCAACCAGAAGTGGGTGACGGATGTGACCGAGTTCAGCGTCGGGGACCGGAAGCTCTACCTCTCACCGGTCATGGACCTCTTCGACCGGCAGATCATCTCCCATTCGATCAGCTCGTCCCCGACCCTGGAACTGACCAACACCTCGCTGCGCCGGGCCCTGAACACGCTCGAGGATGGGCAGAAACCGCTCGTGCATTCGGACCAGGGTTTCCAATACCAGCACGTGTCCTGGCGCGTTCTTCTGGAGGGTGCCGGCGCGGTCCAATCGATGTCCCGCAAGGGCAACTGCTACGACAACGCGGTGATGGAGAACTTCTTCGGCCACCTCAAGGAAGAGCTCTTCCACCACGTCCGGTTCATCAGCACCGACGCCTTGGCAGCGGCGTTGCACACGTACATCCACTGGTACAACACCGAAAGAATCTCAACAAAGCTCAAGGGCCTGAGCCCGGCGCAATACCGTTCTCAAGCCCTCGCAGCCTAGGCTCTACCAACCAGTCCAACTTTCGGGGACCAGTTCAGCACGAGAGTGGGACATGTCCGGAGGCCGGTCCGTTGCGGGGCCCGGTGCGGTGCGGAGTCCGGGGAGGTCCGGTGCGGAGTCCGGGAAGGTGCGGCACGCGGGGCCCGGGCCCAGGGTGGTGCCCAGGGCCGGGCCAGCGCCGAGCTTAGGAGGCCGTTCCCGCTCCGAGGGTGGCTTCTTCGGCCGGAGCCTCCGTGGGCGCGCCCGTGGACGTCCCGCCCTGCTTCCGGTAGCGCCACAGGCCGATGCCCACGACGACGGCCGCGAGGGCGAGTGATAGCAGGAGCGATTCCCGGGTGGAATCCAGGATCACCATGCCGATCAGCAGGGCCACAATGCTGACGATCGACAGCCACGTCAGATACGGGAAGAGCCACATCTTCAGCTGCAGGTCCTTGGCGGCCGCGCCCATCCGGCGGCGCAGGATTAACTGGGATGAGGCGATGACGAGCCAGACAAACAGCGCGATGGCACCGGAGGTGTTGACGAGGAACAGGAACACCGTGTCCGGGGCGATGTAGTTCAGGCCCACGGTGACGAAGCCGACCACCGTGGAGGCCAGGACTGCCGCGGCCGGGACGCCGCGGTTGGAGATTTTCATCCAGGACTTGGGGGCGTCGCCCCGGCGGGAGAGCGAGAAGAGCATCCGGCTGGCCGTGTAGAGGCCGGAGTTCAGGCAGGACAGCACGGATGTGAGCACGACGATGTCCATGATGGTGCCGGCGCCGGGGATGCCGAAGAGTTCGATCACGGCAACGTAGGGGCTCTTGGCCACCGATGCGGAGTTCCACGGGAGCAAGGTCACCACGACCGCGATGGAGCCGATGTAGAAGACGAGGATGCGCCAGACCGTGGACTTCACGGCCTTCTTCACGGCGTCGACCGGGTTCTCCGATTCACCGGCGGCGATGGTGGCGATTTCGGCGCCGAAGAAGGAGAAGACAACCACCAGGATGCCCGCCAGCACCGCACCTGGGCCGTTGGGCAGGAAGCCGCCGTTTTCGACCAGGTTGCTGAGTCCCGGGGCGGGGACACCGGGAACCAGGCCGAGGATGGCGGCCACACCGAAGAGCAGGAACAGCACGATCGCCGTCACCTTGATGGAGGCGAACCAGAATTCGAACTCACCAAAGGACTTCACCGAGCCCAGGTTGGTCAGGGTCAGCAGGACCATGAGAATCAAAGCCCAGACCCACTGGTCAATGCCGGGCACCCAGCGGTGCATGATCGCCGCTCCCGCCGTGGCCTCGATGCCGAGCACGATGATCCAGAACCAGGCGTAAAGCCAGCCGATGCTGAAGCCGGCCCAGCGGCCGAGTGCCTTGTCCGCGTAGGTTGAGAAGGAGCCGGTTTCCGGGTTGGCTGCGGCCATTTCGCCAAGCATTCGCATGACCAGGATGACCACGAGGCCCGCCGCCATGTAGGCCAGGAGGATGCCGGGACCGGCCTGCTGGATTGCGGCGCCGGAGCCGACAAAGAGACCGGCGCCGATCACCCCGGCGATCGCGATCATGGAGAGATGCCTGGGTTTGAGCGATTTGGAAAGTTGCTGGTCAGCCTGCATTAAGCGCCGTCCTTCGTGGGGGATGTTTGGTACGTACTGATGCCGGGCGGAAAGTGCGGCGGACCACAGTGTCGTTTCACCCTAGACCCGGGCGTCTGCCTGCCGTTCTGTGCAGGGCCACAAATGACGTGGCGTCCAGCCGGGCGGAACTCCAAGAGGAGGCACCGTCAGACAACCAAAGTTGCCTTGCGGGCAATTTGGTAATGTGCCTGAAACCACTGTTTCAGGCACATCTCCTCAATAATCGGGGTTGCTCGGCACCACAAGGCCGGTTTCGTAGGCGTAGACCACGGCCTGCACGCGGTCGCGAAGGTGCAGCTTGGTCAGGATACGCCGCACATGCGTCTTGACGGTAGCTTCCGAGAGGAAGTACCGATGTGCAATCTCCGCATTCGAGAGGCCCTCGGCCAGGGCCCCGAGCATTTCCGTCTCGCGCGGGGTCAGGTCTTCCAGGAGCGGGTCTTTCGCCGCGCGCGCTCCTGTTCCCGGGCCGGCAAGGCCGCCGGCACCTTCGGCCGCCCTGCCAGCCGCGCCAGCACTGCCAGCCCCGCCGGCAGTTTCAGCCCCGCCGGCAGTTTCAGCCCCGCCGGGATCGCCATTCAGGACCCCAGCGGCCGGGGCGGTCGTGCCCGCTCTGCTGTTGAGGCCCGCGCCCCGGACGTAGGTCTCGAGGAGCCGCTGGGTGATCCGCGGGGCCACGACGGCATCACCGCTGGCCACCACCCGGACCGCGCTGATGAGTTCGGCTGGCGCCACGTCCTTGAGCAGGAAGGCAGAAGCGCCCGCCTGGAGCCCGGCGAAAGCGTACTCGTCCAGGTCGAAGGTCGTCAGGATGATGACCTTCGCGCAGGATCCGGAGGCGGTGATGGCGCGTGTCGCCTCGATCCCGTCCAGGACCGGCATCCGCACGTCCATGAGCACGACGTCGGGGCTCAGCTCCCCGGCTTGGCGTACCGCTTCGGCGCCGTCGGACGCTTCGCCCACAATGCCGAGGTCGTCCTCGCCCTCCAGGATCAGGCGGAAGCCCATCCGGAGCAGCGGCTGGTCATCGACCAGCAGCACGCGGATCCGTTCGGATTCGCTCATCAGTTCCCCCTGTGTCATTTCCCGTGTCCCCCGCTGCAGTTCAGCACCGCATGCACCCGCCATCCGCCGTCGGTGGTGCGCCCGGCCTCCACGCTGCCTGCGTAAAACCGGGCCCGTTCGCGCATTCCGGCCAGGCCCTGGCCTGTGCCAACGAAGGTGCCGGCCTCCATGGTGCCTTTGCCGTCGTCGAACACGTCAATCACAACGGTGCTGCCGTCGCGCACAATGTCCACCTCCACACGCCCCAGAGCGCGGCCGTAGCGCAGCACGTTCGTCAGCGATTCCTGCACGATCCGGTACACGGTGAGCTGGAACGCCGCGTCTTCGGGAAGGGAAGGGCCGGTGTGAGTGTAGTGCAGCGGCAGGCCCGCCGTGCGGAATCCCTCGAGCAGCTTGGCCAGGTTGTCCCCTGCCACCAGCGGTTCGCGCGGGGCAGACCCGGCGGAGTCGTCCCGCAGCACTCCCAGCACGCGCCGCATGTCCGCCAGCGCGGTGCGTCCGGTACGGGATAGTTCGCCGAGCACTTCGGCTGCCCGTCCCGGGTCCCTCTTGACCACGACGGCGGCCCCGTCCGAGAGGCTGATCATCACGGTGAGCGAGTGCGCCACGACGTCGTGCATTTCCCGGGCGATCCTGTTGCGCTCCCGGGCCGAGCCCAGCTGCGCGGACCGCTCGGCCCAGGCCGCGATCTCGTGCTCGTGCTCCCGCCGCTGCCGGACCGAGATGCCGATGCCGGTGGCAATGACGTTGGACAGCGTGATGCTGATGCCCGCCGCGATGCTGGTGATGAGCTGGAAGTTCTCCGGCGTGCGCACCGCGGTGTCCGGCAGCCGGCCGTCCAGCGGCCCGACCGCCAGCAGGAAGTACAGGAACGCCAGCGGAGCCGTGGCGGCCGCGAGCGTGATGATGGCGAAGCGCCGGGTGCGCACGACGGCGACGGCGTAGAGCGAAAACCATAGTCCGGCAGAGACGTTGGATCCCCAGGGGTGCAGCAGGGTCACCGCCACTTCGACCGTCGCCACTATGGCCACCACGGGCACCGGGTAGGACCGCCGGAGGGCCAAGGCCCCGGCGGCCGCCGCGAGCAGCACGGCGGCCGGCCACGCGCCGTCGAGCACCGACTCCACCGCGGTGGGTGTGACGAGGATCAGATAGCACAGCACCACGACGGCGTCCATGACGCGCGGGTGCTGGAACAGGTAGCGCCGGAGCCCCCCGCGCCGTCGGGCGGTGATTTCAGCAAAGGACGCCTCGGCCTGGCTGGCCGGTGCGTCCTTCACGGAAACTGCATCGATCATTCCCCGAGCCTAGACGGTGGCCCGGCCCGCTGGCCTAGACATCCCGCTTTTTCAGCAGGAACGCGGCGAGGAGCACAGGGATGAGCACCCAGGCGCCCAAAACCAGGGCCGCCTGCCAGGCTTCCAGCGTGTCAGGGACGTGTTCGACGGCGGTCAGTGGTTCCACGGTGTTGCCGGGGAGGTACTTCCGGGCCTCAACGAAGAAGTCCCCGGGGATCAGCTGGAACGCGATCGGTGCCACGAAGAACAGACCCACCAAGCTCATGATGCCGCCTGCGGAATTGCGGATCAGAGCACCGAGGGACATGCCGATCGCGGCCACGGCTGCCACGTAGAGGCTGCTGACCAGCAGCAGTTTGACCGACTGGGAGCTGGCAAGGTCGAGTTTGAGGTCGTAGTTGTCCAGGATCGGCAGCGATACCAGGCCCGCCAGGAGCACGGAGGCGGCGGTCAGCACGAAGGCTGTCACCGTGACGACAAGGAGCTTGGCGGCGAACGCGGGAAGCCGCCTTGGCACGGCGGCGAAGGTGGAGCGGGCCATGCCGGTGGTGAATTCCGAGCTCATCAGCAGCACGCCCAGCGAACCAAGGATCAGCTGGGCGAAGGCGATGCCGGACGTGGGGACGCCGACGGTGAGATCCCCGCCCTGGGCGGCAAACGCGGCGGCCGCCTCGGGGTCTGACGTGGCGGCCGCCGCGAACTGTCCGGTGCCCCACGCGGAGAGGGCGCCGAAGCCCACCACCACCAGGACCGTGGAGCCCAGCAGGACCAGGGTGGACAGGAGCGTGCGGAACTTGATGAATTCGGAGTTCAGGACCCGGAGGAAGGACGGTCCCGGCCCGGGACTGGTGCCGTCGCCGGACAACCTGCCGGCAGAAGCGCCACCGGCGCCGGGTCCGGCGTGGGCGCCGCGGGGTGAGGGGTTGGAGTCGAGGGTGGTTGAGCTCATGGCTAGTTGCCTCCGGATTGGACGGGGGCGGCGGCGCCCGTGGTGATCAGCGAGTGGTATTCGACCTCATCCTTGGTCAGCTCCATGTAAGCCTCCTCGAGGCTTGCCTGCAGCGGGGTGAGTTCGTAGATCAGGACGCGGCCATCTAGCGCGGTCCGGGCAATCTGCCGCGGGTCGAGGCCCTGGACCTCGAGCAGTTCGTTCTCCTGCAGCTCCACGGAGACGCCGGCTCCGGCAAGCAGGTTCATGAGCTGGTCCGGCTGGTCGCTGCGGACGCGCGTGCGGCTCTGGCCTTTGCCGTTGATGATGTCCTGGATCGGAGCGTCGGCAATGATCCGGCCCCGCCCGATCACGATCAGGTGGTCGGCTGTTACTGCCATCTCACTCATCAGGTGGCTGGAAAGGAACACGGTGCGGCCCTCGGAGGCAAGGTACTTCACCAGGTTGCGGACCCAGAGGACACCTTCCGGGTCGAGGCCGTTGACCGGCTCGTCCAGGATGATCGTCTGGGGATCGCCGAGGAGCGCCGCGGCGATGCCCAGCCGCTGGCCCATGCCCAGCGAGAAGCCCTTGACCTTCTTCCTGGCCACGTCGGCCAGTCCGGTCATTTCGATGACCTCGTGCACGCGTTTCTTGGCGATGCTGTGCGTGGCGGCCATCGCCAGGAGGTGGTTGTAGGCGGAGCGGCTCGTGTGGACGGCTTTGGCGTCCAGGAGCGCGCCGACGTCGCGCAGCGGTGCGGCATGCCGCGCGAAGGGGGCACCGTTGACGGTCACGGTGCCCGACGTCGGCCGGTCCAGTCCCATGATCATCCGCATGGTGGTGGATTTGCCGGCGCCGTTCGGTCCCAGGAAGCCGGTGACCCGGCCGGCTTCGACAGTGAAATTGACGCCGGCGACGGCAGTCTTGTCGCCATAAACCTTTGTCAGGCCTCGTGCTTCGATCATGGAAGCGTTCCTTTGATAGCGGTGGCTTGGTGCAGACACCACGCTACCGAGGCCGCGCGCCGATTTCGCCGGTCTCAGGGATGATTCAGGGTCGAATCAGGGTAGTCCGGGAGGATGACGGCGGCACTGCTCAAGACGGCGAGTAGTAGGCAAGGGCACCGGGCAGCACGGAGAAGTCGACGCTGCGGACGCCCGGCATCACTTCTCCGTCCACCGCCAGGACCATGGTGGCGTCCCCCGGCTCCACCCGGATGCTCCTGCTTTCGCTCAGATGGGTGATCCGGGAGGTTGCAACCGTTCCGGTCACCACGGACCACAGCAGCCGGAGCCGGGCAAAGGACTCGTCCGCCGTAATCATCCTGAGGTCGAAGACGCCGTCATCCAGGACAGGGCGGACCAGCGGGGCATGGTCGCGGGGGTAGTACCGTCCGCGGCCGATGTACAGAATCCACAACTTGTGCCGCACGCCATCGACGATCAAGGTGGACGGCTTTCCGACGGCGAAGGTCCGGAACATTGCAACCACACCGGCAAGTGGTTTTCCCAGGGCCGGCTGGAGCAGTTCCCGGCGCCTGACAAGGTCCGGGTAAAGGCCGATGCTCGCGGTGTTGAGCATGGTCAGATGGAGCAGTTCGGGGCTGTCGGGAAGCCCGCGCTCCACGGCCACAAGGCCAAGGTCCGCGCGGGCCGCTTGGCCGCTTGACGCCGCCTCGACGGCGGCGGTCAGGTTGGGGATGCCGGCGTCGCGCGCGAAGTGGTTGAGGGTCCCCCCGGGCAGGACCAGGAGTGGGAGGGCATGCTCGACGGCGGTCGCGGCGGCGGTGCCCACGGTCCCGTCCCCGCCCCAGATGCCCAGGGCGCGGATCCCTGGACGCCCGGCGACGCCGGAGATCGCCTCCGCCACGCTCTCCGCGGGCGCGATCTCCTTAATATACGCATTGGGGAATACTTTTTGCAGCGCCGCGGCCGTCTCTGCGGCGTACGATCCCCCAAGGGTGTTCACGGCGATGCCAAGCCCCTCGCCGTCGGGAAGCTCGGCGGCCTTGACGGCACTGCGCCGGACGTCGGGGAAGGGCGGCCGGACGGGCCACCACTTGCGGGTGACGAGGGCGGCGCCGGCCCCGATCGCGGAGCCGAAGAGGACATCCGAGGGCCAGTGGGCTCCCGTGTGGACGCGGGAGTAGGCCACGCCCGCCGCGATCGGGGCCAGTGCGGCGCCGACGGCCGGACGGACCAGTCCCGCGCCAAGCGCAAAGGCGACGGCCGACGCGGAGTGGCCCGAGGGCATGGAGGAGCTCGTGGGCTGGGGATGGACGAAGCGGAATGCCGGGAGGTGTTCCGGCAGAGGGCGTGCCCGCGGCAGGAGCGTCTTAAAGCCGAGGTTGGTGATGGCGGACGCAAGCCCTTGCGCAATCAGCCCGTGGAGCGCTGCCCGGCGGGTCCTTCCGGGCACCAGCGCCATCAGAGCGGCGAAGCCGAACCAGAGCTTTCCCTTGGTTGCCGCGGCCGACAGCCGCCGGAAAAAGTCGTCATGGCCCCCGCCCGGGAAGGCCGAGACGGCCCGCACCAGTTTCCGGTCGAGTCCCGCCAGCCGTCCCGGCGCTTTCCTCAGCACGCTTCGCATTGGACCACCATACTGCGGCGGTGCCCGGCAGGCGGGCGGCAGGCGTACTTGACTCCGGGGCCGGCTGCTAGCTGGTGCGCAGGGTTTTCGCGGCGCCGGCCAGCAGCAGGGCCCCCAGAATCGGAACCGCGATCGCCAGCAGGGCCATCCTGATCCCGGTCACGTCGCCCAGGTATCCCAGCAGCGGCGGGCCGGCGAGGAAGGCGATGTAGCCCACCGTTGACACGACCGAAACCCGGGCGGCGGCGTGTTTGGGATCATCCGCCGCCGCGGACATGCCCACCGGGAATGCGAGGGCAGCCCCGACACCCCACAGTGCGGCGCCCGCGGTTGCGAGCCAGATGTCGCCGGCGAGAACGAAAAGCCCCAGCCCGAGTGCGGCCGCGGCCATGCTGGCCCGCAGCACCGCCACCCGGCCGTAGGCATCGATCGCGCGGCCGCCGAAGAACCGCATGGCGGTCATGGCCAGGACAAAGGCGGCAAACAGCAACGCGCCGGTGGACTCCGTGGCGCCAAGTCCGTCCACAGCTGCTTTGGCGATCCAGTCGTTGCCGGCTCCTTCGGTGAGCGTGGCGCCGAGAACCACGACGCCGATCAGCAGGGTCCGGCCATCCCGCCAGGCCCGTCCGGCCCGGGGCGGTGTTGCCTCCCCGGCGAGCGGGGCAGCCGCCGGCACGTGCGTAAGGAAGTACCGGGGAGCCCACAGGGCAGCCGCCGCAACCACCGCGGCGATCACGAGGAGGTGGGCCGGAAGCCCGACGCCGAGCCTGGACAGGCCGGCGCCGATCAGCGCACCGACGAAGGCTCCGCCACTGAACGCCGCGTGGAACTGCGGCATGATGGTGCGGCCGAGCTTGTGCTCCACGTCGGCTCCTTCAATGTTCTGGGACACGTCCCACAACCCGATGCCGATGCCGAAGAAGAACAGCGAGATTGCGGTCCCCGGAATGGATTCGGCCGCCAGCGACAGCGCGATCCCCACGCCGGCGGCCGCGGCCAGGAGACCTGCGGCGCGAATGGTGTTGGCCGTACCGATCCGGCCCACGACGTGACCTGCCGTCGGCAGCGCGATGAGTGAACCGACCGCGACGCACAGCAGCAGTGTTCCCATTTGTCCCGAGGTGATCTGCAGGGTGTCGGTCACCGCCGGGATGCGGGCGGCCCAGCTGGCGAAGACGAGCCCGTTGATGCCGAATATCAGGAATGTGGCGGCCGCCGCGGCTTTGAGCTGAGGGCCGGTTGCGGTTTTGGTCATACGATCACTGCTTCCACCGAGTGTTGGGCGAGTTGGGCAAGTTCTTCGGGAGTGAGGGCCTTGTCCGTGACAATGGTGTCCACGGCGCCGAGGGGCGCGACGAGTGCCACGGCGCTGGCGTTCCATTTTGCCGCGGAGCACGCGACGATCACGCGCCCCGCGGATTCAAGTCCTGCACGTTTCACGGCGGCGTCGTCGATGTCGTGGGCCAGGAGTCCGTCCTGGAGGTTTACCGCGCAGGGCGTAACCACGGCGGTGTCGAAGCGCAGCGAGCGGATGTTGGCTTCCGCCATGGGTCCGCGGAACGACAACTCACCGGGGACCAGGCTGCCGCCCGGGAGCAACAGCTCGGGGCGGCGGCCGGCGGGGGACTCCGCGGTCAGCGCCGTGACCGCCCGCAAGGACATCGGCATGATCGTCATCTCGCGCTGTTGCAGCTGGCGGGCGATCTCCGTGGCAGTGGTGCCGCTGTCCAGCCAGACGTGCCCGCGGTCCTTGAGGAGTGCCGCCGCACCTGCGGCGATCCGCACCTTGACGGCGTGGTCTTCCAGCTGGCGTTGCCCATATTCCGGGTTCTCGCCGCCGAAGAGCAGGCTCCTGGCTCCGCCGTGGACCCGCCGCAGCACACCATGCATAGCCAGGACGTCGAGATCGCGCCGGATGGTGGCGCCGGAGGCCCCGCACGCGGCCATCAGTTCCTCCACTGACGCGTGCTCGCGGCTGCGCAGCAGTTCGCCGATCAGGCGGTGACGTTCAGCAGTGCTCATGCCCAAATACTAGCGCTTTATGATCATGTAATCATTTCTTGCGCACTTGTGGTCTCTTGGCATGGCTGGGGTACTGCTGGCACAGCACGGGTGGGGCTGATGAATCAGAGGAGATACGACGTCGGCCGTGAGACCGGCGATTGGGTTTGCCCTAGCGGACCCGTTCGACGCGCTTTTCGTCCCAGACCGGCTCGGCCGACTCATAGACCTTGCCGTCGGAGCCGAAGACCAGGAAACGGTCGAAGGTCCGGGCGAACCAGCGGTCGTGGGTGACGGCGAGGACGGTGCCCTCGAAGTGGTCGATCGCCCGCTCGAGTGCCTCGGCCGAGTGCAGGTCCAGGTTGTCCGTCGGCTCATCGAGGAGCAGCAGCGTGGCACCGGAGAGCTGCAGCAGCAGGATCTGGAACCGGGCCTGCTGGCCGCCGGAGAGCGATTCGTACTTCTGCTCCGACTGCGCCGCCAGGCCGTACCCGTCCAGCGCCCCGGCTGCGGCTTCGCGGCCCAGCCCGGAACGGTGTTCGTCGCCCCGGTGCAGGATTTCCAGCAGGGTCTTACCCAAGAGGTCCGGACGGACGTGGGTCTGCGCAAAGAATCCGGGGCGGATCCGGGCTCCGAGCTTGACGGTGCCTTCGTGCGGGACCTCGGCGATCTCGACGTCGGACACGGGCAGGTGCTCGCGTTCGGGGTCGGTGCCGCCGGTGGCGAGCAGGCGCAGGAAGTGGCTCTTCCCGGATCCGTTGGAACCGAGGACACCAACCCGGTCGCCGAACCACACCTCAGTGGAGAACGCCTTCATGAGCCCGGTCAGTTCCAGCTTCTCGGCCACGATGGCGCGCTTCGCGGTGCGGCCGCCCTTGAGGCGCATCTGCACGTTCTGCTCGATCGGCAGCGCCTCGGGCGGTCCCACTTCGAGGAACTTCGCCAGCCGGGTCTGTGCGGCGTGGTAGCGGTTGGCCATGTCGGAACGGAACGCGGCCTTGTTCTTGTACATGTTGACGAGTTCCTTGAGCTTGACGTGCTCCTCGTCCCAGCGTTTGCGCAACTCCTCGAAGCGGGCATTCCGGTCTGCCCGGGCCTCCACATAGGAGCCGAAGCCGCCGCCGTGCACCCAGGCGCCTGCGCCGTTGATGCCCGGTTCGAGGGTGACGATGCGGCCGGCCGCGTTGTTGAGGAGCTCGCGGTCGTGGCTGATGAAGAACACTGTCTTCTTCGACTCGTTCAGCTTGGCCTCCAGCCAGCGCTTGCCCGGCACGTCGAGGTAGTTGTCGGGCTCATCGAGCAGCAGCAGTTCGTCCGGGCCCGCGAAAAGCGCCTCGAGGACCAGTCGCTTTTGCTCCCCGCCGGAGAGGCTCGACGCCGGTCGGTGCTGAGCGCGGTCGAACGGCAAGCCCAGTGCGGCCATGCAGACCTCGTCCCAGACCGTCTCGACGTCGTAGCCGCCGGCGTCGCCCCAGTCCACGATCGCCTGGGCGTACGCCATCTGCGTGGGTTCGTCGTCGTGCTCCAGCATCGCCAACTCGGCCTCATCAACCGTGCGGGCAGCAGCGGCCAGCGCCGGCGGCGCAGCGGAGACCAGGAGGTCGCGCACCGTGGAATCGTCCCGGACCTGGCCGACGAACTGGCGCATGATGCCCATATTTCCGGAACGGCCAATCACGCCTTCATCCGGGACGAGGTCGCCGGAGATAATCCGGAACAGCGTCGTCTTTCCCGTTCCGTTGGGCCCGATCAGCGCCGTCTTGGTGCCGTCCGGAACCTTGAAGGTCACGCCGTTGAGCAGTTGCGTGCCGTCGGAAAGGAAGTAATCGATGTTGGAAACGTCAATATGAGCCACGCAGTCAATCTTCCCATGGACCGCTGCACGGGTTGGTGGAACGGCCGCGGCGTTCTCAGCCGGCGGCCGTGAGGAACTCCTTCAGCAGGGGTCCTGACGTGGTGGCACCCAGGCCGCCGTCCTCGACAAACACGGCAACGGCGAGGTCGCCGTGTACCGCCACGATCCAGGCATGGGTCTTGGGCGGATCCTCACTGCCGAATTCTGCCGTGCCGGTCTTGGCGCCTACCGGGGCACCCGGCACTGTGGCCAGGAAGCCCGCGTGTCCGGAGGTCACCACCGCGCGCATCATGTCCGCCAGGGAGGCCGCCTCTGCTGCCGTCACCGGCGTGCCCGAGGTTTCCGCCGGGGCCGGGGCCGACACGGACGGTGTCTCTACCGGTGCGGGCGTGGACGCCGTCGCGGCAGCCGACGGGTCGGCGGAGGATGCACCGGGGTTCAGTACCAGCTGCGGTGACACCGGCGCGCCTTTGCCGACCGAGCCGGCCATTACCGCGGCGGCCAGCGGGGACAGGAGCACTTTGCCCTGGCCGATCATCGAGGCCGCATGCTCGGTGCCCTCGGCCTCGCCCGGGACGGAACCCAGGAACGCCGCAGCGCCGAGGGCAGGGGCTTCGACGGCGACGCCCAGTGACGTGGCGGCGCTTTCCAGTTGGGCCTGGCTGACGCCGTCCCTGGCATTGATGAAGGCGGTGTTGCAGGAGTGGGCGAAGGCGTCACGGAGCGTGACAGCACCGAGCGACGCAGCAGGATAGCCCTCGGCGTTCTTGAAGGTCCGGCCGTCCACGGTGAGGCTCGCCGGGCAGTCGACCTTCGAATCGGGGGTCATGCCGTTACGGATCATGGCCAGCGAATCCACGATCTTGAAGATCGAGCCGGGGGCGTACTGCCCCAGCAGGGCCGTGTCATAGCCGTTGCTGCCGGGACCCGATGCGGCCGCGAGCACGGCGCCGGTGGACGGGCGGAGGGCCACGATCGCCGACGCCGGACCCACCTTGTCGAGCACACCCTCGGCGAGCTGCTGGAGGTTCAGATCCAGGGTGGTCTTCAGCGGGGTTCCAGGCGCCCCTTCCACCTGGAAAAGGATCCTGCGCGGATCGGGAGAAGACTGAAGTTCCTCGGCGGTGAGGCCGGCTTTCTGGGCCCGGACCACGGTCGAATCAGTGCCGCGGAGCTGGGCGTCATATTGCTGCTGGAGACCTCCGGTGCCGGTGGTGTCGCCGGGCTTCAGCGTCCCGTTGGAGGCTTCGATCTGCTCGGCGCTGGCCAGGGCGGCGGTGCCGAGCAGGGCCCGGGCGAAAGTCCGTGTCGGGGCCAGCGGGAGCGAGCCCGGGATGGCCCGGGCGCCGGGAATCGCGGCAATCTGCTCGTCGGTGATGCTGCGGCCGTCCTCGCGAAGAGTGATGGCGGCGACGAAGGCCTCCGCTCCGGTCGCCTCCACCTGCTGCACGTAGGCCGCCGGGTCCACGCCCACCAGCTGGGCGAGCTTGGAGGCGGAATCCGTGGGATCGGCGCCGGCCAGCAGTGGTTTGTCGATGCCGACGTTCACCACGGGGCGGTAGGTGACCAGCGGGACGTCACCTGCGCCGAGGATGGCCGCGCGTTCCGGCGACTCCGCAGCAACGCTTAGGATTTCTCCGTTAGCCAGCTCCGGCACCAGCATGGCGGGCTTCCAGACGGTCAGCCACTTGTCACCGGACTTTTTCAACTCGGCGGAGACCGTGTACTTCCATTCCTTGGGACCGATGTTCCAGCTGTAAGTCAGCGGAACCGTGGCCGTGCCCGACTCCAGCTTCAGCTCGCCCGCGTCCACCGACGGTTTATCCGGATTGAGGGCCTGGAACACGTCATTGAGCTGCTCGTTCGCGGCCCCAGAGTCCGTGCCGTCGAACGCGACGGAACTTACGTCTTGCGCGGCAAGGGCCGAGGCAAGCTGTTTCGCGGCATCCTGCGCGCCGGCACGGCCGTCGTCGCAGCCCACCAGCGAGGCTCCGAGAACCAGACCGACAAGGACAAGTGAAAATTTTGATGAGTTCCCCACCGCGCCATTATGCCCCGGGCCGCCGACAATGCTCGAGTCACAAAAACGTCGGGCGCCGCGATACGCAGTGCAGCGGCGCCCTGGCAGCAGTGCCCCCGCGGAACGCGCGGCCGTCGGAGCCTCGGTCCCACGGCCGGGGCGCAGCCTCCGAAGGCCGCAGCCTAAGCTGAGAGGGTGGGGACCCTGAGCCCGAATATGTCTTTCAGGGCATATTTCGCGGCATGGAATCCCGGCATTCCGGTCACGCCGGGACCCGGCGGCGTCGACGAGGAACAGAGGTACACCCCGGGGATCGGCGTCCGCCAGGGGACGGGGCCGAGGACCGGGCGCTGGACCAGGCCCCGCAGGTCCATCAGGCCCGCACTGAAATCCCCGCCGACATAGTTCTCGTTGTAGTCCGCCAGCGCCGCGGCGGTGGTCACCTTGTACCGCACGACGACGTCACGGAAGCCCGGCGCGAAACGCTCCAGTTGGGTAATCACTGCCTCGCCCATGTCCACGGTGGAACCCGCGGGAACGTGGCAGTAGCTCCAGAGGATATGCCGTCCCGCCGGCGCGCGCGAGGCGTCGAAGCGTGACGGCTGGGAAACCAGCACATAGGGCCGCTCCGGATGGCGGCCTGCGGCGACCAGGTTTTCCGCCTCGGCCATTTCCTCCCGTGTGCCGCCCACGTGCACGGTGCCGGCGTCGGCAAGCCCCGGGGCAGCCCAGGGGACCGGGCCGGAGAGGATGAAGTCGACCTTGCAGGCGCCGTTTCCAAAGCGGAACGACTCGAGGGTGCGGCGGTACCTGTCGGGGAACTTTCCATCCGCCATCCGGAGCAGTCCGGGGGGAGCGACGTCCAGCAGGGTGGCCCGGACCGGGGGCAGTTCCGCCAACGAGCCGATCCGCGCCCCGGTTTCCACGACGCCTCCGTGGGCTTCGAGGTCCGCGATCATGGCCTCGGCGATGGCGACGGAGCCGCCCAGCGGCACCGGCCAGCCGTCGGCATGTGCCAGTGCCCCCAGCATGAGTCCTGCTCCCGCGGCGGCCAGCGCGGGCAGCGGGGAGACGGCGTGCGCCGCGACCCCGGTCAGCAGGGCCGGCGCCAGGTCTTCCCTAAATCTGAGCCCCCAGAGCCGGGATCCCTGTTCCAAAGTGCGGAGACCGAACAGTCCGGCCGCCACGGGGTCCCGCGGCACGCGGAGCAATTGGTTGAGGGTCAGGTCCGTGATCCCGTCCACGCGGTCCACGAGTGGGCCCATGAGGTTGCGGAACGCGGCGCCGTCCCGGCCCAGCCCGGCGGCGGTCTTGTCCAGCGACCGGTAGGCCAAGGCTGCCCGGCCGCCGTCGAGCGGTGAACCGTAGGAAACCTCCGGCACTTCCAGCCGGATCCGCCGGGACAACCCGAACTCCCGGAAGAACGGGGAGGCCAGGACCATGGGGTGCACCGCCGAGCAGATGTCGTGAACGTGGCCGGGTTCCATCAGCTCCGTGGTGCGCACGCCGCCGCCGGGCGACGCCGCCGCCTCATAGACATGCACTTTGAGCCCGGCACGGGCGAGGGTCACCGCTGCGGCGAGTCCATTGGGGCCGGAGCCGACGACGGCGACGTCAGGCATCGACTGTCGCTTTCCGCCACGGCAACAGCGACGCCGACGGCCGGGCGGGGTCAATGCGCAGCCAGTCCTGGGCCCGGTCGAAGGGTCCGCCCTGGGGGTCATCCATGTCGTGGCGCCGGATGATGTCGTAGCCCGGATCCCAGATGTCCCACGCCACGCGTGCCATCAGGTACCCTGTGGCCAGCATGTGGAACACCACAGCCAGGACGTAGTACGGCATGTCGATATTGTGCTGGGACACTCCACCGCTCGTCACCTGCCCAAGATACATCCAGATGGCGGCCCAATGCAGACCCTCGATTGTTTGCCAGATCAGGAAGTCACGCCAGCGCGGCCGGGCGAGGGCCAGCAGCGGAATGAGCCAGAGCACGAACTGCGGTGAGTAGACCTTGTTGGTCAGGATGAACGCAGCCACGATCAGGAAGACCAACTGGGCAAGCCGGGGCCGCCGCGGTGAGGTCAGGGCCAGTACGGCGATCAGGGCGCACGCCAGGACGAAGAGGTTCAGGGCCAGGGTGTTGATGGCTTCAGCCTCCAGGGGCAGCCAGCCAAGGCGTCCGGCGACGAGGTTGTAGGCAAACCAGGGCGAGCTGTACCCGGCCGGCCGGTCCTGGGTGAATTCGTAGAAGTACTTCCAGCCCTCCGGATTGAGGGCGGCCACTGGCAGGTTGACGGCGAGCCAGGCCGCGGCGGCGGACGCCGCCGTCACCAGCAACGGCCGGAGCCGGCCCGTCCGGAGGGCCAGCAGCAGAACAGCACCCAGGATCAGCATGGGGTAGAGCTTGGTGGCCGTGCCGAGGCCGATGAAGATCCCCGCCAGCACGAGTTTGTTCCGCGAAAAGAAAAACATGCCCAGGGCCAGCAGCCCGACTGCCCACATGTCCCAGTTGATGGTTCCCGCCAGCACAATGCCGGGCGCGACTGCCACCATGGCCGCGTCCCACGGCCGCCGGCGGGCCATGCGCGCGGTGGCCAGCACGGTGACGATCCAGACGGCGGTGATCAGGGCGGCGTTGACATCGAAGTACGCCAGAACGCGGTCGCTTGTCGGCCCATCACCCGGCACCAGGAGGGCCGTGGCACCGGCGATGAGGCCCATCAGCACCGGATACTCGAAGAATGTTTCCTTAGTCACGAACGGGAAGGCGCCGTCACCGAGTCCGCGGTTCCGGAACAGTTGGGGGAAGTCCGAGTAGCAGGTCGAGTAGAACTGCCCCGGCGTTTCCCAACCCTTGGTCCGGCAGTAGGACTTGAGGAGGATTCCGAGCAGGGCGGCCAGCACAGTAAGCAGAATCAGGACGCGTTCGACGGTGAAGAATCCTGGGGAGACGACGCCGGGCGCCGATCGGTGGCCCATGGGACCCCCGATGAGTTCCGTGAAGTTCCGCAGGAACAGGTCGCTGCGGCTCGGAATGACCAGTCGGACGCGCTTGCGGTGCTCCGGCGGCTTTGTCTCCTGCATGCCCTCGAGCTTACCGGGACCGCAACTTGATGACGCCGAGCCTCGTTACCGCCGTGTACCGGGAGAACACGCGGCCCCTCGCTGTCATACCTGCCGTTAATGAGGGGGAGCCCACGCGGCGCAGCGTGGGCTCCCCGGGATCAGTTCCGATGTCACACATCGGTTCCTCCTTCGACTGGTCTGGTCCTTCGTGCCCGTGGTCCGGCATCCTTGCGGGCGGCGAATCGGAAGTGCCTGCCGTCAGCGGAGGTTGCCCATCCGGTGCAAAGCGACGAATACGTCTTCGCGCTTCTGGTCAAGGAGTGCGCCGTTGAACAGTGTCGTCTGCCGCGGAGCCCGCTTCTGGCCGAGGGACAGGAGTGCCCGGAGCTTTTGCCTCATGGTGGTCACCTCCCTTCGGTTCCTGGTGCTGCGCTGGCTGCTGGTCTGGGGCTTCGCGCCGTGGGGACGGGCTGGGGTGGTGCCGGCAATGGTCATGATGAATCTTTCGTGGGTATTAGTGTGGAAATGGAAAGGAATTGGGCACGCCAAATAAGGCCTCTGTAAATGGAGGAAGAAAAGGCCTCATTAGGCAGGGAAATGCCCGAAGCAATTCATTGGATTCGCAGAAGCGAAGAATGGCCCCTTGACGCGTGGGCGCCGCAACCCCAACAAGAAGCTGGGTTCCGAACTATGGGGAGGCTGCGCAACCGCGTGGTTCCACCTGCTCAGCCGGCTGTCACCGGACCTCCAGCGAACGGAGGTCCGGTAACGTCTCGGCCCCGGGCCCTAGGTCGAAGACACTAGGCCGGCGGCGGAGGGGTCAGGAGACAGTCAGGCCGAAATTTGGGCGCGGTACAGCGACAGAGGCCGGGGTGGCGGTACGAATAGACATCCATCCGCTAGTCAAAGTAATCATTTTCCCAACCTCCTTTTCTGTCCTGCCGCGGCTCCGGCTGACGGGCCGGGCGACGCGCGCCGTGATCCCGGCAAATCGCCCTGGGTTCAAAACAAAAATACACGATGAATGCAGCAGTTGACCACTGAATTCATAAACTTTTTTGAACTTCTTTTTTAAAACGGTGTTTATAGGCCCCAGCGGACGACGGCAGGAGTCTTTTTGTCCCAACCCAGAGTGCAGACCTTTGCGGTTCCCAGGATGAAGTGGCGGCCCTCTTGCGGATCCAGGCCCAGCCAACGAGCGGTGAGGATCCGGGAAAAGTGGCCGTGGGCCACAATCAGGACGTTGTCCAGGCCGGATTCGAGCACGCGGGCCACAATCTTGTCCGCCCGCGCGGCGACGTCGTCCAGCGATTCACCGTTCGGCACGCCATGCGTCCAGATCAGGTATTCCGGGTTGTCCTTGCGGATGAGGTCCGAGCTGATGCCCTCGTAGTCGCCGTAATCCCACTCGACGGCCAGCGGCTCCAGCTGGGCACCCGGGTAGCCGGCCAGTTCCGCCGTCCGGCGCGCGCGCCGGAGGGGCGAGGTCAGCACGAGGTCAAAGTCGACGGCGTCGAGCGCCTTGCGGGCCTCGACGGCCTGCTGCTCTCCTTCCACCGTCAGGGGAAGGTCGGTGAGACCGGTGTACTGCCCACTCTTTGACCACTCGGTTTCGCCGTGCCGCAGGATCCACAACTGCGGGCGCGGGGCGTTCGTCGGTGCAATCACTTAGGACTCCTCAGTTGTGGACGGCTCGACGGCGGGGTTGGTGCCGGCTACTTCATCGGGGGCAGACTCCGGCTGGGCGGCCCACCACTCGCGCAGTTTGGCCAGAGCGACGTCCGGGTCCAGCGGGCCGTGTTCCATCCGCTCCTCCAGCAGGAACTTGTACGCCCGGCCGACGACGGGACCGGGCTTTAGGCCAAGCAGCGCCATGATCTGTCCGCCGTCCAGATCGGGACGGACGGCCTCGAGGGATTCCTGCTCCCGCAGGCTCGCGATCCGGGATTCCAGGTCGTCATAGGCGAATGACAGCCGCTCCGCCTTGCGCTGGTTGCGGGTGGTCACGTCCGAGCGGGTGAGCCGGTGCAGCCGCTCCAGGAGGGGTCCGGCGTCGGTGACGTAACGGCGGACGGCCGAGTCGGTCCAGCCGGCGTCGCCATAGCCGTAGAACCGCATGTGCAACTCGACAAGACGGGCCACCGCCTTGATCGTGTCATTGTCGAAGCGGAGCGCCTTCATGCGTTTTGCCGTCAGCTTGGAGCCCACCATGTCGTGATGCCGGAAACTCACCGCTCCGCCCGGTTCGAAGCGGCGTGTGGCCGGCTTTCCGACGTCGTGCATCAGGGCAGCGAACCGCAGCACGAAGTCGGGCCCGGGAACGGCGCCGTCGGCATTGGTCTCCAGGGTGGCTGCCTGCTCCAGGACCTGGAGCGAGTGCTGGTACACGTCCTTGTGGCGGTGGTGCTCATCCGCCTCCAGGCGGAGCGCGGCGACCTCGGGCAGCACGAACTCGGCCAGCCCGGTATCGACCAGCAGGTCCACACCGGCCCGGGGATGGTCGGCGCAAATGAGTTTGACCAGTTCCTCCCGCACGCGTTCGGCGGAGATCATGGTGATCCGTTCCGCCATCCGGGACATGGCTGCGCGGACGTCTTCATGGACCGCCACGCCCAACTGGGCGGCAAACCGGGCCGCGCGCATCATCCGCAGCGGGTCGTCGGAGAAGGAGGTCTCCGGCGTACCCGGCGTGGCGAGGACGGAGCCGTGCAGGTCACGGACGCCGCCGAACGGGTCCACGAGTTCCAGCTCAGGCAGGCGCAGTGCCATCGCGTTGATTGTGAAATCCCGGCGGAGCAGGTCATCGGTCAGGGAATGTCCGAAGGCCACTACCGGTTTGCGGGAGTCGGGATCGTAGGCCTCGGCGCGATACGTTGTGATTTCGATCTGGAATCCGGCTTTGCGCATCCCGATCGTGCCGAAGGCCCGCCCGATCTCCCAGTAGTTATCCGCCCACTTCTTGATCAGGGCCACCGTCTGGTCCGGGGTGGCATCCGTGGTGAAGTCCAGGTCGGGGGAGACGCGGCCCAGGAACAGGTCACGCACGGGGCCGCCGACGAGGGAGAGCTCGTGGCCGGCGTCCACGAACCGCTGCCCGAGCTCCAGGACCACGGGGTCCACCTGGAAGTCAACGGTGTGCGAGTCAGTCTTGTGATGTGCGTGCGCCATAGTTTCTTAAGCATAGTTTCTCGGACCCTGTGGAAAACCGATCCGGGCCTATCCCGGCACCGTAGCCGGCTTGCCTGCGGGCCCGTGGTGACGCGGTGGGGCCGGAAGCCACTTTTCCTGCCGTCCACTTTCCTGTCATGTTGAGGTCATCAACTCCGGACAAGAGTCGTTAGAGTGGACTTCATGGCTCATCCCGTACCCAGCGCTCCCGGCAGGAGGACAAACGCACCGTTGCCATCGGCAATCGGTGCCCATGTCGCGCCTGTCCAGCACTCGGGACAGGCCTCCCTGCCGACTGTGGAGGAGATCTCCGCCGGCGGCGTGGTTGTGGACACGTCTGACGCCGCTTTGCGCGTTGCCATCATCGCCCGCCTCAACCGGGGCGGCCGGCTGGAATGGTGCCTGCCGAAAGGCCATCCGGAAGGCCGGGAAAGCAACGAGGAAGCCGCCGTGCGTGAGATCGCCGAGGAAACCGGGATCGAGGGCAAGATCCTCGCGCCGCTGGGAAGTATCGATTACTGGTTTACCGTCAGCGGGCACCGCGTGCACAAGACCGTCCACCATTACCTGCTGCAGGCCACCGGCGGGGAGCTCACGATCGAAAACGATCCGGACAAGGAAGCTGTGGACGTCGCCTGGGTTCCCATCCAGGAACTGGCACGAAAACTATCCTTTCCGAACGAGCGCCGCATCGCGGATCTCGCCAAGGAAGTCCTCCCGGAACAACGCTAGGGGCGCGGGAGCGGCCGGGACAGGCCGCGGATAGCGCACAAAGCCACGACCGGGTGAGACGATGAAGACGATGTCATCAGCCAAACCCACTCCCTCGCCCTCCGGTCCCGCCGATTCCAATGCTGTCCACACCGGAGAAGCCCGCTCCAGCGCCATCATGGCCGCGGGTACCCTCGTCTCGCGTTTCCTGGGCTTCGGCAAGACCTGGATGCTGGCGGCCGCCCTGGGTCTTGGCTCCACGGTCAATGACACCTTCATCAACGCGAACAACCTGCCGAACCTAATCTTCCTGCTGGTGGCTGGCGGCGTCTTCAACGCCGTCCTGGTACCCCAGATCATCAAGGCCAGCAGGGCTCCGGACCGGGGTGCGGACTACGTCAGCCGGCTCCTGACCCTGGCCGTGCTGGTCCTGCTCACCCTCACGCTGCTTGTCACTCTGTTGGCACCCTGGGTCATCGAACTGACCACCCAGGACTATTCGCCGGAACAAAAGGCGCTTGCCGTCACCTTCGCGTTCTGGTGTCTCCCGCAGATCTTCTTCTATGGCTTGTACGCCCTGCTCACCCAGATACTCAATGCCAACGGTGCCTTCGGGCCCGCAATGTGGGCTCCGATCCTGAACAATATCGTGGCGATCGCCGGACTGGGCATGTTCATCGGAATCATGGGTGCCAACGCGGCCAACCCCCACACGATTGACAACTGGGACCCGTTCCAGACCTTCCTGGTGGCCGGGTTCTCCACAATCGGGGTGGTCGCCCAGACCGCCATTCTGCTGGTCCCGGTGTTCCGGCTCCGGCTCGGGCTGCGGCCGCGCTTTGGCTGGCGGGGCGTGGGACTGGGGCAGGCCGCCAAGCTCAGTGTCTGGACCCTGGCGACGGCCGCCGTCGGGCAGTTGGCCTTCCTCTATGTCATGCGCATCGCCACCATCCCGGGTGCCGAACGCCTCCGGCTGGAACAAGCCGGAGACCCCGCGGCGGACACCCTGCCGGGCAACGCCGTGCTGGAAGTGGCCAGCCAGCTTTACCTGCTGCCACACTCGATCATCGCGTTGTCCCTTGCCACCGTGCTCTTCAACCGCATGACCCGGGCGTCCCAGGACGGAAACCACAACGAACTGCGCAATGCGCTGTCCCACGGGCTGCGGACCATGGCAGTCGCGACGGTCTTCGGCGCGCTGGCGCTGTTCGCCCTCGCCGGACCGCTCGGCATGTTCTTCTCCGGAGGGGAACGCCAGGACGGTGTCATGCTGGCCCAAACGTTGACGATCCTTGCCCTCAGCACCCCCTTTATGAGCGCCAATTTCATGATGTCCCGGGTGTTCTACGCCAACGAGGACGCACGGACGCCGTTCTTTATCCAGCTGGTGCTGGCGCTCGTCAACGTGGTGGCAGCCTTCCTGATCCAGTTCCTGCCGTTTGATCAGATCATCTTCGCCATCGCCATCCTCTATACCGGCGGGAACATCCTGTCCGTAATAGTCAGCGCCATCTTCCTGCGCCGGTTCCTGGGCCATCTTGACGGTCCTCGGATCGCGAACTCCTACATCCGGATGGGCTATGCGGCCCTTGGCTCCGCTCTCGCCGGAGCCCTCGCCCTGTGGCTGCTGGGCAGTTACAGCCCGGACGGGTTCGCCTGGAGTAGCCCTCTTGCGGCCCTGGTGACGATCGTCGTCGTCGGTCCCATCATGCTGGCCGCCTATCTTGTCTTGTTGAAGCTCTTCCGCGTTACCGAACTGCGGGACCTGCTGCAGCCGCTGCTGGGCCGGCTCCGGCGCGGCTCAAAGGCGGCACCCGGCCCGGCCGGCGTTGGCGTCGGCGACGGTGCCGGTGGCGGTGGCGGGCCCGCAGAGGGCGCCGGAGCCATCCCGACCCGGCCTGAACGGGCCACGGTCTCGGTAGACACTGGCCTGATTCCCAGAATTTCCGGTGAGTTCGACGCCTCGTCCTTCCGCGCCGGCCCGGACATCCGGGAACCCGAGGAACGCGCGACCTGGCCCGCCGGGCCCGAGGGCGGCTACCTGCCAGCCGAAGACCTGCCCAGCTCGGCCGAGGGCGGTCTGGGTCGGGGCGACGTCCCACTGCCCGGCCGTCGGACCTACCAGGGGCCGGCGGGCCACAATCCGTATTTCCCATTCGGCCGTAAGAAGAAAAAATAAGGACCGGGCGGTGTTCCAACGCCGTGCTTCCGCGGCGGGGACACTGAATCGGCTAGGATCGAAAACTAACAAGGGGAGTTGCAGACCAGGGGTCAACCGGCTTTACCGGGGGCTTGCGGTCACTGATGAAGTGGTCAGGCCGGCAGTTCCCGGACAGTCTAGGAGGAGCCCGTGTCCCACCCGATCGATGTCGGATCAGTACTAGGTGGCCGCTATAAGGTCACTGCCACCGTACTGACTTCGCATGACCAGGATCTGGTGCTGGACGGCGTCGATCAGGTTCTCAACCGTGCCGTGAGCATCCTGGTGGCCGGCCCGGACAACGCCGACCAGGTGGCCAGAAGCGCCCGCGAAGTGGCCACAGGCGAGCGGCCCGGGCACGTGCAGATCCTCGATCTGGGCGTCAGCGACCTCACCACGTATCTGATCACCAACCACACCTCCGCGGCCGACCTGCTGGATCTGGTGGTCTCCTCTAACCCGCCGTACGTCGAACCGTTCTTCACGGACACGCTGGGCAGCGAGATCTTCGGCCAAGCACGCTCCAAAGAACCCGAAACCTACGACGGCCTCTACGACGATGAGGAAGTCGACGCCGGTTACATCGACTACGGACAGCAGCAGCGGGCGGCCGCCGAGCCCAAGTCGCCGCCGGTCCAGCCTTCCCGCGAACCCTCGCGACCGACTTCACCCCTGTCACCTCCCGCCGGAGCGGCGGCAGCCGCAGCAGCCGGGATGGCCGCTGCGAGCGGGCCGAAGAAGTCCCCGAAGGCCGCACCCCAGAAGCCGACGCCGCAGACGACGGCTCCCCAGCCGGTTCAGAATGTTGGCGCTTCCCAGCCGACCACGATGCAGCCGGGTGTACCGTCCGCCCCGGAAGCAACGCCGGACAAGCCGAAGGTTTCCTTGTGGTCCGAGGACGACTACAACTATGACGGATCCGCTGAACAGGAGCACTCCTCCCCGCGGGCCCAGCCTGCAGCCGTGAACGCTGCCGGTGGAGTCGTGCTTCCTGCGGAGCAAGACCGCAAGCCGCGTAATTTTCCCGTTGCCGCCCGGAACGCCGAGGCGGATGAAGATGACTACAAGGAGAACGACGAGCCCGGCCGGGAACCGCGCTCCATGCGCTGGCTCGTCGGGGGATTGCTGGCAGCCGTCCTGGTCGTAGGCCTGATTTTTGCCGTGACCAACCTCGGAAGCCTGTTCAAGAGCAGCCCGCCCCCCGCCGCCGGGACTTCCCCCGCCAGCTCCCCGGCCGCCGGCTCGGGGTCACCTTCATCGTCCGCCAGTTCCGCGCCCGCCGCCGGACCTCCAGCTATCGAGGCAGTCACCCGTACCGGCGACTTCGACTTCGCTGGAACGTATGACGCCGATCTGGCCAAGACGTTCGACGGAAACGGCGCCAGCTACTGGTCCGACATGGAATTCGCCACCGACAATTGGGGCGGGTTGGCCACCGAGGTGCCGTTGGTGGTCAAACTCGAGGACCCCTCACAGGTCTCGTCGGTGACCTTGAGCCAGCTGGGTGCCTCCGGCGGAAACATCAGCGTCCTCACCAACGACCGTCCGTCCCTGGATGGAGCAAAGCAGGTCGGAAGCAACAGTTTCACGTCTCCGGATCTCACCATCTCCTTGCAGGAACCGGTTACCGCGCAGTACGTGATTGTGTCCATTAAGACCCTTCCCAAGCTCGCAGCCCCCAAGACGCGCTACGGTTTTGGCCTGCGTCTCGCCGAGATCAAAGTCCAGTAGCCAGCCCCGTCATACCGTTCCCGCGTCACCGCGACTTCATGACGGGGGCGGTACCCTGAACCGTGGCGTCCGTTGTGATGCCCGGTTCGACCGGAATATTCAGCACCGAGAAGTAGTTGTGCCATGTGGCCGGCCACCCCAGGCGGGCGCATCGACAAAGGAAGAGGTTCACCGTTTAGTGAGCAACGCAGAAAACACCGCGTCCGAAGTACGTGATGTCATCATCGTCGGCTCCGGCCCCGCGGGCTACACCGCCGCGGTGTACACGGCACGTGCCAACCTGAAGCCGCTGCTCCTGGCCGGATCAGTGACCGCTGGCGGCGAGCTGATGAACACCACCGACGTCGAAAACTACCCCGGGTTCCCCGATGGCATCATGGGCCCGGACCTGATGGAGAACTTCGAGAAGCAGGCCGCCCGCTTCGGCACTGAAATTCAGTTCGAGGACGTAACCGAGCTCGACCTCGACGGTGACATCAAGACGGTAACCATCGGCACGGGGGAGACCTTCCGGGCACGCTCCATCATTCTTTCCACCGGCTCGGCCTACCGCGAGCTCGGTTTGCCGAATGAGAAGCGCCTCTCAGGCCACGGTGTCAGCTGGTGTGCAACCTGTGACGGTTTCTTTTTCAAGGACCAGGACATTGCGGTCATCGGCGGCGGTGATTCGGCCATGGAAGAAGCCCTGTTCCTCACCAAATTCGCAAAGTCCGTCACAGTTGTGCACCGCCGTGACACACTTCGGGCCTCCAAAATCATGGCGGACCGTGCCCTGGCCCACGACAAGATCAAGTTCATCTGGAACTCGGGCGTTGAAGATGTCATCGGCCAGGATAAAGTCACCGGACTGCGGTTGAAGAACCTCGTCGACGGTACTGAAACTGAATTGGCGGTCACCGGCGTCTTCGTGGCAATCGGCAACGACCCACGCACGGACCTCGTGAAAGGCAAGTTGGATCTCACCCCAGAGGGAACCATTGCGGTCGAGGGGCGTACCTCGAAGACCAGCCTCAAGGGTGTTTTCGCCGCCGGCGACGTCATCGACCCCACCTACCGCCAGGCCATCACGGCTTCAGGGTCCGGCTGTGTAGCCGCCCTCGACGTCGAACATTACTTGGCCGACTTCCACGCCTAAGGGCGCGCAGCAACCACCCGAAGAGAGAGACAGGTTATGAGCAACGCTAAAGATGTAACCGACGCCAGTTTCAGCACGGATGTTCTGGCAGCAGACAAGCCCGTAATCGTGGATTTTTGGGCGGAATGGTGCGGCCCCTGCCGCAAGCTGGGACCGATCCTCGACGAGATCTCCGTGGAGTACAGCGAGAAGGTGAACGTCGTCAAGGTCAACGTTGACGACAACCCGGCCATCGCTGCCGAATACGGCATCACGTCTATCCCGGCCGTGTACCTGTTCAAGGACGGCGAGGTTAAGAGCACGGTAATCGGCGCCAGGCCCAAGCAGTTCTTCGAGAAAGAATTTGCGGACGTACTGTCCTAGTTCACTGAGTTGGCCGCGATATGTTGCGGCTGAACATTGAGGCCCCGCTTCCTGGAAGCGGGGCCTTTTTGGTCTCCGTGCTCCCGGCCGAGGGTTTCGGTTGGAGATCTGAGTTGGCGACGGTCAGGTCGCGGCTCATGAGGGTTCATCGGGCAAGGGTGCGACCTAATCTTGATCAGATATGCACCCGGACGCGTTGAATCCGGACTGACTTTTGCGAGAACGGCTCCTCTCGCCGTGGACGGTGGAGCGGCGCACCAAAGAAGGGTTGGGCCGTAGTTCTGGGGGACCAAGACCGGGGTGTTTCACGTGAAACGTGGCGTGCCCGCTTTCGCAGGGCGGTATCCGGTGGTGATACCGACAAGCAGCCCGACCCTCTGAGCTCTTGGTTTCTGGCGCTTTGCCCGTTTGACCCTTCCCATGGCTTGGCCCCAGCAACGTTTCACGTGAAACGAGCAGGCGAAACAGGGTGACGACGCCGATCGGCGGCGACGCGTTTTTCGACGGACCTCCGGAAAACGGACGCTACGCGAAGGTGTGCCCCAACCCTATTTGTGCGAGCAATGTGCGATGCCATTTCACTGGTTCGTCGGAGCTCTGCTGGCAAGACAGCGAAAACGCGGGCGGGCGCAAGCTAAGTCCCGGTGCACGGAACTGGCCGAAGCCTCACCAAAGCAGCTGCTACGACACGACGAAGCTCTTGGAAGTCAGTGCGTTTCACGTGAAACACGGAGTTGCACTAGCCCCCTAGAAAAAGAACCACCAAGGGATCGGCGGCGGTACCCACGTGTCGACTAGTCTGGTCCGACCCCTGCTGTTTCACGTGAAACCCTTGCCACCGAGTAGTGTCAGAGAACCTACGCATCATGACTCTCCCGGGGGGACTCTGCTTCCCGCGAAGTGAGCGAGATCGAAGATCACTTCGAAGACGATGAGAGTGCGGCATGCAGTGAACTAATACGCTGCTATCACATAGCCTCTGGGCGATGTGGATTGACGTGTGTCAGAGGAGATTTATGCGGGCCGAGTGCAGCGATCGGGCCCGGACGGCGCGCCCATGCATCCGGAAGTGAAGCACGCCGGCGTGGGTGAATTGTCTCCTGCCTGCCTGGCATGCCAGCCGCTACGCAGAAAGTGCGCAACCTGTCCAAGGCTTGCGATCAAAATTGGTGGGACGCCGAGGAATGGCGGATTCGATATGGGTACCCCCGCTGGAGACGACGCGAAGATCCCCGACGGCTACGTGCCGACCGGGCGCGCTGTTTGGCTGTGCGAGAAGTGCCCTCAGCGGTTTCACGTGAAACGTATCGACCATCCTTCTTTAGACCTCGCGGCCCGATCCGGCTGACAATGCGGTCCATTCCGCCTCATCCAATGTCGTTGAACATCTCTTCGGGAAATCTTTGCAGGCAGGTGCTCGGCCACCGAACCTCCTCGAGACGTCACCCACAGCGTCCGGTGTCGGAACCATGCAGCAGTAGTCCGAGCGGCGTGGATGTCCCGAGGGCGGCGCCGCCGAGGCCCGGCAGCATGAGACCATTCCACCCGCCATCACGCGTCCTCCCATGCTGTCGCCGACCAGGATCGCCCAGGTTCATGAGCAGGGTCCCCGCAGAGCGATGATCACCGCATGATGCAGCTACTGCAGCAGTGCCCCGGGGCGGCATGATTAGACCGGTCCGGCCGGCGGCCGGGGCGGCATGATTAGACCGGCCCGGCCGGCGCCGACTACGTCCCGCAGGGGAGTCCTAGGGTAGGCGGCGTCAGCACCCGGAAACACCGCCGCTGCCTACTTGGGCTCGCATCCAGCATGGCTATGATCCCGCCGTGTCGGTTCTTCGATGCTGCGGATATGCGGGAACGGTCTTGCTTTCTTTACTGCGACGACTCCCTATCGCCTCCCGGTATCGGCCCTTGTCCGGCCACCGCGATCGTCGGCCGAAGCATTCTGTATGAGCCGCAGCATTTCTGCCTGACAGGTGCACCGGCAGCTGAACCGTTCGGGGATTGGCAGCCTGATCAACTACCAGCCTCCCAGTGGCCGAGTTGCGCGAGACCACACCCTTCGGCAGCGCTTGGCCCCTATGCGGACGTGCCTGCGGTATTCGAGGAGCGAACTGTTCAGTACGGCCCGCTGCTCCAGCTCACGCGGCCACGCTCCCAGGACACACGTAGGGGATCAAATTGCGTGGCTGCGGCGGGCAAGCTGGTGAGGCGAGCCGGCGCTCGGAACGGCTCCTTCCCCGTACAGAGTCGGTCTATCGCCAGTTCTCCCCAGTTCTCCACAGAAGTTGTGCACACTGTTATCCACAGCCGGTGAGTGATTTCTCACAGCCCCACCTGAGCTGAAGGAAACAAGGACAGCCCGACGTGAGGCCTGTTACGTTTCGACTGGAAGCCAAAAGGGAGCCGACCAGCCTCGCTCTGCGCTGCAATGCTGCAGCTCACAGAGCGTTCAAGACTCCGCACAAGCCCGCTGATACCCTGTAAATTAACCGGAATATGGCGATATCTTCGGTTGCCGCGGATGCGCCACGTAAGACCCCGCAAGCGCTCCCTATGTTTCACGTGAAACGGGTGAAATCAGGGAGTCGTTCCGTCGGCTGGTTCAGGACCCCCGACGCCCGCAGCCTAGGACGACCGGAGCAATCCGGCGAGTTGCGGGGCACTTAGTCCACAAAGTTATCCACAGCGATATCCACCGCGTTCCACACAGGCTGGAAAGTGCTAAGCCATCTATTGGAGACCGGAATTCCTGATGGCAACGGGCCCCCGGGCCACGTGGGAGCCCTCCGCCCCAGCGCGGACTGCGGCGTCGCCCATTGGGCTGAACGATGTGCCCGCCGCGGTCAGCTCGCTAGGAATGGCACTGCATCATTCCGCCGTCCGGCATTACGGCGTCCGGCATTCCGGCATCCGGCCGTGCAGCGGGAGCCGAAGGCAAGGACAGATGACGGCGGCCCCGGGAGGAGGTTGGCGAGCTCGCTTCCGTCTACTTGAGGACTGTGAATGGATCCGTGCGGCCTCCAAGCGACTGGATGTCCGACTCTGACGATGACACCCGCGCCCGGAGGGGTGGGACCATTTCCGCTAGCGTGGAGATCGCTCCGCGCCTGCGGCGCCTCCTCGCGACCGGCAGGTGAATTCCTCTGTTCCGAACATCTCGTCACCCTTTAGAGGAATTGGCGGCTCGAAGGTATGGCCGGAGCGGTCACGTAGCTTCCACCGGGCACCGTATGGCTCCAATTTACTGGCCACGCACCGGCGGCGCATTCGCCCGCTGATTCGCCATGCAGCGGGCGGGAGGGCCAATGAACTCAGCCACAGCCTCTGCCGACGGATCTCCAAACTGCAACTGGCGGCCCCGGGCGAAAGATCCAGGGTGTCTCTAACACCCCTAGGACGCGAAGGAGGGCACGCAGCGGAACGGCAAGCCGGCGAACAGAGACAGTCCCCACCCAAGACCACGGAGGGCCGGACAAGCAGCAACACAGTGCGCAAATCATCCGTGAGCCAGCAGGGGAGTGGCGCGGCCGGACAACCGGCCGAGCGTGCCGCCAGGGCGAGCGACGATGCCCCGCGGCGGTCTCCGGCTCGTATATACCGTCGGACGGGCCTGCCACCGGCCGACCTCCCACATTCGCGATACGCTGCCCGCCCCTTAAGCGAAACCACTCGTGTTGCGCAGCGGCGGGTTCCCCCGACGTTCCGACGGTGCCGGGAGAAGCTCCTGACACGAGGTCGCGGAGCAGCGGACCGGCATCGCATTCGATGCCTCGGAGTGCCGGGGAGCTACAGGATCTCGACCTGGCGTGGTTCTGAAAGTGCTGACCACGATCCTGGCCTTACGCTTGTGAAGCGCTTGCCCGACCATGTGCGCTGCGCCCGGTCACCGTAAATCAACCTAAGGGCGTCGTGTGGGCATAGTCCTAGAACACGGCAATAGTCCCAGAGCGAAACCGGCGCGAGATCGGGGCGCTTCTGCATCGCGCGGGCCGAGCGCCGTCTCACGATAGCCCAGTGACCCCGAAGATCGCCCGCGATGCCCGTCGCTCAGCCGCCGGCGCGGAAACGCGCTAGGTGGGAGATGCTGTTGGCCGGTGACCCGGCTGCATCGGTCCCGCTCCTCGGCAGGCCAGCGCGCACAGTGAGAGCCTGTTTCTTAGGACAGTTTGGTGCCACGTGAAACCATGCCCCGTGCTTCGCATTTGGGCCGGCTGCGGGGACCATGGACTATCCTGCGGCCGAACCGAATCTTTAGGCGATGCGCGGCTCGCTGTTCGCCATCCGAGGAAGCCCAGGGATCACAGCCAGTCCGCCGGACCCAGTCGTTTCACGTGAAACATTGTGTGATCTTTCGCTGAAAGAAGGGCAACAGAAGCATCGCGCATGGCCTTACAAGGAGGGGGCCGCCGAAATGACTCAGTTGGCTTGGACCCACTTCAGTTCCCGCATCGCCATCCAGACGCACACCTCGACTTCTCGCGTTTCACGTGAAACCCCACACACCCCTAAGCTTGCCGGACGCCGTGCCCGAAAGCGAAAGCCGCTGACCGCGCCGCGCGGCCGAGCAGTATTCGTCAGATCGATCATTAGCAGGCCCGCCAAACACCTTTGCTCGAAAGCGTGCGCCCAAAGGAGCGTCTGTCGAGGGGACCGGGGAGGAGAACGCACGGGAGGAGTACGTCTAAGAGGAGAAGGCTGAGCGACCGTCGTATGGACGCACCGTGTGTAGGGGGCCGGCCACCATGTCCTGCGTGCAACGCTCCCACGATATGCCGGTAGTCAGACGGTACACAATCCCGGAGATCAGACATTGAACGCTTCAATGCGGAGAAGCGTATAGACGAAGGGACCCTGTTTCACGTGAAACAGGGTCCCTGGCGTACGACAGTGAGAAACCTAGCTGGACGGACCAGGGGCAAGGACATCCATGATGCGGTTGAGATCCTCAACGCTCGCAAACTCAATGCTTACGCGTCCCTTCCGGGCACCGAGGGAAATTTTGACGTTGGTGTCCAGGCGATCGGACAAGGATGACGCCAGGTAGTCCAGACGCTCATGCCGGGCTCCGGGACGGGGAATATTGTTCTTGGAATTCGTCGACGGACTCTGGTACAGGGTGACGGCCTCCTCGGTGGCTCGCACCGACATCCCCTCGGACACGATCTTCTGCGCCATGCGCTCCATCGCCGCCGCGTCCGGGAGCGCCAGGAGCGCACGCGCGTGGCCGGCAGAGATGACACCGGCTGCGACGCGGCGCTGGACAAGCGGGGGCAGCTTCAGCAGACGCAGCGTGTTGGAGACCTGGGGGCGTGAACGTCCGATACGGTCCGCCAGCTGCTCATGAGTGGTGCCGAAGTCCTCCAAGAGCTGCTGGTACGCGGCAGCCTCTTCGAGGGGGTTCAGCTGGCTGCGGTGCAGGTTCTCCAGCAAAGCATCGCGAAGCAAGTCGTCGTCGGTGGTATCGCGAACGATCGCCGGGATGGTTTCCAGCCCTGCGGCCTGCACTGCCCGCCAGCGGCGCTCACCCATGACCAGTTCGTACGGTTCGCCACCGTTTTCGGTTGAGGTTCGGACGACAATTGGCTGGAGCACACCGATTTCCCGCACGGAGTGGACGAGCTCCGCCATGTCGTCCTCATCGAAGACGGACCGTGGCTGCTTGCGGTTGGGATGGATGTCGGTAACGGGGATTTCCGCAAAACGCACGCCCGGAACCTCAACCAGCTCGACGCCGGAGTCGGCCTCACGTTCGCGGGCCGTGTCCGGCCTTGCCGGCTTTTCACTCGGCTCCGGCTCGTCGGCCTGTGCATCAGTCCCGGCCGCGGCGGGCTCGCTCTTGCCTCCGGCGCCCTGACGTGCAGGTGCTTTGCGGGTCGAGGCAGTGGTCGCCGACTCGTTCTCGGCTGCGGCGTCATTGCCGGCCGGAGGGATCGACGACTCTGCGCTGGTCTCTGCCAGCTCGGCCTCAAGCTCGTCTGCCAGAAGAATCTCGGCCGAAGCGTTCCGCTTCCGGGGCTCGGGGAAGAATAGATCCACGGGACGGGACGGGGCCGATCCGTTTCCGGAACCGCTCATCGAGGCGGAACTGGGAATGAGTGCCCCAAGTCCACGGCCAAGGCCGCGTCGCTTATCGCTCATGGCTACATCCCTCCATTGGAAGAGCCGGGCGTCGCCGGGCTCTCATTATTGCAATTCTTGAAAGTGATTCTAACGTTCAGCGATTTCCGCTGCGGCTTCCAGGTAGGACAGCGCACCGGTCGATGACGGGTCGTACGTCATCACGGTCTGCTGGTAGCTAGGCGCTTCGGAGATGCGGACGGATCGGGGAACGACGGCCCCGAGGACCTGGTCCGGGAAGTGCTCGCGCACTTCAGCGGCCACCTGGGCGGCAAGGTTGGTGCGGCCATCGTACATGGTCAGCAGAATTGTGGAAACAACCAAGTCCGCATTCAAGTGCTTCTGGATCATTTCAATGTTTTTCAGCAGCTGGCTCAAGCCCTCGAGCGCGTAGTACTCACACTGGATTGGGATCAGAACTTCGTTGGCGGCGCAGAATGCGTTGACCGTCAGCAGCCCCAGACTCGGCGGGCAGTCAATGAAGATGTAGTCAAGGCGCTCCTCACCGTTCTTGGCTCGCTCCTTGGCATACACATCGATGGCCCGTCGAAGCCGCTGTTCGCGGGCCACGAGGCTGACCAGTTCGATTTCTGCACCGGCCAGGTGGATGGTGGCCGGTGCGCAAATCAGCTTTGCGATGTCCGGGCAAGGGGCCACGACGTCCTGCAGGGGGAGGTCGTTGATCAGCACGTCATAGATGCTGTCGATGTCGGCGTGGTGTTCGATGCCGAGGGCAGTGGAAGCGTTTCCCTGCGGGTCGATGTCAATCACCAGGACATTGAGTCCTGCAGCGGCCAGGGCGGCAGCAATGTTGACCGTAGTGGTCGTTTTGCCGACGCCGCCCTTCTGGTTGGACACGGTGAAGATCCGGGTCTTCTCTGGCTTCGGCAGTTCACGGCCGAGAAGGCGTTCGCGCCGCTTGTTCTCGTGCGCCAGCTCCCGAGCGATGGGGCTGGAGTCATCGATCGAGTCCAGCACGTTGCCAGCGGAGGACACGGCCGTTTCACGTGAAACGCTGGCCTTGCCGGCGCTCTTAGCAACCGATGCCGTGTGATTCCCGGACAAGCCGTGGGTGATAGCGGGCGCAACAAAGGACCGTGCTGACCCCAGGGACACGAACGGGGGGATCCGCTGTGTGGAGGTTTCGCTGCTTGTCACTGTGACACACTCACTCTCATTCGGCGTCTGCTGCCGGTTACTAGCCTAACCTCTTCCCCTTGAACTCCTTGGAGACGGGGCGGATGCTAGGCAATCTTTTGAGGCTTATTCACAACGATCCGGACTACGGTTGTGGGTTCCTCGAGGACGTCCTCACCGACCAGCACAACCGACGTCTGAGTGCCGCCAAGTTTGCGGATCACCTTGGCAGCCTTCTCAATTTCCTCGCCAGCGCTGCGCCCCTTGATGGCAACAACCTCGCCCTTGCCGGCCAGCAGCGGAATGGTCAGTCCCGCAAGGTTGGTCAACGCCGAAACAGCACGTGCGGTGACTACATCGGCGTCGACCATGCCGACAGCGAGCTCCGCGCGGGTACGCATGATCGTGACATTTTCGAGCCCCAGATCATCCACCACTTCCTGGAGCCAGATAACGCGCCGCTCGAGGGGCTCGATCAGAGTAAGTTCTAGGTCCGGGCGGGCGATCGCAAGGCAGAGGCCCGGCAGTCCGGCCCCGCTTCCAACGTCCGCCACATGGCTGCCGTGGGCGATCTGGCTTTCGATGACTGCACAGTTCAGCACATGCCGGCTCCACAGCCGCGGCACCTCCCGTGGCCCAATCAGCCCGCGCTCGGTACCGGAAGTAGCCAGGTGTTCAACGTAACGCTTCGCCAGCTCCAGGCGCTCACCAAAGATGGACTCGGCGGCTTTAAGCTCGGCCGGGGTAATTTCAACCATCAAGCTATCCGGCGCATTCAGTCTGCGGAGACGACAATGTGCCGGTCGGCACCTTCGCCCTCGGACTCGCTCACGAGGCCCAAGTCGGCCACGGCGTCATGCACAATCTTGCGCTCATAGGCACTCATCGGGGCCAGTGCGACGGTCTCGCCGGACTCCTTGACGGACGTGACGGCGTCCTCCGCGATCTTTTGCAGCTCGCCGGCACGCTCCGAACGGTAGCCATTGATGTCGAGCACGAGACGTGACCGGTTCTCCGTGGCCGAAAGGACGGCCAGCCGGGTCAGTTCCTGAAGTGCTTCGAGGACCTCGCCGTCAGCGCCCACCAGGTTGTCCAGACCGGCCGATTCTTCTTCGGTGACGATGGAGATGTAGGTGCGGCCGTTGCGGACCTCAATGTCGATGTCGCCGTCGATGTCGGCAATGTCCAGCAGTTCCTCGAGGTAGTCCGCCGCGACGTCGCCTTCTTCTTCCAGACGGCTGGCGGACGCACCCTTCTCCGGGTTGCCCTCGGAATCCAAGACATCCTGTTGGGATTCGTCCTGGTCCTCCATGACCTCGGCGGAAATAGCGTGTTCGGTGCTCTCGGCGGACATTACTTCCTCTTCCTGTTCTTACGTTGTGGCTGAACGCGCTGGGCCTTGGCCTGCATCGCGGCGACCGCAGCGGCTTCGGCTGCTTCGGCGTCGGCCTTCCTGGCGCCGGTCAGCGGCAGTGCCGGCAGACCCTTGGCGGCGCGGCGCTCGGCGAGGGCCTTGGCGGCGGGGGACCCCGGCGTCGGCATGCGGCGGATCACGAAGAACTGCTGCGCCATGGTCCACAGGTTGGTGGTGGTCCAGTAGATGAGGACGCCGATGGGGAAGTTAATGCCGCCCACACCGAAGACGATCGGCAGGATGTAGAGCATCATCTTCTGCTGGCGCATGAACGGGCTGGCCATGGCCTCTTCGGACATGTTCTTGGCCATGATCTGCTTCTGCGTGATGAACTGCGATGCCGTCATGGCAAGGATCATCACGATCGAGAGGATCCATACCGCCACCACATTGCCGCCCTCAGGCGTGCCGTGAAGCAGCGTTGCGGACAGCGGTGCGCCGAAGATGCTCGATTCGTCGAACTGCACCACCTGGTCGTGGCTCATGGCGCCGATGCCCTTGCCGCTGGCAGCCGCCGTCGTAATGCCGGAGAGCACCGTGAAGAGGGCGAAGAAGAACGGCATCTGGATCAGCATGGGCAGGCAGGCCGAGAACGGGTTGGTGCCGTGCTTCTTGTACATGGCCATCTGTTCCTGCGCCATGGCCTGGCGGGACAGCTGGTCGGTCTTGCCCTTGTACTTGTCCTGCAGCTTCTTCAGGTCGGGCTGCAGCAGCTGCATCCCGCGCTGGGCCTTGATCTGCTTCACGAACACGGGGATCAGGGCGGCGCGGATCACCAGCACCAGCCCGATGATGGACAGCGTCCAGGTCCAGCCGTTGGCCGCCGGCAGGCCGATAGTGCTCAGCCCATCATGGAAAGCGACCATGATGAACGAGACCAGCCACTTGAACGGAAACATGAGTGTTTCAAAGAAGTCCATACGATATCCCTATTCGTTAGGCCGCAAGGCGGCCTTCTCCATCAGACTGAGCAGCCAGGTACTTGTCCGGATTGTTCAGTACAACAATTGTGGGGGTGCGGCCTTCGGGCCAAACACGATCGCCGGCGGGGACGTGGTCCACACCACCGGCATTCCAAGGATGACAGCGCATCAGGCGCCGCGCCGCCAGCCAACTGCCCTTAACCGCGCCGTGGACCGTGATCGCCTCAAGGGCGTAGGCCGAACAGCTGGGAAAGAACCGGCAGACCTGGCCGTACAGCGGTGAGACCACCTTGCGGTACGCCAGCAGGAGCAGAATGAGGATATTGCGGGGCAAATTCCACACGGCGCGGCCAAGCCAGGCTGCCGCGGGCTTAATCCCCGAAATAGGAGCGGGGACGACGGCGGCAGTTGAGTTACGCACGCGGTGTCCCTTCCTGTGTTGTCTCGTTAGAAACTGAAGAAGCAGCCTGTGGAAGGCGGCTGCCCAGCCGTTTCATGGTTGTCTCCAGAGCGGCGTCATAGTCGTTGCGCAGTTGGTCCCAGCTGGCACCGGCCGCGGCGGGCAGGGCCCGAACCACGATCGCGAACCCGCTACCGTATTTCTGCAACGACAAGGCGCCGGCTTCTCTCAGTCTCCTCTTAACGAGGTTCCTGACGACAGCGTTCCCGACACTCTTGGAAACGATGAATCCGATCCGGCTTGGTTCGTCGGCAGCCAGGGCTGCCGCATATAACACTACGTTCCGGCGTCCATTGCGGACACCGGAACGTACAGTTGTTGAAAAATCGGTTGATGTCCTTAGACGGTTTCGGGTGGCTAGCACCGTTGAACTCGCACAGGGAGGTGGACCGACGAGTCAGTATTTAGGCCGACAGTTCGGTGCGACCCTTGCCACGACGGGCTGCCAGGATGGCGCGGCCGGCACGGGTACGCATACGAAGGCGGAAGCCGTGCTTCTTGGCTCGACGGCGGTTATTCGGCTGAAAAGTCCGCTTGCTCACGTTAGTTACTCCAGTGGATCAAAGGTGCGCCCACCCGATCAAGGGGGAAGAACTGGTCGACGCTAAGTTTTGTATGTTCCGCTTCCCTCGGTCTCGCAAGACGCGGGGCGTCGGGAGAGATTCAGATGAGGCGAAAAGCGTACACATGGGACTTCACAACGTTAGGTGTTAGTGCCCTCCAGAGTCAAACTGAGGGATGCGTCGCAACCTTTCCCCAGCTGTGGCTAACTGCCGCTGCTGCCTGTGGATGAAGTGCGTCACGGCCCCCGATTTCGAACTACAGCCATGTGATTATCCACAGGACAGACCCTAGCTATCTTCTAGGTTTTTCATCCCCTAGAGTGTCCCAGTAGCCAATTATCCACGGACTGTGCATAACCCTGTGGATTGAGCCGGCGCCAGCGCACTGGTTCGGGCCTCTTGGCTGCAGGTAATGCAGGCAAGCAAGTTTGAGGAACTGATTG